>JAJYLT010000059.1 GCA_021787565.1 Acidobacteriota bacterium
TCTCTAGTCATATGACTAGACCACAAGATAGGGCAACCCACGACCGAAGTCAAGCCCCAAAACACCCCTGGCGCTTCCCTGTCTAGATTCGACAGGGTGATTATCTAGTTAAAGGCCAAACACGAGAAGGGGGCCCGAAAGGGCCCCCTGTTCGTTTGAGCGGACAGGTGTCCAGGGCGATGGACGTTCAGAGGCGGGAAAGAAATTCCAGGCCGGGGAGTTTTTCCCCGGCCACGAGCGCCAGGGAGGCACCGCCTCCCGTGGAGATGTGGTCGATGGAGGAGGCCACGCCGGCCGCGTGCACGGCCGAGACCGAGTCTCCTCCTCCGATCACGCTCACTCCCTCGGATGCGGCGACCGCCTTGGCCAGTTCGAGGGTTCCTGCGGAGAAGAGGGGACGCTCGAAGACCCCCATGGGGCCGTTCCAGAAGAGGGTCCGGCTGGCGAGCGCGACGTCGCTGAATCGCCGGATGGTCCGCGGGCCGATGTCGAAGGCGGCCAACCCTTCGGGCAAGGCATCCGCGTCCACCACCTCGGCCTCCTCCGCCTCCAAGGCGGCGGCGGCCACGTGGTCCACGGGGAGGAGCAGAGCGATCCTTTTCTCTCCGGCTCTGGCGAGGATGGCCTCGCAGACGGGGGCCAGATCGGGCTCGACGAGGCTTCTTCCCACGGGATGCCCCTGAGCGGCGAGAAAGTTCAGTGCCATGGCGCCGCCCACGCAGAGGGAGTCCACCCGGTCGAGGAGCCGCTCCAGGATGGGGACCTTGTCCGAGACCTTGGCCCCTCCCAGGAAGGCGGCGTAGGGCCGCTCCGGATCATTCAGCCGCCCTTCGAGGTACTCGAGCTCCCTCTCCAGCAGCAGCCCCGCCGCCGCCTGGGGAAAGAGCTTGGCTACGCCGTGGACGGAGACGTGCGCGCGGTGGCACGAGCCGAAAGCGTCATTCACGTAAAGATCGGCGAGGGATCGGAGGGCCTCCGCGAAGACCGCATCTCCCTTCGTCTCGCCGGGTTCGAAGCGCACGTTCTCCAGCAGGAGCAGATGGCCCGGTTTGAGTCCCGCGGCCTTCGCCCTGGCGTCGGGCCCCACGACGTCTCGGGCCGCGAGCACCGCCCTTTCGGGCATGAGCTCCGCCAGCAGCCGGGCCACGGGGCCCAGCGAGAGGGCCGGCACCACCGCTCCCTTG
Organism: Acidobacteriota bacterium; assembly: GCA_021787565.1. Lineage (GTDB taxonomy): Bacteria > Acidobacteriota > UBA4820 > UBA4820 > DSQY01 > DTPS01. Next base: position 1,185 of record JAJYLT010000059.1, read on the forward strand.
GGGCGCCCCAGATGGGAACAGGCGATGACCGCCCCGCCCCGATCCAGGATGGAGGTCAGGGTTGGGAGGACGGAGGTGATCCGCGTCTCGTCCTGGATCTGCCCCTCGCGGATGGGGACGTTCAGATCCACCCGCACCAGGATCTTCCTGTCCGTCACGGGCAGGTCGCGCACCGACAGGTACCTGTTCACGTTTGCCTCCCCTCGAGGTAGGCCAGCAGGTCCACCAGCCGGTGGACGTACCCCCATTCGTTGTCGTACCAGGCGATGAGCCTGACGAGATCCTCCTGGACCTGCAACAGGGGAAGGTCCACCGTCGAAGAGGCCGTGCTCGCCAGGAAATCCTGGGATACCAGCTCCTCCCGGGAGAGGGCGAGAATGCCCTTGAGGCCTCCGTCTGCCGCCTCTTGGAGGCAGTCGGTCACGGCCTCGGGGCTCGCCGTCCGCTCCACCTGGAGGGTGATCTCCGTGAGTGAAACGGCGGGGGCCGGAACGCGCACCGCCATCCCGCGGATCCTGCCCTTGAGTTCGGGCAGGACGGCCTCAAGGGCCAGCGAGGCGCTTGTCGTGGTGGGGATGATGTTCAGGGCGCCCGCCCGCGCCCGCCGCAGGTCCTTTTGGGGCGCGTCGACCAGGGTCTGACCCACGTTGTAGCAATGGACCGTGTTGAAGAGCACCGAACGGGCCCCGAACCGTTCGTGGAGCACCCACAGGGGTGGGACCACGCAATGGGTGGTGCACGAGGTGGCCGACAGGAGGAGCTCTCCGGGCAGGATCGATTCGTGATTCACGCCGAAGACGACCTGCCGGTCGGCCTCCTGGCTCGACGCCGTGAGCAGGACGTTGCAGCGGTGCCCTTCCAGCGCCCGGCGACTCTTGAACTTGCCGGTGGCCTCCACGACCCACTCGACCCCCCACTCCTCCCAAGGGATGTCGCTGGGCGAGGCGCAGTGGTAGAGCGGCATCGTGCGCCCCCCGACGGAGATCCCCTCGGGGACCGCCGTCACCGGGGTGTCCCATGGGCCGTAGTAGGAGTCGTGGCGCAGGAGGTGGGCCAGGACCGCTCCCTCGGCCACGTCGTTCAGCGCGGTGACCTGAAGCCGAGGGTCTTCCCAGATGGTCTTTAGGAACCCCCGTCCGATCCTTCCGAGTCCGTTGATGCCGATTCGCAAAGCGGCCTCCTTGGGTGGTCCCAGAAACGCGTGGTTGGAACCAGAGCCACACCTTGCATTCGGCGGCCTCGCCGGCGGAAACGCTGGTGGTCCCTGGCTGAGCTGTGAGCACCGTGGTGAACGAAGCTAGCGGACCACCACCCTGATGGTGTTTTTGGCCGTCCCGGCGGCGATCGTCACCACCGCCGTCCCCCTGCCCACGCCCGTGGCCGTGCCTTTTGCGTCCACTTGCAGAACCTTCTCGTTGGACGAGGTGCAGGTGAGGGGGGCCGACGTCATGGGCCGGCCGAGGTCCGAGAGGACCGTAAAATCAAGGGGAGATGGCTCGCCCAGGCGCACCTCCTGCGTGGACTTGTCCACCTTGACCGCCGCCGGCACTTCGATTTCCACCTTCACCGGGAGGGTCGCCGTGGCCTTCCCGATGGTGGCCGTGATCACCGTGTCACCCGTGGAGAGGAGCGTCAAGTCGCCCTTGCCGTCCACCGCGGCCACTTGGGGAACCGAGGAGCTGAAGACGATCCCGTCGAGGTCCGCCTGCTCCCCCTGGTCATTCTTGCCCGAGACCACGAGGGGGACCACGGTGTTGGCGGGTCCGACGGAGCCCGAATCCGGAAGGGCCAGCTTGACGGAGGAGACGATCTTCACGTCCACCTGGGCGGCCCCAGCGGCTTTGCCGCAACTGGCGCTGATGATCGCCTTTCCGGAACTCTTGGCCTTGACGATTCCGGATGCATCCACCTCGGCCACGTCGGGGGCCGAGCTGGCGAAGGTGACCTTGGCCTTGTCCATGGGGCGGCCCTTCTGATCCAGAACCGTGACCAGGAGATTTTTCCTGCCGCCAGCCTCGCGGAGAATGACGTGGTCCGGCCTGACCTCGACCTTCGTCGGTTTGGAGCAACCGACGGCCGCCAAAACGACCACGGCCAGGGCCCAGCCTCCCCAGAACTTCCCCCTCATCGCTACAGCCTCCTTCGAAGGCGGGTACCGGCCCCGTCAGCGTCTTCCGCGACCGCCGCCCGCGGGCAGCCGGGTGACCTTACCTCCTGAAATTCTACGCGGATGAGCCGTCCTGTCAAGGGAAGGAGGGCTCCCAAATTCCGCGATGGAATTGCACTCGTAGGAGCGCCGCCCCCGGCGCGACGGACCGTACGCGGGCACCGCATCCTGGTCGCAGGGTCACCCGGTTCGCGGCGAGGCGCCGCTCCTACGCAGGCGTTGAGCCGCTATCGCGGAATCGGGGGGCTCGGGCCACCGCGGGGCCCGAGCCCTCCATGAAAGCCGTAGCCGGGCTGGCGAAGGGGGGCGAGCAAGGGACAGGGGACAGAAAAGACCCACAGCCCGGCCTTCCGGCTCTTCTCCGAATCACCTCATCTCCTCATCACCTCATCTCGGAATCTCGGAATCTCGCGGGAGGCCAGAGGCACATGGCGTCGCGGCATGAGGGCCATCCCCGTTCGTGGTCTGCTCCCGGTCGCTTTGGTACAATAAAATTCAGGAGGATTCATGCGCACCGTCGCCGTCATCCCGGCACGCTATGGTTCCACGCGGTTTCCGGGAAAACCCCTGGCCCCCATCCTCGGCCGGCCCATGATCCGGTGGGTCTGGGAGCGCGCTGCACGGGCGCGGGGCCTGGACAGGCTCGTCGTGGCCACCGACGACGAGCGCATCGCCCGGGAGGTGAAGCGCTTCGGGGGCGAGACCGTGATGACCCCGGTGGACTGTCCCACGGGCTCCGACCGGGTCCACGCCGCGGTCAGGGAAATGGAGTGCGACGTGGTCCTCAACCTCCAGGGTGACGAGCCCACCCTCGATCCGTCGGCCTTGGAAGCGCTGCTGGCGCTCATGTCCCAGGATCCTTCATTGCCCATGGGCACGCTCGTGGCGCCGATCCGGAGCCGGGAGGAATTTGACAACCCCAACGTGGTCAAGGTGGCGTTGGGCGAGGAGGGCCGCTGCCTCTACTTCTCCCGCAGCCCCGTGCCCTTCTGCCGGGAGGTGGCCTTCGAGGCGGCTCCGCTCTGGCGGCACGTGGGCATCTACGCCTTCCGGAAGGAGTCCCTGGCGGCCTTCACGAGCTGGCCCCGCGGAACCCTCGAGCGCACGGAGAGCCTCGAACAGCTCCGGGCGCTGGAGAGGGGCGTGGTGATCCGGGCCGCCCGGGTCCAGTGGCCGGGCTGCGCCGTGGACTCACCCGAGGACATCCAGGCCGCCGAGGCCTTCCTCCGCGCGGCGAGTCCGGATGATTGACCTTCGGGACATCCGACGGGAGGGGGCATGAAGCGGTCCGAACTGGAACATTACCTGGCGAGCTACCTCAGGGTGGACCTCTACGATGACGCCTCCTTGAACGGGCTCCAGGTGGAGGGGCGGGAGGAGGTGCGCCGCGCGGCCTTCGCGGTCTCCGCCTGCTCGGAGACCTTCGAGCGGGCGGCGGAGGGAGGTGCCGACGCCCTCGTGGTCCACCACGGCCTCCTCTGGAAAGGGGACGGCGTCAGGCCCGTCGCGGGGCTCCTCCGCCGGCGGCTGGGGCTGCTCTTCAAGGCCGAACTCAACCTCCTCGCCTACCACCTGCCCCTGGACGCCCACCCGGAGGTGGGCAACAACGCCGTCGCGGCGCGGGAGCTGGGTCTCCGGGAGATCGCCCCCTTCTGCGACTATAAGGGCTCGGCCATCGGTGTCCGAGGGTTCCTGCCGAATCCCGAGCCGTGGGACGCCTTCCTGGCCCGTCTGGAGGGCTATTACGGGCACAGGGCCCTGGCCATCCCCCCGCCGCGGGGCGAGGTCGAGACGGTCGGCATCGTCTCGGGCGGCGCCGCCCGGGAGGCGGAGCAGGCCGTCGCGGAGGGTCTGGACGCTTACGTCACGGGCGAGCCCTCCGAGCCGGTCACCTACCTCTGCCGGGAGGAGGGCCTCGGCTTCGCGGCCCTCGGCCACTACGCCACCGAGAGGGTGGGCATCCGCGCGCTCGCCGCGCACCTGGAAAGAGAGTTGGGCCTCGAGGCGTTCTTCATTGAGGTGGAGAACGAGGCGTAGGCCTCCGGCCGGCAGCGTGGCGGCGCTCCCAAGAGAAACCCCTCTCCATGAACTGTGAGGCAGGGAGGAGCAGATGACGGCGGAAGCGGGGATCGGGTCTCTCTCGAAGAGGATTCGCGTGGCCCGGGGCGAGGAGCCGGCCGACCTCCTCTTCGTCAACGGCCGGGTCGTCTCCACCTTCACCGGAGAGATCCAGGAGATCACGGTGTCGGTGGCCGAGGGCAGGGTGTGCGCCCTCGGGGGCGGGGAGCGCGAGGCCCGGGAGGTGGTGGACCTGGGCGGAGCCTACCTGGCTCCGGCCTTCACCGACCCGCACATCCACGTGGAATCCTCCATGCTCACGCCGGAGGGCTTCGCCGAGGCGGTGGTGCCGCACGGGACCGGGGCCACCGTGAGCGACCCGCACGAGATCGTGAACGTGCTGGGGCTCGACGGCTACGCCTACATGAGGAGGGCGGCCGAGGGCCTTCCCGTGGACCTCTTCTTCACCCTTCCCTCCTGCGTGCCGGCGACCCACATGGAGACGGCCGGCGCGTTACTGGAGGCGGCCGACCTGGACGGCGCCATGGGGGCCTACCCGGACGTGGTGGCCCTCTCGGAGATGATGAACTTCCCCGGGGTGATCTACGGGGTCCCCGAGGTTCTCGGCAAGGTGCTCGCGGCCCAGCGCCGGGGCCTCATCGTGGACGGCCACTCTCCCGGCCTGCGGGGGCGCGACCTGGATGCCTACCTGAACGCGGCGATCCTGACGGACCACGAGTGCGGGAGCGCCGAGGAGGCCCTCGCCAAGCTCAGGAGGGGCATGTGGGTGCTCATGCGCGAGGGCTCCGCGGCAAAGAACCTAGCCTCCCTGGCCCCCGCGGTCACGGCCGGCAACCTCCACCGGGTCTGCATCGCCTCCGATGACCGACATCCCGACGACCTGGTGCGCGAGGGGCACCTGGACCACGCCCTCCGCGTGGCCGTGAAGGCTGGGCTGGACCCGCTCTGGGCCCTGCGCGCCGTCACGCTCAACCCCGCCGCCCTGTACGGCTTCAGGGACCGCGGCGGCATCGGACCCGGTTTCCGCGCCGACCTGGTGATCCTGCGGGATCTGCGGGATTTCGAGGTCCTCTCGGTCTACCACGGTGGGCTCAAGGTGGCCGAGGAGGGCCGCCTGCTGGCCCCCATCGTCCGGAAGGACGCCGCCGGAACCCTCTCCTCGGTCCACCTTCCGGCCGGCCTCGAAGAGCGGCTGGGCCGCTTCCCCACCTCCGGCCGCGTGAGGGTCATCGGCGTGGAACCGGCGCAGATCACCACGAGGAGCGAGACGGGTGACGCGTCGGATGCGGGGGCCTGCAAGCCGCTCCAATTCGCCGCCGTGATCGAGCGCCACCGCGGCACCGGCAACGTGGGGCTCGGCTTCGTTTCCGGCTTCGGCCTGAAGGCGGGGGCCTTCGCCAGCACGGTGAGCCACGATAGCCACAACTGCGTGACGGTCGGGGTTTCGCCGCGCGAGATGGCGCACGCCGCGAGCGTCGTGGCCGCCATGGGCGGCGGCTTCGCGGTGGTCCGCGAGGGGCGCGCGCTGGCCACCCTCTCCCTGCCCGTGGCGGGCCTCATGTCCACCGCCGGGGCGGTCGAGGTGGCCCACTCCCTCCAGCAGATCCACGAGGCGGCGCGCGAATGCGGCTGCCCGCTCCCCGCCCCCTTCATGACCCTGGCCTTCATCGCCCTTCCGGTGATCCCGAGCCTCAAGCTCACGGACAAGGGCCTCGTGGACGTGGGGCGCTTCAGCCTCGTCCCTCTCGAAGCCCCGTGAGCGCACCCCGGCGCTCGCGTGGTCTTGCCAAACCCCTCATCCTAGGAGACTGAACCCTTGAAAAAGCCCACCCTCCTGATCGTCTTCCTCGTGGTCTTCATCGACCTGATGGGGTTCGGCATCGTGATTCCGCTGCTGCCGCTCTACGGCCAGAGGTACCACCCCAGCCCGGCCATGTTCGGCCTGCTCATGGCCATCTATTCGCTCATGCAGTTTCTCTTCGCCCCGGTGCTGGGCAGGCTTTCGGACCGTTTCGGCCGGCGGCCCATCCTGCTCCTCTCCCTCGTCGGGTCGGTCCTGGGGTACCTCCTCTTCGGGCTCCAGAACTCGCTCGTGCTCCTCTTCCTCTCGCGCATCGTGGCGGGCGCCATGGGGGCCAACGTCTCCACGGCGCAGGCGGTCATAGCGGATATGACGCCGCCGGAGAAGCGGGCCCAGGGCATGGGGCTGGTGGGGGCGGCTTTCGGCCTCGGGTTCATCCTGGGGCCGGCCATCGGAGGACTGGCGGTCCACTTCGGAGCGCAATGGCCCGGATTCTTCGCGGCGGGGCTCTCCTTCACGGCGCTGCTCGTGGCGCTCTTCTGGCTGCCCGAAACGTGGACCTTGGACAGGAGGGACGGCCGCGCCTCCCTGCCCAAGCGCGGCTGGTTTTCCACCAAGGCCCTGCGCGATGCCCTGAGCCACCCGCAGATCGGGCTGGTGCTCCTGATCTTCTTCCTCTCCACCTTTGCGTTCGCGAACTTCGAGTCCACCTTCGCGCTCTTCTTGAACCATCGGCTGGACCTGAGCGTCACGCACGTCACCTACCTCTTCGTATTCATCGGCTTGCTGGCGGCCGTGGTGCAAGGCGGCCTGATCGGAAGGCTGACGAAGGCCTTCGGCGAGCGGCGCCTGGTGGTGGCGGGCACGCTGATCCTGATCCCCTCCTACCTCCTCATGCTCGTGGCGCAATCAGTGCCCGTCCTCATGGTGTGCCTCGTTCCCCTGGCCCTGGGCGCCGGGCTCGTGCAGCCCACCCTCTCCTCGCTGGTCTCCAGGCTCTCCTCGGCCGACGAACAGGGAGGGGTTCTGGGCCTCTACCAGTCCATGTCCTCCCTGGCCCGCATCTCGGGGCCGTTCTGGGGCGTCTACGCCTTCGAGAGCATCGGCATCCCGGCGCCCTATCTCACGGCCGCCGTGGTGGTGGCGGTCTCGTGGGTGCTGGCGCTCCTCATGCTGAGGCGCGCGCGGGAGGCCAAGAGGCAGGCGGCAGCGCAGGCCGCCGTGGCCGCCGAGGGATGAGGGGGCGGTAGAGAGGGCGGCTAGGCGATAATTCTTCGACACCGCCCCGAGCGCCCAGGGCTGTGGCGGAAGGCTGCCTCGTCCGCGCAGCACCCTCGTCTGCTCACGAATCTCCATGGGAGTCTCCCCCGAAATTCCGCGATGGAGGCGGAACCCCTCTGTAGGAGCGGCGCCTCGCCGCGATCCGGGGGAACCCGCTGAGACGATACGGTTCCCGTGAACGGCCCATCGCGCCGGGGGCGGCGCTCCTACGCGCCAAATTCCATCGCGGAATTTGGGTCCCAGGCGGTCTCGACCGCCCGCCCCCGCATGGTGTACGGTGGAGGCGTAAGGAGAGGCCATGAGCGACTACAAGGTGCCCAAGGAGCGCGCCAGGGTCCGTCTGGATCTCGGCGCGTCCGGCGTCGTGGAGCGCGTCCTCTTTCTCTCGCCCTCGGCCCCAACCCACCGCGGCCGGGAGACCGCCAGCGACCTCCTGGGAAGCCCCGAGCCCTTCGTGCCCGTGCTGGAGGAGGGCAACGGCCTCGTCCTGCTCCGAAAGGACGCGGTGCGCTGGGTGCTGGTGGAGGAGCCCGCCGAGGTGGAGTGGTACTTCTACGAGGAGAGGCTGGGCGCCCGCACCCACCGGATCCGATGCCGCTTCGCGGAGGGCGACCCGCTGGTGGGGACCCTGTACGCCATCGCGCCGGAGGGTGAGCAACGGGTCTCGGACGTGGTCAACCGAGAGACCGGGTTCCTCCCCCTGGAGACGGAATCGGGGCTCTTTCTGGTCAACCTGAGATGGGTCACGGCCATCGAAGTGGTGGAGGAGTAGCATGGCGGCCTTCGACAAGATCCTGGAGGCGATGGCGGCGCGCGGAGCGCAGTCCCTGGAGCTGCAATCAGGAGAGATCCCGCACTTCGTCCTGGAGGGGGGCACGGTGCCCGTGCTCAAGGCCCCCCTCGCCGAGCCCCAGCTCCTGGCCTACCTCAAGGAGATGGCCGGCCCGGCCGAGCAGGCACTCCTGGATACGGGGAGCGTGTGCCGCTTCCTCTACCGAGGCTTCCTCGTTCAGGTGGCCTTTCCAGGCGGCGCGCTCATCGCGCGCGTGACGCCCGAGGAGCCCGCCCAGCCAGCCCCACCTCCTCCGGCCGCCCCCGCCCCTCCGCCGAGCTCGCGGCCACCCTCACCTCCGGCTCAGACGGCCCCCGCGCCTCCTGCCCAGACAGCGTCCGCGGCCGAACCCTCGGCCGCCAGCTTTGCCACCGATCCCAGCCGCCCGATCGAGGCTCTTTTCGTGGAGATGGTGGGCCGGGGAGCCTCCGACCTCCACCTCACGACGGGCGAGCCGCCCATCCTGAGGATCAGCGGAGAGATCGTGAGGACCGACCACCCCGTCATCACCCCCGAGCAGATGACCGGGTTGCTGCTGGCCATCTGCCCCGAGAAGAACCTCAAGGAGTACGAGGAGACCCGCGACACGGACTTCGCCTACCACATGGAGGGGCTCGCGCGCTTCCGGTGCAACCTCTTCAGGGACCGCTTCGGCATGGGCGGCGTCTTCCGGCAGATCCCCACCGAGATCTGGTCCGTCGAGCATCTGGGCCTCTCCAAGGAGGTGGTGGACCTCTGCTGGCTCAGCAAGGGCTTCGTCGTGGTGACGGGTCCGACGGGCTCGGGCAAGTCCACCACGCTGGCCTCGCTCGTGGACTACGTCAACCGGAACCGCACCGACCACATCGTCACCATCGAGGACCCGGTGGAGTTCGTGCACAAGAACAAGCGATGCCTCATCAACCAGCGGGAGGTCGGGACGCACACGCAGAGCTTCAAGCGCGCCCTGCGGGCCACCCTCCGGGAGGACCCGGACATCGTGCTCGTGGGCGAGATGCGAGACCTGGAGACGGTGGCCATCGCCATCGAGACGGCGGAGACGGGCCACCTCGTCTTCGGCACCCTCCACACCAGCACGGCGGCCTCCACGGTGGACCGGATCATCGACCAGTTCCCGGCCGACCGCCAGTCCCAGATCCGCGTCATGCTCTCGGAGACGCTCAAGGGGGTCATCTCCCAGACACTCTGCAAGAAGATCGGCGGCGGACGGGTGGCGGCCTACGAGATCCTGCTCGTGAGCAGCGCCATCGCCAACCTCATCCGCGAGGGCAAGACCTTCCAGATCGCCTCGCTCATGCAGACCCAGCGGGCCGCCGGCAACGTGACCATGAACGACTCGCTCGTTGACCTCGTCAAGCGCGGCCTCATCACCCCCGAGGAGGCCTACGTCAAGAGCTCCGACAAGATCGGCCTCAAGGCCGTCTTCGAGCGCCAGAAGATCTCGCTGGAGATGAGGGCGGACGGGTAGGGAGGGCTCAGCCCTTGCGCGGCCCGCAGGGCCGCACTCGCAAGGGGTGGGGCCTTCCCCGCGAATACAGAGCGGCATACTCCCCAAGCCCCACCACCTCATGCGCCTTCACTTATGCCGCTCTGTATAGATCGGAGGCCGGGGCCTCCCCTTCCTTACTGGATGTCAGAGGTGGCGGTCCCCTCGATCTTGTCGGCGCACCGCTTGGCCCACTGATCGGCCTCCTCGCTGCTCTTCGCCCCAAAGACGTCGAGCTTGAACTGCTTGAGCGGGGTATCGCTCATGATCAGGCCGATGTAATGGGCCTGGTAGTCGATGTAGTCGGGCCTCGTGCCCGCGCCCACCCAGTGGTTCAGCCTCCGCTGGGTGACGCCCCATCCCCAGGAGTACCTCGTCTCCTTGGGCGGGTCGTACCCGGTGAAGGCGTCGGGCTTGTGCGAGGCGTAGCTCTCGCGCGTGGACTGGATGTCCCGGTCCATCTGCATGGGGTAGTACTTTCCCTGACTCCTGATCAATAGGGCGGGTTCTTCCAGATTGAGTGACGAGAGCAGGCGAGATGGCCACGAAAAAAGGGGCCCGGAGGCCCCTCTGATTCGAACAGCGCTGAGTCGCAGGTCAGTCGTTGGCGACCCGGACCTGCTCCGCCTGGGGACCCTTCGGCCCCGGCGTCACTTCGAGGGTGACCTTCTGGCCCTCGGTGAGGCTCTTGAACCCATCGCCCATAATGTTGGTGTGATGGACGAAGGCATCTTTGCCGTCTTCGACCGTGATGAACCCATAACCCTTTTTGTCGTCGAACCACTTTACGATTCCATTTACCACGTGACACTCCTTGGTCTGATACATCCACCGTAACAACGAGTTTGCTAAGGTGTGCAAAAGAAACTGTAGCACGAGTTCGCACGGAAGTCAAGGGAAATAAAATAGTGGTGTCGTGACTCTTTGATAATGTCCCCTCTTGGGCTCGATAGAAATGTCCCCTCAAACTGGTGGTGGAAGGAGCCACCGTGGAGGAGACACTACGGATGAGCACGAGAGAGCGAAGTTGGTTGGTGG
>JAJYLT010000001.1 GCA_021787565.1 Acidobacteriota bacterium
GCGCCATGACCTCGACGGCCATCTGCCCCGGCTCCTTCGATCCCATCACCAACGGCCACCTGGACATCATCCACCGGGCCGCGACCATGTTCGACCGGCTGGTGGTGGCGGTGCTGCGCAACACGGAGAAGCAGTGCCTCTTCAGCATCGAGGAGCGGGTCACCCTCATCCGGGAGAGCCTCCAAGGGGTTCCGAACGTGGAGGTGGACGCCTTCGACGGGCTGCTCGTGGAATACGTGCGGGCGAAGGGGGCGCGGCACATCCTTCGGGGCATCCGAGCCCTGAGCGATTTCGAGTACGAATTCCAGATGGCCCTCATGAACCGGCGGCTGGCCCCGGAGGTGGACACGGTCTTCCTCATGCCGCGCGAGGAGTACACCTACCTCTCGTCCCGGCTCGTCCGGGAGGTGGCCCGCCTCGGTGGTCCGGTGGAGGGGCTCGTGCCCGCCCCCGTGGCCCGCCTGTTGAAGGAGCGAATGCAACCATGATCGCCGACCGCATGCGGAGGGTGGAGTCCTCCCGTCTGCTGGAGCTCATCGTGGAGGGCCAGCGGATGCGGAAGGAGGGGGCGGATTTCATCGACCTGGGGCCCGGCCAGCCGGACTTCCCCGTGCCGGAGCCGATCCTGGAGGCCACGGCGCGGGCGCTCCGCGAGGGCCACACCTACTACAGCCCCCCCATGGGCATCCCCGATCTGCGCGAGGCCGTCGCCCAGCGGTACGACCGGCGCTACGGCGCGAAGTACGGCCCCGCCAACGCCATGGTCACCGCCGGGGCCAAGGGTGCGCTCTTCCACATCATCGGCGCGCACATGGACGGGGGGGGCGAGGTGATCATCCCGGCCCCCTACTACGTCTCCACGCCGGAGATCGTGAAGCTGTGGGGAGGGACGCCGAAGTTCCTCCCCTGCCGCATGGAGCACGGCTTCCAGCCGGACCCCGACGAGCTGAGGGCCATGATCTCTCCCGCCACGCGGGGCATCGTCCTCAACTCCCCCTGCAACCCGACGGGCGCCGTCCTCTCGGGGTCCCTCCTGTCCTCGCTCCTGGAGATCGCCGATCAAAACCGGCTCTTCGTGATCATGGACGAGTGCTACGACCGCTACGTCTACCCGGGGGTGGAGTACGCCACCCTGCCGCACTTCGACCCCGAGGCGCGCCGGCCGTTCTTCATCGCGGGCTCCTTCTCCAAGACCTTCTCCATGACGGGCTACCGGATCGGGTACGCCATCGGTCCCGCGGAGGGCATCGCCGCCGCGGGAAAGATCCAGTCGCACTCCATGAACGGGCCCACCACCTTCGCCCAGTTCGGGGCGCTGGAGGCGCTACGCCGCGAGGAGGAGCTCTTCGCCCCGGTGCTGCAGCAGTTCACCCGCAGGCGGCAGGCGATCTGCGACGGGCTGGCCCAGATCCCCGGGCTTCCCTTCTGCCAGCCCCAGGGGGCCTTCTACGTCTTTCCCGACGCCAGGGAGCTGATGGGGAGGATGGGCATCGAGCGCACGGATGTGCTGGCCTCCGCCCTGCTGAGGAAGGCGGGGGTGATGGTCATCCCGGGCTCGGCGCTGGGGCAGGAGGGCTTCGTCCGCATCTCCTTCGCGGTGGACGAGGGGAAGATCCGGCAAGCTGTGGAAAGAATCCGCAAGGCCGCCGGCGCGTAGGGCAGGCTCCTTCGACAGTGTGACCATTCGCTCCTTCTTCCGGGCGGCCCCTATGGCCCGCCTCGCTGCGCGAGGCTGCCGGCCGCTCGGGTCGCCGCCTCCGAGAGGCCTGGATGGGAGGGGACCTTCGCGGGAGGCCTCTCGTCCGCGCCGGCCGCTCGCGTCCTTGCTGCCCTGCGGGCAGCGGGCCATGGAAGCAGCCTGGCGAGTCCCTTCCCCCTCCATGGGTGCGCCGCGAGTCTCGGACCTTGGATCTGCGTCAGCCTTCGGCGGCTCGCTCCTCGGCGTACGTCCAGTAGGCCTGCGTCGCGGCCGCCTCGGCTTCCTTGCCCAAGGCCCAATCCGCGCGGCGCCGCTTTCCGCCTGCGGCGGAAAGCGAGAGGCACGACGCCGGTCGAAGGGGAGCGCCCCGCGCGACGCGTCGGGGTGGTTCCCGGGCCGGGCAACCTCCATGGCCCGCAAAGCGGGTGTCCGGTGCATGTACGCGGTATCCCCGCTCTCGCCAGCACGCTGGGAACCTGCCCGAAGGCCAGCGGCCAGGGACTCTAGAACTGCGAGCATACCTCGGACCAGGGACCTTCCACGGCGCTGGGAGCTGGGAGCAGCGCAATCGTAAACGCAGTTTCCGGATGGCATGGAATCGGGTTCTCGATCCTGGAATGCGCTGACACTTCAGGATAAATCTGCGGTTATCCTCATGATTCGCAAGGGATGTGGATACACGGTTTACACTCGGCCGTCCCGGGCCCAAGTGAGAATGACCCGCAATTGCAGCGGGTAGTCCAGTTTGGCACATCCCTTGCTTTGAACTGCAGAAGGGAGAGGCGTGTGCAACTTTACTTGGCACTTAGGGAGGAGAGACCGATGACCAAACGCGTACCCGTCGTGATCGCATGCTTAGCTTGCTCCACGATCCTGCTGGCGGCCCTTCCCCAGGGCTTCCTGAGGGGTCCGGCCCCCATTCCGCGTCAGGCCGAAGCCCGCGTTACCAACCCGGAGGCCGCGAGGGTTTCGGGGGAGGCCGCGGCGTCCGCCTACTTGCCTCAGGCGGTGGAGCGGCTGGGCCTGGACCTTCCCGGGGTTGGCTTCAAACTCCTGCGTACCGAGGTGGATGGCTTCGGAGCGAGCCATGTCCGGTTTCAGGAAACTTACGAGGGTGTACCGGTCATTGGGCGCGAGCTCGTGGCCCACGTGAACAACGCGGCGGCGGGGGTCTTTGCCGTGGGGTCCAGCGCCGACGTCATCCCGCCCATGGACGTGCGCGCGGCTTTGGGTCCCGCGCAGGCATCCCGAATCGCGAAGGAAGCCTTCCGGGCCGTGAATGGCCCCGATGCCGCGAGCGCGGAGGCTCGCCTGGTTATCGTTGGGGACTGCTCCGGATACCATCTGGCCTATGAAGTCCGGGTCAGCAACGTGCTGCACGAAACCTATGAACCGGCGGAGTGGCGCTACTTCGTGGATGGGGGCTCAGGCGCCATCTTGGATAGCTGGAACGATCTCCATACCAAAGGCAAACCGGGTGGCAGCACCATCAGTTATACGAAGCCGGTCACGGGAACCGGGCAGACCCTTTACAGCGGCAGCGTGTCGCTGGGGACGGCCCAGGCCTCCGACGGCTCCTCGAACTATGCTCTGAAGGATCTCGTCCGCGGGAGCACGTACACGACCGACATGAACAGCCGGACCAGCGGCTCCGGAACCCTCTTCACCGCCACCAGCAACACCTGGGGTGACGGGACCAACGCCGACCGGGCCACGGCTGGGGCCGACGCCCACTTCGGCACTGACATGACGTGGGACTTCTATTCCAGTTCCTTTGGAAGGAACGGCATTTCCAACGATGGAAAGGGAAGCTACTCCCGCGTTCACTACGGCCGCAACTACAACAACGCCTTCTGGTCCGACTCCTGCTACTGCATGACCTATGGTGACGGTGACGGACGGGTGCTCAGCCCCCTCGTTTCCCTGGACGTGGCGGGCCATGAAATGAGCCATGGAGTCACGTCAGCCACCTCCAACCTCGCCTACTCAGGTGAGTCGGGCGGCCTCAACGAGTCCTTCTCCGATATCATGGGCACGGGCGTGGAATACTACGCCGCCACCCATGGGGCCCAGAGGAGTTGGGATTACTGGATCGGGGAGGATGTCTACACACCGGGCACGCCCGGCGATGCCCTTCGCTACATGGACGACCCCACGAGGGACGGTTCGAGCATCGACAACTACGCCAACTATACCTCCAGCCTCGATGTGCACTACTCCTCAGGCATTTGGAACAACTGGTTCTACCTGCTGGCCCACGGCGGCACCAACCGCACGTCGGGCCTGGGCGTGACGGGAATCGGCATTGACAAGGCCTTGGCCGTCGCCTACCTCGCCAACACGGGTTACTTCACGTCCAGCGAGAGCTTCTCCAAGGCGCGCCAAGACTGCATCGCCGCCGCCACCCAGCTCTACGGGGCGAACAGCAGCGAGGTCGCGGGGGTGGGGCAGGCCTGGACCGCGGTCGGCGTGAACTGAGCCTGAAGGCTACTGCGAACATGGGGGCGGGGCATCCAAGCCCTGCCCCCTTTTGGTGCGCGGGATATCAGTCCTCAACGCGGGAGGAGGGGGCGATCAGGCCCTTGCGCGTGGCCCAGAGGACGGCCTGGGTCCGGTCCGACACGCCTATCTTCTGGAACAGGTGGTGGAGGTGCGACTTGACGGTGGCGAGGGAGACCCCCAGCACCAGGGCCATCTCCTGGTTCTTCTGGCCGACGGCGAGAAGCCTCAGGATGTCCGTTTCCCTTTCTGACAGGGAAGGCTCGGCGCGATGGGCGGAGAGGTGGAAGTCCTCCTGGCTGATGGCCAGCCCTTGGAGCACCCGCCAGAGGTTCTCCGGGGCCATCGTGCCTGCTCCATTCGCCAGTCCGAACACCAAGTCCAGCAATTCCTGGCTCGACGCGCCCTTGAGCATATAGCCGGCGGCCCCCCCAGCCACGGCGCTCATAAGGAAGGCCGGGTCGTCATAGTTTGTGAGCATGAGCACCGCGGTTTTCTGGGAGCGCTCCCTGATGAGGCGGAGGGCCTGAAGCCCGTCCATCTTGGGCATCTTGATGTCCAGAATCGCCACGTCGGGCTTGAGTCGCCGGACGAGCCGGACCGCGTCGATCCCCGTGGCCGCCTCGCCGACCACCTCAATGCCGGGAACGGCAAGAACGCTCTTCAGGCCTTCCCGTATGACGGGATGATCATCGACGATCACGACCCGGATGGGCCTTCGGCTCACATCCTTTGACATGGGGTCATCGGGCGGATGTTTCGCATCCTTCCTGGGGTCCAACTCTCAGCCCTCCACTCTTCACCCTTCACCCGCCACCCTCCACCCTCCACCCTCCACCCTCCACCACCTAAACCAGATCGTCGGGCGAGAGGAAGACCTCGCGGGGCTTGGCCCCGTCCGCCGGGCCCACCACGCCCCTCTGCTCCATGACGTCCAGCAGCCTGGCCGCGCGGGCGTAGCCGATTCTCATCTTGCGCTGGAGGTTGCTGGCCGAGGCCACGCCCGTCCTCACCACGAGCTGGAGGGCATCCTCGTACAGGGGATCTTCGTCGGGGGAGGCGCCCTCCGCGGCCGGCTCCCCTCCCTCCGCGGCGGGGGCGTCCTTGAGCACCTCCGTGTCGAAGGCGGGCTCGCCCTGCCTGGAGAGGTACTGCAGGACCCTCTGCGTCTCCGCGTTGGAGAGGTAGCCGCCGTGCACCCGCACGAGGCGGCCGGAGCCGGGCGGCAGGTAGAGCATGTCCCCCTTGCCCTCCAGGGTCTCGGCGCCGTTCTGATCGAGGATGAGCCGACTCTCCAGCTTCTCCCGCACCTGGAAGGCGATGCGGCTGGACAGGTTGCTCTTGATCACGCCCGTGATCACGTCGCGGGACGGCCGCTGCGTGGCCAGGATGAGGTGGATGCCCACGGCCCGCGCCATGGCCGACAGGCGGGCGATGGCCGTCTCCACCTCCTTGGCGACGGCCGCCATCAGGTCGTAGAGCTCGTCGATGACGATCACGATGTAGGGCAGAGGCCGGTTCACGTCGAGCACGCCGTCGGCCGAGCTGGGCGTCAGACTGCGGACGTAGGCGTTGTACTGGTCGATGCTCCGGACCTTGGCGGCGGCCAGGTACTTGTAGCGCTCGGTCATCTCGCGGACCGCCCAGTTAAGGGCGTTGGCCGCCTTCTTGACGTCGGTCACCACGGGCGTCATGAGGTGGGGGATCTCCTCGTAGACCTTCAGCTCCACCTGCTTGGGGTCGATGAGGATGAACTTCACCTCGTCGGGGCTCGATCGGAAGAGGATGCTGTGGATCAGGGCGTTGATCCCCACGCTCTTGCCCGAGCCGGTGGTTCCCGCCACGAGGAGGTGCGGCATCTGGTCGAGGGTGGTGATGAAGGGCTCGCCCTCGACGGTCTTGCCCAGGGCGATGGGCAGCCGGCCCGGGGTCTGGGCGAAGGCCCTCGATTCGATCAGCTCGCGGAAGGAGATGATCTCGCGCTGTTCGTTGGGCACCTCGATGCCGATGTGGGACTTGCCGCTCACGCGGTCCACGCGGATGTGGTCGGCCTTGAGCGAGAGGGCCAGGTCCTCCTCCAGGGAGGTGATGCGCGTGTACTTCACCCCCGGGGCGGGCTTGAACTCGAAGATCGTGACGACGGGGCCGGGGTGGATCTCGACCACCTCCCCGGCGATGTCGAACTCCATCAGACGGGCCTCGATGCGGGCCGCCCTCTCGCGCAGGCGCTGCTCGTTGACGGGCGGGCGGGGCTTGGGCGGGTCCAGGAGGTCGCTGGGGGGCAGGCGGTAGCGGCCGTGGTCGGGCGGGGGCTCCAGGGGAAGCGCCGGCACCGTTGATGCCCGTTCGGTGATCCGGGCGTCCCGGTCGGCCTGCCGCACCTCCTCCCGCTGGAGCCTCTCCTGCTGCTTCTGGCGGACCTGCTCCATGACCTCCTCGCGGTTCACGCTCTGGCGCTTGCGCTCCTTCTTCAGCTCCCAGTCTCCCCGCATGCGCTGGAAGGGGACGCCGAGCTTTCTGATGGAGCCCAGGAAGGAGATCTGCCAGAAGAGCATGAGCGTGAGCAGGACCCAGACGGGCAGCAGCACCGCCGTCCCCCCCGAACCCAGCGCCCGCTCGATGAGCTCACCGAGGATGATGCCGACGACGCCGCCCGTGGCCGTGGGGGCGCTCTGCCCGTACAGGCTGAAGCTCAGGTTTCCGAAGGCCCACTGAAGCAGGGTGGCCTGGCTCAGGACCAGGGATACCCAGAGAAGCAGGCGGCTGGCGCTCAGGAGCGGACGCCTCAACAGCACGAGGGCCCCGATGCGCGCGGCCAGGATGGGGAACCAGATGGCCACCAAGCCGAAGAGGTGGACCAGGAGGGAGGCCCAATTGGCGCCCAGGATGCCCACCCAGTTGTCGGGCCTGACCGAGACGTTGCCGAAGGAGAAGGAGCCCGGGTCATAGGGGTGGTAGGAGACGAGCGCCAGGGCCGTGAGGAGGGCGATCGTGAGGGTGAGGATGGCCGCGATCTCCCTGGCCAGCGACAGTCCCTCCGCGCGCTCCACCGGAGAGATGGGCAGGGGACTTCCCTGGCTGGACGCCTGTTCTCCCTTCGCCGCGCGGCTCACCAGACGGGACCTCCGGGCCTAAGAATAGCGCGCGGACGCGGTTTGGGGCAAGGGGATGATGGATGATGGATGAAGGATGATCGCGAATGAGGGGAGGTCGCCGTCGGGCGACGGCTCCCACATCGTGCCCTCGCATCCTTGTGGTGCTCTTTCAATTCGCAATTCGCAATCCCAAATCCCAAATTACTCCGTCTTCCGCCCCAGCCGGCAGTGGGGGCGGAGGGAGCAGGCCCGGCAGAGCTCCTCCACCTGGCGGCGCGGGCACGCCCCCAAAATGCCCAGGCGGGCCAGCCCGAAGTCGTACCGCGTGGGGTCCTCGGGGCAGAAGCGGGCCAGGGAGGCCGTCACCTCCTCGGCGAACCGGCGGTCGGGCGTCCGGCGGCGGGTGAGGTCCAGGGCGTAGGCGATGCGGGCCAGGTGGGTGTCGATGGGGATGAGCAGTTCGGAGGGGGAGAGGCAATGCCACAGGCCCAGGTCCACCCCGTCGTCCGGCCGGACCACCCAGCGCAGGAACATCCACCAGCGCTTGCACGCGGAACCTCCCGAAGGGAGGGGCAGGAGCTGCCTCAGCCCCCGGCTGAGCGGGGCGGCCTCGGCTTGAAGGATCGCGGCGAGGGCTTCGATGCGGTCCCACGGCGAACCCGGGGCCGCCGAGAACACCTCCTCCAGCGAGCCGAACCGGCTCAGGACGGCGCCCACGGCCTCCAGAAACCTCCTCACGTCGGAGCCGGTCTGGAACCGGTAGGCGGGCGCGCTGAACCCCCTGGGAATCCCCCGCGCGAGGCGCGCCGCGGGCTCGGGGCCGAGTTCGTCCAGCAGGACCTTCAGGAACGCCCCCATGGCCTTCACGTTGCCGTAGGCGAAGAGGGCTGCGATGAGCGCCGCCGCCTCCCGGTCGGCCGGGGAGTCATAGCGCCGCGCGAAGGCGATGGGGTCGGAGTGCAGGAAGCGCGGACCGTACTGGCCCGCTATCCCTTCGAGCAGTTGGCCGAGAGGCAGGGGGCGCGCCTCGCGGGTCCGCCCGTGTCCCGATGTGCGCTGACTTGTTCGTTGGGGGCCTTGGCTCCCGGTTCTTTCCCGCGTCACACGCTCAGGCGAAGCGGTTGGTCAGGAAGTTGATGAGGTCGAGGGCGAACTGCTCCATGTAGGCGTTGAAGGATTTGAGCCGGCGGCCCAGCAGGTTGTAGCCGATGAGGGCGGGGATGGCGGCGAAAAGGCCGGCGGCGGTGGTGATGAGGGCCTCCGAGATGCCGGGCGCCACCGAAGAGAGCGTGGCACTGCCCGAGAGGCCGATGGCCTGGAAGGCCTCCATGATGCCCCAGACGGTTCCGAAGAGGCCGATGAAGGGGGTGGATGCCGCGGTGGTGGCCAGGAAGGCCATGCCCGACTCCAGCATGATGGCCTGGTCCCGCATCACCCGCTGGAGGGTGCGTTCGATGTTCTCCGTGTGGCGAAGCTGGGGGCGCGCCTCCGGGCCGCCGGCCGCGGCGGCGCCCGGCGCCAACTGGTCCTTCACCTGATCGTGGAGCTCCCGGTAGGTCTCCATGAACATCTCGCGCAGCGGCGAATCCTTGGCGGTCTTTGCGGAAGCGAGCATGTCGGCCACGCGCTGGGAGCGGCGGAGGGTCTCGTAGAACTCCCTGGACCGGGCCCGCAGCCGGCGGAGGTTGATGACGCGGTCGATGATGATACTCCAGGAGACGAGGGAGAAGAGCAGGAGCACCAAGAGGACGGACTTGGCCACCCAACCGGAGTGGCTCAGGAGTCCCGAAACGTTGGTCGCCGCCAGAGCAAAGAACATCGACACCTCCTACGGGGCGCATTATAGCGGGGGCTGGCCCGGCGGGCAAGGGCGGGAGATCTCCCGCAATTCCGCGATGCAATTGCACTCGTAGGAGCGCCGCCCCCGGCGCGACGGACCGTACGCTGGCACCGCATCCTGGTCGCAGGGTCACCCGGTTCGCGGCGAGGCGCCGCTCCTACGCAGGCGTTGAGCCGCTATCGCGGAATTGGGGCCCCACCCTCCGCCCTTCCCTCCGGCGAGTCTTGCCGGTAAAATACCCGCGCACTGGAGAGGAGCCGCCATGCCCAAGAAATCGCGCTTTCTGGCGGGAGAGGTCATCTCGCCCAAGCCCATCGTGAAGGGAGCCAGCGTCGTCCGCCTCGTGGAGGAGACTTTCCTGGCCTACAACGCCGGCCGCCTGCACGAGGCCTGCCGCCTTTTCGCCGAGAAGATGGTCGGCCCGCAGGTCACCGTGGGGATGAGCCTCACGGGGGCCCTCACGCCCGCCGGCGTGGGCCGTTCCTGCATCGTCCCCCTGATCCAGGCCGGTTTCGTGGACTGGATCGTCTCGACGGGAGCCAACCTCTACCACGACGCCCACCACTCGCTGGACCTGGCCCTCCATCGCGGATCGCCCTTCCTCGACGACACGAGGCTCCGGCAGGAGGGGGTGGTCCGGATCTACGACATCCTCTTCGACTACACGGTGCTGCTCAAGACCGACGCCTTCTTCCGCAAGATTTTGGAGCAGAAGGAGTTCCAGCGCTCCATGTCGAGCGCCGAGTTCCACCACCTCGTGGGCAAGTACCTCCGGGAGCGCGAGAAGGCCCTCGGCGTGGAGCAGCTCTGCACCCTGACCGCGGCCTACGAGACGGGCGTGCCGATCTTCACCTCCTCGCCCGGCGACTCCTCCATCGGCATGAACGTGGCCGCCATGGCCCTCCAGGGCAGCGCCTTCCGCTTCGACGTGAGCGCCGACGTGAACCTCACGGCCGCCATCGTCTGGGAGGCCAAGCGGAAGGGCGGCCAGTCGGCCGTCGTGATCGCCGGCGGCGGCTCGCCCAAGAACTTCATGCTCCAGACCGAGCCCCAGATCCAGGAGGTCCTGGGCCTCCCCGAGAAGGGCCACGATTTCTTCCTCCAGATCACCGACGCCCGCCCCGACACGGGGGGCCTCTCCGGCGCCACGCCATCGGAGGCCGTCTCGTGGGGCAAGGTGGATCCCAGCCAGCTCCCCGACACGGTCGTGGTCTACACCGACACCACCATCGCCCTGCCCATCCTCACCGCCTACGCCCTCTCGAAAGCCAAGCCGCGCAAGAGCAAGCGGCTCTACGACCGGCTCGACGGCTTGCACGAAGAGCTGAGGGCCACCTACTTGAAGGGGTTCAAGGCGGGCCGCAAGAAGGGCGGAGGCTGAACGGACGGGAGCCGAACGGGAGAGATCACCTTGCCCGTGCTACCCCCGCGTTCTTTGTGGGAGCCGTCGCCAGACGGCGATTTCCCGCCTGCATCGCGGAATCGTAAAGAACCCCCGGGCTTGAAAAGAGCCCGTTCCCGTGTATAATCTCAAGGCTTGGTCGGGGCGTAGCGCAGCCTGGCAGCGCACTTGGTTCGGGACCAAGGGGTCGGTGGTTCAAATCCACTCGCCCCGACCAGATAAATCCTCCAAAATCAGGTGGTTACGGAAGCCTCCGAAACCGGGCTGAGGTTGGAGTCTGCCCGAATGCAATTTTTTGCAACTTCGGATCGAGAATCGTGACCGCCTCCCTCAACCCCAATTCCGCGATAGCGGCTCAACGCCTGCGTAGGAGCGGCGCCTCGCCGCGAACCGGGTGATCCTGCGACCAGGATGCGGTGCCCGCGTACGGTCCGTCGCGCCGGGGGCGGCGCTCCTACGAGTGCAATTCCATCGCGGAATTTGGGCTCAAACGGGAAGGGTGAAGGTGGGCGTACGGCAAGGTCATGGTGGAGCCGGCGTGGCCCAGGAGTTCGCGGAGGATGGCCAGGTCAACGCCGGCCGTGGCGAGTCTTGAGGCGCAGGTGTGCCGCAGGTCGTGGAAATGAGAGCTTTCGATACCGGCGATTTCGAGTGCGAAACGCCAGAGCCGAGCCTATCCCGCGTTCGGCCTTAGGAGGCGGGAAAAGGGGCCCACAAGCTTCCCGGCTCGGTGAGAAATCAGGGGGGGCGGTTTCCCGCCCCCCCTGAAGGATCATTGGATGGACACGACTTATTCGGCGGGGACTTCCACGGGCGCGACGGCCGTGATCTCCACGCGGCGGTTCTTGGAGCGGCCCTCCCTCGTCTTGTTATCGGCGATGGGATCGGCCGGTCCCTTCCCGGTGACGCTCTCGATGCGCGAGGCATCGATGCCGTGGGCCAGGAAGTACTTCTTCACCGAGTCGGCCCTGCGCTGGCTCAGGATGGCGTTCCACTTGGCACCGTCCACGGTGTCCGTGAAGCCAACGATGTTGATGTTGAGGGCGTGGTACTGGTTCAGCTTGGCGATCGCCGCATTCAGGGCGGGCTCACCGTCCTCCGGGATGGCCCACTTGTCGGTCTTGAAGTGCAGCACCGACTCGTCCAGGGTGATCTTCATCATCTGGGGCGGAGGCGGCGGCGGTGGCGGCGGAGGAGGAGGCGGAGGAGGAGGCGGCGGTGGGGGGGGTGGCGGCGGCGGTGGCGGCGGCGGCGGTGGCGGCGGTGGTGCCGGCTTGGGGAACCGGAACACTACGCCCACCCGGGCGTCCCACACGTCATTGATCTCCCAGTTCTGGATGTGGTGGTACGCGGCCTGCATGGCGATGCCCACCGTGTCGTTGAAGTAGTGCCGGTAGCCTATGGCGGCGCCGTAAACCCACTCGTTAGTGCCTATGTTGCCTAGGTCGTATTTGTTGCCGGCGTAATAATACTTGGTATCACCGCCGCCGAAGGTGTGGCCCACGTTGAGCTGGAAATAGCCTTGGTTGTCTTTGGAGCCCCATATGAACTCGGGACCTACCTCAAAGAGGTGAATGTTTCTGGAGAAGTTGTAGTCGCCCAAAAAGCAAGACCCGTAGGAGAGCTTCGTGTGATAGTCGCCTGGGCTGTAGACGTAGCCGGCGTGGATGCCCAGGTGGTTCGTGAAGAACCACCCGCCATCCAGGCTGGCCATCCAGTTAGCCTTGCCGCTGCTTTCGGCGCGGAAGAGGCCCTCCTGGACCTGGTAGTCGCCCGTCTTGAATTGATATCCGGGCAGAATGTCGAAGTAGCCCGTGTGGGCCTGGGCGAACACTCCCAGTCCTGCCACCATGCACAGAAAACCGATCAGTACCTTCCTCATCTGTACCTCCTTTCATGCCTGTCTAACCTGTCTAAAATGGGCCGCTTGACCACCTTCGAGGCCGCACCGGTGGTGAGGCGCTGAAGGCCTGGTCCGGGCGCGCATACGCCACGTGGCGGCGCTCCGTCAGCAGACCCTCGGCGCCATCCGGGCGCCGGGCCAGGCCATTTCTGGTGTGCACGATCCCAGCCACCCTCCACCGATGCGCCGGCAGCGCCCCCGTGCTTCGTCAGCTTTCGGCGTCGGCATTCCCCATCCCAGAAAGCAACGTACAGGAAGTACGCTTCCGGTGCGGCCGCCCCGTCTTCCTCGCATGAGGCCCGTCCTCGCCGAAAGGCAGACCGCTCGAGGGAGGGCTCAAGTTCCTGGACAGCAGTGACCACCTTCAGATTCATCGGCAGTCTTCGGGGGAACGCACGTACCGCCAAGACCTCGAGGCCTCGCCACCATCAGGGTTTACAAATGTGAAGGTGTGAGGAATGCCCCCATGCACCGCGGCGTGGATGGGACCCTTGAGAACTATCTTACCGGTGTTTTTCCAGGCGACGTAGTACCACTGAACACCGTCGATGTAAACCTTGATGCCAGGTTGGAGATTGCTCCCCGTCACGATGAGCTTGAAGGGCGTGCAATCAGGCGTTGTTCGTATATGGATGATCACGGGCCCGTTCACGACCACGATGGAGAACGCCTGGTAGCCGGCGCACCCGTTGGCGTCGGTAGCGGTCACGGTGAAGTTGTAGGTACCAGCAGTGGTCGTGATTCCGGAAAGAATGCCGCCCGAAGAGAGCGCGAGTCCGGACGGGAGGTTCCCCGAGGTGACCGTGAACGTATAGGGCCCCGTTCCGCCGCCAGCCGTGAACGTATCGCTGTAAGCCAGCCCTGCTGTGCCGATATGAGGCGAAATGGATGAGACGGCGATGGCGGGGCAGGCGATGACGAGCGAGTACGCCCAGCTTCCTGTGCACCCATTAGCTTCGGTGGCGGTCACGGTGAAGTTGTAGATGCCTGGAGTCCTGGGTGTTCCGGAGAGGGTGCCGCTCGAAGAGAGCGTGAGGCCGGCCGGGAGGTCACCCGAGGTCACCGCGAACGTATAGGGCCCCGTCCCGCCGCTGGCCGTGATGGTCTGGCTGTAAGGCAGCCCCGAGGTTCCGCCGGCGAGAGAGGAAGGCGAGAGCACGATCGTTGGGCAAGCGCCGATGACCAGAGAGTAGGCTCGATTTCCCACGCACCCGTCGACATCGACGGCGGTCACGATGAAGGTGGAGGTTCCCGCGACGGTGGGGACTCCCGAGAGCAAACCTCCGGAGGAGAGAGTGATACCCGGCGGCAAGCTTCCCGAGGTAATCGCGTAGGAGTAGGGCCCAGCACCGCCGTTCGCGACAACCGTCTGGCTGTAAGCCATACCGACAGTGGCCTGGGGAAGGGAAGCGGGCGAGAGTGTAATGGCGGGGCAGCCCACGACGAGCGTGTACATCTGGATCCCCGTGCACCCGGGGATGTGGTTGTCGGTGGCCGTCACGGAGAAGGCATAGTTGCCCTGGATCATGGGGACTCCCGACAGGACGCCGACGTTGGTGAGGGTGAGCCCGGAAGGCAAGGTTCCGGCGCTGATAGCGAAGGTGTATGGCGCCGTCCCGCCGCTGGCCGTGATCGTAACGTTGTAAGTTTGGCCCACCGTTGCGTTGGGCAAGGATGACGGCTGGAGAAGGATCGTCGGACAGCCCGGCGGGTTGACGACCATGACGTATGCGTTGCTCCCGGTGCAAGTGGCGGCGTCCGTGGCGGTCACGGTGAAACTGGTACTCCCCGCCGTCGTTGGGGTGCCTGAGAGGACTCCCGCGGATGAAAGCGTGAGACCCGGGGGCAGGGTCCCCGAGGTCACCGCAAAAGAGTACGGCCCCGTGCCGCCGGTTGCCGAAATAGTCTGGCTGTACGGCACGCCCACGGTCTGGTTGGGCAAGGTCGTCGGGGCCAGGACAATGGTCGGGCATGGGGTGGGGGGAGGGTTGGCGGCGCAGAGGTCGAAGGTGGCGGGGGTCGTCAGCGTTACCGAGGATTCCGCCAAGAGTTGGCCGCTGAAAGTCCCATTGGTGACGGTGGCGCTCGTGCCCGCGAGAACGGTTCCCATGAAATCCGAGTCGGTCAACGTCGCGCCTGCGGAGCTCCACCAGAACACGCGACCACCCCCGGAACACGCCGCCGCGCCGCCGGCGAAGACCACCTGGAAACTGCTGGCCGTGAATGCGCTGGATTCGGTCTTGAAGATCCAGATCCCGTCCGCAGGCCCGCTGAGCGTGAGTAGGCCAGTCTTGGCGGAGGGATCGAGGCAGTAAACGCCGGGCGCGAGCGTCAGGCCGGCGAGGGTGCCAGGGACCGTCGCGGTGCACGCGACGCCGGCGAGCACGCCGTAGGCCGTGAGAAAGTCACCGTAAGCCTGCACGGCGAGTGCGTCGCCCGTGTGGATCGTCCCGTTCACCGTGCAAGCACCCACCGAGCCGCCGAGGTTCACGCCCACGTCTCCGTTGATAATGCCGCCGGTACAGGTCACCGTCGTGCCGGCCAAAACGGCGAAGTTCGCCGCCGCGCCGAGATTGGGCGCGGTTTGAGCCATGGCCGCGTGAAACGGCGTCGCACACAGAAGCGCCACGAAAAGGGTCTTGACGGCGAGTCTTGATGTAAGCCGGGTAAGCGTATGTACAATGTCCGCCCTATCTTTCATCGCCTGCCTCCTCATATTGCCAGGGTATCCAGTCTGCCCCCTGATATTGCTGGGGTGTCCATCGAACCCCACCTACGCCTAACTCCGGGTCTCTCTCTCTCTGGCTTGACGGCTATAGCCATACCCTGAAGTTTATGCATCGTCCGGTTCGCTTTTCAGGGGGAAGGGTACGGATATCGCGTGGATTGAGGTACGGGAAGTTACGGAGAATTGGGATGCATATCCGTGCAATTTACTGTGCTGGGTCGCTCTCGTCGTTCGCCTTCCGGCGCAGTGTCTGATAAGGACGGTTTTCACGCGCCAGGAGATCTGGGTTGCCTCCGACACCGGACTTGATCCGGGGGAGGAAGTCCTATGGGTGGCGTGAGGCCCCGGCGGGCTTTGCCCGTGGGGCGGGGCCCCGGAGGGCAACACAACGATTCGTCAGGCTTGGCGTGCGAATCGGATGGGTAATCCCTTGGCCCTCCCCGTCCAAGAGACAATGTGTTTCCCCCGCTGACCTGAACCTTGGCCGAAGCCACCCTCATTGCAATCGCGGAATTTGGGTTGCGGACCGGCGAGCCTGATCTCGTTGTCGAGCAGGGCCTCACCGTCGTTGAGCGGGGGAGCGTCCGGGGGAGGCCGAGGTCATCCGGGTACCTCCCTGGGCTTGGGGTTGTGCCATCTGCCGTCTGCCGCGATGAGCGCGTCCGCCTCTTTCGGCCCCCAACTGCCACGCCTGTATGGGCAGGCCTGGTGGTGGGCGTTGAGAACCGGGTCGACTACCGTCCAGGCGGCCTCGACCGCATCCTCGCGGCTGAAGAGCGCTCCGTCGCCGACCATCGCGTCGACCAGGAGCCTTTCATAGGGCGCTTCCTCTCCCGGCCGTTCCTCGGCCAAGTAAAGCTCTCGCTGGTCGCCAACGAACTCTCTCCCCGCGCGCTTGACGCGGGCGGCAAGGGCGACGGCCGAGTTGGGGGAGAGCCTGAAGCGCAGATAGTTGCCCAAGGCGGTCGTCGACGCCGAATCCTCGAACAGCCTCTGCGGCGGCGGCTTCAGCTCCACCAGAACCTCGGCCGCGGTTTCGGCCAGGAACTTGCCGGAGCGCAGGTACCACGGCACCCCCTCCCAGCGCCAGGAGTCGATGTAGAGCCGCAGGGCGCAAAAGGTTTCGACGTCGGAGTCCTTCGCCACCCCCGGCTCTCTCCGGTAGCCGGCATACTGGCCGCGCACCACATCGTCGGACTTCAGAGGGCGCATGGCCTGGAAGACCTTGGCCTTCTCCGAGTGCACGGCTCCATAGCCCCTGTAGGCAGGCGGTTCCATGGCAAGCAGCGCGACGACCTGGAAGAGGTGGTTCTGGATCACGTCGCGCAGACAGCCCGCGGTTTCATAGAACGCGCCACGGTTCTCGACGCCGAAATCCTCGGCGAGGGTGATCTGGACGCTGGCCACGGTGTTGCGGTTCCAGACCGGTTCGAGGAACGAATTGGCGAAGCGGAAGTAGAGGATGTTCATGATCGCTTCCTTCCCGAGGAAGTGATCGATGCGGAAGATCGAGTCTTCCGGGAAGACCGAGTGTGCGACGCGGTTGAGTTCCCTCGCCGAGGCCAGGTCGCGTCCGAAGGGCTTCTCGACGATGACGCGCGCGTGGTCGGCCAGGCCCGCGGCGCCCAGTCCCATAATCACGGTTTCGAAGAGCGAGGGCGGGATGGCGAGGTAGTGCGCCGGCCGCCGAGCGCCACCCAGCGCCGTCTTGATCGCCGTGAACGTGTGCGGGTCGTTGTAGTCGCCGCCCACGTACCCGAGCAGGGACAGCAGATGGTGGAAGGCGCGCTGGTCATCGATTCCGCCCGCCCGTTCGATGCTGTCCGTCACGTGCTTGCGCAACCGCGGCAGGCTCCACTTCGGGAATGCGACTCCGACGATGGGTACCTTCAGAGCGCCCCGTTTCGCCATCGCATAGAGCGCGGGGAAGATCATCTTGTGGGCGAGATCGCCCGTCACCCCGAAGAGCACCAGAGCGTCTGACCGTTGAGCGGCCATCAGGCGCCACCCTCCGGGCCAGCAGCCTTTTCCTCGTGGCCGCCGAACTCGTAGCGCAGGGCCGACAACACCTTGTCCGCGAAGTCGGCCTGGCCGCGCGAGGAAAAGCGTTCGTACAGCGCGGTGCTGAGAACGGGGACCGGGACGGCTTCGTCGATGGCCGCCATGATCGTCCAGCGCCCCTCGCCCGAGTCCGACACCCTGCCGGCAAACTTCGCCAGGTCGGGACTCTCGAGGAGCGCCATGGCGGCCAGGTCCAGGAGCCAGGAGGCGATGACGCTGCCGCGGCGCCAGACCTCGGCGATGTCGGCCAGGTTCAGGTCGAACGGGTAGTGTTCGGGGTGGCGCAGCGGCGTGGTTTCGGCATCGACGGCGCGCTGCTGCTTGCCGGCGTTGGCGTGGCGAAGGATGTTCAGCCCCTCCGCATAGGCGGCCATGATGCCGTATTCGATGCCGTTGTGAACCATCTTCACGAAGTGGCCCGCGCCGCTCGGCCCGCAATGCAGGTAGCCGTGCTCCGCGGTGCCGCCCACCTTCTCTCGGCCCGGTGTCCGCGGAGCCTCCTCGATCCTTGGGGCGAGGGCGGCGAAGATGGGGTCGAGGCGTCGGACGGCGGCGTCCACACCGCCGATCATCAGGCAGTATCCCCGCTCCGAACCCCAGACCCCGCCGCTGGTCCCGACGTCCAGATAGTGGATGGCCTTCGGTTCGAGTTCGGCGGCGCGGCGGATGTCATCGTGGTAATAGGAGTTGCCGCCGTCGATGACGACATCGTCGCGGTCGAGAAACGGCACGAGAGCGTTCAGCGTCGGATCGACCGCCGCCGCCGGCACCATCATCCAGGCGGCGCGCGGCTTTTTCAGCTTATGGGCGAAGTCTTCGAGCGACGTCGTCCCAACCGCCCCCTCTTTGACCAGCACACCCACAGCTTCCGCATGGAGGTCGTACACGACGCACTGGTGACCGGCCCGCAGAAGGCGCCGCACCATGTTGGTCCCCATCCGACCCAGTCCGATCATGCCTAGTTCCATGAGGTGCTCCTTTCTCTGCGAGGCAGCCACCCGCGCCCCGCTCGACGCCCAAGGACAGTCCAAATAGGTCGCAGCCTGGCGCGGGGACACTCACACCGCCGCCGCGCCTCCCGTCGGCGAGCCAGGGTGACTCGCGGCCCGCACCGAGCATACATCCATAAGAACGTTCGACGCGCCGCAATTGTTGCCTTCCGCCGATTCCCTCTGCTGTTCCGGGTCGCATCGCAACAGGATTGCCCAGAGCGGCCTGGAGACATTGGCGGGGTCGCGTGCCGACGTGCCTCCGCCCGCCCGCTGGCAACTTGTTGGCAGCACCTTCCTATTTGTGCGGCTCATCTTGCCGGCTTTTCCGCCCGCGACGGGTGAGAGGCGCGATGGGTGTCATGCCGCGACCCCCTTTGTTTTCGGCTCGCGGATGCCGGCCCGGGCGATGGCGAGAAACTGGTCGGCGTTCAGGCTGGCGCCGCCGATGAGGGCGCCGTCCACGCCGGAACGATGGAGCAGCGCCGCGGCGCTCTCGGGCTTGACGCTTCCTCCGTACAGAACGGCGAGGGCCAGGGACGGTTTCTCACCGAACAGCTTGCCGAAGGAATTCCGGATGAGTTCGTGCGCCTCCTGGGCCTGCCGGGGGGTGGCCCGGTGCCCTCCTTCACCGATCGCCCAGACCGGTTCGTACGCGATGGCCAGGCGCGGCAACGCATCAGGGGCGAGGCCCGCCAACCCCTGGATGAGCTGCCGGTCGAGCACCGATTCGGTCCGATTGACCTTACGTTGGTCAAGGGTTTCGCCGATGCACAGGATCACGTCGAGGCCGGCGGACAGGGCGGCCCGCACCTTCTGGTTGATGAACGCGTTGGATTCGCCCAGCGCGTGCCGGCGTTCGCTGTGCCCGAGGATGACGACCTTGCAGCCGACGTCGAGGAGCATGGTCGGGCTGACCTCGCCGGTGAACGCGCCCTCCTCCTCCGGGTAGAGGTTCTGCGCCCCCAGCGCGACGAGGCTGCCATCGAGGATCTTCCCGACGAGGGCCAGATACGGAAAGGGCGGACAGAGGGCGACGGACACGCGGTCGTCGTTGCCCACGCCTTCCACGACCGCATTGGCCAACCGCCTCGCCTCATCGGCCGTTGTATGCATCTTCCAGTTGCCGACGACGGATTTCTTTCGCATGTCCGGCCTCCAGTGGGTGCTCACCCAGTCCTCGTCAGGTCATCTGCCGCGCGGTTCACCCTCGCTGCCTTCCAGTCTCCATGACGGCGTCGTATTCGCCGCGGCGCGCGGCCCGGTTGCATCGGGCCCGATGAAGCAGGGCCTGCTGCGCCGCCCCCACGTTGGCCTCCTCGCCTCGCCAA
The DNA here is from genome assembly GCA_021787565.1 of Acidobacteriota bacterium. Classification (GTDB taxonomy): domain Bacteria; phylum Acidobacteriota; class UBA4820; order UBA4820; family DSQY01; genus DTPS01. The sequence goes on from JAJYLT010000001.1 coordinate 19,548, forward strand.
ATCTCCAGCGCCGGCTGCTGAATCGCGCGGGCGAAGGAAAAGGCCAGCGCCCAGGGCACTAGCGACTTGAACCTCGCATTCATGGCGTTCAGCCGGGCGGAGGCCAGTTCGGCGGATTGGCCGCCCGACAGGAACGCGATCCCGGGAACGGCGGCGGGGACGGCGCGCAGGAAACACCCCACCGTGGCGTCGGCCACCGCATCCACGTCTTTCTGCTTCGGGCAGCTCAATCCGGGTAGCACCATGTTGGGCTTCAGGATCATCCCCTCCAGGATCACGCGCTGCGCGTAAAGTTGGTGGAACACCGAGTGCAGCACCTCTTCTGTTACCTTGCGGCACCGCTCCATGCCATGGTCTCCGTCCATGAGCACTTCAGGCTCGACGATGGGGACCAGGCCCGCTTCCTGGCACAGCGCCGCATAGCGGGCCAGCGAGTTCGCGTTGGCGTCCATGCACCCGCGGCTGGGGATGCCGACGCCCACGGTAATCACCGCGCGCCACTTGGCGAAGCGAGCGCCCAGTCGAGAGTACACGGCGAGGCGTTCGCGCAATCCGTCGAGTCCTTCCGTGATCTTCTCCCCGCGATGACCCGCCAGGTCCTTGGCGCCTGCGTCCACTTTGATGCCGGGAATGATACCAGAATCGCTGAGCACCTTGATGAAGGGGGTTCCGTCCTCCCTGTGCTGGTGGATCGTTTCGTCACAGAGGATCGCTCCGCTGATGGATTCATGCAGGCCTGGCGCCGTCACGATTAACTCGCGGTAGGCCCGCCTGGCCCCCTCGGTTTGGGGAATGCCCTGAGCGGCGAACCGCTTGTTGCAGGTGGGATTGCTCTCGTCCATCGCCAGCAGACCCCTGTCGGCGGCGACCAGCGCTTTCGCGGTGTCCAAAAGCTCTCGTGTTTTCATTGGGGGGCGCTCCATTTCCAGTTCCTGATTTCCGGCATGTCCTGGCCGTTCTTGTCGATGTAACGCTTGTGCTCGACCAGCTTGTCCTTGAGCCGCCGCTTCAGGGCTACGCCCCTGTCGCCTGTCTGCGGCAGGCGGTCGATGGTGTCCATCACGAGGTGGAAGCGGTCCAGATCGTTGAGCACGGTCATGTCGAAGGGCGTGGTGATGGTGCCCTCCTCCTTGTAGCCGCGGACGTGGATGTTGTCGTGGTTGGCGCGCCGGTAAGTCAGTCGGTGGATCAGCCACGGGTAGCCGTGGAAGGCGAAGATGACCGGTTTATCTTTGGTGAACAGATCGTCGAAATCCGCGTCCGAGAGCCCGTGCGGGTGCTCGGCTTGGGGCTGCAGCTTCATGAGGTCGACCACGTTGACCACTCGGATTTTCAGGTCGGGCAGATGCTCGCGCATGATGGAGACGGCGGCGAGGGTCTCCAGCGTCGGCACGTCGCCGCAGCAGGCCATGACCGCGTCGGGGGCCTCACCCTGGTCGCTGCTCGCCCAATGCCAGATGCCGATGCCCTCGGTGCAGTGCTTTACCGCGGCCTCCATGGTCAGCCACTGCGGGGCTTGATACTTGCCGGCGATCACGACATTGACGTAATGGCGGCTGCGCAGGCAGTGATCCCAGACCGAAAGCAGACAGTTGGCGTCCGGCGGAAGGTACACGCGCACGATGGAGGCCTTCTTGTTGACCACGTGGTCTATGAAGCCGGGGTCCTGGTGGGTGAAGCCGTTGTGCATCTGCTGCCAGACGTGGGAGGCGAGAAGGTAGTTCAGCGACGCGATCTTCCGCCGCCAGGGCAGCTCCGCCGTGACCTTGAGCCACTTGGCGTGCTGGTTGAACATGGAGTCGATGATGTGGATGAACGCCTCATAGCAATTGAACAGCCCGTGCCGGCCGGTGAGCAGGTACCCCTCGAGCCAGCCTTCGCACTGATGCTCGCTCAACATCTCCATCACCCGGCCTTCCGGAGCGAGAAACTCGTCGTTGTCCTTCACCCTGGCGTCCCACTGCCGGTTGGTCGCCTCGAACACCGCGTTCAACCGGTTGGAGAGGGTCTCGTCGGGGCCGAAGATCCGGAAGTTGCGCTGCTCTTGGTTGAGCTTGATCACGTCGCGCAGGAACGATCCGAGTTCGTGCGTGTCGGCGGCCTGGACCGATCCTGGTGACGGCACGCGCACCGCGTAATCCCGAAAGTCCGGCATGACCAGGTCCCGCAGCAGGATGCCGCCGTTGGCGTGGGGATTGGCGCCCATGCGCCGCTCGCCCACTGGCGCGAGTTCGGCCAACTCCGGCTTCAGGCGCCCCTGCTCGTCGAAGAGTTCCTCGGCCCGGTAGCTTCGGAGCCAATCTTCCAATAGCTTAAGATGTTCGGGATGGTCGGCGTCCACGGCGATCGGAACCTGGTGCGCACGGAAGGTTCCTTCGATCTGGAGGCCGTCGACCACCTTCGGCCCGGTCCAGCCCTTGGGCGACTGGAGGACGATCATGGGCCAGCGCGGACGGGCTAAGTCGCTTCCGGTGCTGGCATCGCGCTGGATTCTCTTGATTTGCTCCACCGCCGAGTCGAGTGCGGAGGCCATGGCCTGGTGCATCGGCTCCGGTTCGTGCCCCTCCACGAAGATGGGCGTCCACCCGCAGCCTCGGAAAAACTGTTCCAATTCCTCGTGGGTGATCCGGGCGGGCACGGTGGGGTTTGCGATCTTGTAGCCGTTCAGGTGGAGGATGGGCAGCACCGCGCCGTCCGTGGCCGGATGGAGAAACTTGTTGGAGTGCCACGCCGTGGCCAGAGGCCCGGTCTCCGCCTCGCCATCCCCGATGACGCAGGCGACGATCAGGTCGGGATTGTCGAACACCGCCCCGAAGGAGTGGCTGAGCGAATAGCCCAGCTCGCCGCCCTCGTGGATCGAGCCCGGGCACTCCGGCGAGGCGTGGCTGGGAATCCCGCCTGGAAAGGAAAACTGCTTGAAGAGCCTCTGAAGCCCGGCCTCGTCCTGGCTGATGTCGGGATAGATCTCGCTGTAGGTGCCCTCGAGGTAGGTGTTGGCCACGACCGCCGGACCACCGTGCCCCGGGCCGGAGACGTAGATCATGTCCAGGTCGTACTTCTTGATGACCCGGTTCAGGTGCGCGTAGATGAAGTTCTGCCCGGGGGTCGTACCCCAGTGCCCCAGAAGCATGTGCTTCACGTCCGAGAGCGCCAGCGGCCGCTTCAGCAGGGGATTGTCGGAGAGATAGATCTGGCCCACGGAGAGATAGTTCGCGGCGCGCCAGTAGGCATCTATTCTGGATAGCAGTCCCGTCGACAACGGTCCATCCATTGCGTTGGTCTCCTTCATCTTCATGATCGTTTTTCCTTTCCAGGTGGATTCGCCCTCACTTGAGCCCGGGACTACAAGTACGGCGTCAGCAACCGTGCAATGCCGTCGCGCAGGCGAGCCGGCAGTGGGCGGCCATCGACCTCCTCCGCCGTCACACGATGGGCACCCTTCATTTTCGTCTGGACCCACCGATCGAGCCGCTGGGCGAGATCGGCGTCGTAACATTCCAGGTTGAACTCGAAGTTAAGGCGCAGGCTCCGAGGATCCCAGTTAGCCGATCCCAACAGCGCCCAGCAGCCATCCACCAGCATGAGCTTCGAGTGATCGAAGGGAGGCGGGGTCAGCCACATCCGGCATCCGTGCTGGAGCACCTGCGGCCACATCGCCCGGGAGGCCCACAGGACGAACGGCAGGTTGATCCGCGAGGGCAGGATGATATCAACCTGCACACCCCTCATGGCTGCGAGATTCAGGGCGGAAATCACGGCGGGGTCGGGCAGAAAGTAGGGGGTCATGATCCGGACTGAATAGCGGGCAATCGAGAGGGCTCCCAGAAGCGTCCAGAGAAGCTTCTCGAAATTCTCATCCGGGCCATCGGTCACGCCTCGCGCCAACACCTGCCCCGCACCTTCGGTTTTTGGAAACCACGACTCACCGCGCAGCGCTTCGCCGGTCGTGAAGAGCCAATCATCGGCGAACACCTCTTGCAGTTGAGCCACGACCGGGCCCTTCACTCGGAAGTGGACATCCTGTACCGGTTTTTTTGCTTGGCGCTGAAGGCAGTGTCCCGTCCGAACATTCATGCCGCCGGTAAACCCCGTGCACCCATCCACCACCAGTATCTTGCGGTGCGTGCGCATGTTCATCGACATCAGATGCCAGAACGCAAACGAGGGGAGAAAGAGCGCATACGTCACCCCCTCTCGTCTCAGCGTATGGAGGATGGAGGGCCAGGAATACCGAACCCCCGTCGCGTCAATGAGGACCCGTACATCCACGCCCCGGCGGGCGGCCTCGCCAAGCGCGTGCGCGAAGGCCATCCCCGATTCGTCCCGATCGAAGATATACGTCACGAAAGAGATGCTCGCGCGCGCGGCATCTATGGCTTCCAGCATGGCCGGATAGGCTTCATCACCGTTCACCAGCGGATCGATCCGATTGCCCGGCAGCAGGGGGCGATCGACCACGCCGCCAACGACCCGAGCCAGCATCGCCATGTGACCGGATCGATCCGGGAGATGGCGCTGCAACTCTTCCGGAAGACATTCTGGTTGGGCGGCCTGGGCCCTGTACCGATCCAGGTTTCGCCGCAGCAGGGCAGCCTTGTGGCGAATGCGGTTCACGCCGAAGATGAAGTACATGACAGCCCCGACCACGGGCGCGAACCAGATGAAGCCCAACCAGCCGAAGGCGGCGCGCGAATCGCGCTTGGTGAGAACCGCGTGACCCGCCGCCCACAAGGAAAGAGCCACGGTCAGTCCGATGGCGGTGATGTGCAATGCCTCGTTCACCCGACTACTGACGGCTATCATCATTGCGTTCGGTCTCGGAGCTCAGCCCTCTCGGTCCTCATCGCAGGCATTCTCTCCGCTCTGGAGGAGGACGAGGCGGCAACTTGGTCTGGCCTTGGGGCGGCCGATCATCCGATCCAGTACCCTCTGCGGTTGTAGTGTCCATGAAGTCTCGCCTCGTAGTCCCGAGAGGGCAGGGACTCCTCCGTGTATTCCGGCGACTGCTTGATGGTCTCGCGGGGAAGGTTGACGAAGACCTTCGACTTGTCCCAGCTGACGCGCTCGATCCATCGGGGTGATAGCAGGACCTTTTTGCCCGGCCACCAGCTCCCCGTGTCGATGATGAGATAACGAATCGCCCAGGTCTCGTCATCGATGATGAAGTCCTTGACGTGACCGATCTCGCCGTCCGCGGCCTCGATGTCATAGCCGGTTACGGCGTGAGTGCTGCGCAGGTGCGGATCCCACGTCTTCTCGGCCTTGGTGGGCGCTGTCCATTTGTCACGGTCGCGCATGGGGTAAGGATAGTATCCCCACATGTAGGGGCCGCTCCAATAGTTCGGCCATCCGTAGTGCCCGTAGTAGGCCTGCTCGAATTGTCGAGAGACGGGCTTGTCACTGTCCAGGGACGGACTGTCTTCGATCTGCTTCCTGGTCAGATTGATGGCGATGTTCCGCTCCTCGTTATTCACGGCGAGCAGCGCATACGGGGAGATCAGAACCTGCCTGAACGCGATCCACTGCCCAGTGTCCGCGACCAGATATCGAATCGCCCAGTGGCGATCATCGAAGTAGAAGTCCTTGACCTTCCCTAATTCCCCGTCGAGGCTGTCCAATTTGTAACCCATGAGTGCAATGGACCTGATCAACATGGGAACGCTCCTTTCGTTTTATGATGCTCGGTTTCGACTCGCCCTTGTCGCCCGACTGGCGACCCGATCGAGAATTACTTGGTTGCATGGCCGCACACTTCTCCTTTCAGGGTCATGCCGACGCCAAGAACGCGGCACACCGTCTCGGCGATCACGCGCTCCTCGTTCGTGCGAATGACGCGGACCGTAAGTCGGCTGGCAGGTACGGAAATCACGCCGGCGTTCGCCGCGTTTCGCTCCTCTTCTAGTTCGATCCCGAGGAATCCAAGCCCGGAGCAGATGCGGGCGCGGACCGCGGGCGCTTTCTCCCCGATGCCCCCCGCGAACACCAGCGTGTCCAGTCCTCCCAGGGCCGCCGCGAAGGCGCCGATCCATTTCTTGACCTGGTAACAGAACAGCGCGACCGCCTCGGCCGCCCGTACGTCTTGCGTTTCGCGGTCGAGCAAGTCTCGCACGTCCGAACTTGTCTCCGACACGCCGAGCAGCCCGGACCGGAGGTTCGCCATCTCAGCGAACTGCTTGGCGCTCATGGCTTCAGTCCGCGCCAGGTACCCGACCAGCCCAGGATCCAGATCGCCTGAGCGTGTGCCCATCGGCACGCCGGCGGCGGGGGTGAAGCCCATGCTCGTGTCGATGGACTTGCCGCCGCGCACCGCCGCGAGGCTCGCACCGCTGCCGAGGTGGGCGAGGATAATCCTGCCCTGCGCCGCCTCCGCGCCAGCCAAGCGGGCCAGCTCTCCCATGAGAAACTCGTAGGATAACCCGTGGAATCCATACCGTCGCACCCCCTGCGCTTCGTAACGGCGCGGGATCGGCAGCAGGCGGGCGACCCGAGGAAGGTCATGGTGAAACGCCGTGTCGAAACACGCCACCTGTGGCAGGTCGTGAAACCGATGGTGGAACGCCTCGGTTAAAAGGATCTCCTCGGGCAGATGTTCTGGATCGACCGGACTGAGTCGCCGCAGCTCCTCAATCATCTCCGCCGTGATTCGCGCCGGCTCGCTATATTTCGGTCCTCCTTGCACCACGCGATGGCCCACGGCCTTCAATGCATCCCGCCCGATGCGCTCTTCAATCCAATCCATCAAAAGGCCCACCGCCATGCCGTGATCCGTTGCGGCCACCGGACGAGAGAAGGTATCCCCCCGTACCAAGCCCTTTACCCGCAGGGCGGCACCCGGCAGTCCGATTCGCTCGAGCGCTCCTCGCAGGAGGAGGCGGAGGGAGCCACCGGCCTCGAACACCGCAAACTTGATGCTCGACGAGCCCCCGTTGAGAGTCAGGATGAGTGGTGCATCTGCCGTCATCGGTGGTACCTCAGGACCGGGCCGTCAGGAACTGACAATGCTCGTGGATGCTTCCCCGCGCTCCAGTGCGCTTCAATCTGTTCGAGAGTGTTTCCCTCCGCATTGGTTGGCGCCTGAGTTCGGTCCGGGTGTCACGGTCTTTTGCGCCCCAACAGCAGCAGCGCTCCGCCGACCACGATCGCCCCCACGCCCGCCCAGACGGGGACGTTGACGGTCTCCGTGTGCTTTACCGAAAATGCGAAGGGGCCGACCTTGGCCTCGTCACTTGCCTTGGTGTAGGTGAAACCGCCGTACACCAGCGCCAGTATGCCGGCCACGATCAGCACGATGGCCACTATCCGCGTTGCATTCATCTCGTCACCTCCCAAGAAAGGGTTCTCACGGCCCGCCGGCGGCGCGGTTGGCCGCCTGCACGGGCTCCCGGCGTCGCCCCGCTGAGACGAATCGCCCCGTGGTTCCGCCAACTGCCGCCGGAAGACGGGCTCTACGGCAGCGTGGGGCTGAGCAGCTCGATCCGCCAGACGGGATCCGCCGGATAGAGCTGCCCCTCGAAGCCCACGAATGCCGGTACGTCGCCGTCGATGACCCAGGCGCGGGCGTCCTTGGGGGTGCGTCCGAGTAGGATGGCGAAGATCTTGAGCCACGTTCCCAGCTTGGCCTTCAGCACATAGCGGACCGCGGTCATCGTGTCCTCGCCAACCCTAAGTGTCTGCTCGCCAGAAGGAGTAATTTGCAGTTGGATGATCTTGGGCCCGGGCATGAAGGCGACGAAGTGGACGGTCTCGCTTGCGCCTTTGGGGATGTCCTTGACGATGGTGGGGATCATGCCATTGTAGACGTCGGGGGGCAAATCGAGCTTGCCCTCCAGCACCTTCTCGGGTCCGCCCGTGTGGGGCCTGGTCTCGACGCGGTATCTCCCGGTGGCTGCCTCCAGAAAGAGCGTGGTGTCTTCCGTGAAGGCGGGACCGTGTTGCTCTAGCCGGTAGCTCTGAAGGGTGTAGACCCCCTGCTGTGTGAACACGACCGTTTCCCGGAACAGGGAGCCGTCCGTGAACCGGAACACCGTGGTCTTCTGAATGTCGGCACCCCGCACCAGCTCCAGCAGATCGCCCTGGGCCAGGAATTGCCCGTCTTGGGTGCGCAGAACGATGAATCCGTGGACGGAGCCCTCGGCGAAGCGCACGGGGATCGGGGCCGCAGAGAGCGGGCGAGAACCCAAGAGCACGCCGAGGACAACGACCAGGAGGGGCATCGCCGCTCTCGTGACGCTCGGGAGCGTCTGGTCCGCGTCGGGGCCCTTTCCCTGGATTCGAACCATGGCCGGCCTTCATGAGCCCGTGTGAAGAAACCTGGTAAGGGGGCCGATCACTCCAAACACGCGCAGGAGCCAGACAATCACGACGATGACCACAACGGCATTCAAGATCGACTTGATTGGGCGCGCCATGGGGATGAGGCTGTTGATCAGCCACAGGACAACGCCCACCGCGATCAGGACCAATACCACGTGAATGATCATGTTTCACCTTCCTTTGTGCCTGGGTCCCGCCGCAGACCACCGCGGTCCTCCCGGCGAGGGAAGCGCAAGAATTCCTGCACATAGTCTCCGCAAGGCTTCTAGGGGGTAAGGCGCTGACTTCCGTGAACGGACCTCCGGTGAGGCCCCAGATGGAATGCGCCGTGAGGAATCCTGCAAAGGGCTTTCCAAGACAGGATGGGCGCGCGCGTGAAATGCGGTGACCGGGTGCAGGTTATCGAACTCCACGCCCTCCTCGATCATCACGGATCCGAACTTGACCCTTCCACTCGCCTCGAGGGCCATTCGGCTACGCATGGCCTCGATCGCGATGTTGTGGGCACAATCCCGCAGTATCCCTTCGAGCACGAGGCCGCCGCCGTGGCCACATTCCTTCCAGTGACCATCGGCAAGAAGCAGCAGCTTTCTCGAGAGTTCGAGCCCCTCCTCGATATCTCCGAGCGAGTCTCCAACCTCTCTCTTCGCATCCCGGTCCGGCTGCCCTCCGAGGCAACTGGGCACGGCCTTGAGGTGCCTGCACATCGGTCTCTCTCCTTCCCCATGGAGGGATCGGGCCGACGAGGTCACCGGCCCGATCCTCATGGAGTCTTCTCTGGTGATCACGTGATGGTTTCGGCGGGGCTTCGCTTCATGGCCTTCTGATAGGCCTCCTTCCCCTCGTGGAGGGCTTCCTTCAGAGCGTCCTTGCGGTTTTCGGCGAAGTCCTTGGCCCCCTCAACGCCCTGGACGGCCTTGTTTTTAGTCCTTCGCAACGTGTCCTGAATCTTCTTCCGCGTTTCCGCCCCGGAGCCGGGCGCCAGGAGCAGGGCCGTCACGCCTCCCGCCACCGCTCCCACTACCAGTGCCACCAGCACATTCGAAGCATTCTCGTTCATCGCACTCCTCCTATTCGATTAATTGGCGTTTCCGACGCTCATCTCGTTCTTGACGCCGCTCACGCCGTTGATGTCCTCGACGAGCTTGGTAACCAGGCGCTTCTCGGCGGCGTTGTGCGCAGTGCCCCGTACCGTGACAACACCGTGTCTCGTTGAGATCTTTGTGTAGACGGCGCTGGTCGACTTATGGAACAGCAGGGCCAGCTTGACCTGGGTCGTGATGGAGGCGTCATCTATCTTTTCACCAAAGGTCCTGGACGACTTCTGGGGGGCGGGCGAGACCGTCATTCGGTTGTCCACATCCTTGACCCCGTCTACATCCTTGGCATATTCCGTGGCGAGTTCCTTTTCGGCATTGCTTGAGGCGACGCCTCGCAGGGTCACGACGCCCGCCTTCACGTCGACCTCGGTGTCGATGGCGCTCACGCTTCGATGAAAGAGGAGCGTCGTCTTGACCTTGTCCGCGATCCACCGATCGGAGTTCGGGGTGAGGGGCTCGTCTTTGAGCGTCAGCCTGTTGTCCACGCTCCTGACGCCGGGGAGGTTTGCCACCGTGTCCTGCGCCATGTCCTTGTGCGATTCCGAGGCGACCGTGCCCGTCAGTGTGACCACTCCGTTGTTGGAATGTATGTTGATCTCATCTCCCTTGAGATACGTTTGGAAGATGTACGACGCCTTCGCGGATGATACGATGCGGCTGTCCACGGCCGATGCGCGGAGGGGAAGGCTTGCGGTCAACACGGCGCTGGCAGCTACGATTAGAGCCGACAGGTACATCACTCTCACAGTTTTCATTACAGTCTCCTTTGGGATGGATACTAAGCATGGTCGCGTCGTGGCGAAGTCCGCCATCTCACTTGGCCGTCAATCCTCTCAAACTGCTGGCTCCAGACAAGGCGCAAATATTCGACTTCAGGCAGGCCGCGCGCCAGCGGGGGTGCGTCCTCCTTCGCCAGGGCATCCAGAAGGAAGAAGCCATCCTCGCCCACCGCCAATGCGAGCGCCTCGCGCTTCTCGGAAGACTGCTGGGCCTTCCCGGCCGTCCCGCTCCCGGCATAGCGCTGGAACCAGTGGGGGAGAACCGTCTGCTTGAGCCACTCTGGGCTGTGGATGGCGAGTTCGTCGAGCGCGAGCCGCATGGCCCTCACTATCTGTGAGATCCGGTTGAGAGTATCCACGGCATGCAGCATGGAGGCCGTGTTCACTTGCTTGGGGTTCCAGGGAGATGCGTCAAACAAGTTCCGGACCCTCTCCAGCAGAGCATCCAGGAACTGGTTGACCGTTGGGTCCTCGAGCAGCTTCCGGTGGTACTCATCAAGCTCCTCCTGATCGAATCCAAGACTGACGAGCGGAAGGTGCAGAGCGTATTTCCAGTCCACCCGCTTGAGCACCGCGGCGGCCGCCTGCGAGTCGGACAAGCTTTCCAGGTACTGGAAGACGGTGACGAGAAAGAGAAGGGGGATGGTGATATGGGGCTCGGAGGATTCCTGACCGGTACTGAGTTCGAAGTCCTTGCAGAGTTCGCCGAGTTGGTCCCCAACGTTTCGGTAGAACGTGGCCTTCTTGAACAAGGACTTGCCGGCTGACGCCGTGTTCTTGGGGATGGGGCGAACCGTCCTGGTGCTCATGACTGTCGTTTCTCCTCCCGGCACACGAGCACAGCCCGTGGCTGGATAGAGCCCTTTTAGGGCTGTTGAAATTTTAATGTCCCGCGGTCCAATCGATTAGCGTAAGGGCTACGGAAGAAGTTGCCGAACGGGGGATTGGGAAATTGCGGAGCAGGGAGGGGCGCATCCGTAAAGACTACGGAGGGAATCGGGCGGCTGGGTGCATGGGCGAGAGGCTAGTGGGGATAAACGAGCGGGGAAGAGTGGGCCACCCGGCGTCGCGATGGCGTTTATCCTTATTGCTTTCCTTGTGCCGTCATGCTCGTAGGCCTTCATGCTCAACACGCTCGCTTGCGCCCGATTCACAGATATCCCCATCAGCCTGCAACCCGAGGGAAGCGAGTGCGGCGCACGTGGAGCCGTAATCCGTGTGAAGGATGCTCCGAATTCCCATGCCTTCAGCAACCTGGACGAACATCGGCGTGTTTTCGATGTAGACGATCTGCCCGGCCGGCGTCTGGGCGATGTCCAGGGCAAGCCGAAAGATGTCGGCGTCGGGTTTGCGGATGTGGACGAAGCATGAGGAGATGAAGAAATCCACAAATCGGCCCAGCTTGAACCTGCGGATCCGATACGCGTTCAGCTCGCGTCCTTCGTTGCTGACCACGGCGATCTTCAGCCCGTGCACGATTTTGAGCTTGGCGATCAGCGCGATCATCTCGGGGTAGGCTTTCGATTGCGCGAACATGAAGGCCTCAAACTGGACGCGCGTGAACGGCCGCTTCTGATAGAACACCACCCGGCCCAGATACTCTTCGAGCGTGAGCTTCCCCTCCTCGTAAGTGTCGAAGGTCAGGTGGTGGCGATCCTCCATCTCGGGCCACTCCAGCTTGAAGTGGGCCGCTGCCCGCCGCCGGGCATGAAGATCCCATCCATCGGTGAGCAGGACGCCGCCGATATCCACAAAGAGACAGGTGATCGATGCCGCTTTCTTCATCATTTCGCCTTCTCCGCTGATTGTGGCGCCTCGGCCAACGCACCGTTGACGATCGTCTGGGCTTCCTCCACGATGCGATGCAGGTGGTCCGCCCCCCTGAAGCTCTCCGCGTAAATCTTATAGATGTGTTCGGTCCCCGAGGGCCTGGCCGCGAACCATCCGCTTTCCGCCATCACTTTCAACCCGCCGATGGGGGCCCCATTGCCCGGGGCGCGGGTCACCACGGCCTCAATTTTCTCGCCCGCCAGATCGGTGAGCGTAACCTGCCGGGGCGAGAGTCTCGCCAGCAGTTCCTTTTGACCCGGAGTCGCCGGGGCTTCGACGCGGTCGTAGACGGGATCGCCGAACTCGCTCGTGAGTTCTCGGTAGAGTTCTCCCGGATCTCGGCCCAACCTGGCCATCATCTCCGCCGCCAGCAACGCCGGGACGATCCCGTCCTTGTCCGTCGTCCAGGCGGTGCCATCTCTTCGGACAAAGGACGCGCCCGCGCTCTCCTCGCCACCGAAGCCGAGGGAACCGTCCAGCAGGCCATCCACGAACCACTTGAACCCCACGGGCACCTCGTAGAGCTTCCGGCCCAGTTTCGAGGTGACGCGATCGATCATCTGGCTGCTCACTACGGTCTTGCCGACCGCCGCATTCGCGCGCCACGCCGGCCGGTGTCGGAAGAGATAGGAGATGGCGACCGCGAGGTAGTGGTTGGGCGGGAGCAATCCGGCGCTCCGGGTGACGATCCCGTGCCGGTCGTGATCGGTATCGCAGGCGAAGGCGATATCGAAACGATCCTTGATGCCGATCAGCCTCTGCATGGCGTACGGAGAGGATGGGTCCATCCGGATCTGGCCGTCCCAATCGACCGTCATGAATCGAAAGGTCGGATCGACGGCTTCGCTGACGACGCTGAGGTTCAAGCCATAGCGGTCGGCCATGGCCCCCCAGTAATGGACTCCGGCGCCGCCGAGCGGATCCACCCCCATGTGGATCTTCGCGGCGCGAAGGGCATCCATGTCGAGCACGCTGGCGAGATCCGAAATGTACGCATTGAGATAATCGTGCCGGTGTGTTGTAGGCACATGAAGGGCCTTCTCGAAGGGCATCCGCCTCAAACCCGAAAGGCCGTTCCCGAGAAGCCCGTTGGCCTTCGTCTCGATCCAATCAGTGACGGCGCGTTCCGCCGGCCCGCCGTTGGGCGGGTTGTATTTGAAGCCGCCATCATGGGGCGGATTGTGCGAGGGCGTGATCACGACACCGTCGGAAAGCCCGCTCTTGCGCCCGCGGTTGTAAGTGAGTATGGCGTGTGACACCGCGGGAGTGGGTGTGTATTCGTCGTGTTCGGAGAGCATGACGTCCACGCCGTTGCCCGCCAGCACTTCGAGCGCGCTGGCAAAAGCCGGCTCGGACAGGGCGTGCGTGTCCATGCCGAGAAACAGCGGGCCGGTGATCTGCTTCTGCCTGCGATACTGGCAAATGGCCTGACTGATGGCGAGAATGTGCCGTTCGTTGAAGGAGTTATCAAGTGAGCAACCGCGATGCCCGGAGGTGCCGAACATGACGCGTTGCGCGGGTACGGAAGGATCAGGGCTCTGCGCATAGTAAGCCGTGATGAGCTTGGGCACGTTGATGAGCATGGATGGGGAAGCGGGCTTTCCCGCGAACGGGCTCACTTCCATCGCAGTATCTCCTCGGTCCGCTCGTGCCGCCGCTCCGCCTCGTGGCGCCCCGTGTCGCCCGCGCGCCGGAGAAGGACCCTATTTCCGCAGGACCGTGAGCAGGTCCTGCTTGTGCTCCTCTTCCATGACGAGAATGTCCTCACTAGACCTCCGGCTCACGCCACCATCGGGTGAGCACGCCTCGCCTGGCGCGAGGCTCACGGGCTCTGTTGAGGACTCATGGCGAGCCCGCTTCGTCGGTCGGCGGCGATCATTGCGGCAGGGAGTTGAGCAGGGCTTGCATCTGGGTGATCTCGGCCGACTGCGAGGTAATGATGTGCTCGGCGAGCTGCTTGGCTTCGGCGTTGCTCCCGTCCTTGAGCTCGGTCTGTGCCATGATCACCGCGCCCTTGTGGTGCGCGATCATCCCCGTCAGCCACTCCCGGTCAAACGCCGGTCCCGAAGCCTTGGAGAGAGCGGTCATGTTCTTCTGGGACATCATCCCCTCCATCGAGCCACCCATCGCATCCACGGTGTGCTCGGTGGCATCCGGCACGGGCTTGCCCCAGCCGGTCAGCCAGCCGGACATGCTCTCGATCTCCGGACCCTGTGCGGCCTTGATGGTTGCGGCCAACCGCTTGACATCGTCGCTGTCGGCCTGGGTCATGGCCATGTCGGCCATCTGGACGGCTTGCTCGTGATGGCGAACCATGCCGCTCGCGAACGCCACGTCGGCATCGTTGTATGCCCCGGTGGCAGGGACGCCGGTCCCCGCGAGGATGCTCGATGGGGCGCCCTCGGCAGGCTGGGCCTGTTGCGCGCTGCCGGCCGAGGCTTGGGGGCTTGTACCGTCGTCGGCGGTACCGGACGTGCTGCCGCAGGCGGTCAGGGTGAGAACGCCCACGAGCAGAGTCGCGGACAGCAGAAGAAGGCGCGGGGTTTGGCGCGCAATACCGATCAGAGGCTTTTCTGGCAGGACGACCGCACGTTTCATGAGATCCTGTTCATTCATGAGGCACCATCCTTTCATGAGATATGGTCCTTTATGGCACGTGTACCCAAATTAGCTCTCGGATCCCCATCGGGAAAGAGCACTTTCTACGCAGAAGCGTTGCCCGAGCGTGAGTAGAAACTACCTCTCCGGAGCAGGCCATATCGCGGCGTGCAAAGCCCCCAGCGGGGTGCGGGGACTGGTTCGCGTCACTCGCGGTTTACGGCGTCCTGGCTTTCGTCGGGATCTCCGGAGCCCGTTTGGAATTGCTCTGCCCACGGCGCACCGCCCCGAGCACCACCCGCACCCGGTGGTCGCGGCCGTCATCTTCGATGGGGATCGCCGCCGGGTCGGCCGGCGATCCATCGAGATCCACGCTCGCAACGCCCTGGCAGCGGCGCTTCGGGTTCTCCACGGTGATCGCGTAGCGCGTCTTTCCGAAGCGCCATTCGATGGAGTAGGCCGGCCACGACGAAGGGATGCACGGGTTCACGGTAAAGACCGCGCCGTGGCGCTGCAGTCCTAGGATGCCTTCCAGTCCGACCCGGTACATCCAGCCCGCCGAACCGGTGTACCAGGTCCAGCCGCCGCGCCCCCGGTGCGCCGGGTGGTCGTAAATGTCCGCCGCGACAGCGTAGGGCTCCGTCATGTAGCGCTCGACCTCGCTCGCCGTCCGCGAGTGGTTGATGGGGTTGAGCATGTGAAAGAACTCCACCGCCTCGTCGCCACTCCCGAGGCGCGCGAGCGCGAGGACGACCCACGCCGCCGCGTGCGTGTACTGCCCTCCGTTCTCGCGGATCCCCGGGATGTAGCCCTTGATGTACCCCGGCTCGATGGCCGTGTGATCAAAGGGCGGAGAGAGGAGCAGGATGACGCCCGAGCCGCGCCGGACGAGGTGGGTGCGCACGGAATCCATGGCGCGCCCGGCGCGGTTTCCCGGAGCGGCACCCGAGAGGACGGCCCAGCTCTGTGCCACCGAATCGATCTTTCCTTCGTCGTTTTGGGACGAACCCAGCGGCGTGCCGTCATCGAAGTACGCGCGCCTATACCACTCTCCGTCCCAGCTTTGCTCCAGCATTCTTCCCAGGCGCTCGCGTTCGGCGCGGTAGCGGGCCGCGCGCGGCCCATCCCCACGTTCGTCGCACAAGGGGGCAAAGGCACCCAGGACGGTGTGCAGAAACCAGCCGACGAAGATGCTCTCCCCGCGGCCCTCGGGGCCGACGTTGTTGTAGCCGTCGTTCCAGTCGCAGCTTCCGATGAGCGGCAGGCCGTGCCCGCCGGCGGTGAGCGCGCGATCCACGGCCCGTAGGCCGTGCTCGAACAGCGTGCCGGTCTGGTCGGAGATGGTCGGGATACCATACGCCTCGGGCTCCCCCATGGGGACGGCGGGAGCCTCCAGAAAGGAGACCCGCTCGTCGAGGAGGGACCGGTCTCCCGTGGTCTTGACGTACTCGGCGGCGGCGTAGGGGAGCCAGAGAAGGTCGTCCGAACAGCGCGTCCGAATGCCCTGGCCGCCCGGGGCGCTCCACCAGTGCTGGACGTCCCCCTCCACGAACTGGCGTGCGGCCGCTCTCAGGATGTGTTCGCGGGTGAGGTCCGGCCGCGTGAACATGAGCGCCAGCACGTCCTGGAGCTGGTCGCGGAAACCATACGCACCGCTCGATTGGGAGTAGGCGGAGCGCGCCCAGACTCGGCACGCCAGATCCTGGTAGAGGAGCCACCCGTTCACGAGGACGTCGAAGGAGTCGTCGGGTGTGGTGACGCGTACGGCGCCCAGCACGTCTTCCCAGAAACTCTCCACCAGGGCCAGTTCGGCCTCGGCGACGGCGGGGGCGTCCTTGCCGGAGAATCGCCGCAGGAGCTCGCGGGCCTCGGCCGCGTCCCGGCCCTGCCCGAGGAGGAACACGACGCGCCGTGACGCGCCCGGCTCCAGCTCCACCACCGTCTGCAACGCCGCGCACGGGTCGAGGCCGGCGCCGAAGCGGTTCAGCAGCAGCGGCCGGCCGAGCGCCGCGGGACGCGAGAGCGAACCGTTGCGACCGAGAAACTCGAGGCGGTCCCCCGTGGCGGAGAGGAGCGGCTCGCTGGCCGCGGCGAACGCCACGCGGGCCCGCTCAGGACTGTAGAGGTCGCGGGCCAGGACCGCGCCGGTCTCGGCGTCGCGCTCCGTGGAGACAAACCTCGGGCCGCTCGCGATGGGGGGGCCGAGCAGCCATTCGCAGTACGAGAAAAGGGTCAGGCGCCGCGGCCGGTCGGAGCGGTTCGTCAAGGTGAGGAGAGACAGCTTCACGGGCTCATCCCGCGCCACGAAGACCGCCAGCTCCTGCCCGATGCCTCGCGCGGCGCGGGAGAAGCGTGTCACGCCCGGCGCGTGGCGCACCACCCAGCGCGGAGAGCGCGGCGTACGCCTCAGGGGCGCTGGCGTGGCACCCCAGAGGGCGCCGCTCTTCTCGTCGCGGATGAAGATCGCCTCCGCGGTCGGGTCGGTGACCGCGTTGTTCGCGAAGGGCGTGAGGCGGTTCTCGCGGCTGTTGTCGCACCATGTGTGGGCCGCCCCGGAGGCGGTGATGATGCTCCCGAAGCGCGGGTTGGCGAGCACGTTGATCCAAGGAAGGGGAGTCTCCCGTTCGCCCTCGAGGACGACGACGTACTCGCGTCCGTCCCGCGTGAAGCCGCCGAGACCGTTCCCGAGGAGAAGCGGCGGCGGCTCCGGTCCGACTTCCGGCCGCTGTGTATCCGGGACCTCATCGACCGGCACGGTGCCCAGAGGCTGTGGAGGCTCCGCCCCCGGGCTGTCGAGCTGCGCTTCCAGGTTGCCGCCCTCGCCGGAAAGGACCGCCTGGGCGACCACGCTCAGAAGGACCCTCTCGGCCTCCGAGATCAAGTCGCCCTGGAGAAGAAATACGCCGCCGGGCTTCCCCTTCCAGGCACTCCATGGGCCGCCGTCGACGAGCTGCGTAAGCGCTTCCTTCAGCTCCTCGCGATAGCTCGCCGGGTGCTCGTTCAGGATCACGGCGTCCGCCTTGAGCCCCTTCAGGCGCCAGTGCTCGTGGGCGGTCAGGACCTGCCGAACGAGCTGCACGTCTTCCGGCTCTTTCACGCGGACGAGGACGATGGGGAGGTCGCCCGATATGCCGAACCTCCAGAGCCCCTCCTGCCCGAGCGTGTTCTTCGTCAGGGTCTCCCCGCCAGCTCGAAGGGAGGCGTCTGAGAAGAATACCCGGGAGGCGAGCCGCTCCGTGAGTTGGGCCTGTTCGGCGGAGATGCCCAGATGTCGCTGCGACATCTGGGCCTGCGTGTAGGCCAGGGCGAAGACGCGGGCCGCCACACCGTGGTCGTGGTACTTCTGTGCGCAGGCGCGGGCGGCCGACTCATCGACCGCGACGCCGGTCGTGAAGGAGACGCGGACGAATCCCCCGGGTGCGAGCCGGAGCCGGGTCCTCAGGCTCAGGATCGGGTCGAGCACGGCGCCGGTCGTTCCCGAGAGCGCCCTCCCGTCCATGGCCTCGGGGTTGTCGGGGCCGCGCCCGCGCCCCAGGAAGCGCATGCGGTCGGTCTCCCACTCGACTTGCGCCTGCGTCGGTCCTTGGATAGAAAGGACGTGGAATCCCACAAACGCATGGGCGTGAACGACGCGCGGCCGGCGGCGCGCCAGGAGAGCCATGTTCTCGGCGATCCACTCCGTCTCGACAAAGAGCTTCCCAAAAGCCGGGTTGGCGATGTCCTCCGCGATGGCCCCCAGGCCCACCTCGACGTAGCTCGTCAGCTCGATCTCGCGGGGGTGGTCGCCGGTGTTGGTCAGTGAGACGCGCCGAACCTCGGCGTCGTCCCCCGGCGAGACGGCGATCTCGAGACGCGTTGCGATGTCGTAATCGAGCCGCTCGAAGGTCGCCTTCTCGGCGAGGAATTCCACGAGGTAGCTGTCGGGCTCCTTCCCGGTCGGCTGGTAGGCCGCGGACCAGACGGCGCCCGTGTGGACATCGCGCAGATAGATGAACTGGCTTCCGGGATCGCGCGTGCGGTCCTCCCGCCAGCGCGTCACGGCGCGGCCGCGGCAGAAGCTCGTTCCGCCGCCCCCGTTCGTGACGATCGCGACGTAGCTGCCGTTCGAGAGGATCTGGGCGCGCGGGTACGGCGTGTGGGGCGAGCGGAAGCGGCGCGGGGCACGCGCAAGCGAGGGCGGCTCGGTTCGGGTCCTCTCGGCCGGGCGTGGCTCGATGACGGGCGCCTCGCGAGGCACCCTCTCCTGTAGGAGGAGTTCGGTCGCCTGGATTCGCGGGTCGGCATGGAACCGTTCGACCATCACGTCGTCCAGGAGGACGTTGGCGATGGCGACGAGGATCATCCCCTGGTGGTGCGCCAGGTGCGTCTTCACGACGACGCCGGGGCCCGATGACACGGCCGGAGCATCGCCGCTCTCGTCCGGCTTCCGCGCCGTGTAGTCGACGGCGTCGTAGTATCCGAGCGTCCCCTCGGCCCCTTCGCCCGTCAGCCTGCGCAGGTTTCGCGAGGCCTTGGCCGGCTCCAGGAGCGCGGCCAGTGCGGTCGCGTAGGGAGCGACGACGAGTTCGTCGCCCAGCCCTCGCTTCAACCCCAGGCCCGGGACGCCGAACTCCTTGTACTGGTAATTGCCGAACCGGTCCATCAGATCGTAGGCGGACTCGGAGATGCCCCACGGAACGTGCCGCTCGCGGCCGTACCGGATCTGTCTCCTGACGGCCATGCGGCAGCTCTGGCCCAGGAGCGTCCCCGGATAGGTTCTCGTCAGGAGGAGCGGCATGAGGTACTCGAACATCGTCGCGCTCCAGGAGACGAGCGTCGGAACGCCCTCCACGCTGACGACGAGCCTCCCCAGGTGGAACCAGTGGCTTTGCGGGACGTCACCCTTGGCGATGGCGAACAAGCTCGCAAGGCGCGATTCCGAGGCCAGGAGGTCGTAGTAGGCGATATCCGCTCGCCCAGGCCCGCCGGCGTCGGCCAGGAGATAGCCGATCGAGAAGAGCTGCCGCTGGTGGTCGTAAAGGAAATCGAAGTTCATGCCATCCGCCAGGGCCGCCGCGCGACGGGCGATCTCGGACAGGCTCGATGCCAGATCCGGCTGCGCCGCGCCCAGTTGGCGGCACCCTTCCGCCAGGGCGAGGAGCGCCCCCGCGAGGTTGCCGCTGTCCACCGTGGACACGTAGCGCGGGAGCAGCGGCGAGAGGTTCTGCGTATCGTACCAGTTCAGCAGGTGCCCCTCGTGGCGCTCCAGCCCTTCGACCGTGGTCAGCGTATTGTCGAGCCTCTCGGCCATCGCCTCCGCCGATAGGAAACCCAGGTCGTGCGCCGCGAGCGTGGAGAGGAGGCCCAGGCCGATGTTGGTGGGCGAGGTCCGGTGGGCCACCGCGGGCTCCCGCATTTCCTGGAAGTTGTCGGGAGGGAGCCAGTGATCCTCGGGACCGGCGAGGGTCTCGAAATACCGCCACGTCTTCCGCGCCACCTTCATCAGGTGATCGCGGTCCTCAGCCGACAGTTCCAGGAGGCGTGGCACGGTCGGCTGACTCAGCCAGTACGCGCAGGCGGGCGCAACACCCCACAGCAGGAGGAACAACAGCGCGGGAGGAAGGGCGCTGGGACGCGCGACGATGGTGAGGGCGAGGAGCCCCATGGCCACAATCGGGCTCGCAGCCATCTCCACAAAGAAGGAACGCATCCCCTCCCGAAATCGGCCAGCGGCTCGTGCCGATTGGGTGGCCGCCGTCTCCCAGTCGAG
Organism: Acidobacteriota bacterium; assembly: GCA_021787565.1. GTDB lineage: Bacteria > Acidobacteriota > UBA4820 > UBA4820 > DSQY01 > DTPS01. Next base: position 39,917 of record JAJYLT010000001.1, read on the forward strand.
GAGGCGCCGCCGAGTGATCACGAGCCGGACGAGCGTCAGGACGATGGCGTGCACGCTCTCCCAGGCATGGAACGGCAGGAAGACGAGCGTCAGGAGCGCCTGTCCGGCGGCGGCGCTCAGGTCCTCGGCGAGGCCTCGAAGGTGGACGCGAGCCGGCTCGTGCGCCGGGCGCCGTTTAAGAAGCTGAAAGAGAGAGGCGACGAACGGGAACCCGGCGACCACGAGGCCGCCGAGGGTCCAGACGAGGGGGCTGCCCGGCAGGAACGTCCAGGCGGCGGCAAAAAAGGCGAGGAGCGCGGGCGCCACGAGGCTTCGCCGGAGGTTGTCGAGGATCTTCCACTGACTGATGAGCGGCAGGCGGTTCTTCACGAAACCCTGTGGTGTCGGGACCAGAGGGAAGAGCCAGGCCAGGATCTGCCAGTCGCCGCGCACCCAACGGTGCTGCCGGCGCGCGTGCGCCAGCACGTTGGCAGGGTAGTCGTCCACGAGCTCCAGATCGGAGACGAGCGCGGTGCGGGCGTACAGCCCCTCGAAGAGATCGTGCGACAGCAGGGCGTTCTCGGGGACGCGCCACCCGACGGTCGCCTGGAAGGCGTCGACGTCGTACAGTCCCTTGCCCGTGTAGCTCCCTTCGCCGAACAGGTCCTGGTAGGTGTCCGAGACCGCCGTCGTGTACGGATCGACGCCGGTGTGCCCGGCGTACACCCGCGCGAAAAGCGACCCGCCGGCGCTCGCGAGGTTGACGCTCACGCGGGGCTGTAGGATGCCGTAGCCCTCCGTGACCCTCCGGAGGTCCGGGTCGACCACGGGCCTGTTGAGTGGGTGGGCGATGATTCCGATCAGGGTCCTAGCGACGTCCCTCGGGAGCCTGGTGTCTGCGTCCAGTGTGAGGACGTAGCGCACCGACGGGAGGATCGACAGGTCCCCGATCTTGACGGAGAAAGCGGTGTCGTCGGAGGAACGCAGCAGGCGGTTGAACTCCTCGATCTTCCCCCGCTTGCGCTCCCAGGCCATGAAAGCGCCCTGCTTCGGGTTCCACTGGCGATCCCGGTGGAACAGGAAGAAGCGGTCGTTCCCATCGGGCAAATGCCGGCGATTGAGCGCCTCGATACCGGCCACCGCCGCGGCCAGGATCTCGTCGTCTCCGGCAACCGAGAGTGTGAGCGCGTCCTTGAAATCGCTCAGGATCGCGAAGTGGATCCGGGGATCGAGGTTGCCGAGGGCCTGCACCTCCAGGTGCGCCAGGAGCCGTTCGACCTCGTCCACGCTACCGAGGAGTACGGGCACGACCACCATGGTACGGGCGCTCTCGGGGATCCCTTCGCCGAAATCGAGGCGGGGGAGCCGGCGCGGCGGCACGAGCGCCGCCACGATGCGCTGGATGATGAGCGTGGCGAGTTCGCTCGCGGGGAGCAGCGCGAGCAGGGCCGCGACCGTCGCCATTCCCGCGGCGCCGGCGATGCCCGCGTACGCATACGCCGTGAAAGCGCCGATGCCGGTCAGGAGACCTATGCCACCGAGGTAAGCCGCGGTCGTATGGGCGAAGGCCCAACGGCGGAGACGCTGAAGGAGGCGCGGGTGGTACGCCACGTCGATCTCGAGGCCGCGCCGGCCCGGGCCGATCAGGTGATGGCCGACGTGCGCGGCTTTTTCGCCGATTCCCTTCTGCTCGGCGGCCCTGCGGGCGCTCTCGACGGCGCGCAGGGCGACGCGCACCTGCGCCTCTCCCGTCGGTGCGGCGAGATCCTCCACGGCGTGCCGGTAGCGGTCACGGCTGGCGAAGTCCATCCGCGGATACACCCCGGCCGGGTCCCGCCGCAGGATCTCCTCCAAGGGGCTGACCTGCTCCACGAAGCGGCTCCAGTCGAGCGTCGTGCAGAACCTGAGACTCGTCACCGTGTTGGCGGTGGAGACCTGGTCTGTGGCGTGGCGCTGGTTCTCGGAGCGGACCGCGTCCTCGGGCGTCATCCCGCGCGCGGCCAACGCCTCCTCCACCGCCGCCACGAGGGGGGACACGCGGGGGTTATATTCGCGCATGCGCTGCCGGAGCTGCGCCACGAAGGCATTCGGGAGCGGGTCGGGCAGAGGGTCGCGCGGATCACCGCGTTCCAGCCGCGCGAGAGCGGCATCCGCCTCCAGGCGTGCGATTCGCCCAGCGAGGATGCCGTCGGCCAGGCTCCTCAGATTCTCGATGAGCGCGAGCTTGAGCATGCTGGGCCACGCCCAGAGCTCGCCGATCGTCAAGGGCGCCACGGTCTGGAAGGCGAGGACGAAGCGCGTGAGCCGCTCCTGATCGAGCCGCCCGTCACCGTGCCGGATCAGTTCGAGCGCCATCGCATGAATGCGGGCCTTGCCCAAGAACTCGCGAGCTGCCAGCTTCGGCAGCTTCCGGTAGTACTGAACGGGAAGGTCGTGCCGTACGGCTCGCTCCTCCGACTCGATGAGGTGGAAGTTGTCGAGAATCCACTCGCCGGCCGGAGGGACGGGCAGCCCCCGGTGGACGTCGTCAGCGAGGGCTTGGTACGCCGCGTTCAGGAGGCGGATGTTGCCTTCGAGCCGGTGCAATACGCCGTGACCGCCCGCGCGCGAGGCAGGCGCCAGCGTGAACAGAGCGGCCAGCGTCTTGGCCCGGTCCTCGAGGCCGTCGAGGCTCAGGAGCTCCCCCCTGAGAGGGGCGGCTCTCTCAGTTCTTCGCCGTCCGAACAGCGTTCACCTCCTGCGGGGTCTTCTATGTCTCACCGGCGCCGCGCTCCATGCATTCATATTCGAGGCATCCTCACGTGCGGCGACTCTGAAGGTCTCATCGGACGATGACCGGATCGAACCCAGGCAGAAACCCGTTTCGGTGGCCCAGCCTTGTGGTCCCGGCCATGGCGCCCCTACTGTCTTTCGTACAGGGCGATGGCCTCCCGAACGTACCCTCCGTCGGCTAGCGCGCGTGTCGTGAGTGCCTTCTGGCAGAGAACCAAGTGGGTCTCCCCTGGACTTCATTGGAAGTGGAGTGGTGGAGTACGGTCTGAAAGAGGTGTCCGATGGATGAAGTGATCAAGTAAGGGAAGGCCGGGGACGCGGAGGGGGGCCCCGAGGTGAGCGGAGCGACGCGGGCAGGTGCCCCGTACCGCCCAGGTTCCTTGTCGAACTTCATCTTGCACGTGGAGCAGCAGAACACATAGATCTGCCCCGCATGCGTGCTCTTGTGCGGCGATCTGGCGTCCAGGGTGATGCCACAAACAGGATCTTTGGCCATTGTGATGGGCTCCTTCCTGCCTGCGATGAAAGGTTTTCAGGAACGGCCCGGGAACAGGCGGGGCGGTGTGGACCCCGAATCAAGACATCCCGACGGCCGGCTCGCTCCTCGCATCTCGGGCTTGGGCTCCCCTGCCTTGGGCAAGGGCCTGATCTCTCACGATTTCTTGTTGGACAGTTTGATAATCACGACGACCAGCAGGACCACCACCAGCAAGCCGATCACCGGCAAAATCCACATACCTCCGTCCATCCCAAGCCACCCTGCGTTGTTCATCATGGCGAACTCCTTACATCGTGGGCATTTTCTCCTCGGCCTTGGGTGCCGGAGCCTTGGCCGATTTCATCATCGGGCACTTCATCGCGCCCTTCGTGCCGTGCAAGGCCATGTGATCCATCATGTGAGTCATCATCTCGGACTGCATCTCCATCATCATGGCCCGCGTGGCCTTGCGCTGGGCGACGAGTTCGTTGATGACCGCCGCCATGGGCTTCTCCATAGCGTCGGGTTCCTTGGAATCCTTGGCGGCGTTCATCTCCGCCACCAGCTCATCCAGCTTGGCGTCCATCGCCTGGAGCTTGTCCTTCATCTCCTGCTTCTTGGCCATCATGACCTGGCACTTCGCCTTCATGTCCGCCTCGCGCTTGGCCATTGCAGCGCCGTCCTTTTGGTGGTGATTCATCGGGACGGTCTGAGAGCTCTTGGCGGCCGCGGGCGACTCAACGGGGGCAGTCGTTTGGGCGCCAGCGCCCAGGGCAAGCGCGAACGCGGCGGCGGCGAAGACACCAGGACCGAGAAACTTGAGAACGTGCTTTTCCATGGTCGTGTCTCCTTTCTGGCGGCTTGGGGACCGCCCGTTCAGGCGCCATGATGCGAGTCAGGCGCCGATGGTTGGCCGGCTAGGCCTCTTCTTGCGCAAAAAGAGCAACGCTCCGCCGACCACGGTGGCAACGACTCCGGCCCATACCGGGACTCTGACCGTTTCCTTGTGCTTGACCGAAAGGTCTAACTGGCCGAGCTTGGCGATGGATCGGACGGTCTTGCCGCTCATGGCTGTGGTGGCTCCTCTCTGCACGCAACCGCCGGCCGTGGTTGTGGAACAGATGATCCTTCGGCTAGTCTTAATTTACCCCCCTTGCGTTCACCCGGTCAGCGCGCAGGCTACGGATAGTGGTGCTGCATGGGGTGCTGGGAAATTGCGGAGAAGGCGGGCGAATCCGTACGAACTACGGAGAGAATCGTTCGGTGCGAGCATGAGAGAGGCATGATTAAGGGAAGACCGCAAGATGGGGAGGCATGATCCGGAAAAGGAAGCAAAAGAGGCAACCCCTATTGTGTCCCATGGAACAAATGGTGACGGAGTTCACCGTCAGGCCCGTCCCCCCGCCAAGAACTGACGGGGACCACGCACCTGCAAACGGACAAGGGGACACGGCGGATCTCCTCCGCCGTGCCCCTTGATGGTGATTCTTGTATGCCTCCTCCGGTATTACAATGCCGGAGGCGCGGTGCAGGTAGGTGGATCGTCCCGCGTGTAGTGGTCATTCAGCGCCGAGCTGACTCCCGCAGCACCATCCGAGAAGGTCGCTGACGCACCGTGGAGGTAATAGTAGGTCAGCTTGACGTTCGCGACGCTGCCGTGCGGCGAGTTGATCCGGAAATAGCCGTTCCCGCTCTCCAGAATGCCTGTTCCCGTGAAGGTGGCCCCGGCGTCGGGACCTTTGAGAATGGTGTACGACCAGGCTCCGGTTTGGCTGTTGGCACACATCTCCGACTTCTCCAGGTCGTCCAGGATAGATGTGTTGTACAGCGAGATGAAGAGGTTCACGCTGAGGGAACCCGAGCAGCCGTTACTGTCCGTGGCGATCACGGAGAAGCTGAAGGTCCCCGCCGCCGTCGGCGTGCCGGAGAGCGTAGCCGTCCCGTTGCCGTTGTCCGTGAGCGTAAGGCCCGTCGGCAGCGTCCCCGTGTAGGTGTAGGTGTAGGCGGGGCTTCCGCCCGATGCGCTGAAGGTCACTGGGCCATAAACGTTCCCTACCGAACCGGAGGGAACCGGTGACGGGGAGGAGACCACGGTGATGTTGGGGCAACTGATCACGATCGTCCCGTTGGCGCAACCCGCCAGGCCCGAACAGTCCATCACCGTCAGCGTCCAGTTGTACGTTCCGATGGCGGTGTATGAGTGGCTGGGATTCTGTGTGGTGGCCGTGTTGCCGTCGCCGAAGTCCCAATGGTACGTGTAGGTGTTTCCGCCACCCGTGGGCGCGCAGTTGAAGCTGTAGGGCACATTGATGAAGCCGGTGGCCGGTGGATTGGCCGGATCCACGTTGTCGACGACCCGGGCCGCGTGTAGGATCATGCCGCCCTGGCCCACCGAGACGTAATCGGCGGGGCCGGCCGCCACGGCGTAGAGGATGTTGGTGTTCGGCTCGGGCATCAGGGCCCAGTTTTGAATATCCTGGCTGCTCAGGATGGTCCCGGCGTTGCCCACGACCAGATAGTTGCAGCCGTCCCACAAGCCGCCATTGAGGCGGTTGCTCACCCCTGAGTTGGCCGGGTAGAGGTAGTTGTCGCCCACCCAACTGTAGGCGAGCGTGCCGTGATAGCCCACCAGCAGGTAGTCCTGGGCGTTGCCGTGGTTTGCGTCCGGTCCGCCCGCCACGACTCCGTACAAATTATAGATGATCGGGAAGGGTCCGCCGCCGCTGGGGGGATTGCTATAGCGGTCGCTGATGTCGAGCCAGGTCCCCGTCGGGTTGCCGCCATCCCACAGGAATGTCCCTGTCGAGGCGTCCTTGGCATCGCCCACCGCAAGGAAGAACTTGCCCGATGAAACGTAGGCCACGCCGTTGATGATCCGAGGGCTCGTAACCAGGGAGGCGGGTAAAATGGACGGCGTCCATGTCACCCCGTCGGGGCTTGTCAGGATAGTCGCATAGGTCGTTGGGCCGGGCGTGGGCCCTCCCCCTACGGCCACGTATACGCCATTCCCGTAAGCGATGGCCTTCAGGTCGGGGGGGGTTCCAGTCGTGTAATCGTGGTGGTTCCAAGTAACCCCGTCTGGGCTCGTGAGAATCACGCCCGCGGCACCGACGGCTACGAACTGGTTGTTGGCCCAAACCACTCCCATGAGTACGCTCTGGGGGTTGGGGTAGGTCTGTACCGCCCAGGTCATGCCTCCGTCGTCGCTGGTCTGGATAGACTGGCCGTCCACCGCCACGAAGCGAGGGCCGCCCACGTTGTTGGCGGAGGGAGAGTAGGCGACGTCGTGCAGATCGTTGGTGTCCCTTGAGGACTGCTGGGTCCACACGGCGCACGTAGTAATGGGCGGGGGTGGGGAACTGCCGCAGATGGCGAAGGTGCCGGGCGTAGTCACCGTCACGGCGTTTGTCGCCAAGGCCTGCCCGTTAAAGGTCCCACCGGTGACCGAGACATACGATCCCGAGAGAATAGTCCCCACAAAGTTGCAACTAGTCAGTGCCGCGTAGTCTGCGGTCCACCAAAACACGCGGGCGCCGTTGTCACACGGCCCCACGGCGCCCTTCATGACCACCGAGAAACTGTTAGCCGTCAGGTACCCGGTGGGCGTCGAGGTTTTGAAAATCCAGACCGCGTTGGGGTTGCCCTGCCCATCGAGCGTCAATGTGCCCGTCTTTGCCGAGTTGTCAATGCAGTAGACACCGGGCGTCAGCGTCAGGCCGGCGAGGCTACCGTTCTGCGTGAGGTCGCACGGCACTGATGCAAGTGCAGAGTATGCGGTAAGGAAGTCGTTGTAGGGCTGCTGGGCATTCAGGTCGACCGTCCCCACCACCGGACAAGCGGTGAACGTGCCCCCGGGCGCGAGACCCACGTTTCCGACGATGGGGCCGGTGGTACAAGTCACCGCCGAGCCGGCCAGGACCGCGAAGTTCGCCGCCGTACCCAGATTTGGCGCGGTTTGGGCGAGTGCCGAATAGAGCGGCACCGCGCAAAGAAGCGCGGCAAATAGGCCCCTGACGACGAGTTTGAACGCAAGCCTGGAAAGGGTATGTGTGGGAACCATATGGAGATCTTTCATGGTATGCCTCCTCAGAGCGAAGGGCTTGGTCCACCCTACTTCTTGATTACCTTGCCAACTTCGGCGACGAATTCGCCGGCCTTTCGACGCGCCTTGCCCAGGCTCTCCTGGACCGCACCCTCGGTTCTCTGCCGGGAACCCTTACGCTCGAGCTCGCGGTTGCCCGTAATGATGCCCACGGATTCCTTGACCCGCCCCTTCAGTTTCTTAACTTTGCCGCGCGTCTCTTGCTTTTTCATGGCGTCTCCTTATGCGGACCCCATAGGATCCGTACGGTGGCCGTGCGCCACGTGCACAGCCGTCGGCGTCGCCGCTGTCCCCGCCGCGGCGAGCGCGAGCGAAACCACCCCGATAAGAGGACCCACGACTGCACGTTGCATTGAGGTTTCTGTTCTTTCCCTTCCGACGCACTCTAAATTTAGCTTTCTGCCACCCCATCGTAAAGCGTACTTTCTACTCACGGCACGCTCCTTACCCCGGGTAGTAACTACCCTTTCCGATGAGGGATGCCGAGGATTAACTTTGGGGACAGACAAACTTGCGCGGGAGTGTATTTCATGCAGTGCCTATTCGTCGCGGAACGCATCGCGAGGGGCACCAAGGGTGTTAAGAACGTGCGCGAAAACCTGATCGTCGGCAGAATCCGGCAATAGGTTCGACGGGACCTGGAGGGCTGTGATGCTCTGGACAATTCTGATCATTCTTCTCGTGCTGTGGTTGGTCGGCATCGTCACATCCCACACGATGGGCGGCCTGATTCACATCCTTTGTGCACAATGAATGGCTCCCGTCCCCACGGTGAGCGCGGGACCTCTTGCCGGCGCGCATGGGGCCGTCGGGATGCTGGCCGTGCCCCCGGGCTTTTCTCAGGACGGGACTAAACGAACGGAGGACGCCATGAGAGTGTTTCGATTCGCACTGTTGACGCTGCTGGCGGGAATCCTCGCCGGCGCGGCCTATGGCCAGGCTGGACCGTACGGCGGCCCGCCCGGCCCGCAGGGCCAGTACATCCCCAACAATGGTCAGCCGGGCGGAGGCTACTACGGCGACCAGGATCCGACCGTCGACGTCGGCTTCTTCTACAGCGAGCTGTCTCCGTACGGCGAGTGGGTGCTGCATCCCCGGTACGGCTGGGTGTGGTTCCCCCGCCACGTCAACGCGGGATGGCGTCCCTACTCTCTCGGCCGCTGGGTGGAAAGCGAGTACGGCTGGACGTGGGTTTCCAATGAACCGTTCGGTTGGGCGACCTACCATTACGGCCGCTGGGCATGGGATCCGCGATTCGGCTGGCTGTGGGTGCCCGGCACCGACTGGGGCCCCGCGTGGGTGTCGTGGCAGCAGGGCAACGGCTACGTAGGCTGGGCGCCGCTGCCGCCGACGGTCGGCTTTCAGGTTGGAGTCGGCATCCAGCTCGGCGGCTTGAACATCAGCCTGCTGATCGCACCGCGCGACTACTCCTTCGTGCCCGAACGCCAATTCCTCGATCCCAACATCGGCGGCTACATCGTGCCGCAGGCCCGCAACATCACGATCATCCACAACACCACGAACATCACCAATTACACCGTCATCAACAACAGGGTGATCAACCACGGCGTGCCGCTCGATCGAATCGAGAAGGCGACCGGCAGGAAAGCACAACTTCTCCGCGTCGCAGACGTGTCCAACCCTCGCGGCGCGGGAATGCGACGAGACGTGGTCAACATCTACCGGCCTCCGGAGAGCAAGCTGGAGACGGTCAAGGTCGCACGGCGCAACAATGCCGGACTGCCGCAGACAGAGCCGGCGCCGAACCGGCCCGAAGCGCAGCTCCCGACCGAAAGGCCGCACGCGGTGACGCCGGGCCGGCAAGAGCCCGCCGCGGTGTCCATTCCCGTCGCACCGCGCGTCAAATCCGCCCCGGCAACCGTCGACGAACGGCAGTTCCAGCGCGAACAGAAGGATCTGAAGGCGAAAATGGACAAGGAACAGCAAGCCCTCGATCAGATCCACCGCCAGGAGATGAAGCAGGCGAAAACCAAGGCCGACGCGCAAGCGGTGGAACAGCGCCACGCGGCTGAGGTGCAGGCGCTGCAGGAGCAGCGTCAGCACTCCGAGCAGCAGTTGCAGACGCGGCAGCAGATCGAGCGCCAGGCCGCACGGGCGAGCGCGGCCAAGGCCCATGGATCGCCGAAACCGCCCGCCCACCAGGGCAAGGCCAAGACGAAGAAGAAGAGCGACACGCAGCCCCGGACGCCCCCACCGAGATGAGGGAAACACGTGACCTACGGCGCCTCTTGCCCCAATTATCTCCCTGGGTTCTGTTTCGGCAGGGCTCGCGGATCTAGCTCACGGTCGAGATCAAACGCCGAACCGAGGGGGGACCGCACGCAGGCGGCCCCCCCTTTTTGGCCCGCGGGACGCGAGGGCCGACGCCCAGTTGGCGCGAATCCGAATCCCTTCGATTCTTCATCAGCGAGGCGGTCCTTTGCCCAGGACGTCTCCAAGCGCGGCTGCCGGCATCGGCCGGCCGTAGAAGTATCCCTGTACCTCGTCGCAAAGATTCGCGCGGAGAAACCTGGCCTGCTCCTCGGTCTCGACCCCTTCGGCGATCACCTTCAGTGAAAGGCCGTGGCCTAACGTGATGATCGCGCGCGCAATCGCCCGATCGTCGGGGCGGAATGGAATGTCGCGAATGAACGACTGGTCGATCTTCAGTCTGTCGATGGGGTACATCTTCAGGTAGCTGAGGGACGAGTACCCGGTTCCGAAGTCATCGATTGCGAGCGTGACGCCGATATTCTTGAGCTCTTGCAGCGTGTTCCGCGCCGTCTCCGGTTGCTCCATGAGGAATCCCTCGGTGATCTCCAGCTCGAGCAGCTCCGGGGCAAGGCCCGTCTCTCGCAACACCGACGAGACGGTCTGCACCATTTGCGAGCTCACGATCTGCCGGGTAGAGAGATTGACCGCCACGCGCACCGGCGGCAATGAATCGGCCTGCCATGAAACCGCCTGGTCACATGCCTCGCGCACCGCCCACGCACCGAGGCCGTCGATCAGGCCGGTCTCTTCCGCGATGGGGATGAACGAGTCCGGCGTGACGAGACCCCGTTCGGGATGCTGCCATCTCGCGAGAGCCTCGACGCCCGTCAACTCGTGGGTCCTGAGCGAGAACTGCGGCTGAAAGTGGAGAACGAACTCGCGGCGTTGAAACGCGCGTCGCAGGTCGCACTCGGTGACGAAGCGCTCGTAGGCACGCTCGGTCATCTCGGCCGTGTAGAACTGGTACTTGTTGCTTCCTGATCCTTTCGCGCGATGAAGCGCCACTTCGGCGTTCTGGATCAGCGTCGTGAAATCGGTGCCGTCTTCCGGGAAGAGACTGATTCCGGCGGAACAGGTCAGGAATACCTCCTGGCCCTTGATCTCGAACGGCCTCCCGATCCCCTCAAGCACGTTCCAGCCTGCGCGTCCAGCGCTCTCCGAGCTGGGCACTCCGTCGAGAAGGATTCCGAACTCGTCGCCGCTGCGGCGCGCCACGGTATTGCCTTCGCGGGTCAGTCCCTGGAGACGCGCGGCGAGTAGTCGCAGCAGTTCGTCGCCCGCCGGATGCCCGAGTGACTCGTTGATGTGCTTGAACCCGTCCACGCCGAGAAGCAGGACCGCAAGGTGGTGCCTGCCGGAGCGGGCTCGCACGATCGCGTGCTCGACGCGAGCGCGAAAGAGAAGGCGGTTGGGCAGATTCGTCAGCGCGTCATAATGCGCGAGATGTTCGAACCGCGCCTCGGATGCCTTCTTCGCGCTGAGGTCAGACAACACGCCGACGTAATGCGTCACGACGCCTGCTTCGTCCCTGACCACGGTCACCTTCAGCAACGCGGGATAAAGGGCACCGTCCTTTCTTCTGTTCCAGATCTCGCCCTGCCATCGGCCCATATCGCGGATTAAGCGCCTCATTGTGCTGTAGAACGCGAAATCGCGACGCCCGGATTGGAGACTCCTCGTGGTCTTCCCGATCACCTCTTCGGCCTCATAGCCGGTAATCTCGGTGAACGCACGATTCACCGCGACGATCCTCGCGCGGCCGTCTGCGATGATGATGCCCTCGCTCGAGCACTCCAACAACGCGGAGACCTGGCAGAGGGCCCCGTTCGCCTTTCGGTGCCTGGCGATCTCTTCCTCGAGCGCGCGGTTCACCTCCGCGAGCGCGGCCGTCCTTTTGTTGGCTTCCTTCTCGAGAACGTCGTTCATGTCGCGGCGGTCCCTCATGCGTTCGATCTCTCTGCTCCCAACCGCCGGCCGTGGAGGTGGAAGAGATGATCCTTGGACTACTCTCTTAATCTGCCCCCTTTTCGTTTACCCGTTCAGCGCACAGGCTACGGATAGAGATGCCGCATGGTGTGCGGGAAAATTGCGGAAAAAACGGACGAATCCGTGCGGACTACGGAGCGAATCGGTCGGCCAGGCATGAGCGGCGGGTGAGCGGGGAAGGGCGAGGGGCCGCGCGCGACTAGTCGAGAAGCTTGTGCTCGGCGGCGTAGTGCACGAGCTCGACCCTGGTCTGGAGGCCCAGCTTGCCCATCAGGTTCGCCCGGTGGCTCTCTACGGTGCGGACGCTCAGTTTCAGGCTCTCGCCGATCTGCCTGTTGGTGTAGCCCCGCGCGATGAGCCTGAGGACCTGGACCTCCCGGGGCGTGAGGGGCGTGTCGCGCGGCTCCTTCTCCGGGGTGGCCTTTTGGGCCGGCGGGACAAGGAGGGCACGCATCATGAAGGGATGCACGTACACTTCGCCGCGATGGACGGCGCGGATCGCGTTCACCAGCTCCGATTCCACGGCGCGCTTGATGATGTACCCCGAGGCGCCCGCCTTGATCACCTCCCGCACCAGGCCGTTTTCCTCGTAAGCCGTGAGGACGAGCACCTTGGATTTGGGCGCCGACTCGATGATCCTCCGCGTGAGCTCGAAATTGCCTGGGCCGGGCATGTTCAGGTCGAGGAGCACGATGTCCGGCTGCAGCTTGGCGGCGAGATGCAGGGCCTGGTCTTCATCCCAGGCTTCGGCCACCACGTGAAACTCGTCATCGGCGTTCAGCAGGGCTTTCAGCCCGGCCCGGAGCACGCCGTGGTCGTCAGCCACCAGAATCCGGATCGGCATCCGGCACCTCCGCTACCACCGTGGTTCCCTTGCCCTGCGAGCTTTCGATGTCCAGAGAGCCTCCGACCATCTCGGCCCGCTCCCGCATGCCCAGCAGCCCAAGGCGCCCGCTGTGGATCGCCAGGACGGGATCGAAGCCGACGCCGTCGTCCTCGATCAGGGCCACCACCCGGTCCTCGCGGCGGTTCAGCAGGACCGACACGCACTTCGCGCGAGAGTGGCGCACGGCATTGGTGAGCGCCTCCTGCACGATGCGGTAGAGCGCCGTCTCCGTGAAGTCGGGAAGCCTCTCCCTTCCCTCCAGCGCGTACCCCTCGAACTCCACGCGGGGCCCGCCCTGGACGTTGAGGGCTTCGACCATCTGCTGCACCGCCGCCGACAATCCGACGTGATCCAGGCTCGCCGGGCGGAGGTTCGAAGCCAGGCGGTGAAGGCTCGCCATCAGCCCCTCCACCTGGTGTTGAAGATCGGTGATCCCGGCCCTGATCGCCTCCCTGTCACCCACCTTGGCCTCCAGGAGGCGCAAGCCCAGCTTCAGGGACGCCAGGGCCTGGCCGGCCTCGTCGTGAAGCTCCCTGGAGACGGCGCGCCGCTCGCTCTCCTGGACTCGTACCAGTTGCCTGGAAAGGGATTGAAGGCGGGCGCGCCCCTCGCCCACCCTCTCGAAGAGCCATGCGCTCTGGATGGCTGACGAGGCCTGATACGCCAAGGCCCCCGCGAGTTCCAGGTGCTCCTGCTGGTAGAACCCCGGCGTTCCTTTCGCCAGGGAGTACATGCCGATGACGCGTCCGCCGACCACGAGGGGGACCCCCAGCCAGCTGCGCGCGCCCTCAGCTCCAGGGTATGCCGCCCATGCGGGGTCCGAGCGGATATCCTGGACCACCCCCCCCTTCTGCCGGTCCAGCAGTTCGCATAGGAGCGGAATGGCGCTCGCGTCAAAGGCGGCCTGGGATTCGGGATCGAGGATGGCCGTGCCCTCTCTTCCGCGGAGGGCGCGAACGGCGAAGCGGGAGCCGTACTCCACCAGCATGGCCGCCGCCTGATCGCAAGGGACGAGCTGGGCCAGGTAGTCGAGAAGGACTCTCAGCACGACGTTGATATCGAGGGATTGCGTGATGGCCATGCTGAAGGCGGCCAGCGTCTGGGCGAGCCGCCTGTTCTTGCGTTCGGTCTCGTAAAGCTCGGCGTTTTCGATGGCGCTCGCGGCGAGCGAGCCCACCGATTCCATCATCCTGGCATGCGCCTTCAGGAAGGCGCCACTTCTCCTGTTGAAAAGTGCGATCACCCCGATGACGCGATCCCCGGTGATGAGCGGAACGCAGACCATGTCGCGCGGGACAAAATCGAGGTCCATTCTGCCGTGAAAGGCGAACCGAGGGTCGGTGGCCACGTCGGTGACCAGGGCGGTCTTGCGGTTGGCGATGCTCCATCCCGAGATGCCCTTGCCCTGCGGCAGGCGGGCCCCCACGGCCAGCTCCTTGAAGGCGGTCCCGTAAGAGTGCCTGACGACCAAGTCGCCCGTGCCGGCATCCACGAGGGCGATGACCCCCACTTCGGCGGCGTTGGTTCGGCACACGAGTTCCAAGAGATCCGGCAGGACCTGGTCCAGTTTGCCTCCCGACTTCCGAGACCCAGCCACCTTATCCATGGACCGCTCAACCGCGCATATCGGAATCGATCTCGGTCACCATAAATAGTATAGACGCCGACGATAAGCAATGCAATACGACTCGGATTTTCTAATTCCTCGATGCGAACGGGTGGCGGAAGTCGACCATGGCGCGGCCAAAACTCACGTCCCGGGAACTCAAAAGGAACCTCCAACCATCTCCGGAGGGTATCCGCTGGCGCTCTGGCAGAATCGCGCAGCCCCACATCCCAAGTGGTCACGAGACAGCCCAGGTTCTCCGATGAGGACGAGTTCACCGCTCAACCTCGGCACCCTCGGAGGCTTCACCTGCCTCCAGGCATTGCCGGTTTATACCTACCTCGGTGTTTCGTCCAAGGTAGAAAGTACGCTTCTCTGGTGAGGTGCCGGAGGACTAAATTCAAGTGAGTACTGTGAAGAAAGGAGAGGAGGTCATGAGCACTACCACGCTGATTATCGTGATCGTCGTGTTGGTCGTTCTGTTTGGCGGCGGTGGCGGATACTACTGGCGCAGCAGACGGTACTGAAGGGCTCGCCCTTACCCTGTCCGTGTAGGATATCGGACCCGTCTGCCGACGTCCCGCGGAGGGGGGCCGGCTTCACATACCCTGCGACCCCAATCCTGTAATTTGGGTCGCGATCTTGCCCAAGGCATCCCACGCATTCCCAAAGGAGATCCAGCCATGAGACTCCCGATTCGTTTGCTACTCACCGGTGCCCTGCTCGCGTGCACGCTGTCTCTGCTTGCGAGCGGGTACGGGAAGCGGATTACTTACTCGGTGGACGCCGCAACCACCAACCCCGCCGCCACCGTCACCCAGCACGGACAAGGGGTGACAGTGGTCGTTTTCAAGGTGGCCAATCTGGACGCCGGGGGCATCTTCACTTTCGTGGCGCGCCTCGACGTGAAGGGCCACAACGTGGTCTTTTCGACGGACGCCACGCTCTCGGCCACGGGCCAGTCCGGCCTCACCGTGACCTTCGATCCCGCCACGGTGACCTTGCCCGGCGCCCTTCCCCCCGAGACCACACTCGTGACGATCACGCTCGCTCCAGGCAGCTACTCTCAACACCGGATCAAGACCACCATCAAGGCGGAGCCTGCCTCAGGACACGGTCTCGGCCGCGGTCCCGGCATCAAGGTAGTCATCGCCGAAGGGGCATCAGCCGCGGATGCGACCCCCGAGGAACAGATTCTCCAGGACGTGGTGGACGGCCTGGCACCCAGGCCCGAAGCGAATTGACCAGCGTTCGCAAGGCCCCATGGTTCTTCCCGGATGGGGAAGGCGGGAGCACCGTCGCCACCTTTCCGGCGGCCCCTGATTCTTCCGGTCCGAGGGTTCAGATGGATTTGTCCAAGTCTCCTGCCCGGCCCAGCGCAAGCGGGTCGGGCAGGAGACTGATTTTCACCACTCAGTTTACAAAGGGATGCAGTGCCCCCTCGAGGAGAGCCACTCGCTAGCGTGTTGCGACCAGCGAGGGATCTGTAGAATCGCCGATGGGTATGGGGCGGTGCGGGAGCTTCTCGCGGGACTTTTGGGGCACAAGGACAAGTCAACCTTAGGCGTGGTGCCCCTTCCGCGTGGGGCGCTCTTTGCCAAGCATGCCGTAGCTCTTGAGTTTGCGGTAAAGAGTCGCGGAACCGATATGGAGTTGCTCGGCGGTGCGCGTCTGGTTGCCGCCGTTCAGTAGCAGTACCGCCAGGATGTACTCCCTCTCTACTTGGCTGAGGGGTTGCACGGCGGTCTCGTTGATCACCGGCTTGGGGAACGCCTGGCGGATTTCTTCGGGGAGGTCCTCGAGCTCGACTCGGCCTCCGGGCGCCAGCGCGACGGCGCGTTCCATGGCGTTCTCGAGTTCGCGCACGTTGCCCGGCCACTCGTACCGCAGGAGCTGATCGGCCGCGCCAGGGGAGAGGCCCGAAATCTTACGCTTCATCCACAGCGCCGAGTTCGCGAGGAGCACCCGGGCGAGAGGCAGGATGTCGTCCCTTCGATCGCGGAGGGGTGGCACGTGCAGTTCGACGACCTTGAGCCGGTAGTAGAGGTCCTGCCGAAAGGCGCCGCCCGCGACGCCGTGGGCGAGGTCGCGGTTGGTAGCGGCCAAGACGCGCACGTCGATCTTTCGGCTCTTGTTCTCCCCGACGCGTCGGATCTCCCGCTCCTGGAGCACTCGTAGGAGCTTGACCTGCATACCCGGCGAGACCTCGCCGACTTCGTCCAGCAGAAGCGTACCGTGGCTGGCGGCCTCGAACAGGCCCGGCCGGTCCTGAGTCGCTCCGGTGAACGCGCCTCGCGCGTGTCCGAATAGTTCGCTCTCGAGAAGTGTTTCCGCGATGGCACCGCAGTTGATCGCGATGAACGGCCCCTGAGCTCGAGTGGATTCATCGTGGACGAGCCGCGCGATGCGCTCTTTGCCCGATCCGCTCTCGCCGGTGATGAGGACCGTGGAATCAATCTTCGCCACGCGGCGAGCCAAATCCACGATCTGCTGCATGGCCGGGCTTTTACACACGATCCCGAGCGGGTCCTCGACATCGCGCGCCACGCGGACCAGCGCCCGGCGGTGTTCGCGGAGCTTTCGTTCGGTCACCTTCAATGTCTCCGTGACCCGGTGGAGCGAGACGTCGAGGCAATCCTTGAGGTACCCAGGCTCGAAGAAACGGAGCTCTTCGGCACGCTCGTCACCCCACTCCTCGCGCGTGCGCCCCATGAGGTGACACGCCGCCTGACCCTTGGCCAGACAGCGATCTTCGAGAACATAGATCTCCCTGTTGGCGGCATGGCTGAGGTATCCGCTCACGAGGCCGCAGATGGTCCAGCACACTGCCGAATCGGAGCGACCGAAGTGAAGGAGATGCTGTTCCGCCTCGTAAGATGAAAGCAGGATGGCTCCCTCCTTGCTGAGGGGGTCCTCACTTCCAGGCTGGATGCGGAAAAGCCCTTCGAGGGTGTGGATGCGGGGGCCGGCACGAAGCAAGTCCTCGTTGCTGTCCCACTTGAACTCGGCCTGCATGGCTTCGGCCATGCGCCAACCGTGGGCGAAGCCGAATTGGGTCAGAACGGTACGGGCGGCAGCCAGGCCGAAGTTTTCGGCGAGGTACTTTCGCAAGAGCCCCATCGCCACCGCGTCCAGAAGGAGCGCCCGTTGCGCGGCGAAGCGGATTACGCCTCCCTCGGCGTCGAGTTCCAGAAGCTCCTTGTGATCCAAATCATCGACGCGCATGGTCGGTCCGTCTCCTTCGAACTGGCGGCAATGTAATTCATTTTGATTGATGGGGCAAATCCGTAGCGCTCCGGGGTGATCAAGGGGCATCGCTTCTTCAAGATAGCGGTAGGCGTTCTGGGGTTCGAGACTCTCGAGGAGCCTCCGGATTCCGTCGGATGCCCGCCCGCTCCCAGGATGTCCAGAAGGATTTCAGGTTGAACGCCGACGAGGCCCTCGTCCACGTCCGAACCGTCAGTGGCCTCATGGCTCGGGTGCGGACCCAAGCCCAGCCGGCACAGACGGCGGGAGTCAGGACTTGGGAGCTTCAGCCGAAACGGTCCGCTCCATCGCCCTGAAGTAGGGCAGGAAGTCGTTCCAAATCAGCAGCTGTCTTTTCGCGGAGATCTCTTCGTGAACGTAATTCGCGTGCTCTTCGTCCCAGATCCTGAGCTCCATCTTGGCGCCAGCCTTGAATGCCTCGGGGGGGTACTCGTACCCGCCGTAATAGCTGAGGTCCTCCATGCTCGCGTTCCCCGAATGGTAGTGTTCCAGGTCCGGCATCCGCCCCGGATGGATGGGTTCGATCACGACTCCGTCTCGAAGGAGTTCCATCTTCTTGAAATCCGCCTTGAACCGGTACTTCAGGCGGATGCGCGATCCAAAGATGGCGGCCAGGAATGCGGAGCCCCCCGTCTTCTGAATTTCCGGCATCGCCCAAATGGTCACCACGGGCCTGTAGTCTCCCGAGTACCGCTGCCACTCGTAGAAGTCCTGGTCAGGCTCGTACCCCTCATCATTAGTCCTTTTCAAATGCTGTTGCCAGGCCTTCGCCTCAGCGCTGACTTTCAGGAAGGAGATGAGCGCCGGCGTGGCGAACTGTACGTCGAAGAGCCCTATCTTCAGGTTGTAGTCCGTGGTTTCCCTGTTTGACGATGCGGTCATTTCCTTCAGCGCACCCACGGGGAACCGATAGCTGGACTCGACAGGGAGGCGCCTGAAGGGGGGCGGCGATTCTCCGAGGCGGCCGACGGCCCTGGCGAGAACGTCTTTCGCCAAATAGATCCGCACTGCTCCAGAAACGCCGGGCCCTTTGTCCGGCAGCACGTCGAACGTGTTGATCCCGATGACCCTGCCCGTCGAGTCAAACAAGGGACCTCCCGAGTTGCCCGGGTTGCTGCTCACGTCACTCAAAATGGCTCCTTGATCGACCTTGCTCACGATTCCGCTCGTCATGATGGTCTCCGTCATCAGCGGGCTTCCGATCGCAACCACTCTCTCGCCCTCCGATACGGGGGGATGCTCGAGGGAGTCCTGCGCCAGCTTCAGAACCATGAGGTTCTTCACCGCATCCTGATTGACCCTGAGGACGGCAATGTCGAGGGTATCGTCGTATTCGACCAGTCGCGCAAGGTACTTCTCGGAGGGGCTCGTCTTGATGGCCAGGTAGGAGGATCCTTTGACCACATGATAGTTCGTGAGAACCAATCCGCCGGCATCGACCAGAAAGCCACTGCCGTGCCCCGATTCCGATTCTACCTTGAACACGCTGGATTTTACCTTCTGGTAGAGGCGGGCCTCGTCCGTGAGCACCGCCACTCTTGGGTTCGCGTCCTCCTTGAGGGTCACCGTAGCATTGTCGTTGGACAGCTCGACATCGGTGGCGCCCGTTGACGATGTGCTGAAAGGGACCTCCCACGAGTAGAGCTTCCCTTCAAAATCGACGGGGGTCGCGCTCTTGATCATGTAGGAGCCCGCATCCAACTCCAGGGTGGCGTCGCCCTGGAAGCTGGTCGTAACGGTCATGCCGTCTATGCACGCCGGTTGGCGGCACAGCGTGAACACCTTCTTGGGAACCGGCCTCAATGAAAGATCATCGGCGACGATGGCGACCTTCACGGTTACCGTGGCCTTCGAATCCGCTCCTCGGGTCTGCGAGAAAGGCCGTTGGGGCAATATTCCGATGGGTAGTAGCAGTGAGAGGGCCAACGTCCACAAGAGACCGGATGTCTTGAAGGCGGCGCGAGAATCGTATTGCATCTATACCTCCAGGGACGAGCTATATTCAAGCAACGAGAGGCTGAATCTGTCGGCGACGACAGCGCAAGCCGCGCACTCGGCGGGGAGCGTCGGACCGCTTAAGAGTGCCGGGCGCAGTACACCTGACGCGACTGGCCCCTGGCTCTGCTTCGCCATCCTATCCATCTCGGCCTAAGGAGGTCGGGACAGGATGGGCCGCGGTTAGCCCTTCTGCAGTATCTGCAAGGTTTATGAGGTAGTCCGCGAGCCTGGCCCTCACGACCTCCTTTGGGACCTGCTCTTCGAACGGAGGAGTGCGCTGCGGGTACTCATTCAACTAGATCCGGGGCGGGCAGCAAACCGCCCGAATTGGACGGAGTTCTCTTGCTTCCCGCCCTTTGACGCAATTCGGGCAGTCCCTGAGAAGCAATCCCCTTAGATTAGCGAGAGGCTACCTAAGACACTCATAATGTAATGCCTTTGGGGATAAATAACCAGCCGATAAGGGTTCGGGGCATGGGGAGGCCGGGCAGGGCCGGGCCCGGCCTCGGAACGGCCCCCTTCCCTTGGCGGTCCGTCTCGGCCGAAAAGCCCGTGAAGCGTCAATACGGCAAGCTCCTTTCCCCACTTGAAGGGGCGTCGAGGGTTGTGCCCCCTCAGCCGGGCGCTGGGCCATAATGCCGACCTGGGCAGCGATGCGAAAGGTCCGCATCGCGCCGAACATCCATTCCGCGTCTTTCCGGGCCTCTTCGCAGCTTCACGTGGCCTTGCGCCCCCCTGGCGGCCCCGTTATGTCGATCTTCTTCCGGGTTGGCGCGTGCTGAACGATGGAATCACGTCCGTCATCTCCCTGCACCGTAGTCCGTACGGATGAGCCCGGCATCCTATGTAATTTCCACCACCCCGCGCGCCACGGTCCCCCGTAGCCTCCACTCTGACCGGATGAACGGAAGGACCCTAAACTAAGAATGAAGCGGCGGCCCTATTGCAGTGCTGTTGGTGAGACGAGTGGCCTACGACTTTCTTCTCCGGATTCGCAATGCCCGCAAAGCCGCCTGATGTCGCGCGAGCACGCCCTCGCTGGTGAGGAACTAGTGGGGCACGGCCAGAAAGGAGGCGACGAGCAATGACGTGGCAGATCCTTGGCAGGCCGTGAAGGCAATTCAATGAAGGCAGAGAGGGAGATGATGCGTAGAGGGGTTCTATGCACCGAGTTCTGGCGTTGGTCCTCGGTGCGGCTTTTCTCGCGGCCCCCAGGACGCCAGCGGGTGCGGCCGACATCGGTGACCGTATTGAATCCTGGTTCCAGGAGACCCTAGTCTGCATGACGTACCCGAAGGACAAGCATGGCACGATCGAAGTTGTGCAACCTCAGGAAGTCTCGAAAGTGACGGAAAGAGAACAAACTTAAGAAGAAAGGGGCAAGTACCATGAAAACGAAAAGCAAAACTTCTAACTGGGTGGGCTGGATCATCGGCCTGGCCGCCTTGACGTTGCTCATCGGAACGGTGGGTTGCGCTGCCCAGAAGCAAAGTGAGCAGAGCTGGGTTGGCCCAGCCGGCGCTGAAGGCCCTGCCGGTCCTGCGGGCTCGCAAGGCGAGGTTGGCGCCACAGGAGCCAGCGGGGCAGGCATTAGCGGCCCTGTCGGCGAGCGGGGACCTACCGGTCCCGCGGGAGTTCAGGGTCCGATTGGGGCGACAGGCGCCACAGGCGCGATGACCAGAGGACCCGCTGGCGTAACCGGGCCAACCGGGCCCCAGGGCGCACAGGGAGTTCGCGGCAACACGGGGGCGCAGGGCGCCAGTGAGGTCGGTTCCACCGGCGCAATGGGCCAGATCGGTAGCGAGGGCGCCCCAGGAATTCGCGGCGAGACTGGCGAGCGCGGGCCGACGCAGGCTGGTCCCGCCGGGCCCGCTGGCAAGAGCGGCCCTGCCGGCGTTAGAGGGGCGACAGGGTTTACCGGTGCCCAAGGCGCCACCACGGTCGGCGCCGCTGGTTCGACCGGCCCTACCGGGTATTCGGGCTCGCGGGGTATCCCCGGGGAAGAGGGCGCACAGGGCCCCGGTGGAATGATCCACCAGTGGACTCCGTACAGGACTCTTTCCTTCTATTCGACCACCACGGAACTTTCTAATTCCGATAAGGACAAGGTGTCTGAAGTCGCTGATTACATGAGGCAGAACCCGTCCCTGAAAGTCGGGATCGACAGTTCCATTCCCCGCGGCTCCGACTCCCGCAACCAGGATTTGGCCGCCAGCCGTGCGAGCAACGTTCGTTCGGCCCTGATCGCGTCAGGAGTGCCGGAGTCCCGGATCGAGATGGGGGCCTTCGGTGATCCTAGGCTTGCGAGTGAAGGGCGGGTCGAAGTGCTGATCCGCACCAGCAACTGACGGGCAGTAAATTCTCCAATCCGGGCGGGAAGGGGTTCGCCCCTCCCGCCCATTTCTAATATGGTGTGCAGGTGGCCGCATCCATGGCGCTCGTCCGAACACTGTGAGGATGGCGCGTGGCGGGGAGGCCGAAACACCCGATTGGGGCAAGAGATTGCAGGGCCTGGATGAGTTCGAGAACCTACCCGTCCTCCTCACGGGCGACTCACGCCGAGGCAGCTCATTCCGTGCTGTTCGAAGAACCGGACCAGCCTTCAGTCCGGGGCCAACTTCGGCTAGCCCTCATGTCGAAGGTCATCAGCGCGCGTCGGCTCCAGCAGTCCTTCGAATTGAAGGAGAAGGCGCTTCATTCTGATTGGCAAACCAGGCATCGAGAACTCTCCGCGCTCCATGCCCTCGAACGCATTCTCGTCTCCACAGTAGCCCGAACGTAGCTGTGGCATCGTCCGGGCATCTGCGATGAGCCGTTCGGCTCACCGCCAGAGGAAGTGGCCGCCGTATTGCAGTACCAGCTTATGGGCCGTCGTAGGTACCCAATGAGCAAGAAGAGTCCCGAGGGCATCTCGGCCCTGTCGGCGGCAGAGCTCCTGTCGAACGCCCACGCCACGAAAGGGCCTTGTATCAGGAGGTGACCATGAACGCTCGAATTCCCCTCGTCATCCGCTGCTCAGGAGCCGGGTTCTCGCCCTTCATCGGAGCCGTCGACTCGGTGATGGACTTGGGGCACTGCCTGGTCAAGGTGGATGCGGCCGACCTCGAAAAGACCCGGGAGGATCCCTCGGGCGGCGATCGGGCGCACAAGGCCGGCGAGTACCTGACGTCCGGTGCGTTCGTGTCCGCTACAGAAGTGGCCTCGTAAGCCTCTTACAGGCTCGCCGAATAATCGGGGAGGCCATTTGAAGATAGCAGGTCGGGACGGATGCATTGCGTCCCCAGAAAGGAGGCGAACATGCTTTGGACCCTAGCCGTGATTCTCCTTATTTTGTGGCTTCTGGGACTGTTGAGCGGCTACACGATGGGTGGAGTCATCCATGTCCTGCTGGTCATCGCTATCGTCGTCGTGGTGATCCGGGTCATTCAAGGCCGGAGGGTCGGCTGAGGACCGTATCCGCAAGTCTCTGATTCGAGCGGTGCTTTTCGCGTGTCGTGAGCTCATTTGGCTCTCATGAGGTGAAAACAATGCGCAACATACGATTGATTGGTCTTCTCCTGGTCGGGGCGATGATGCTGGCCTTGCCGGCCGCGTCATCAGCTCAGGTCTCCTTATCCATTACCATTGCCCCGCCAATGCTTCCGGTCTATTCGCAGCCCGTGTGCCCCGCGGCCAACTATATCTGGACACCCGGGTACTGGGCCTACGGACCGTACGGTTATTACTGGGTGCCCGGCACGTGGGTCCAACCCCCCCAGGTCGGGTTCCTCTGGACGCCCGGTTATTGGGGATGGGGCGGCAGCGGGTACGCCTGGAATGCGGGCTATTGGGGCCCACAGGTCGGCTTCTACGGCGGCGTCTCCTACGGATACGGATACAACGGCGTCGGATATGACGGCGGGTATTGGCGCGGCAGCGACTTCTACTACAACCGCGGCGTGACGAATGTGAACGTGAACATCAATCGCTACGGGTACGACAGGCCCTACGCCGCCAGGGGCAACAACCGCGCGAGCTACAACGGGGGCCGAGGCGGAGTCGTCGCGCGGCCGAACCATCAACAGCAAGTTGCCGCGCGTGAACAGCACAGACCGGAAACGTCGATGCAGCGGGAACAGCAGCGCGGCGCGAGCACGAACAGAGAGCTTCGGGCTTCGGTGAACCACGGAGCGCCAGCCATAGGCGCTACCGAGAGACCCGGGGCCTTCGGGGGGCGGGGCGTCGTGCCCACCAGGGGAACGCCTGCGCGCGCCGAGGCGACTCGCCCGGCGCCGAAAGCGAACCACCCAAACTACGCGAAACCCGCGGTGAAAGCGACCCACCCGAACTACGCGAGACCCGCGGCGAAAGCGATCCATCCGAACTATGCGAGACCCGCGCCGAACGTGAGGCGCCCCTACAGCCCTCAGCCCGCGCCCAAGATGCAGAGAAGGGCCGTGCCGAACACGGCCCGTCCGAACCATTCGATGCCGCCGCCTAACAAGGAACAGCAGAAGCAGAACCAGAAGCGCAACGGCTGACAATAGCGAACTGCGCCAGCGGGCGCGGTCAGGGAAGGCGTCGTCTGACGCTGACGCGCCAGCCGCGCGCAGGAGAGAAAAGGAGACAAGAGGACCTCCGCCGTGCCGTGGTGTCGTGCCGCTCACTGTTCGAAGAGCTCCTCCGTGAGGGGAACGCCGACACGCCGCACCAACAGTTGGTCGGTGCGGCTTCCGCGAGCCACTAGCCGAAAGCGTTCGGCAGGACGGGGAGTACAGGTGGGCGCCGCGGAAGCGCGGCGCCCACTGATGGCCCAAATTCCGCGATGGAATCGCACTCGTAGGAGCGCCGCCCCCGGCGCGACGGACCGTACGCGGGCACCGTATCCTGGTCGCAGGGTCACCCGGTTCGCGGCGAGGCGCCGCTCCTACGCAGGCGTTGAGCCGCTATCGCGGAATTGGGGGATGGCGCCTGGGTACGACCGTAGCGTTCTAGGTATCCGGGGGAGCCTGCGAGGGATTCCATGCGACCAACCGTTATGGTAAGTAGGACCGGGTGAATGCACCGGAGACCAAGAGGAGGAGCCATGCGAACACTCAAGATCATGACGGCAATGTTGGTCGCTTCGGTCGTTCTGGCCGGAGGGCAAGCCTTACGCGCCCAGGAGCCCATAGGCTACTCGGGGGCCCAGATTGACCAGATGGTGGCGCCCATCGCCCTGTACCCGGACGCGCTCGTCTCTCAGGTCCTCATGGCCGCCACCTTTCCGGACCAGGTGGCCGACGCGGACCAGTGGCTTCAGACCAATCCGGGCCTCGCGGGCGGCGAGCTCGACGACGCCCTCTCAACGGCGAGCTGGGATCCGAGCGTGATCTCCCTGTGCAAGTTCCCTGACTTGCTGCACAGGATGGGGAGCAACATGCAGTGGACGACCGATCTCGGCTACGCCTTCCAGGGACAGCGGGAGCAGGTGCTCGATTCCGTTCAGAGGCTCCGAAGGGCCGCCTATCAGAACGGATACCTCCGCTCTTCGCCCCAGCAGACAGTCGTTGTGGAACCTCAGTACATCTTGATCCAACCCTACAACCCGAACGTCGTCTACGTCCCGGTCTATGAGCCCACGGTGGTCTACGGGCCGGCCTGGAACTACCCGACCTACTACTATCGTTCGGTCTGGGCGCCCTCGCCCGGCCTCTCCTTCGTGAACGGATTCGCGTGGGGCATCGGGTTTGCGGCGGCCCAGGCCCTCTTCGGAGGCTGCGACTGGAACCACCACAACGTCTACGTGAACAACACGGTGGTCATCAACAACACCATCTACCGGACGAGCTATGACCATCATCGGGATTACTACAGAAAGGGCCGGCGCGACTGGGTCCGCCCGGTCCATGTCCAGCACGTCAACGAGGGCCGCAGGGGCGCCCCGTACGCCGGCGAGAACCACGGCGCCGTACGCGGGATCTCGCATCTGCCTCCCGCCTATCACCCCGCGAACCCTGGGCGCCCTCACTCAGGCGAGCCCTACCGCCGGGAGGGAACGGTGAGCCATCCGCCCACGGCGGTGCCTCGCGAGACCTACCCTGGAAGGGTCGAACCTCCCAAGAACGAGCCCTACCGTCGGGAGGGCACGGTGAACCGTCCGCCCACGGCGGTGCCTCGCGAGACCTACCCTGGGAGGGTCGAGCCTCCCAAGCAGGAGCCTTACCGCCGGGAGGGAACGGTGAACCGTCCGCCCACGACGGTGCCGCGCGAGACCAACCCTCGGAGGGTCGAGCCTCCCAAGCAGGAGCCTTACCGCCGGGAGGGAACGGTGAACCGTCCGCCCACGACGGTGCCGCGTAAACCCCGCGAGGGGACGGTTCAAGCTCCGGTGAGGAGCCAGGCGGGTCCGCACGCCGAGCAGATGCGCAAGAACGGGACACGTCCCGCCGAACCGGCACGCGTCCAAGAGCCCAAGAAGGAGGAGAAGAAAAAGAAACACAACTGATCCTCGCCTCCTGAGCACCTGATCATCCGAGCGGGAAGGGGGCTTTCCGTGCCCCAGCTCCGCGTGCTCACCTTCCTGGGCCGATCCCCTGGCGCCTCCTTGTCGGCGGTGGCCGACCTGGACGGCGTGGCCGCCGCCACGGCCTCGGCCATGGTGGAGCGGCTGGTGCGCCGGGGGCTCGTGATCCGGCAGGCCGATCCGGAAGAGCGGAGGCGGGTCAAGCTGTCGCTTACGGAGGAGGGCGCGACCCTGCTCGAAGGGGCCCGCGCCCACGCCCGGGGGCGCGTGGCCGAACGTATGCGGGTCTTCACCGATGAGGAGTTGGCGGTCCTGGCGCATGGCCTGGAGCTGCTCCGCGATGTGCTCGACCCCGCGAAGCAGCAAGAGCATCGATCATGACGGAGACGCAAGGGCAGCCGACGCCAGCCCCCGATTCAGCGGCCGGGACCTCCCTTGCCGTCATCGCGACCGACGGGCTGACGCGCGCCTTCGGCGCCCTTCTGGCGGTGGACCACCTGAGCCTCTCCGTTCCGCAAGGGAGCATCTTCGGCCTCGTGGGACCCAACGGCGCGGGCAAGAGCACGACCCTCAAGATGCTCACCACCCTGCTGCCGCCGAGTGAGGGCTCGGCCCGGGTGGACCTGTGGAGCTTCGCCTTCATCACGCTGGGGCTGGGAGGGCTCGAGGTGGTGCCGAGCCGGGGCGAGCGGCTCGACTGGTTCAAGAGCCACTTCATCCAGGTCGCGGCCTTCGTCGCCGTTCTCGGCATCGCCCTGCTCATCTGGCGCTCCTTCACGCACGATCATCCGCTGCTGGACCTCCTCGTCCGCAACGAGGCCGGCTCCATCGGCATCGCCATCTCCTCCACCCTCCTGGCCACACGGGCTCAGTTCCACCTGTCCCGCCTCGTGGGACGCCTCGACCCCTTCAACCCGATCTACTCCGATCGCCTTCAGAAAATAGGGCGGACGCCGCAACCCACCACCAGCCTGGACCCCCACTCCATCCAATCCCTGTCGGTCGGCCTCGTCTTTCGCCAGGCCCAGGTCCAGGCGTCGGTCATGGCCTACGTGGAGGTCTTCGCCCTCATGACGCTGGTCCTGCTGTTCTTCCTGCCGCTCATCCCCCTGCTGAGGTCCGGTGGCGCGAGGGCGCTGCCTCCTGCCGCCGAATAAATCCGAAGCAGGGAGGGGAAAGGTAGGGTGGAGAGAAGGTGCGCCGGCTTCCCGACCGCCGATGGCCGTCGCTGGAGGCGCGGGGATGGCCCTACGGATGAAAGAACTCGGCGAGCGCAGCGGCCATGGCGGGCTCCCGGTGGGGGTCGGAGTGTCCTCGGCCGGGCAGGAGCCAGAGGCGGGCCCTGCCTGCTCCCGCGGCTTCGAGCCGCCTGGCGTGGGAGAGGGGGATCACGGAGTCGGCGGTGCCGTGGATGAGCAGGAACCGGGCGGAGGCCCGGCCGATGTGGCGTTCCGGGGCGATATCGCGAAAGCGCAGGCCGATGCGCCTCTCCACCATGCGAAAGGCCAGCGGGAGGCCCGGCCCGAGAATCCACCACCAGCGGCCGAGCGTCGCCCTGGGATCGGCGGGCGTCGCGAAGGCTCCCACCGTGGCCACGGCCCGAATGCGCTCGTCGTGGGCCGCCGCGTGAATGGCCGCGGAACCCCCCACGGAGAGCCCCAGCACGCCGACCTCCTCGATCTCGGGCCGCCTGCGCCGCGCCTCCTCCACTGCCGCCCGGATGTCCTCGGAGAACTTCGGCATCGAGGCGAATTCGTCGGCGTCGGACGCGCCGTGGTGACGGGCGTCGAAGGCCAGCAGATCGAAGCCGGCCGGGTGCAACATGCCGATGTAGGGGAGCATGCGCGCCACATTGCGTCCCCAGCCGTGGACGAGAACGAGGACTGGCGCGGCCCCGTCGCCGGAGGGAATCCACCAGCCGTGAAGGCTCTTCCCTCCGGCAGTGGGAAACCATGCGGTCTCGAAGGCGAGGCCCAGAGAGGAGGGGTCCCGCCCGCTCTTAACACGCGGGTTGCGCCAGCCGAGGCGCACGACGAGCAGGACAAGGGCCTGGTAGACGATGGCGGCGCCGAGGATCCAGAGGAGCCACCTCACGGAGAAAGCCTCTTCGGGTTTGCCTCAGCCACCGGATAGGGGTGCCCACCCGCGTTTCTGTGCGTTCTCATCCCGGCTTCTTCACCTTTTCCAGGAATCGGAGGTGATACTCTCAACCCTCCCGAACCATGGTAGCATCACACGGGGGTCATTTGGTCTCCATGCACGGGGTGTCCGCTCGCGATCCCAACTCCCCACTCCCCCGCTAGACGAGTTTCTTCAAGAACTGGGCCTTCTCCATGCGGCGGAGGATGAGGCCCACGCGCCAGCGGTAGGTCCGGTTGGAACTGCCTGGATGCCAGGCGTCGGGCGCGGGGAGGCCGGCGGCGAGTTGGGCGGCCTCCTCGTCGGTCAGGGCCGATGCGGGTTTGTGGAAGTAGGCCTCGCTGGCGGCCTCGGCGCCGAAGATTCCGGGGCCGAATTGGGCTACGTTCAGGTAGATCTCCAGGACCCTCCTCTTGTCGAGTTCCCGGTCGAGCTGGATGGACAGCGCGGCCTCCTTGAGCTTGCGCAGGGGGTTGTAGGAGGGATTCAGCCAGAGGTTCTTGGCCACCTGCTGGGTGATGGTGGAGGCCCCTCGCGGCAGCCTCTTCTCTTGCCATGCCTCCTTGAGCGAGTCCTCGATCTCGCGGAAATCGAATCCCTTGTCCGAGAAGAAGTCGATGTTCTCCGAGACGAGGACCGCCCGCTTGAGATCGGGTGAGACGGCGCTGTAGGGAACCCATCGCCAGGCCACCACGGGCGGCTTGCCCTCACGCCGGAGGCGTGCCTTGTAGCGTTCGATGAAGGCGGTGGAGGTGGGGTTGTGGAGGGCCAGCCGGGCCACGTCGGGCCATGTCGCCAGTTCGAAGGCGGCGAAGGCCAGCAGAAGCAGGCTGCAGGCGAGCGCGGCGAACAGAAGCCGCGGGAAGAGGTGGCGGCACCCCGAGGGCCGGGAGGGTTCGTGACGGCCCGTGCCATCCTGGAGCGTCTCGGCGGCCCCGTCACCCCCTCGATGCCCATCCCTGGCCCCTGGAGACACTCCCGATTCGTTCTGGGCCACCTCACCTTTACCACAGTCCGTCAGGAAGAGGGGAGAAATCGGTGCCAAGAGGGTGCCCCTGTGCCGCCCTTCGAGAGGGGCGGCCGCGGAAGCAGGCTCCGTCACGGGGCCGAAGCGGCCGGCCCGGCCATGCGCTCCAGGGTCAGACGCAGCTTCTGAAAAGTGATAGCAGCGGATCTCGTAGGATTCCCGGGGCTCCTCTTTCGGCATGGGCATGGCGCCACTCTCCCGGAATGAGGGAGTACCGTCCGACGGCAATAGAACTCCAATAGACGAAAATGTCAAGGGCGAGGTTCGCCCCAAATTCCGCGATCGAATTATGCGCGTAGGAGCGCCGCCCCCGGCGCGACCTGCGCAAGCCCGCGACCGGCGAGTCCTCTGAACAGCCCATCGCGTCGGGGGCGGCGCTCCTACCGAGAGGTTGAGCCTCCATCACGGAATGCGGGTTCGCCCTTCCGATTGCGGAGCGGCAGCGCTCTGCATAGTATGGATCCAATGCGGCCGGGAGGAGCGCGCCGACCAGGAGGGGCAAGCCATGGAGATCTTGCGTGTGTGTTGGCTGGTGTGGGCGTGCGCCCTCGCCGGACTGGTTCTGGGGCAGGACGTACGGGGTGAGGGGCCCTCTGCCCCTGCCGGAGTGAGGCCCGCCGCGGAGGGCCGCGGTTTCGCGACGAAAGCTCGGCAGATGGAGGAGGTGGTCCCCTACTGCGAGAAGATGGCGGCCGAGCGCCCGGCCGAGCCCGGTGACGGCAAGGGCGCGCGTCCCGATGCCCCCTGGGTGGCCTCGATCTGTCCCCACGACGACTACGTCTACGCGGGGCCCGTCTACGCCGACGCGCTTCGGAACCTCAGGGCGAAGACGGTGATCCTCTTCGGCGTCTGCCACCAGGCCAAGAAATGGGGCCTCAAGGACCAGCTCGTCTTCGACGACTTCACCTCGTGGCAGGAGCCCTTCGGCCCCGTCAAGGTCTCGCCGCTGCGCGATGAGATCATGAAAGCGCTTCCAAAAGGAGACTTCGTGGTGCACGACGAGGCCCAGGCCTCCGAGTGGTCCGTGGAGGGCATCGTGCCTTGGCTCCAGTACGCCGACCGCGACGTGCAGATCGTCTCCATCCTGGTGCCCTACATGGACTGGGGCCGGACGGACGCCCTGGCCAAAGACCTTTCCGATGTGCTGGCCCGCATCGTCAAGGCCCGCCACCTGGAACTGGGCAAGGACCTCGCCTTCGTCATGAGCTCCGACGGCGTCCACTACGGGGACCAGTGGGCCGACGGCTGGAGCTACGCCCCCTTCGGCGTGGGGGCCGACGGCTACCTCAAAGCCACGGCCCAGGATCAGTGCCTCGTCCAGTGGTGCCTCGACGGTGGACTGGAGCGCGGGCGCATCCAGCGCCTAGCCGAGACGCTCGTGGACCAGAAGGACGTGACGCGCTACAAGGTCACCTGGTGCGGCCGGTTCTCCATCACCCTCGGCCTGGACGTGCTCTCCTACCTGACCGAGAAGCTGTCGTTGCCGGCGCTGGAGGGTGTAGAGGTCGGCTACGGCACGAGCATCGGCACCGGGTTCCTGCCCTTCGAGGAGGTGGGGCTCTCCGCCACGGCGCACGAGAACCTGCACCACTGGGTGAGCTACATCGCGGAGGCCTACCGCTATACAGAGCGGCATAAGTGAAGGCGCATCAGGTGGTGGAGCTTGGGGAGTATGCCGCTCTGTATTCGCGGGGAAGGCCTCACCCCTTGCGAGTGCGGCCCTGTGGGCCGCGCAAGGGCTGAGCCCTCCCCGCGGGCCCTACCGGGAGAGGCGCAGCGGCGCCTCCCCCGGACCCCCACCCGCATACAGCGCGCCGGACTTCCGTCGCGCTGTATAGTCCCTGGCCCCCAGGGGCGGCGAGTCGAGGGGGGAGATGGACCGCAGGGAGCGCGGCGACGCGGTCTCGCGCGAAGACTTGAGAGGCTGGCGAACCCGGACCGGGTCCCCCGGCCGGGGCGCTGATCTCCTCGACGTGAATGGCCCGGCGGATCTCTCCACCGGGCCCGCGCGCCGCTCCAGTGCTTGATCCCAGTCAGTTCTTCACGGGGATGGGCTTTACATGGAGTTCCTTGGGGAAGCGGGTCATCTCGGCCTTCCAGACGGTGATGCCGTGCACCACGACCATGGCGTTCCACTCCTTCTCGTACTTTTTGCCATCGGGGAGCTTCACCTTGACCCAGACGCGGTGCTGGCCGGGCTCCAGGAGAAGGTCCTTGGTGAGGCGGAAGCGCTCGCTCGATGAGGCGGTGAAGTCCTGTTTGGCGACGAGGTTGTTGTCCACGCGGATGGCCACGTTGCCCTTGTCGATGGTGGCCTCGAAGATGAGGCCGAGGGTCCCCTTGGGAATCTTCTGCTTGACGGCGGCGGTCGGCGCGGCCTCGGTGGCGGGCGCGCTCTCCTGGGCCGGGGAGGAGGGCTGCTGGGCGTTGCCGGGTGAAGCGGCGGCCGGGGTGGTCACAACGGCCGTCTCCCGCGGTGCGGGGGCCACCGGTGCTGGTCTGGGCCTGGGGCGGCTGCGGCTGGGCCGCTCGGGCGCCGGAGCGGGAGCCGGAGCCAGAGCGGCTTCTGCTGGAGGCCGGGCCTCGGGGTTGGAAGGCGCACCTTCAGGCGAGGTGGCCTCGGCGGGGGGCATCTCGCTGGGCTGAGCCGATTCCGGTTCTGCGGCCGGAGGGGTCCCGGGCTCGGAGGGCTGCTCCGCGGCGGGCGGCTCGGAGGGCTGCGCCGCGAAGGAAGACACTTCCGCGGCCTTCTTGTGCTGCCAGTAGCGGTAGCCGAAGAAGCCGCCCACGCCGATGGCGATGAGGCAGAACAGGACCAAGACCAGAAGCAGGATGATCAGCAGGCCTTTCTTCATGGGGCATCTCCTCCACCCGCCGGACCACGGGAAGCCATCTCGCCCCCGGAACCGGGAAATCAGCCGAGACGGGGCACGCTGAATCAACTGTACCACAGGCGGGGTTCTGAAGCCGCCATTCCGCGATGGGTACGCAACCCCCCGTAGGAGCTGCGCCCCGCCGCGACACGGGTGAAACCGCAGAGACGACGCGGTTCGGGTGAACGCTCCGTCGCGCCGGGGGCGGCGCTCCTACGGAGAAAAATCCATCGCGGTATTTCGGGAAGAGGCCCCGGGGGTGCGGGGCGCACCCCCGGGCCGATGACGGAACCTGCATCTACTGGAAGAGCGGGAAGGACCTGGGCGTAAAGGGATCGTAGACAGGCGCCATGGTGAAGAAGTTGGGGTCGAAGGAGGGGTTGCCGGAGGCGTCCAATCCGATGAAGCCGGACTCGCCCAGCGGGAACATGCTTTCGATCCGGGTGGGGCCGGTGGAGTCGAACTCCACGCAGTGGGCATAGGTCGAGCGGTTGGAGTAGGGGGCCTGGTGGATGACGCCCAGAAAGTCGTCCGTGAAGTCGATGGTTCCGCGGGGCTGGTTCCAAGGGCCGGGCCCGAGCTGGTTCAGGGCCTGGTCCAGCGCCAGGACGATGAGCTGCTGCGGATCGGTGGGCAGGCCTTGGCCGGAGGTGTCCTGGAACCAATTGTAGGTGTTCACGATGCCGGAGCTGCTTCCCTCCAGGGAGTGCAGGAGCACGTTGAAGAGCTGCATGGAGGGGGCGGCGCCGGTTGTCCCCAGCTTGTCCGCGAAGGTGAGCTGGAGCATCTGGTCCACCCAGGCCTTCTCCAGCACCCAGGCGTCCGCCCGCGTGGTGCCCATGGCCCACTGGGTGGGGCCGCCCGCCACGAAGTGACCGTCCCAGTTCTGGAGCATCTGGAGCGCCTCGGTGCGGGCCGGCGTCGGGTAGGCCTCCACGGCCGCCGTGAAGTAGGGAGCGACGAACTGCCACGGTACGCCGCCCGGCACGTCGAAATCGGTGGTGGTGGTGGCGATGTTCAGCGCCAGATCCCGCACCTCTTCGAAGGTGAGGTTGTTGTGCGTGGAGAGGTAGTCGGTGATGACGTGGGCCCGGTCGAAGGGGCCGAAGCCGTAACCGATGTTGTTCGGCGCGTTATCGTAGTTGACGTTGGACTTGTTGTTCCAGCCGGCGTAGAAGCCCTGCGTGGTATTCCGGTCTGTGGAGCGCGGCTTGAGCGTGACCGGCTTGGGCCAGTCGTGCTTGCCGTCGCCGGGCACGGGCAGGCGCGGATCCACGTTGGAGGCCCGCACGGGGTCGCGCCCGGACATCCAGTAGGCGATGTTGCCGTCCTTGTCCGCATAGCAGAAGTGCTGGCTCACGGCCACCTCTTCGATTCCCTTGCCGAAGTCGTCCATGCTCTGGGCGCGGGCGAGCTGGAGGAATCCGTCCAGGGTCTGCAGTTCGTAGCCCCTCTGGGCGTAGTCCCACGTGATGACAGGGCCCGTGATGTTCTTGGGATCGTAGGGCATGGGGTTGATGACGGGGCCGTGCTTGGTCTTGTAGAGCTTGAGCTTCACGTCCGCCTGCCCGGCCACCTTGATGACCGTCGTGCCGTTCTTCTTTACGGCCAGCGGGCTCTCCACGAAGTAGTCCGTGGTGTGGCAGTGGCCCACCTGCATGGACCAGGCATGGTGGGGGGTCCGGCCGATGATGATGCCGGGGACGCCCGGGACGGTCATGCCGGAGATGTCGTATCCGGGAGCCTCGATGGAGCCCTCCAGCACGATCGAGGGAACCGAGAAGCCCATCTGGGGACCCGAGTAGATGATGGGGTTGCCGTCGGCCGTCTTGCTTCCCGCCACCGCCCAGGCGTAGCTGCCCATGTGGACGTAGGCGTTGATCTTTTTCAGGTTGTCGAGGACGCCCTGGATGGTGTTGTCCACCGAGAGCGCCTGGGCGCGAAGGTCCGGCAACGCCCGCTGCTGATCCGCCAGCCGGTTGGTGAGGGCCTGCTGGTCCACCTGGGGTGCAACGGCCCCTTGCGGTGCGGGAATGTAGGTGAGGGCCGAGGGGTCGTTGAGCCAGCGGAGGTCCTGGAACATGGCGAGGTAATCGTTGGGGAAGGCCGCCTGGAGCGCATCGAGCAGGCCGGCGTTCTCAAGCTGCCCGGTGGAGAAGGCTTCGGGGTCGAACTCCCGCTGCATCAGCGCCACCCAGGCCAACACGTCGTACACGGTCCAGTGCTGGGGGCGCACCGTGGTGCCGAGCTGCTGGCTGATGGCCAGATACTCGAACGGCATGAGGGCGGGATTGGCGTTCACCTCGTCCACGCGGCGGTTGAAGCCGGCGATGTAGGACTTGACCGCCGTCTGCCCATCCTTGCTCAGGCGCTTGAATCCCTTCTTCAGGTCCTTCTTGCTGTAGCCGATCGTGCGCATGAAGATGTCCGTCGAAAGCTGGCTGGGTCCGAAGATTTCGGCGAGGCGCCCAGTGGCCGAGCGGAAGTAGAGCTCGGTCTGCCACAGGCGGTCGGTGGCCACGGCGTAGCCCATGGCGTCGAAGGCATCGCCCAGGTTGTTGGCCGTGATGAACCAGACGCCCTTGTCGTCCCTCGTGGTCTGGGCCGTGGAGGCCTGCGCCTTGGGGGGCGGGGAGGCCTGCCAGGGAAGCGCGGCCATCACCATGAGTGCGCATAAAATCGAACCCAATCTCTTCATAGACGTCTCCTTCCGGAGCAAACCGTGGCGTTTCAGGTCACGTAGTCGGAAATCCTGTCCTGGGAATGTGCGGGTCAGTGCTTGTCGGCCGTCCTCCTATGAGAAAGGGCAATCTCGCGTTTCTCAACCTCCCCGCGGGGAGGTTCCCGGTGACGCGTCACTGCTCCGTGTCCCTCGACCCGTCGAAGGTGTAGGTCTTTGGCTGTCCCTGGAACACGGTTTGAAGATTCACGGGGCGACGCCAGACGTGGTGGAGGGCGTGGAGAGTCTGGCGCGCTTCGCCGACCTTGAGGTCCACTCCGTCGTGGAGGTGCCTGAGCAGCAGCTCGGAGCGGTTGGCGTGGTTGGCGTCCACCACCTCGAGAATGGGTTCGCCCCCGTTCGTGAGATGCGCCAGGAGGGTGCTCTTGACCTTCCGGAACTCCCGGCTCTCCAGGACGTAGGCGCCCTGGCGGGGATTGAGGCGGAAGGTGAAGAGGCGCGACTTGAGCACGAACTCGGGGGTGAGGAAGGCGTCCAGGAACTGGGCGTCGTCGAAGGCGGACCGAACCTCGAAGACCTTCTCCATGCCGTGCCGTTCGCGGGTGTCCCACCGTTCGCGCTTGGCCCTGTCCTGGCAGGTCTCCCACTCCGGGCCGTGGCGGCCCTTGTCCCAGCGGTCCCGGATGTCCTCGAAGAGGAAGTAGCCGAGCCGGTAGGGATTGAGCCTGCCGGGCCAGGCGGCGATGATCTTGGAGTTCTCGTCCGAGTACTCTACGAGATCCGAAGGCCTGAGCCCCTTGGCCGTCATGATCCGCGTGTGCCAAAAGACCGCCCACCCCTCGTTCATGATCTTGGTGAGGCGCTGCGGCAGGAAGTAGTAGGCCTCCTCGCGCACGATCTCCAGGATGTCCCGTTCCCAGTCCTCCAGCGGGGCCTGGTCAACGAGGAAATCCAGAACTCCCCGCAGGGGACGCTCGGGAAAGGCCTTCAGCGGCGGGCTTTCGGGTTCCGCTTTCCGCTCCTTCCCCGGCGTCGCGGGCGTCTTGGCGGTGCGGTAGTAGGAGGTGAGGTAGGTACTGGAGAATCGGGGCTCGTCCCGCTTCTTGGCCTCCTCCGCCGACAGCCCCGAGGGCTCCTTCTCCCGCGCCCGCCAGAAGAGCAGGTTGGGATCCACGAGGTTTTCCAGCGAGAGGCAGGTATCCAAGAAGCGCTCCACTCGTTCGAAGCCGTGCCGGTTCTGGTAGCGCTTCACGCGCGCCGCGTGGTTGGCCATCTCGTTCAGCATATTCCTGTTGGTGCCCAGAAAGAAGGCGTTGTGCCGGAAGAAGTCGCAGTGGCCCATGACGTGGGCCATGACCATTCGGACGACCACCGGCGTGGAGCCCTCGAGCAGGTAGGCGTAAGCGGGCTGGTTGTTGACCACCATCTCGTAAATGGTGGAGAGGCCCCAGCTCCGGCTCTTGTCCAACTGATCGAAGGCCATGCCGAAGCGCCAGTGGGGGTACCGGCCCGGAAAGCCGTCGTAGGAGGCGGCCTCGCTGATCTGGGGGGGCGAAAGGAAATCGAGGACGATCTCCCCCGGGTCCAGCCCCTGCTTGCGGGCGTAGGCCATGAACTCGCGCTTGACCTGCACGAGCTCCTCCGGGAAAGGGATGAAGTTGAGGCGCCTGAGCGCCTGTGCATCGGGGTGTCTCATGGCTTGCCTTCGAAGGAGCCCGTTGGGGGCCGAGATGAGGAGATGAGGTGATGAGGGGATGAGGGCGGTGGCGTGCCTCTGCAGGAGCGGCGTCCCGCCGCGATCCGGGTGGCCCGGCCAGAACCGGCAACATTCCTTGAACGCCCCATCGCGCCGAGGGCGGCGCTCCTACGGCGAAGAAACAATCGCGGAATTTGGGGCGGAGGAGGCGCGGTGCGACGGGACCCGGCGTTCACCTCAATCCCAGATGCTCCAGAATCTGCCATAATTTGCTTTCTCTGGGCCTCTGTGCCTCCGTGGTTCATCTGCCTTTTCCCAGGAAATCGCGGATCGAGTCCAGGATGTGCTCCTTGTCGTCGATCTTGCTCAGCGCCACGTTCTCCTGCTCGGGGAAGGCCTTCTCCAGGATGGGGTAGAAGGCGCCGGAGCCGTAGGCGCTCTTGACCTGCCCGTAGGCGAAGAGGTTGGCCGCCGGCAGGAGCCTCTGGTTCATGAGGTCCACGCAGTGCGCCGAGTCCTCGTCGCTCCAGTTGTCCCCGTCCGAGAAATGGAAGAGGTAGAGGTTCCAGTCATCGGGGGGATAGTCCTTCTTGATCATCTCGGCCGCCAGGGTGTAGGCGGAGGAGATGAGGGTGCCGCCCGACTCCATGCTCTTGAAGAAGGTCTCGCGATCCACCTCCCGGGCCTCCGCGTCGTGGGTGATGTAGCGGATCTGAAGGTTCTTGTAGTGGGAGCGCAGCCAGAGGTCGATCCAGAAGGCCTCGATCCGCACGATCTCCTTCTGCTCCTCCCCCATGCTGCCCGAAACGTCCATCATGTAGAGGATGGCCGCCGCGGACTGGGGCAGCAGCACCTCCTTCCGGGCCCGGTAGCGCTTGTCCTCTCTCACCGGCACCACCAGAGGGTCTCCGGCGTTGTACTCCCCGCTGGAGATGGTGCGCTTCAGGGCCGCCTTGAAGGTCCGCTTGAAGTGAACCAGCGATTCGGGGCCCGTTCGCCGGATGCCCGTGAAGCGCCCGGTACAGCTCGTGAGCACCTTCTGGCCCCGGGGCTGGATGCGCGGGAGTTCCAGTTCCTCGCCCAGGATCTGGGCCAGCTCCTCCAGGGAGAGTTCCACCTCCAGAGCGTGCTCTCCCGGTTGGTCGCCCGCGTCGCCCGCCCCCTCTCCCTCGCCCGGCCGACCCTTGCCGAGCACGTCTCCCTCCTTGCCCTCGCCCTGGCCGGCCTGCGACTGGTCCTCCCAGGAGTACTCGAACTTGGGCAGGCGGATCTCCTTGAGGGGGATCGCCACCTTCTTGCGGCCGTGCTGGGCCACGAGGTCTCCCTGCACGATGAAGCGGCGGAGGTTCTCGCGCACCCTCCCCTTCACGATGGACCTGAATCTCGCGTGGTCGGAACGGATGCGCAGCGTCATGGGCTCAGTCCGAAATGAGGAGATGCCGAAATGAGGTGATGAGGAAGCGCTTCACCAGCGCTCCTCATCTCGCCATCTCCTCATCCCCTCATCTCGATCACTCCTCCTTCTCGTCGCCGCGGGCGAAGACCGAGGAGATGTACTCCAGGATGTCCTTGGAGCAGACCTGGCAGTAGCCGTAGCTGTTGATCAGTCGGCCGCGGATCACCTCGATCTTCTCCTGGGTCTCCTTGTCGATGACGTTGGAGACCAGGGCGGAGAGCTTGATGGTGTCCTTCTGGTCCTCGAAAAGCTTCATCTCGAGCGCCCTGCGCAGGCGCTCGTCGGTGCGCCAGTCGAACTTCTTGCCCTCGACGGCGAGGGCCCCGATGTAGTTCATCACCTCGCGGCGGAAGTCGTCCTTGCGCGTCTCGGGGATGGCAATTTTCTCCTCGATGGAGCGCATGAGCCGCTCGTCCGGCTCGTCGAGCTTCCCGGTGAACTTGTTCCGGATCTTCTCGCCCTGGGTGTAGGCCTTCACGTTGTCGATGTAGTTGGAGGAGAGGGTGGCGATGGCCGATTCGTCGGAGGAGATGGCCCGTCGCACCTCGTTCTTGATGACCTCCTCGTACTCGTCTTTCACCACCGAAAGCAGTTCCCGGAACCGGCTGCGCTGTTCGTCGCTCGATATGAGGCTGTGGTGCTGGAGTCCGGCTTCGAGCTCGTTGAGCACCATGAAGGGGTTGATGCATTGCTCGTTCATGTCCGTGACGAGCGAGTTGCTGATCCGGTCCTGGATGTAGCGGGGGGAGATGCCGGCCATGCCCTCCCGGGCGGCCTCCTGGCGCAGTTCGCGGACCGTGTCCTCGGTGTACCCGGGCAGGGTCCGGCCGTCGTAGAGCTTCATCTTCTGCACCAGGGTCAGGTCCTGCTTCTTGGGCTCCTCGATCCGGGTGAGCACGGACCACATGGAGGCCACCTCGATGGTGTGGGGGGCGATGTGCTTGCCCGTGATCTTCTTCTTGTTGAAGTCCCGCTCGTAGATCCGCATCTCGTCGCTCAGCCGCGTGATGTAGGGCACGTCGATCTTGATGGTGCGGTCCCTGAGGGCCTCCATGTACTCGTTGTTCTGCAGCTTGATGTATTCGGGCTCGTTGGTGTGGCCGATGATCACCTCGTCCACGTCCGTCTGCGGGAACTTCTTCGGCTTGATCTTGTGCTCCTGGGTCGCGCCCAGGAGGTCGTAGAGGAAGGCCACGTCCAGCTTGAGGATCTCGATGAACTCGATGAGGCCGCGGTTGGCGATGTTGAGTTCCCCGTCGAAGTTGAAGGCCCTGGGATCGGAGTCCGAGCCGTAGATGGCGATCTTGCGGTAGTTCACGTCGCCGGTCAGCTCGGTGGAGTCCTGGTTCTTCTCGTCCTTGGGCTGGAACGTGCCGATGCCCACGCGGTCCTTCTCGGAAAGCAGCAGCCGGTACACCTCGATGTGGCTCAGGACCTTCTCCAGGTCTCCCTCGTGTTTCTGCATCAGGTCCCAGAAGACCTTGCGACAGGCCGGGCAGAGATCCCCCTCCACCCTCAGCCGGTAGGGGACCTGGGCCTTGGCCTGAAGATCCCGCAGCAGCTCGCCCCGGAATTCCGCGGGGATCAGCTTGAGGGGCTCTTCGTGCATGGGGCAGGCGAACTTGTCGCTCTCGCGGCTCTTCAGCCGGCCGGCCTCGTCCGCCTCCACCCGCCACCGGAAAGAGTAGAGGGCCCCCTCGGGCCTGCGCGCGTAGTCCTCCAGCCCGCGCTTGAGCTGGCGCACGATGGTGGACTTGGCGGAGCCCACCGGCCCGTGCAGGAGGATGATCCGGCGCTCGGGGCCATAGCCGAAGGCGGCTGATTTGAAGATGTTCACGAGCCGGGCCAGCGTGGCGTCCAGTCCGAAGACCGCGTCCTCGCCCATGCCGAAGGGGTCGGCGAAGAACTTGTAGCGGTAGGAGACGGACCGGCCGTCGCTCACCTCCTCCCGGCCGTGGGAGAGGATCATGTCGTAGAGGCGCTGGTAGGAAGTCCTAATGACCTCCAGCTGCTGGTGGGCGATGCCCAGGTAATCGGTGAAGGATCCCTCCCACCGGAGGTTGAGGAACTCGCTCTGGGTCCTCTCCTTGACCTGCTTGAGGAACCCCAAATCCGTGTCGGTCATGGGAGCCTCCCTGCGGATGCATCTGAACTGAGTATAGGGTCCGCGCCCGCCGCGCGTCCACCACCGCGATCCGCCTTTCTGCGGGCCTCGACCCGATGCCGGGGGGGACTTTTATCCACCGGCGTATTCCTTTACACTAACGTCCGCGAGGAGGTTGGCATGCCCGAATCCAAGGGCCTGGAGGCCACGCGCAAGGCCCTCGAGGCCGACCTGAAGAAGCTGGACCACGAACTTCGAATCGACCTTCCCAAGGAGATCGATCGCGCCCGGCAGTTGGGTGACCTGAGCGAGAACGCCGAGTACCACATGGCCCTCCAGCGGCAGCAGTACGTGAAGGCGCGGGTCATGGAGCTTCAGAAGCGGATCGCCGCCCTGGCCACCGTGAACCTCTCCTCCGTTCCGAAGGACAGGGCGGCTTACGGCAGTCTCCTCAATCTCTACGACGTGGAGAAGGAGGAGGAGTTGGAGGTCCGCCTCGTCACCCACGAGGAGGCGGACATCCAGAACGGCTGTTACTCGGTGCAGTCGCCCATCGGCAAGGCGCTCCTGGGCAAGCGGGAGGGGGATGAGGTGACCGTGGAGACCCCCGGCGGCCGCCGGACCTTCGAGGTTCTCAGCCTCAAGACCATCCACGACCTGTGAGGCCGGTGGGCGTCAGGCGTACGGCGGAAGGACATAGACGCTACAGAGGCAGTGAGGCTCAGAGAGGAATGTGGGGTTGTTGCGCCTCACGCCTTGCCTCTAACGTCTCGCTCCTCATCGCCTTTCCCCAACCTCCCGCCATGCCCTGATTCGCCGTCTCCCCCTCTCCCCGTCTCCATCTCCACCTCCTCCGTCCCCTTTTTCGGACGGGCTTCCGGCCTCGAGCACAGAACTGGGTGCCCTTCCCGGCCCGAACGCCGTAGCCACCGCCTCTTTGTCGGCTCTTCCCATTGGCACCGGCCTTGCTTTCACCAGCACCTGGAGGGAGATTCCATGAACCAGCGAATCCTGATCGTAAGCGCGATCCTCGTGGCGGCAACCGTGGCGGGCAGAGCCGCGGCAATCGGGAGTCCCGCCATGGAAGTGGTGGTCTTCCCCAATCTCACGCCGGCCCAGGCCTCGACGGCCCTCTCGTCGGCCCAGCGCCTCGTCTGGGACCGCCAGACGGGCATCGCCGTGGCCGAGGTGCCGCAGGCCCACCTGGAGGCGCTGGCCGGGCTGAACGAGGAGTCCCGCACCGAGGAATCCTCCCCGGCCGACTTCGACGCCGTTGTCTCCCGGTTGATGCCGAACTTCAGAGAAGACCTTCCCGGGTCCATTCGCTACGCCATGAAGGAGCCGATGACACTCGTGAGGCCACCCTGGGCACCGTCCGACCTCGCGGCCAGGGACGAGGCATCGGGGGCCTCCGCGTGCCTCAGCGAGGACTTCGAGACGCTCCCCATCTGGAAAGAGGACGGGGGCGACTGGCGTCACTATCAAGGATGCCAGTACGGCGGAGCGGGCTGTTCGATCGCCAACGATGCGGGAGACTACTTCTGGCTGGACACCCCCTGCGACAGCTTCTCAGGCCAGTGGGATGTGGAAGCGGTCATGGGGGGGAGCAAGGGCAAGAATCTCCCCTGCGGAGCGGCGTACCCTGCCCACACGGACTCCTGGCTGGATTATTGGCCTGCGATCACCTGCCTTTACGGGTCTCCGGAGGCGGGGCTCTTCGCAGCGTTCAAGACGCTGACCTATGATACCGGCAATGATTTCCTCTTCTACGGCTTCTCCACCGACGGCACAAACTACAGCGGCTACACCTATTCTGGAAACTACTCCGATTCTTGGTACGGCCTCGTGGGGGACCTTACGAACTGGCCGCGGTTGGGGGACTTGACGACGTATTCGAAGGTCTACCTAGCCTTCGTGTTCCAATCGGGCGCTTACCGGGGGCCCGGGTTCGGAGCGCGCCTAGACAACATTATCGTGTCCCCGACGTCCCTCGCCGCGGTCCCCCTGCCGGACACGAGGGAGGGGCACCCACCCCTGGTGGTGAACTTCCACGGTGCCGTTATCGGCGGAAACGCCCCGTTCACCTATAGCTGGGACTTCGGCGATGGGGGCTCCCTTTCGTCGGACCAGAATCCCAGCCACACCTATCAGGACGTTGGCGCCTACACGGTCCATCTCACCGTGACCGACTCGTCCGGAGCCGCCTCAACGGGCGACGTCGCGATCGCCGTGACGCCCGTGGTCCCGCCCCAGGTTATGTCCATGGTCAAAGCCACGGCCCCTTTCCGGCTCGTCGCATTGGGCGCCAACCTGGACCCGCAGATCAAGGTCTACATCTCCGGCACCCTGTGGTCGAACGTGGTCTGGAAGAGCGCGGGCAAGGTCGTCATCAAGGGTGGGGCCTCGCTCAAGTCCGCCGTTCCGAAGGGCGTGCCCACCACCCTCCTCTTCGAAAACCGCGACGGGCTCACCACCACCTACACCTTCACCTGGTAGCGAGAAGGGCTTCCATGGAGCAGATCACGGGGGAACGCTTCCCCGGTTCCGGGTAGAACCACTCAGGCTAGCGGCTTTCCTTCTCTTTTTTTCGTGAGGACGGCCGCGAACCCCTTCTGCGGCAAAAAAACGGGGCGCCTCCAACGGAGGCGCCCCTTGAGAGCCGCGAGGACGAAAGCAGGCTAGGGAAGAGGCACGGGGCGCTTGGCCGGCAGAGACGGAGCGGGCGCCGGAGCGGGCAGTTCCGCGAGCGTGAAGCCCGCTACGTGACCCAGCTTGGGGAACTGGGCGGCCACCCGAACGGTACCCAGATCCAGGAGCGAGGCGTCGCGAACCGTGTAGGGAGGGTCCACCCCAGCCCTGGAAAGATCCTGCCCCGCGAAATGGAGCGTCATCGTCTGGGGCCCCGCCGCAAACCGCCCCTCGGCCGAGGCGTAAGCCACCTCGACCGCGGCTCCGGAGGGAGCACGGCCGGTGAGGGTGGCTTGGAGCCGGTACGTTCCCGCTTTGGGCAGCTTGACCTGCACGGGCACGTCCACACCAGAAACGCCCGACTGATCGCGGAGCACCTGGCAGGGCATGGCCCCAAGGATGCGGGCGCCGCGCTCGGAGAGCGCCAGGACGGCGTGGCCGACTCGGTGGAGCGGAAGGCCGTCGGCCGCTCCCGAGGCGTCCACCTTGACGTCCTCCATTCCGCCTCCGGGCTCCACCGGCAGGAGGCAGGAGTAGACGCCGTCCCCGGCGGTGGCGTCGGGTGCGACGCCGTCATCCCGCAGGACCACCCGGGCGGGCGGATATCCCGATGCGCTTCGGGCCATGGCCGTCACGTGGAATCCGAGCAGGGGAGCCCCGCTGTTCTGGTTGAAGAGCTTGGCGTAGAGGGCTGGATGCCCGGCAGGAGAAGAGACCATCTCC
The DNA here is from genome assembly GCA_021787565.1 of Acidobacteriota bacterium. Classification (GTDB taxonomy): domain Bacteria; phylum Acidobacteriota; class UBA4820; order UBA4820; family DSQY01; genus DTPS01. Next base: position 83,135 of record JAJYLT010000001.1, read on the forward strand.
GAAAGGCTCACCCGCATCCGGTAGCCAGAGCCGTCCTGGACGGCCACCATGAACGCTTTCGCGCCGCTCTGAGCGTGGCTGAAGTCAAGCGTATAACGCCCCGGTGCGGCGGGAGAAACCTTCAGAAGAGTGGCCGTGGGCGGAAGATCCACCAGCCCGGCCAACTCTGCCGAAGAGCCCGCGGCGAAAGCGGCCTCGGTCCGGCCGTCGGGCGCGAAGGGATTTCCCTGCGGATCCAGCAGGCGCAGGCTGGTCTCGGCGGTCGATACGCCCACGGGCCACACCACGACCCTGGCGTTCGGGCCACGAAGCACCACGGAGACGCTGCTCTGACTGGTGGCATCCACGACGAAGGCGTCGAGCGAGGAGGAGCTGGCGAAGGGCCTCGGGGCGACGTAGGGAGTAAGGGGAGCGAAGCCCTGGCTCATCTGAGTCACGGAGCCCGCGGCGAACAGGGATAACACCGGGAGGAACGCCGCGAGGAGGACGGGTATGCGATGGCTCTTGTGCAATCTCATGGGTTCCCCCCTTAAAAGTCGTAGGACAGATAGGTGCCGATGGGACGAAAATCGTTGCGGCGGTTGTGGTGGTGGTTGGCATCGGTCTCGAACCAGAGGGTGCCCACCGCCTCCGCCGAATACTGGGCCACCATGCCGTCATTCGCCCCGGGGAAGCCGCTCACCCCTGCGAGGGCGGCTAGGCCATAGTCCTCCACGTGGGCCCAGTCGTTGAAGATGGCCAGCCCAGTGTCCACCCCGGCGATGCAGTAGAAGCTCTTGGGGAGGGCGGGCCTGCCCGCCGTGCCGAAGAGCCAGTACTGGTTGTAATAGGCCATCCAGTCGGTGCGGCAATTGTAGGTGGAGTTCGTGTTCTCGCCCACGAGGTCCACCAGCCAGCCCGTGAGCCAGGAGCCCGACAGAGTGCCCGCCAGGTCGGCCGCCTCGGAGCCGTCCTGCGGAGCGGCGATAGTGTTCACCCACCGGGTGGCATTCACGACCGTCTGGTAGTCGGCGTTCCGGTTCGGGTTCGAGAAGATCCACCGCACGACTACTCCGCCGAAGGAGTGCGTGTCGATGACGAGATCGGTGATGCCCTGCGCGTTAACGAAGGAGGCGATCTGCGAGGCCACCTGGTCGCCGGCGACCCACATATACTGCGTACCGTCGTAATGGCAGACGACGTACGGCACGGTGTAGTTCTTGGTGACGGCCGAGACCATGGGCGAGGTCCAGTAGGCGAGGGCCGTAGAGGCATTTTGGAGATCGGCCCCCCCTTTACCGTGAACCAGGGCCACGCCCGTCTTAGCCCAAAGGTTCGTGGCGCCCAAGAGACAGACCACGGTTACCAGGACGATACCCACTCTTCTTCTCATCCCGCTCCTCCTTGTGAGAAGCCGGAACTAGCAACGATCGTACCAATGGCCGCCGGAGGCAGCCAAATCTCCGCGCAGGCGGACATTCAGAGGATCCTGCACCCGCCACGGCCCGCCCCGGATTCGTGAACCCAGTATCGGGCTCACACCATGTAAATCAAATAAGGCCTTATTTAAAAGTGAGATAGGTCGTGCAACATGAGTTCACGGCGATTCGTGAACGCAGGCCTCGCCTGGCCCCCCCTTCCGCGAGGAGGCTCAACCCCTTTGCGGGAGAGGCGCCTCGCCGCGAACCGGGTGACCCTGCGACCAGGATGCGGTGTCCGCGTACGGTCCGTCGCGCCGGGGGCGGCGCTCCTACGAGTGCGATTCCATCGCGGAATCTGGGTTGAAGGCGGCCCTTGACCGGCGCCCGCGGCGGAAGGTATCCTCGATCGAGCCGAGAGGGAGCCGAGGATGACCAGCAGGTTGAGAGTATTGAGGGGCATGGCGCTTCAGAACTTCGCCTATCTGTATTACTACGCGCCCGCCCCGCCGCCCCCGGCGCCCTGAGAATCCTCAACGGATAAAGATCAGGCCCGCCGGAGACGGCGGGCCTTTCTGCATGCGCCGAGGAACATCCGCACCTGACGATGGAGGACATCATGCCCAAACGGCCCAAACCGAAGGCGAAGACGCCGATGGCGGACACAGCGCCCATGGGAGACCTGGAGCAGCACAGGCGCACCATCGAGGAGTTGGACGCGCGCATCCTCGATCTCGCGGCGCGGCGGATGGAGACGGCCGAAAAGATCGCCCGGTTCAAGAGCGCCAGACGCATCCCGCTGCGCAATTTCGAGGTCGAGGAGCAGGTCCGCTCGCGCATGGAACGTCGGTGCCTGGAACGGGGGATCGATCCCGCTCTGGGGCGGGAGCTGGCCCTGCTCCTCATCGGACATTCGCTCGTGGCCCAGTCTCCCATCTTGGAGAGCAGCTACGACGGCTCGCTCCTGCGGGTCCTGGTGGTGGGCGGCATGGGAGGCATGGGCGGCTGGATGGCCCGTTTCCTGTCGGGCCAGGGCCACCAGGTGGCCATCTTCGACATAGCCCTAGGAGAATCGCCCTTTCCGCGCGCCCCCACACTTGAGGAGGGCTTGGAGGGGACCGATCTCGTCGTCCTGGCCGTCCCCATGAGTGCCTGCGCGCAACTTCTGCGCACTCTCTGCCGACAGCCCGCCCGGCCTGTCGTGGCCGAACTGTGCAGCCTCAAGCTCCACCTGCGGGCGGCCCTGGAGGAGGCCCGATCAGCGGGGCTGCGCGTGGTCTCCTTCCACCCCATGTGGGGACCCGAGGCGAAGCTCCTGAGCGGGAAGCGGCTGCTTCTGGTGCGCGCGGGCAATGAGCGGGAGGAAGAGCTCGTGAGGGGCCTCTTTGCGGCCACCAGCGTGACCATCCACGAGCTCTCGCTGGAGGAGCACGACCGGAGGATGGCCGTGGTGCTGGGACTGGCGCACCTCGTCAACCTCGGTTTCGCCAGGGCCCTGGCCCTTTGCGGATTGTCCCCGGAGGCGCTCAGGGAGGCGGCCGGGGTGACCTTCGGAAAGCAGCTTCGGACCACGCTGGAGGTGGTTTCGGAGAACCCCGATCTCTATTTCGAGATCCAGCGCCTGAGCGGTTCCACGTCGGAGCCCCTGGAGCGGTTGCAGGAGGCCCTTGGAGACTTCAAGAGAGCGGTGGAGGCTGGCGACGCCACGGCCTTCTCTGCCTACATGGAGGAGGCCAAGGCCCGCCTGTCCGACGCGGGGGCGGTGGGGGAGTGGTTCTGAACGGCGAGGCGGGCAGAAGAGCACGAAAGAGCCCGGACGGAGCTGGCTCCCGCCCGGGCATGGGGGAAGGAAAGGAAGCTGGTGCTGAGAAGCCTTTTCAGGGAGCCGACTGGCCCTGCGGGGGCGGAGCGTCCGGTGCCGGCCCGTCATCGGGCGGAGGGGCCATCATGGATCCCATGCCCCGCCCTGCGCCGCGGCGCCACCCCTCGCGCCCCTGCCCCATCCGGTGGCCGCGCCGCTCGGCCATGCGCTCGCGGAAGAGCTCGCGGGCACGCTGCCACTGCTCGGGGGTGAGGATCTTGCGGACCTGCTGCATGTGGCTGAAGCGGAGCTTCGCCATCTGGGCCTTGGCCAGGGCCAAGCTATCGATATCTTTATCCACCCTGGCCGGATCCGGGTTGTCCTGGGTCATCTCTTCGCGCAGTGACAGCCGCTGAAGTTCCACGTTCCTTCGCAGATCGATCATCTTTCGCGTCTGGTCGAAGCGGAGCTGCCGGAGCTGGTCCTGCTGTTGCTGCGTCAGGTTGAGTTCCTGGGCCATCTTCATGGGGTTGCCGGGTATCTGGGCGAACAGGGCGGCGCCGGCGGCGATCATCCCGGCGGCCAGTGCGAGTTTGGTCCACGTCTTCATGGGTGTTCCTCCTTCAGGTTGCATGGACAGGGTGCGCACCGGGGGGGTTTAGTCTTTTCGGGATTGCGCGCCTTCGCCGTCTGCCGGTGGCCGTCGGGAGGAGAGGAGCGCTTCCAAGTCAAGGGCCGCATGGCCCCAAGTTCCGCGATGGAATTGCACTCGTAGGAGCGCCGCCCCCGGCGCGACGGACCGTACGCGGGCACCGCATCCTGGTCGCAGGGTCACCCGGTTCGCGGCGAGGCGCCGCTCCTACGCAGGCGTTGAGCCGCTATCGCGGAATTGGGGGATGGCGTCCACGGCGGCCTCCCAGGCCCCCTCGTGGCACAGGCCCGCCGTGGCCGCATCCTCGTAGGCCTGCACGGCGGTATGCAGGCAGAGGTCGCGGACCCGCTCTGCCAGGCCCCTGAGTTCCTCGGGAAGAGACGGAGAGCCGGCATTCCCCGGAAGTCTCCGCACCATGGAACCGCTTCTGGCAGGCATCTATGGCCGCGTCCTGCCCCGACAGTGAGGCGCTTGGCGGCGGAGGGGGGGCGTGGTATGGTCCCCTCCTGGAGGTGCCATGGAGCCTTTCGTTCGAGATTACCAAACCTGCGAGAGGCGTCTGGCGGCGGACCTTCCGGCCTATCTCGGCCGGGAAGAGCGCCTGCGGGTCTGCGTGGAAATGCTGTGGGAGCACCTGCGGAGCCGCGGCGTGGACTGGCTGGGCGTCTACCTCATCAACGAAAGCCACGATGCGCTGTTGCTCCAGGTGTGCCGGCCCGGACCCGCCTGCTCGCCCATCCCCCTGCACGGCGTCTGCGGACGGGCCTGGAAGGAGGGGAGGCCCCAGGTGGTGCCGGACGTGACCGCGCTGGGCGAGGCCCACATCGTCTGTGATGCGGCCAACCTCTCCGAGGTGGTGGTCCCGCTGTTCGATCCCACTGGCGCTTGCTACGGCGTCGTCGACCTCGACAGCCGCACGAAGGCGGCCTTCACCGGCGCCGACGCCGAGGGCCTCCGGCGCGTCCTGCGAGCCGCCGGCCTCACCACCTGACGCGGAACCATCGGCCGGCACGCCCCTTCCGCACGGCGCCGACCTCTTCGTGCCTTGTCCCATCTCCCCTCTCCCATCTCGCATCTTGCGCATCCCTCGGCGGATGGAAGCCGGAAGCTCAAGATGACGACCGACCACCGACCGCCGACGATTCTCTCCACGCTGGCTTTGCGATGATGCCTGTCCAAAACATGCCGCCCTGCCGGCTCCGACCCACGGCTGGGTCTGGGCCGCACCTTTGGCGCGGCACTGGGGACCTGGTCCGGGCGCGTCCACGCCAGCGTGGCCGCGCTCCGGCCGCAGGCCCTCAGCCGCCCTTCGGGCGCCAGCCCCAGCCTCGGCTGGTGTGAACCGTCTCCCCACCCTCCACGGGTGCGCCGGCGGCGCCGGGACGCGCCTTCCATCGCTTCGCTCCGGAAGGCAAACCCTCAAGTGCGAGCTGAAATTGTCTTGGACAGCCATCCTTTGCGATGATGGAAGGAAGATGAGAGATGAAGGAAGAGAGCGGGCCTCCACTCTCCACCGTCCCTAGCGTCTGGCGTCCCGCGCCTCGCCCCCATCCAGATGCGGCAGGAAAAAGATCAGCGCCATGCCCGGGATAGTGGCGATGAAGGTGAAGCCGAAGAAGGCGGCATAGCCGAGCCAGTGGGCCAGGAAGCCCGAGAGGACGCCCGAGAGGGTGGAGGCCACGTTCATGACGCTCGTAGCCAGGGACATGTGGGCCGCCTTGTAGGTCGGTTTGCAGGTCCGCATGATGAAGACCAGAAAGACCGCCGTGCCGTTCCCGGCTCCGAAGGCCTCCAGGATCACGAAGAGCGACACAACCGTGAGGTTGGCCGTCCCCCGCTCCGGATGGCCGATGAGTCCCCCGTAGATCAGCGCGAGCACCATGTAGAAGAGGTTCGGCAGGTTCTGAGCGAGGACCAGCGGCCAGATGACTCGCCTGAGGCCGAAGCGGCCGATGAGGTGGCCGCCGAGGATGCCCCCCGCGATGGAAGCGCCGATGCCGAGGGTCCCGTAGATGAGCCCGTACTGGGCCCTATCGACGCCGATGTCCTTCAGCATCGGGTAGACCATGGCCAGCAGGAAGGCCTCTCCCGAGCGGTAGAGCACCAGAAAGGCCAGGATGACTCCTATGCGCGGCTGGTCCAGGTAGTCGATGAAGGCCCTGGCGTAGAAGGAATCGGAGGCGGCCAGGCGGCGCCGAAGGCGCGGCAGGTTGGCGAGGAGCAGCAGGAGCGCGGACAGCAGGCCCAGGGCGATCCAGCCGGGAACCCCCACCTTGGCCAGGTAGGGCTGGAGCGCCTTCCTGGCCGTCGCCACCGGTGCAAGCAGCCACAGCTCCCGGAGGGTCAGCAGGAGCAGCGCGGCCCCGGCCACCCAGAGCAGGCGCCTGGGCGAGGCCGCCCACCGGGCCAGGTCGGAGATCGGCCGCTTGGGCTCCTCCACCTTGGGAAGAAACAGGAGGTGGTAGGCCATGAGGCCGGCCAGCACCGCCGCCGAGAGGAGGAAGGCGGGGCTCCAGCCGGCGACCCCCGAGAGCCAGACGATGCCGCCGCCGCCCGCGATGAGGGCCAGGCGGTAGGCCATGGCCTGGTAGCCGACGTACCGGGCCTGCCCCTTCCGGTCCAGCGCCTCCAGGTAGTAGCCGTCGATGGCGATGTCGTGGCTGGCCGAGAGGAAGGCCGTGATCAGGAAGAGTACCGAGGCCACCGCCAGGGGGTTGGCGAGGGCGGAACCGGCGGCCAGGGCCAGGGCCGCCGCCGCGAGCGCGGCCTCCGCCCCCAGGAGCCACCGGCGCTTGGTGGCGAAGGCGTCGGCCAGGGGGGCCCAGAGGAACTTGAGGACCCACGGCAGGCCGTAGAGCGAGGTCATGCCCACGGCTTCCAGGCTGGCGCCGTGATCTCTGAAGAAGACGGTGGAGATCTGACGGACGAGGCTGTAGGGGAAACCCTCGGCGAAGTAGGTCGAGAGCACCCAGAAGGGAGGGGTTTTTCGGCGAGTGGCGCTCTCTTCGGTCATCGTCTCGGAGGTTCCCCTTTCCGCGATCTGGTGATCGCTCCCACGTGCACCATCTTGTCTAGCCGTGGGAGCCGTCGCCCGACGGCGACGCCGCCCCGTCGTGCGCCAGTCCGGAGGTGTTCAAGGCTGCGAGGCCCGGGGTCCCCGTCACTCCTCACTCGCCACTCCCGCCTCCTCGGCCTGCGCCATGACGGCGAGCCACTCCTCCTCGGCCGCGGCCAGCTCCCGCTTCAGCTTTTCGTAGCGGCGATTGAGGGAGTGCCAGTCCTCGGTCACGACCGAGTCGGGGCTCGCGAAGCGGGCCTCCATCCTGATCTTCTCCTTCGTCAGGGTGGCCACCGCCGTCTCGGCCTCCAGGCGCCGCCGCTGCAGGCGGAAGAGCTCGTTCTTGGAGAGCGCCGGTTTGGGAGCGCCCTTGTCGCGGCCATCGCGTGCCGGCCCCTCCTCGCGAGCGGCCGGCCCCCGCTCCCTGGCCTCGGCCAGATCGGGCGCGAAGCCCGCCGCGGAGCGGAGGGTGTCCCCCGCCACGGCCCACGTATGGTGGGTCACGGAGCGCAGGAACTCCTCGTCGTGGCTCACGACCACGAGGGTCCCCTTGAAGGCCGCGAGCGCCTCCTGGAGCATGGACACCATGGCCTCGTCGAGGTGGTTGGTGGGCTCGTCCAGAAAGATGACGTTGGCCCGCGCCAGCAGGACCCCCAGCAGGTGGAGCCGGGCGCGCTCTCCGCCCGACAGGCTCCCCACCGACTGGTCGGCGCGCGGGCCGCCGAAGCCGAAGGCCCCCAGGTAGGAGTAGATCATCTCCTTATTGAAGCTCTTCAGAAGGCCGCCCACGGTGTCGAAGAGGGTGCCCTGGAAATCGAACCGCCGCTGGTGCTGGTCGTAGTGGGCCAGGCGGACGTTGGTCCCCCAGCGCACCGCGCCCGACACGAGGTCCACCTCGCCCAGCAGGGCCCGCAGCAGCGTCGTCTTCCCGGCGCCGTTGGCCCCCACGAGGGCCACCTTCTGCCCGCGCTTGAGGTGGAGCTTGGGCACCGGGAGCCGGCGCTCTCCCAGCGCCAACAGAAGATCCTCGGCATTCAGCACGTCCTCGCCGGGGGTGTCGTCGAAGGCCAGTTGGAGCCGGAACCCCTCGGCGCTGCGCACCGGGGCCTCCACCCGCTCCAGCCGGGAGAGCACCTTCTCGCGTCCCCTCGCCTGCTTGCTGCGCTGGCCCGCCTTGTAGCGGCGGATGAACTCCTGCGTGCGCTCGATGTAGGCCTGCTGGTTCTCCCAGGCGCGCTCCCTCGTCTTCTGCATCTCCTCGAACTGGACCTCGAAGGAGGCGAAGTCGCCGCGGAAGGTGTAGAGCTTGCCGTCCATGAGGTAGGCCACGCGGTCCACGGCCGATTCCAGGATCTCGGGGTCGTGGGTGACGACGACGAAGGAGCGGGGCGAGGTTCGGAGGAAGTCCCCGAGCCATTCCCGCTGGGTGTCGTCCAGGTGGTTGCCCGGCTCGTCCAAAAGGAGCAGGTCCGCCGGGTCGAGCAGGGCCCGGCCCAGCTTGAGGCGCATCTGCTCGCCGCCCGAGAAGGAGGAGCAGGGCCGGTCGGCGTCATCGAGGGAGAACCCCAGGCCGAGGAGCGTGCGCTCCAGCTCCACCTCGTAGGTGTAGCCGCCGTGGTGGAGAAGCCACTCCTGGATCTCGGCGGCGGCGTGGAAGGTGCCCTGGCTCGTGTCGCCGTCCGACATCTTGCGGTGGAGGCGGGAGAGCTCGGCCTCCTTCTCCAGGACCTCGGAGAAGGCCCGCAGGAGGTAGGCGCGCGCCGTGATCTTCACGCCCGCCAGGTCGTCCTGCGGCACCGTGGCCACGCGCAGGCCCCGCACCCGCCGCACCTCGCCCGAGTCCCCCTCGTCCTTTCCCGCCAGGAAGCGCAGGAGCGTGGTCTTGCCCGAGCCGTTGGGACCCACCAGCGCCCACCGCTCCCCGGCGTGGATCTGCCAGTCCACGCCTCGCAGGACCTCGTGTTCCCCGAACCGTCTCGTGATGCCGCTCAACCCGATGAGCACCCGCAGCCTCCTCCGGAGCGGGATTGTAACGGAGAAAGGCGGGATTCGGAAGGCGGAAGGCGGAAGAAGAAGGGCAAACCACAGAGGCACAGAGACACAGAGGGACGATAAAGGGCTAAGGGAGGAGGCGGCCGTCCGCCGGCCGCCGTCGGCCCCCAGCGCCGGGGGGTCATCCTGAGGTACCCTTCGAAGGGCCGCTGGCTCAGGATCCCGCTGGAGGGGACCGGCGTCGGGGTGGAACGACGGGATCCCATATGAGTCGCCCGTTGGGGGCTTGCCACGGAATGAGGGGAGGAGGAAGGACCGTCTCCGGTCGGCCGTCTCGCTTTTCGCGGCTCACGCCTCGCGTCGAAATTTTTTCCGTCTTGCCGCTCCCGCCCCCGCGTGCCATGCTGTCGGCTGACTCGGCGGAGGTGAAGCGCCGCTGCTGGGAGTTCTGGCCGAGCCGGCCCGAGCTGAAGAGCCGCTACCTCTTCGTCTGCGACCCCGACGGCTACGACGTCGAGATCATCGAAACGAGGGGGCGTGATGGGGTGGGTAGGTGATGAGGTGATGAGGGGATGAGGAGATGAGGGGATGAGGTGAGGAAAGACATCGTCTTTGCGTCTAGGGTTTCGCGTTTCACCTCCCACCGCTCCCTGTTTCACGGAGGGTCCCATGCCGCGCTTGAAGGAGTTCCGCGAGTTCCGCGAAACGATGAATGAACGCGTCCTGGCCGAGGGCCACAAGGGAATCCAGCGCTTCTTCGCCCTGGATTCGCAGGCCTACACGGAGGGGGCCCTGCCGTCCAAGACCAAGGAGCTCATGGGGCTGACGGCCTCCATGGTGCTCCGCTGCGACGACTGCATCGCCTACCACGTGATCCGGTGCAGGGAGGAGGGGTGCAGCCGGGCGGAGATCTCCGAGGCCTTCAACGTGGCCCTGGTCGTGGGCGGCTCCATCGTCATTCCCCACCTCCGGCGGGCTGTGGCCCTCCTGGACGAGGTCGATGTGCGAGGAGAGGGCGCGCCGTGAACTATCGCGGCGCCACATGCACCTTGGATGGGCACCCCGCCGGGGACCGAGGGGAGGGCTGATCGTTGGCCGGCCGACGATGGCTCTCTGGACTTCTGTGGGGCGGCGGTGCCGTTTCCGGTGCCATGGCCGGGCTGCTAGAGAGTTGGCGCTGGGAGGGCCGCCTCACGGCCCTGCTCCTTCTGGCCTGGGCCGTGGGCCTCGGCTACTTCCGCCCCCGGCTGATGTGGGCCGCCGCGGGTCTCCTGATGGCCTCGGTTCTCGCCGCAAGGTGGGTGGGCAGCATGCTGGGAATAGCTCCCTCGCCGGCCTTCTCGCCCTGGACCCTGCTCATGGCCCTGGCGCCCTTGCTCGCGGGTGCCTGGGTGGGGACCTCCCTGCGGGGTTCGCGGCGGGAACGGGGAAAGGTCTAATGGGTGGCGGCTTCTTTCTTTTCCACTCCTCACTTCCCACTTCCCACTTCCCACTTTCCCAAATCTGCTGGATTCACGCAAAAAGGGCCCCGTCGCCGGGGCCCCGTGGCTGGACTGCCTGCCGTGTGGTGTCACGGATCGCGGTCAGCCGCGCGCCTTCTGGTAGCGCTGGTTGATGACATCCCACCGGAGCGTGTTCCACCAAGCTTTGATGTAGTCCGCGCGGCGGTTCTGGTACTTGAGGTAGTAGGCGTGCTCCCAGACGTCCACGCCCATCACGGGGAACTTGCCCTGCATGAAGGGACTGTCCTGGTTGGGGGTGGAGATGATCTCCAGATTCCCGTCGCTCAGCACCAGCCAGCCCCATCCGGAGCCGAAGTGGCCGCCGGCGATGGCGTTGAGCTTCTCCTGGAAGGCGGTGAAGCCGCCGAAGGCCTTGTCGATGGCGCCTCCCAGGTCGCCGGTGGGCGTGCCGCCGGCCTGCGGGCCCATGATCTCCCAGAACATGGCGTGGTTGGCGTGACCGCCACCGTGGTTACGGACGGCGGTGCGGATGGCCTCGGGCACCTTCTCGATGGCGCGCAGAAGATCCTGGACCGGTTTGCCCTGCAGGTCGGGATGCCCCTCCAGGGCCTTGTTCAGGTTGGTGACGTAGCCGCCGTGGTGCTTGTCGTGGTGGATCTCCATGGTCATGGCGTCGATGTGGGGCTCCAACGCGTTGAGAGCATAAGGAAGCTTGGGTAGCTCGTGCATCGGGTTGTCCTCCTTGAAAGGGGCGCCGGATCCGAGCCCCGAGCCGTCTCGGCCCGTCCGGCGATCCGACGGGGTCTCCTTTGCGACTCGTTCACAGGGATTGGACAACCGAGGAGGCCAGAGATTTATTGCGGCAGGGGGCTTTCTTGGGGTTCCCATCCAGAAAATCCGAATAGGAACGGTGGAGGGTCGGGAGTAGAGAGGCCTTCAAGCGTTGACGCCGCCTGGGTATCCTTCTTTCCCCAATTCCGCGATAGCGGCTCAACGCCTGCGTAGGAGCGGCGCCTCGCCGCGAACCGGGTGACCCTGCGACCAGGATGCGGTGCCCGCGTACAGTCCGTCGCGCCGAGGGCGGCGCTCCTACGAGTGCAATTCCATCGCGGAATCTGGGTCTTTCGCCTCCACCAGCCACTCTCCACCCGGGCGTCGCCGATTCCGGAATGTGCCCGAGGTCAGGATCCCGCCCTGCGGCCCTGCCAGCTCCGCCTGCGGGCCAGCTCCTTCCGGATCGCTCCGGCGGTGGCCCGCTTATCGGCGCACCAGTCGGGGACCGGCGCATTCCCATCCATGGTCCCTCATCCCTCATCCTTGAACACGATCGGCGTGGCATCGACGCCGGAGGGCGGGGCGTCGTCGATGTGCCTGATCCCCTGGGCGTCGATGTACATGTAGAGGACCCGCAGGACGGGCTTTTGGAAGCGCCTGGCCAGATAGTAGCGGTCGTAGTCTCCGGGGGAGGCCAGAAGGGTCTTGGCCTCCTGCACCAGGTGCGGCTGGCCGTAGTCGGCGAGGATTTGGAAGACGTAGCGGACCGTCTCGGCGTAGGGGGGGATCTTCATGCCGTACTGCTGAACCGCGTTCTCCCCCGAATTGTAGGCCGCGAGGATGAGGGGCACGTTATCGCCGAAAAGCCCCTTGAGGTAGGCCAGGTAGGCCGTTCCGCCCTTGATGTTCTGGTCCAGGTCCCACGGGTTGCTGACGCCGAACCTCTTGGCCGTCGCGGGCATGAGCTGCATGAGGCCCACGGCCCCCTTCTTGGAGAGGACGTTGGGCCGGAAGTCCGACTCGGCCCGCACGAGCGAGGCCACGAGGTTGTAGTCCAGTCCCTTGCTGTGGCAGGCCCTCTCGAGCTTGGTCCTGATTTCCCCGCGCTCCCGGCTGCTGATAGGGGGAAGCGGCGCCGAGCGGGTGGGGGCGCCGCGAAGGGCCTCCGCAGCCGCCGAGCCGCGGTTGGTGATGACGATCTGGCCGCTGCTGTCGCGCTCCACGCGGATCTGGGCGGAAGCCGGAAGGGCGGCGGCCAGCAGGGCGGCGCAGAGCGGAAGGAGGATCGTCAGGCGCCTCATGCCCCGCCTCCCGGCCAGTTGTTCCTGGCGAGCTGGCCGCAGGCCGCCAGTATGTCCTGCCCGCGGCTCTTGCGGATGCTCGTGGGAACGCCGCGGCGCAGGAGCACCGCCTGGAATGAACGGGTCCTCTCCGCATCCGAGGGCACGAACGGGAGACCCTCCGCCGCGTTGAACTGGATCAGGTTAACCTTCACCTTCAGCCCCTTCGCGAATCTGGCCACGGCCTCCGCCTCCTCCTGCCCGTCGTTCACCCCGCCCAGGAGGATGTACTCCAGGGAGATCCGCTCCCGGTCCCGCCGCGAGAGATTCTGCAGGACGGACCGAAGGCGTCTCAGGTCGCACTTGGCGTTGACCGGCATGAGGCGGCTCCGCAGCTCGTCCGTCGGGGCATTGAGGGATAGGGAGAGCCTCGGACAGACGGCGCTCCTGGCGAAGGCCTCCATCTGGTCGGCTAGGCCTGAGGTGGAGACGGTGATGCGCCGCCAGGAGATGCCCAGCCCCTCCTCGTCCTCCAGGATGGCGAGGGCCGCCTCAAGGTTGGTCCGGTTGGCCATGGGCTCGCCCATGCCCATGAAGACGGCGTTGTATCCCACCTCCCGGATGTCGGTGCGCTCCTCGAGGACGAAGAACTGGCCGAGAATCTCGCCGGGGGTGAGGTTCCGCCGGAAGCCCATGCGAGCCGTGAGGCAGAAGGCGCAGCCCACGGCGCAGCCCACCTGCGAGCTGACGCAGACGGTCCTCCGGTTCCCGTCGGGGATGAAGACGGCCTCGATGGCCTGCCCGTCGGAGAGGCGGAGCAGGAACTTCCTCGTGCCGTCGGAGGAGACCTGCTCGCCGGTCACCTCGGGCAGCTCCGCGCTCGTGCGGGCGGCCAGGGCGGCGCGGGCCTCCTTGGGGAGATTGGTCCAGGCGAGGGGATCGAGCACCCGCCGGCCGTAGATCCAGCGGTAGATCTCGGAGACCTGGAAGGGCTTGAGGCCGAGGCCGGCGCAGAGGGAGGCCAGCCCCTCCCGGCCGAGTCCGACCAGGGCGATCCTCCCCTCCTGCTCGCGGGCCGCCAGCGAAAGGCTCAAAGGCGCCTCCTCACCCCTAATGTATAGCGGATTTTGGGTCGGTATGGCAACGGCAAAGCCCGCTCCAAATTCCGCGATGGAATTTGGCGCGTAGGAGCGCCGCCCCCGGCGCGATGGGCCGTTCACGGGAACCGCATCGTCTCAGCGGGTTCCCCGGATCGCGGCGAGGCGCCGCTCCTACAGAGGGGTTGCGCCTCCATCGCGGAATTTCGGCAGAAGGCTCGCATTTGGCCCGCTACGGCGTGTGGGCTTAGAATGGCCCTCCATTTGGGAGGAGACCATGCGCCGTAAGACCTGCTTCCCCCGGTTCGCCCTGTTCCGGTGGGGCCTCGTCCTGACCACCTTCACCATGCTGGCCGCGGGGCCGGCGCCTTCGGCCTGCACCACTGCGGTCATTACCGGCGCCGCCACGGCCAACGGCCGGCCCCTTCTCTGGAAGAACCGCGACTCGGACGACCTTCACAACCAGGTGGTCTACTGCGAGGACGGCCGCTTCTCGTACGTGGGGCTCGTGGACACGGGGGACGCGGCGGGCATGCAGATCTGGGCGGGGATCAACTCGCAGGGCTTCGCCATCATGAACTCGGCCTCCTACAACCTGGGCAAGGGCGAGACCAGCGGCGAGGGCGCCTTCATGAAGCTGGCCCTCCAGTCCTGCGCGACGGTGCAGGACTTCCAGGCGCTGCTGGAGAAGACCAACCCGGGCGGCCGGGACGTCTCCGCCAATTTCGGCGTGATTGACGCCAAGGGCGGCGCCGCCTATTTCGAAACCGGCAAGAGAAGCTACAAGCGTTACAACGCCGACGACCCGGCCATCGCTCCGCAGGGCTTCCTGGTCCGGACCAACTACAGCGAGTCGGGCGACCCCGAATCGGGCACGGGCTTCCTTCGCCACGACAGGGCGGTGAGCCTGCTGGGCGAGCTGGCGAGGGAGAAGAAGCTCGGCGCCCAGTCGCTGCTCGCGACGGTGGCCCGCGACACGGCCAACGTGCGGCTGGACTCCTTCCCCGCCGAGAAGCGCAGGCGCGGGGCCCCGGAGTGGGCCTACGTGGGCGACAGCATCGACCGTGCCATCACCTCGGCCGCCGTGGTCTTCGAGGGGGTCCGGCCGGGACAGGACCCCCGGCTGGCTACGGCGTGGGTGATCCTCGGCCAGCCCGTCACCGGCGTGGCGGTCCCGCTCTGGGTGGCGGCGGGCGGCGTGCCCTCCGAGCTGGGCGTCTCGCCCGACGCCGCCTCCCTCAACGAGGCCTTCGGAGACGTGGGCGACGTGCTCTACCCGGATGAGAGGGGGGAGCTGAAAAACTACCTCTCCGTGGATGCGCTCTCGAATCCCAAGACGGGGCTGCTGGCTGGCCTGGTCGCCACGGAGGCCCTGAACTTCCGGCAGGAGGGTGAGGCGGTGCAGCGGTGGGCCGCGAACTTCCCGGCGCCCTCCGAGGTGCTGGGCCTGGAGAAGGCCATGGCCCGCGAGAGCCTGGAGGCGGTGAGGAAACTGCTCCAGGAGCGGCAGGAGAAGGTCCCCACCCAGCCCAGGCCGAGGCGGCGCCAGCCGCCCCCGAAGCCGGCCCTCAGCGTCACGCCGCTGGCATCGTGAAGGGATGGAAACGGGGAAACGGGGAGACAGAAATAAGGAAGCACGGGGGAAACTGGAAAGAGGAGAACTTCCTTCTTCCTGCTCCACCTGCCTTGGTGCCTTGGTGGTGAATCTGTCCTCACTGCCTTTCCGAAATCCCCAATCGGAGGCGCCTAGAACCCCAGGGGCTCCTGCTGCCTGGTCTTGAGCAGGCCGAGGAACTCCTTGCGGCGCCGCTCGTCGCGCTGGAAGTCCCCCGTGAAGGCGGTGGTGGTGGTCTGGCTGGCCTGCTTCTCCACGCCTCTCATGGCCATGCAGAGGTGGAAGCCCGTGGCCAGGACCGCTACGCCCCTGGGGCTGATGATCTCCTCCAGGCTGTCGGCGATCTGCTTGGTGAAGCGCTCCTGCACCTGGAGGCGGCGGGCGAAGACGTCCACCAGCCTGGGGATCTTGGAGAGGCCGATGATCTTCTCCCCCGGCAGGTAGGCCACGGAGACCTTGCCGAAGAAGGGCAGCAGGTGGTGCTCGCAGAGCGAGTAGAACTCCACGTCCCGCACCAGCACCAATTCCCGGTAGTCCTCCGCGTCGAACACGGCGCCGTTGACGATCTCGGCGATGTCCGCGTCGTAGCCCGAGGTCAGGAATCGCATGGCCTTGGCCACGCGCTTGGGCGTCTGAACCAGCCCCTCTCTGGAGGGCTCCTCACCCAGCTCCTCGAGCATGGCGCGGCTGAGGGCCTCCATGCGGTCTTCGTAGCCCTCCTGGAGGGGCAGCCCCCCCGCCAGGGAGAGGGCGGCGGCCCCGAGCGACCGGTGCTGTGCCGCGGCATCCTCAGCGGCGAACGATGGCCGTGTTGCGATCGGTTTCTTGAAGTCGGACTTCATAGAGTCTCCCGGCGGAAATCTTGGGGTCCAAGACCTCCCAAAAGGCCACGGCGAGATTCTCCGCCGTGGGGACGAGCCCCTCCAGGAAGGGGACGTCCATGTTGAGGTTCTTGTGGTCCACGCGTTCGATGATCTCGCGGCTGATCAGGGCCTTCAGCTCTTTCATGTCGAGGATCATGCCGGTCTCCGGGTCCACGGGCCCCTCCACCGTCACCTCCAACAGGTAGTTGTGTCCGTGCCCGTTGAGGTTGGAGCAGAGGCCGAAAATCTCGCGGTTGCGGGCGAGGGACCATTCGGGCCGGTAGAGCCTGTGGGCGGCCGAGAAGTGGCTCTTGACGGTCAGCAGCGTCCGCATGACGACCTCCATCCGCGCAAAGTGAGCAAGAGACATACCAACGGGCCTCCCTCGGGCTCTAGGTATTCTTCTCTTGTAACAAAGTCCGGAGGGTCAGGCAAGGCAGGGACGTTTCCCAAATTCCGCGATGCGGGATTCCCGCCGATGTGGGAGCCGTCGCCTGACGGCGACTTTCACTCATTCGCGATCTGGCGATCGCTCCCACAACCTGCCGGCCGCCCCCCAGTCACCCCCTCGCAGCATCGCGGGATTGGGGGGGGAGGCCCATGCCAGGTGCCTCCTCGGGTTCCCGCGTGCAACCTGGCCGCATCCTGGTTTCAAGGCCGCAACGCGGAGAGGGCGGAAAGCCAGCGGTTGCGGGCTCGCGACCCTGGCACACCGTTTGCTTCCAGTCGGACGGGGGTGGTCCCCAGGTGTACCCATGGTCGCAGCGGCAACAAGGAGGAAATGACATGAGTCTGGTTGGACAAAAAGCGCCCGAATTTACGCTGGATGCGGTGGTCAACGGCGATTTCGCCCAGGTGAAGCTCTCGGACTTCAAGGGCAAGTACGTGGTCCTCTTCTTCTACCCGCTCGACTACACCTTCGTCTGCCCCACCGAGATCGCGGCCTTCGCCGACCGCTACGAGGAGTTCCAGAAGCTCGGGGCCGAGGTGCTGGCCGCATCGGTGGACAGCAAGTTCGTCCACCTGGCCTGGCAGAAGACGCCGCGCAAACAGGGCGGCCTCGGGGCCGTGCCCTTCCCGCACCTCTCCGATCTGAACAAGAGCCTGGCGAGGGACTACGGCGTCCTGCTCGAACCCGCGGGCGTCGCCCTGCGGGGCCTCTTCGTGATCGACGAGGAGGGCGTCGTCCAGCACGCCACCGTCAACCACCTGGGCGTGGGGCGCAACGTGGAGGAGACCCTGCGCACGCTTCAGGCCATTCAGACCGTCAAGAAGACGGGGGAGGTCTGCCCCGCCAACTGGAAGCCCGGCGGCGAAACCATGAAGGGCGACGTGAAGGGCTCCCTCGAGTACTTCGAGAAGCACTCCCAGTGATCGAACGGGCGGGAGGGGAGTGCCCTTTCCGCCCGGCCAGATGAAGGATGATGGATGAAGGATGATGGATGATAGGCGGGGCTTTCTCCTCGATCCTCACTCTTAACGTCCCCGGCGCTGCCGAAGAGGGCGCAGCGGATTCGCGGGCTCTGGCATCGGCACCACTCCGGCAACGGGCTGGAATGACCGTTGCGACTAAGTTATGAGTTTCGAACCCAGAGAAGAGGCTATGAGCTCTTCAGGGAGGGAGGCTCGGCGATGATGGCGCCGGCCTCCTGGCGGAGCGTCCATCCGGGGGCCAGATCCAGGGTCCAGCCCTTTCCCACCAGGTGAAGGGGATGGTCCAGGCTTCCGGGGGTCACCACCTCCCGGCCGAGCGGCAGCCACAGCTCGTGCCAGTCGGGAGTCACCAGCACCGCGGCATCGGAGGTCAGGCTGCCGTCCGGCGACTGCCACGAGAAAGCCCCCGTATAACAGGTCCCCAGCTTGCCCATGGCGATCTGGCGGTTGGGGTCAAAGACGATGCGCATGTCGCGGGGGCAGATGCGCAGGGTAGCGCCGCCCGTGAACTGCTTCTGAAGCGCCTCCCGCTCCGCGCTCATACGGGCCCATCGCGCCTCCTCCTCCTTCTTGATCCCCTGGATGCCGAAGGAGACACCCATCTGATTGGCCCGCGAAGCCAGGGCGTCCTTCTCCCGGGGGGTGAGGTCGCCTCCGGCCAGGGCCCGCGAGACCAGCGCCTTAGCGCCCATGATCTGGTCCGCGGCGAGGAGCTGGAGATCCGGCGCCGGCATGAGGAGGAGGCTCTGCCGCCAGCCCTTGGCCAGATCGTCCATGAGCAGGCCGTAGGCCGGCCCCGTCATGTAGGCGAAGCTCCTGACGTAGGACTGGCTCGTATGCAGCCGACCGCGGATCGTGGCGGCCAGGTCGGCGTAGGGGTCCTCGCGTGGAGGCAGCTTCCAGGCCATGTACTCGGCGATTCCCTCACGCACGTCGAGAACCCGTTCCCACTGGCGCTCGTCGGGTTGGGCGATCTGGTAGCGCTGGGCCCGGAAGGTGAGGGCGGCCTCGAAATCCTCCAGGCGCTGCTCTCCCGCGCAGTCGAGGCCGCGGGCGAGGGCCTCCACCTCCAGCCGGAGCCACAGGCGCCCCTCGGGCTTGTCCAGCGCTTCGGTCGGCTCTCCCTGCGCGAGCGAGGAGGGGAGCACTCTGTCCTCCACGCTCTGCCAACCTTCTCGAACCAGCAGTCCGAGCGCCTGGGCCTCCTGGTGGGGAAAGTCGGATACCAGAATCATGGCCCACATCTTGCCGGCGAATTGGGTGGCGGTGGTGGCCACGGCCAGGGACCGGGGTCGGGGTCCCACCCACAGCCCCTTCGTGGTTCGAAATCCCGGGAGGTTGGGATCTTCGGTGAGAATAAGGTCATTCCTTTCCACGGCCATCCAGCGGATGGCGGGCAGGGGCCGGCCCCAGAGCGCGCTTCCCTGCTTGTTGTAGAGGCTAAACGCCTCTCGCGTCAGGTCCCTGAAGTTGGAGAGGAACATCTGGGCCGACGGATCTCTGGGCCACAGGAGCGAGGCCCACAGCAGCCCGAGCACGACGAGAGCCGCTCGCTTCAAGCCAATCCCCTCCGGATCCGCGGCCCCGTCTTGGAAAGGACCCGGGCTCTACGCCCGGTGGCCCCGGTCCAGGCGGCCCGTGACCCACCGGAAGACCAGCAGGGCCGCAAAGGCCGCGAATCCAATCCCGGCGAAGGTATACCACAGATAGGGGGCGTGCGCATAGGCCCGGGCGGAGGTGAGGTGAGGTGAGAGTTGCACGTGGGAGGATTCCGGACAAGCCGGAATGACGCTGATGGGAAGGATTCCGGACAAGCTGAAATCCTGGCAAGCGAAGCGCGTCCAGGACCTAGAATGACGGACTGGGCGCAGGGCGCAGATCGAAGGCCGCTCCCCTATGCCGTCATTCGGGACGCTTCGAGGTGTCCGCCAACGGCAGTGTGACCGTGAACGTGGCTCCGGGCGGTGGGTCGTTGTTGTGGCCCTCCACCGTTCCGCCGTGGGCGGTGACGATCTGCCGGACGATGGCGAGCCCGAGCCCCGTCCCCCCTTTCCGCCGGGTCTGGAACGGCGCGAAGAGAGTAGGGAAGAGATCGGCGGGGATCCCCGGCCCCATGTCCGAGAACTCCACGCAGGCCGTGGGCCCCTCGCGCCACGCCCGTACCCGGACCAAGCCTCCGTGCGGCGTGAAGGAGAGGGCGTTCTGTCCCAGGTTGGCGAAGGCCTGCTGGAGCTTTTGGGAGGTGCCGAGAACGGGCAGGGGGTCGCCGCCCAATTCCATCACGCACGCCGTCGTGTCCATGCCTCCCGCCCTGACGAGGGCCTTGGTCTCCGACAGCACGTCGCGAAGGTCCAGGGCGACGAACTCCTGCGGGTCGATGGGACGGCCCAGGGTGAGCAGGTCGTTCATGAGCACGTTCAGCCTATTCGACTGGTCCTTGATGTGCGCGGTATACTCGGCGAACTCCGGCTGGTCCGAGAGCTTCCTTTCGAGGGCCGTCACGATCGTCGTGATCGCAAAGAGGGGGTTGCGGACCTCGTGGGCTACGCCGCCGGCGATCATGCCCACGGTCTCCAGGTTCTTGGCTTGTTCCAGCTTTCGCTGCAGCTCGATCTCCCGGGTCACGTCGCGCTTGGCCGCCACGAAGCCCGTGATGGCCCCGGAGTCGTCGCGCACGGGGGAGATGATCGAATGCTCGGTGAAGAGGCTGCCGTCCTTTCGGCGGTTCGTCATCTGTCCCGACCAGGGGTACCCGGAGAGTATCGTGCCCCACATCCGCTCGTAGAAGGCCCGGTCGTGGAGGCCGCTCTTGAGGATCCGCGGATTCTGGCCCACGACCTCCTCCCGCGAGTATCCCGTGATGCGCTCGAAGGCGGGATTCACGTAGAGGATCGTCCCCCGAGCGTCGGTCATCACGATGCTCTCGTGGCCCTGCTCGATGGCCGTGGCCAGCCGGCCGCGCTCCGCTTCCGCGCGCCTCTGCTCGGTGATGTCGATGGCCGTCCCCTCCAGGACCTCCTGGCCGGTCTTCTCCTCCCGGACCAGGGAGACGTTTTCCAGGATCCAGACGGGGGAGCCGTCCTTCCGCCGGCCCTCGGAGACGAGGTTCTTCACGGCCCCTTCACGCCTGATGCGTTCGGCGAAAAGGTCCCGAGCCTCGGGAGTCGGGTAGCGCCCTTGGGAGGGGTGCGCAAAGAGCTCTTCGCGCGAGGAGTAACCAAAGATGGCGGCGAAGGCCTCGTTGCAATCCAGCACGCGTCCATCGATCGTGGAGCGGAAGACGCCCGCGAGGTTGCGCTCGACGAGGAGCCGGTAGCGCTCCTGGGTCTCCCGCAGCGCCTTCTCGGCCCGTTTGCGCTCGGTGATGTCGCGGATGTTGCACTGGATCACCTGCCTGCCGTTTACCGCGTAGACGTTGCTGACGAACTCGACCTCCCTCCTGCTACCGTCCTTCGCCTGCAGCGGCATGTCCTCGTACCGGACGTATTTTTTCTCAAGGAGCTCGGCGAAGGCCGCTTTGGATGGAACCACGTCCCCGAGAAAGCCCAGATCCCAGATGCTCCGGCCAACCACTTCGTGGGCCGAGTAGCCGAGGATCTTCAGGATGAAAGGGTTGGCGTCGACGACGAGCCCCGTCTCCCCATCGAGGATGAGAATGCCGTCCTTGGCCGCTTCGAACAGCCGCCTGTAGCGTATCTCCGAGGCCCGCATCGCGGCCACGGCCTCGTGCCTTTCCCTCTGGAGCCTGCGCTTCTCCATCGCGCCCCGAATGGCGGGCGCCAGACGGGCCAGGCGGTCCTTCAGGACGTAGTCGTCGGCGCCGGCCTTGATGCACTCCACGGCGGTCTCCTCGTTGAGGGAGCCGGTGATGATGATGAAGGGAATATTGGGCGCGTGATCGCCCGCGAGGCGAAGCGCCGACATGCCGTCGAACCGGGGCAGGCTGTAGTCGGAGAGGATGACATCGGGGCCGAACTCCCCGAGTGCGGCCAGGAAGGCCTCCCGCGTCTCGACGCGCTTGGAGGTGAAGTCGATGCCGGATTTCCGGATCTCCCGCTCCACCAGGGCCGCGTCCGTATGTAGGTCTTCCACCAGGAGAATGCGCAGGGGCTGGCTCATGGCTTTCTCCTACGCTGCCCGGCCTCGCGGGTCCGCAAAGGCGCCGTCCCGGGACGCGGCGTTTTACCGGGGCGGCTGATTCAACAGGAGCCAGTAGAGGCCCAGGTGAGAGACGGCCTCCACGAACCGCTCGAAGTCCACCGGCTTGACGACGTAGCTGTGACCCCCAGGCGATAGCTCTCGACCAGGTCCCTCTCCTCCCGGGATGAGGTGAGGACCACGACGGGAATGATCATGGTGCGCTCGTCTCCCTTCACGCGGCGGAGCACCTCAAGCCCGTCCACCTTGGGGAGCTTGAGGTCCAGGAGGATGACCTTGGGTATTTGGGAGGTATCGCGTCCCGCGTAAGCTCCCTCGCCGAAGAGGAAGTCCAACGCCTCGGCGCCGTCTCCCACCGAAAAGACGGGATTGACGATGTTGCCCTTCTTGAGCGCCCTGAGGGTCAGCTCCAGGTCGTTGGGGTTGTCCTCGACGATCAGAATGTCGACGGCTTCACGTCCCTTCATCGTTCTCTCCATGGGCATCCGGCAGGCTGAAGGAGAAAATCGCCCCTTCCCCCGGCCGGCTCTCGGCCCAGACCCGCCCGCCGTGGCGGGCGACGATGCGCTTGACGATCGCCAGCCCCACGCCCGTGCCCGGGAATTCCCCGGGGCCGTGCAGGCGCTGGAAGACCCCGAACAGCTTGTGAGCGTACCGCCCGTCGAAGCCCACGCCGTTGTCTCTCACCCAGTATACAGCCTCCGCGCCGTCCCGTCGCCCTCCCACCTCGATGACCACCGGGTCGCGGCCCGCCGAGAACTTGAGCGCGTTGCTCATGAGGTTGACCCACACCTGCTTGAGGAGGGCCGGGTCTCCGGACGCATCCTCCAGGGGCGCCAGGCGGAAGGTGACGCCGGGGCGGGGCTGGGCGCCGGCGAGCCCCTCGAAGGCCAGACGCGCCAGCGCCGTCATGTCCACCGGTCCCCGCCGAAGCTCGTGGCGCCCCGCGCGGGAGAAGTCCAGCAAATCGTCGATGAGCTGGCCCATCTGCTGGGTGCTGGAGCGGATGATGCGCAGCAGGCGCCGTCCCTCGTCATCGAGCCGCTCCCCGTAGTCCTCATCCACCGCCCGCGAAAAGCCGTCGATGGCCCTGAGGGGCGCCCGCAGGTCGTGGGAGACGGAGTAGGAGAAGGACTCGAGCTCCTTGTTGGCCGCCTCGAGCTCCGCCGCCTCCTCGACCAGGCGCTCGTTCAGGGATCGGATCTCCTCCTCGATCCTCTTTCGTTCGGTGATGTCGCGGATGATACCCACCAGAGTCTTCTCCCGGGTCTCGGGGTCGCGAAAGACCGACTTCTTGGTGGAGATCACGTTGCGCCGGCCGCTGGCATCCGTCAGCGACTCCTCATTGACGTTCTCGGCCCCCGTGGCGAAGACCTCGCTGTCCTTCTCCCAGAAGACTTGCGCCTCTTCCTCCGGGAAGAAGTCGAAGTCCGACCGGCCGAGCAGATCCTCCATCGAGTGGCCGATGAACCGGCAGAAGGCGTCGTTGAGGATGGTCCATCGGTGCTCCGCGTCCTTCACGAACACCGGGTCCGGCAGGGCGTTGATCACGTGCGCGAGGAACTCCTTCTGGCTGTTGAGCTGGGCGGTGCGCTCGGCCACGCGCCGCTCCAGCTCCTCGTAGAGCTGCACGTTCTCGATGGCCCGCGCGGCGGCGTCGGCGAGGGTTTGCAGGATGGCCACCTCGTCCTGCGTGGGCAGCCTCTTCTCGGCCCAGTATCCGCCGATGGCGCCGATGGGCTCCTCCCGCCGGATGGGCACCATGGCGAGGCTCCTGACGAAGGTGGGACGGTAGGCGTCGTGAGGGATTCGCTCATCGGCGTAGATGTCCTCGATGACAGCGGGTTCGCGGTGGAGCATGGTCCAGCCGCTGATGCACGCCTCCAACGGGAAGCGCATGCCCTTCCAGAGCGGACCGATGGCGTCCTCCTCCACGTAGTGGCACTGGTCCCCGTCCCTCAGCACGAAGGTCACGCCGTCGGCCCCCACCAACCTCCGGGCCGTCCGGCGGACCACCTCCGTCACGTCCGAAAGGCCCCTGGCCGCAGCCAGCTCCTGGACGACCCGCGCGAGGTCCCTCAGCCGCTCGTTGAGAAGGCGGACCTCCTCCTCGATGCGGACCCTCTCGGTCACGTCCAGCGCGATGCCGCCGAGAAGAAGACCGTCCGGCGTGGGGATGGGAAACTTGACGGAGTCGAAGAGCCGGGGCCTGCCGCCGACATCCAGCGCCTCCCGCCAGGTCGCCGGCTCCGCGCGCAAGAGAGTGTCGGCGTCGTTGGCGCGGATGCTGCCGCCCTGCGTGGCGCCGTAAAGAGCCTCGGGGGGTTTGCTCAGGAGCTCGGGATAGGGCTTGCCTAGGGCGCTGGCCAGGCAATGGTTAACGTACACGTAGCGGCTGTCCTGCGTCTTTGATGAAGGCCATGGCCGGAAGGTTCTGCATGAAGAGGGCGAACCGCTCCTCGCTCTCGCGCAGGGCTATCTCGGCCTCCTTGCGCTCGGTGATGTCCTGGGCGATGCCGCGCAGCCCTGTCGTGACGCCGTCCCTGTCCCGAACGGGCTCGCCGCGCGCGAACATCCACCCCCTGCTTCCGTCCGGCCGGGCCAACTCCAATTCCAATTCGTAAGGGATCCCCGTCTCCAGTGTGTCCCCAATGGCCGCCCGCAGGCGCTCCCAGCTCTCAGGCGCGAAGAGGCGCGCCTGTTCCTGGTAGGGCACCGCCGGCGAATTCGGGTCGAGGTCCAGCATCCGGTACAGCTCGGAAGACCATGTGACCGCTCCCGTCCGGGAATCCATGGTCCAACTTCCCAACCGGGCCACGCGCTGCGCCTCCTTGAGTTCGGCCTCGTTCTCGCGCAACGCCCGTTCCACCGCCAGGCGTCCTCGGCGCTCCTCCATGGCCTGAAGGGCGTAGCCCAGGTCGCCGGCCAGCTCGTCCAGGAGGGCCACCTCCTCCTCGCCGAAGGCGTGGGGTCGATCGGCGTAGACCGACAGGGCGCCAACGACGACTTCCCGCACGCGAATCGGGAAGGCCGCCGAGGAGCGGTAGCCGGCCCGCAGGACCGCCTCGCGCCAGGGGGCCACGGCGGGATTGGTCGTCACGTCCAGGTTGAGGACGTGGCGGTTCTCCCGGATGGCCGTGCCCGTGGGGCCCCGCCCCGGCGGGGAATCGTCCCAGCGCACCGTCACGCCGTCGAGGTAGGCCCTAGCGCCCTCGCTGGAGGCGGCGGGCGCCACGGTCCCCGCCGCTTCATCCTTGAAGCCCACCCAGGCCATTCGGAACATCCCGCTGTCCACCAAGATGCGGCAGGCTTCGGCGAGCAGGCGCTCGCGGTCCTGCTCCCGCACGATGAGCTGGTTGATCTCGGAGATCGTGCGGAGCAGCCGGTTGAGCTGGAGGATCCGGGTCTCGGACCTCTCCCGTTCGGCGACGACCGCCTTCAGCGCCCTCATCCGCTGGCGGCGCCAGAGGCCATACCCGATGCCCATCAGGGTGATTAGGACGGCCAGAAGCAGCAGTCCCTGCCGGATCATCTCCCCGTGGTAGGGCGCCAGGGCCTCCGAGCGGTCCACCTTGACGACCAGGCCCCACGTCGTCCCCCGGATGGGCCGGGTGGCGGCGAGGACGGGGATGCCGCGGTAGTCGGTGAACTCGCCGAAGGTCTTGCGGCCCTGCACGGCGGAGCGGGCGGCCAGGCCCTTCGTACTCACGCTCGAAAAGGAGGCCACTTCCCGGGCGTCGCCCCACCGCTCGCCAAGCCACGCCTCCAGCGCCGCCGCGCGATCGTCCGCCATGGCCGTGAGGCGCTCCCGCCAGGCGTCCAGGACCTGGGCCCGCTTGCTGAGGGCATAGCGATAGGCCCCCAGGCCGATGGGCGCGAGGCCGATGGGCACGAGCAGCGCGAGGCCGACACCCAAACCGAGGGCGCGGCGAAAGGTGATGAGGCGTGTCCTCTCTGGATGGGGAGAACCGGAGCCCGGCATCCTGCTTCCCCTCAACGCCGTCAAGCGATGCCTGGTCCGGGAGCCGATCGTCAGCTTGCACTGGCTCGTTGAACTGTAATGCCTTTGTCCTGGCGGCGCAAGAGCGCTCCGATTTTTCCGCAGAGCGGGGCCGCGGCCCCCAACCCCGTCCCCGTGACCACCGCCACGGCCCAGCGGCGTGAGCCGTTAGGCCCCCCCCAAGGAGTCACACGAAAGCAGTCCTCCGTCACCGGGGGCCTGCCTTCCCATGTCCGCCTCGTCGCTACCCGCCTCCTCATGTCTTGGCTTCGTTTCTCGTCGTCCCGGCGAGCGGAGCGAGTCCAGAATCGGGGGCGGTGAAGGAGAAGGATTCCGGACAAGCCGGAATGACGGAACGGGTGGTACGCGCCAATCGAGGAACGCCCATCCACCCAGTCATTCTGGCGAGCGGAGCGAGTCCAGAATCCATGGCCAATGGCAACCTCACGGCCATCCCTCGCCTGACCGGCTGGTCAGCTATCGCCAGCGGGCTCTTCGACGGCCTCACGCCAGCGGCAACTTCACGGTGAACGTGGCGCCGGGCGGGGGGTCGTTGTCGGCGGCCTCGATGGTGCCGCCGCAGGACTCGACGTAGTGGCGAGCGAGGGCGAGGCCGAGTCCGCGGCGGTGGGCGCTTGCGGTGACGAAGGGTTCGAAGAGGCGGTTCCGGATGGAGGGAGGCAGTCCCGGTCCCCGGTCCGAGACGCTGATGGAGCAGACACCGTCCTTGCACAGGCAGGCCACGGTGATGTCGCCATCAGGCGGCGACACCTGGGCGGCGTTGTCGAGAATGTGCAGGAGGGCTTTGACGATTCGCTTCGGGGCTCCTAGGAACGGTTCCGGGCGGTCGCGGAAGGTCGTCGTGATGCGGCCGTGAAGGCGGGGGTCGTC
Organism: Acidobacteriota bacterium; assembly: GCA_021787565.1. Classification (GTDB taxonomy): domain Bacteria; phylum Acidobacteriota; class UBA4820; order UBA4820; family DSQY01; genus DTPS01. The sequence continues at coordinate 109,610 of JAJYLT010000001.1, forward strand.
CTCCTCCGCCAGCGCCACGGCCTCCGCCACGAGCTGGCGGGGATCGCTCAGGATGATCTGTTCTCCGCTGGAGGCCTGGCCCAGCTCCAGCAGGCTCTGCATGAGGGAGTTCAGCCGCCTGGCGTGCTCGAGCACGTTGTCCAGGAAGCTCTGGGCCTCGGCCTCGGGGCTGCAGCGCCGGGCCAGGGCCTCGAGGTTGACCTGGATGGCGAAGAGGGGGTTGCGCACCTCGTGGGCCACGCCGCCGGCGATGGTGCCGATGGTCTCCAGACCCCTGGCGCGCAGGCGCTCGCGGGCGAGCGCCTCTCTCGCCGTGATGTCGATGATGGAACCCTCGATCACCTGGCCGTGGCCGGGCTCGTCGTGGACGAGCGCGGCGCTGATGAGGACGTGGATGGGCTTGCCGTCCAGCCGCAGGAGCCTCACCTCCATGCCGGAGACCTTGCCCTCGCGCTTCAGCGCCTCGATGAACGGGAGACGGCCCGAGGGGTCCGCGTAGCGGTCGAGGATGCTGGTGTGGATGATCGCTTCGGGGCCGGCGGCGCCGAGCATCGCGGCGAAAGCGGCGTTGCAGTCCAGGAGCCTGCCGTCGAGCGAGGTCTTGTACACGCCGGCGAGGCTCCGCTCGAATAGTTTCCGGTAGCGCTCCTCGCTCTCGGCCAATGCATCCTCGGCGGCCCTACGGGTGGTCACGTCGCGGACGACCCCGCGGAAGCCCGAGTAGCGCCCTTCCGACACCTGGATGGGACTGGCCGAGGCCTCGAAGGCCCTGACGGAACCGTCGGGAAGAAAAATCTCCCAATCGGTGCCCGTCTCGCGTTGGCCCGTCGTGAAGATGCGGTGAAACGTGGAGAAGATCCTCTCCACCGTGTCCGGGGTCATGACGCTCCGGTAGGAAGCGCCCAGGAGTTCGTGCTCCGGGCGCCCGAAGATTCGGTAGAAGGCGCCGTTCGCGAAGGTCAGGTTCCCCTGGAGGTCCACCTCGTAGTAGCCCTCCTCCATGTTGTCGAGGATGGCGCGGTATTTCTGCTCGCTGGTCCGGAGGGCCTCGGTAGAGAGCCTCCGTTGGAGAGATTGCGCCACCTCCGAGGAGACGAACTCCAGCAGGTGCAGGTCCTCTTCACCGTAAGCCAGCGGGTCGGCGTAATCCTGGACGGCCATGACGCCGATGGCCCGGTCGCCCACCTTCAGGGGCACTCCGAGCCACACCTTGGATGGCGCGCCGTCCAATTGCGCCTCTCCCTGCCTCTGCAATTCCGCGTGGACGGCCTCGTTGACCAGGATCGACCGGCCATGGCGCAGCACGTAGGTCGTGAGATTCCTGCCCAGCGGCTCGGGTTCGGGCTGTGGGTCCATCTCGTCCACCCAGTAGGGGAATGACAGCAGACCCTTGTCGTCATCGAATAGAGCGATGTAGAAGTTCTTGGCCGGCATGTGGGCCATGACCTCCCGGTGCACCAACTGGTAGAGTTCCTGGAGATCCGAGGAGGTGGAGGCGGCCTTGGCGATGGTGTAGAGGGTCTGGCGCAGCTTCTCGGCCCTCTTGCGTTCCGTGACGTCTCTGACGACCGAGAGTATCAACTGCCGGCCTCGAAAGGTGATCATACGTGTACTGATCTCGGTGGGGATGACGCGTCCGTCGCGCGTTCTATGCGAAACCTGGAAGAGGCCGTGGCCCTCTCGCCGCACCTGATCGATTCTCTCCTGCGCCAGGTGGGCCGACTCGGGGGCATCGATGTCCATGACGGTCATCTGCAGGAGTTCATCACGCCCGTAACCCAGGCGCTCTACAAGGACCTCGTTCGCGTCGATGATTCGGCCGGCGCCATCGATGAGGAGAATTCCGTCGCTGGTGTGATTAAAGAGCGTTTGGTATCGCTCTTCACTCTCGCGTAACGTCTCCTCGGCCCGCTTGCGGTCGGTGACCTCGATGGAGATGCCGCCGATCAGGTTGACCCGGCCCTGCGCGTCCTGGACGGGGAATTTGGAAGAGATCCACCAGGACTCGCGACCATCGATGACCAACCTCTCCTGGTCCCAGAGGAGCTCCTCTCCCCCCAGGATCTGCGCGTCCTCCTCGAGGATGGCCCGGGCCTCTCCCGGGGGGAGGACTTCATCCACGGGCCGCCCCAGGGTCTCCTGCGCCGCCTTGCCGGTCAGCCTTTCCCACGCCTCGTTGACGTAGACGTAGCGTCCCTCGGCGTCCCGGAGGAAGGCTAGAGCCGGAAGATAGCGCATGAAGGAGGCGAAGCGGGCCTCCGACTCCTCGCGGGCCGACAGCTCCGCCTGGAGTTCTTCGTTGAGGCGCGAGATAATCGCGGTCTTCGCGCGGATGCCCTCGTGGAGGCGCTCGCGCCGGTTCACCAGCAGGTAGGTGGACCAGAAGAGGAGGAGGGCGATAAGGGCCCCGCTGGCCCAGGGGGCCGCGCGATCTTCGCTCGGCTCCGCTCCCCAGCCGGCCGCGGGTACGGCCCCGAACTCCCATCGGCCGCCTCCCAGATCCAGCGTCTTCAGGACCGGCCGGGCTGAGAAGAGCGAGGAGGGGCCGAAGGCGACCTTTCCATCGGGCCCTCGCGCCGCGATGAGGAGGGGGAATGCCTTCCCATCGAATCCCGCCTCCTCCAGGAGCGCGGGGAAATCCGCGCAGACCCCGACGAGCCACCGGCCGCCGGGTGCCTCGACCGCCAACGTGGCCGTGATGCCCGTGCCGCCCTGGATCAGCGGGTGGGGAGGGGTGATGGTGAGCTTGCCGGTTCGGAGGGCCAGGTCCACCGCCCCGCGTACTTCGAGGCGAGTGTCATGCTTCAGGTCCAGGTTGCGCAGCGCCTGGTTGCCCTCCTCGGGGTAGAAGTAGGTGATCACTCCATGGGGCGCGGCCCATATGGCTCGAAGGTGGGGTGTTCGCTCGTAGATCTGCCGGAGAAAGGGCGGCAGATCCGCGGGCAGGTCGGCGGCGGGAGTCACGCGAAGGAAAGCGGCCAGGCTCTCCGCGGCCGCCAGTCGTTTTTCGACGGTCAGGCGGAGCGTCAGGATGCGATCGCCCAACTGATCGGCCGTCTGGGCCCGCTGCACCGCGATGATGCCCGACCGATGGAAGCGGACCACTTGGGACCAGACGATCAGGAACAGGCTCGCGGCCAGCAGGCCGAGGGCAATGGATTTTCGACGTGGCTTCGTGATGCGCCTGACCCAAGACCCAAACATGCCCTAGCCCCTATTCTTATGGGATGCCCGACGGGCATCCTCGCCATTGTGCGGACCGTGCCACGGTGATCCGTCCGAGGTGGGTTCGAGCAAGAAGCGGGCCAGTCTCCTTTCCCCTGCCGCACCGCCCCGTGCCATCGTCCCAGCTCAACCTGGACGGGCTCTTGGGGTCGTCTCAGGAGTGAGAAGTGGCGGGCGCGGGGAAGAAGGTGTCCGCCGGGTAACCAGGCTGGCTAGAAAAGGTGACAGCGTGGGGCCCGGGGGAAGAGGCTATACAGAGCGGCATAAGTGAAGGCGCATAAGGTGGTGGGGCTTGGGGAGTATGCCGCTCTGTATTCGCGGGGAAGGCCCCACCCCTTGCGAGTGCGGCCCTGTGGGCCGCGCAAGGGCTGAGCCCTCCCCGCGGGCCCTACCGGGAGAGGCGCGGCGGCGCCTCCCCCGGACCCCCACCCGCATACAGCGCGCCGGACTTCCGTCGCGCTGTATAGACGGGAGAAAACAAAGCGGGAAGCCCGGGTGGGCTTCCCGCTGGATGGCGGAGCGGGGGAGGGCCGGATCAGGTGGTGCCTCCGGCGGCCTTCCTCTTCATGTTCATGGGACAGTTCTTCATGCACTCGGCTCGCGTGTCCACGAGCTTCTTGAGGTTCTGCTCGTGGGACTTGAGGAAGGCGGCCCGGTCGGTGGCCGGCACGCCCTTCTTCATCGCGGCCAGATCGCTCTCGAGGGACTTGAAGGCCTCCTGCATGGCGGCTCGGTGCGGGCAGGCCTTCCCGGCCATCTTGCCGCCCTTCATGGCGGCGCGGCTCTTGACGCACTCCTCGCGAGCGGCCATCAGGGCCGCGAGGTTCTGCTCATGGGCCTTGAGGAAGGCGTCCTGCTCGCCGGCGGGGATGCCCTTCTCCATCACGGCAAGGTCGGTCTCGGCCGAGCCGAAAGCCTTCTGCATGGCCTCTCGCTGCGGGCAGGCGGCGCGCTTGGCGCAACAGCCCTTCTGCCCCGCCGCGGCGGTCTTGCCCGCGCAGCAGCCGTGGCCCCCGGCTAGAGCGGCGGTGCCGAACACGACAAACGCGCCGAGAGCCAGCGCGGCCAAGAGAACGATAGGACGTCTGCTTTTCATGCAACCTCCTCTACGGTTTCCATCCCGACCCTTCGGGCCCGTCCGGTCCCGAACGCATCCAACGCTGAGTAAACCCGGGTACACGGCTTCTATTCCCCAACACTCTGGAGAATCCGGGCCATAACCCACATTTTAGCGGAACCGCTCCGCCCGGGCAACGCCCCGCGGCACCCCCGACTCCGCGATAGCGGCTCAACGCCTGCGTAGGAGCGGCGCCTCGCCGCGAACCGGGTGACCCTGCGACCAGGATGCGGTGCCCGCGTACGGTCCGTCGCGCCGGGGGCGGCGCTCCTACAAGTGCAATTCCATCGCGGAATTTGGGGGCACCCAGGAGATCGGGAGACGCGAGGCGCCGAGAAGCCAAATAGCCGGGAGCACGGTGTTCCGGCTTCTTTCGACATCTCCTCATCTCCTCATCTCCTCATCTCGACATTCCGTCCGACGCCGCTTGCCTGGCCCGTTCCGCTGCATTAGGCTGGGGGCATGAGCGGAAGCCGCACCTCCTGCAAGGCCGAGCGACGGGATCCGCCCGCGCCGTTGCGCCGGGCGCTCTTCGCGTGGCTCCTGCTCGGGGCCTGCCTGGCCGCGGCCGGTCAGGGCTTCGCCGGGGCGCCCGCGGGACATCGTCAGGCCGCCGCCCGGCACGCACCGCCCGCGCTCTACGATCGGGCCGAGTACGAGCGGGGACGGGCCCTCTGGGCCAAAGGGGAGCTGGGCGGCGCCGCGGAGGCCTTCGAGGGCATGCTCGGGGCGCCGGCGGGGGGGGAGGTCTGGACCTGGAGCGTCGCCCTTCTCTGCGAGAGCGGCGGCGTGGAGGGAATGGCTCGCTCCGTGAGCGGTCCCACGCCGGTCTTTCTCATCCCCGTGACCTTCAAGGGGCGGGACTGCTACCGCCTCTGCGCCGGCCTGGAGCGGAGCCGCTCGGGAGTGCTCCGCCTGGGCAGGCCGAGGCTGGGGGACCCGGCCCTGCGCCCGTTCCCTGTTCAAATCCGCCCGCCCAGCGGCGGACATCAGGCGGCGGTACCCGTGTCCGAAGAGGCCCTGCCGCCGCACGATGCTCGGCCCCCAGAGGCTCCCTCTGAAAAGGTTCCTCCGCGGAAGGTCCTTCCTTCGGAACAGGCTGTCAGCCCGACGGTCGCGCCGGGCCAGGGGGCGGACCGTCCCCCGGATACCGGCGCACAGGCCGGTCCCCGGCAGGGAGCGGTTCATCAACCCGAAGGGGAGGTCTGGTTTCGGAAGGGGCTCCAGGCCTATCAGAGCGGGCGAAGGAGCGAAGCCGACGAGGATTTCGAGCGGGCCCTCGCGGCCGACCCCGAAAGGCCGGAGGTCCTGAACAATCTGGGGATCCTCCGGCTGGAAGAGAAGCGCTACACGGAGGCCGAGGCGCTCTTCCGCAAGGCCCTGGCGGTCGACCCCGAGTACGCGCGGGCCCATCTCAACCTGGCCGGCGCCCTGTGGGGGCAGAGGAAGCAGGCGGAGGCCGTGGCCGAGGCCCGGAAGGCCGCCGAGCTCGATCCTTCGGACGTCCATGCGCACCTCAGCCTGGCCTCCTTCTACCTGGCCCTGGGTCAGCGCCCCGAGGCGGAGGCGGAAGCGAAGCGGGTTTTGCTGCTGGATCCCGGCAACCTGCAGGCGAAGGCCTTTCTGGCCGCGGCGCCGAGTCCGTAGGGGGCGAGACGGGAGACGTGAGGCGCTAGACGCGAGGCGCAAAGCATCATACGCGCGTCATCCTGAGGACCTCTTCGAAGGGCCGCTGGCTCAGGATCCCGTGGCAGAGAAACCACCGGTGGCATGGGAGCGGCGGGATCCTGTGCTAGCCGCCCGTTGTGGGCATGCCACAGGATGACGGGAAAAGAGCGCGACGCGCGATCAAGCGAGACGCAGAGAGGCGGCTGGCCGAAGCGCGGCCGCCTTTTCGGTCATTCTGGCGAGCGAAGCGCGTCCAGGACCTGGAATGACGGCGAGGAGGTAGGAGCCGGAAGGCACGAGGGAATACACAAAGATTCTTCACCCCATCGTGCCTGGGAGCCTTCGTGGTGAATCTCTTCCCGTCGGCCCGTGCCGTCAGCTCCCTGGCTTGGGGGCCCTCACGAGGTGGACGTCGCCGATCCAGACGGTGCCCTGGCCGTTGGCCACCAGGTTGAGCTTCACCACGTCGGGTTTCTGGCCGGCCTGGATGACCGTGGAGGTCTCCATGTCCACCCACCCGGTGGTGCCCCCGATGGCCTTCTGGTAGTTCATGGTGCTGAGCGAGCCGCCGTTGGCGAAGTGGACCACCATCTGCAGGTAGGCGTCACCGCCGAAGTCCTTGGTCTTGACCTTGGCCTTGTAGATCAGCGACGAGCCCTCGGCGCCCGGGAAGGGAACATCGAAGAGGGCGACCGTGGTGGGCTGGTCGGCGGTGATCTTGAGGGAGCCCTTGCCGTCCGCCGAGACGGAAGGATCGAAGGTGACCAGGCCCGGCGTCTGGACGCCGTCCATGTTGTCGCAGGGGAAATACTGGATGTCCTTGGGAGGCTGCGGTCCCTTCGAACAAGACAAGGCCGCCACCATGAGCGCGGCCAGCCCCACCAGGGCGATAGTGCGTACGTCTTTCATCGGTTCCTCCTCGGTACCTCCCATCGGAGGGATGGGCGGATCCCCTCAATCCAGGTCGATGTCCCGCTTGAAGGGTCCTTGCGGCCCCTCCTTGGCCTTTTCGAACAGGTCCTTGAACTTCTTTTCCAGAATGTCCTTCTTGCCCTTTTCCGACCGGATGCTCTCCTTGAACTTCTCCTCGGCCGCGCGCTTCTCCTCGTCCAGCGTCTTGAGCCGGGCCTCGAAGGAGGTCTTCTCGTGCTGGTCGGGCGGAGGCTGATGATCGGAAACCACCCGAGAGGTGCCGTCGATGGTCAGGAGCGCTCCGCAGCAGGGGCAGGTCACCGTGAAGCTGTCGCCATCGCTCACCGCAAGGTCCTCCCTACCAAAGCATAGCAAGATGGAGGAGCCGCCGCCAGTGGCGGGGGGGCGAGGCGCGAGAGGTCAGAGGTGGGGGCGGGGAGCGCCCGGCGGGCGGCCTGGTCTTCCCCTTTCCTGTAGCGGCCTGTCGCTGACAGGCCGTCGCCGGTTCACCCCCGCGGTGGTTCGGCCGCCCAGCGGGCGGCCGCTACGGATGAATGATTGCCTTGGAAGGGCCGCGACCGGAAGGCCGATCCATCATCTATCATCTGTCATCGCCTCCCGTGCTATCCTCCCGGCCATGGGAGAAGGGGAGCGTGGCATTCTCAGGCACACGGCGCACGTGGCCACCCTGACGCTGGTGAGCCGCATCCTGGGCTACGTGCGGGACCGCCTGCTGGCCTCGCTCCTGGGCACCTCCACCTGGGCGGATGCCTTCTACATCGCCTTCCGGATCCCAAACACCTTCCGCCGCTTCGTGGCGGAGGGGGCCATGACGGCGGCTCTCGTGCCGGTGATGACGCGCTCCATGAAGGAGGACCCCCCGGAGTCGGCCTGGCTTTTCGCGCGCCGGTTCCTGTACGTTTTCGCCCTCCTGCTGCTCCTGCTGACGGCCGCGGGGACCCTGGCGGCGCCGGGCATCGCGCGGCTCATGGCCTGGCGGTACGCCCAGGAGGCGCCCGCCGTCTTCGCCCTGACCGAGCGGCTGACGGCCCACCTCTTCCCGTACCTGCTCTTCGTCTCGCTGGCGGCCGTGGCCATGGGGATACTGAACGCGCGGGAGATCTTCGCCCCGTCGGCCCTGGCCCCGGCTCTTCTGAACGTGGCCATCATCACGGCCGCCCTGCTCTGGGGCCACCGGAGCGGCAACCCGACGGGCGTCCTGGCGTGGGCCGTCCTCGCGGGAGGGGCGCTCCAGTTCCTGATTCAGGTGCCCTTCCTGCTGAGGGAGGGGATGTCCTTCGCGCCGGCCTTCTCGCTCACGGACCCCCGCGTCCGACGGGTCTTCCAGCTCATGGTGCCCGCGGCCATGGGGGCGGGGGTCGGGCAGATTACTCTGCTCGTGGGGACGGCGCTGGCCGGTCTGGCGGGCGAGGGGGCCGTGGCCGCCCTCTACTACGCCAACCGCGTGACCGAGCTGGCCTTCGGGATCCTGGCGGTCTCCCTGGCCACGGTGATCTTCCCCCGCCTCTCCAGCCTCGTGGCCATGGGGGACCGGAAGGAGCTGGAGGGGACCCTCTCCCGGGCGCTGGAGGCGATCTTCTACTTCCTTCTGCCGGCCACCGCCGGAATCCTGGCCCTCTCCTCGCCCATCGTCCGCGTGCTGTTCGAGACGGGCCGCTTCTCGGCGCACTCGGTCTCCCTGACCGCGGGGCCGCTCACGGCCTACGCCGCGGGCATGGTGCTCTGGGGGGCGGCGGCGGTGCTGGTGCGGGTCTGCCACGCGCACCAGGACATGCTCTCACCCTTCCGGGCGGGGCTTTTTAGCCTGGCCGTCTTCGTGGCGACGGCCCTGAGCCTGCTGAGGCACTTCGGGGCCTCGGGAATCGCGGCGGCCTCCTCCACCGCGGCGCTGGCCAACCTGCTCGCGCTCGCCGTGGCACTCGTGCGCAGGCACCGGGTCCGCCTGCTGTGGAGGAGGCTCGCCCAGGCCCTGGCGAGGGACGCGGCGCTGTCGGCTGCCATAGGCCTCGTCTCTTTCTGGCTCTGGGGCGCCCTACCCCACTCCGGCAGGCTCGCGGCGGCCGGAGCGCTGGCGGCCGCCGTGGGCGCCGGGGCGCTGGCCTACTTCGGCGGTTCCTGGGTCCTCGGGTTCCCCGAGGCGAGGCGCGTGCGGGACATCTTTGGTAGGATGAAAGCATGATCGTGGTGCTGCAGAGGGTCAGCCGGGCTAGCGTGAGCGTGGACGGGACGACGGTGGGGGCCATCGGCCGTGGGCTGCTGGCCTTGGCCGCGGTTGAGGCGGGGGACACCGAGGGCGAGGTCGACTGGTGCGCGCGGAAGACCGCCGAGATCCGCATCTTCTCCGACCCGGCGGGGAAGATGAACCTCGACGTCCGTCAGGCGGGCGGCTCCGTTCTGGCGGTCAGCCAGTTCACCCTCGTGGGCGATCTGAAGAAGGGGACGCGTCCCTCCTTTTCGCACGCGGCGCCACCCGAGGAAGCAAGCGTGCTGTTCGAGCGCTACGCCGAAGGCGTGCGCTCCATGGGCGTCGAGGTGGCCACCGGGATCTTCGGCGCGATGATGGCGGTGGAGCTCGTGAACGATGGCCCCGTGACGATCATCCTCCAGCGCCGGCCCGCAGCGGGTTCCACGGGATGAAATGGAAGGCTGGCCCTGCCTGTTAAGACCCATTCGGGGCTTGTTGTAGGAGCGATCGTCTGATCGCGAAGTCGCCGTCGGGCGACGGCTCCCACAGGGCCAGCGGCGGCGGCCTGGGGAACCGGAATCGCACCGGAAGGAGGGTGATCTTGGCGACACCCGAGTTGAACGCACGCGTGGCGGAGCGCAGTGAGGTGGCCCCGGGACTCTGCATCCTCAGGGTGGTCCCGGAGGGGTGGGAGCTGTCCGACTTTCTGCCGGGCCAGTTCGCGGTGCTGGGGCTTCCCGCTTCGGCGCCCAGGGAACCCTTCGCCGACCTTGAGGAGCCGCCCAAGGAGCCGGACAAGCTCATCCGGCGCTCCTACTCCATCGCCTCCTCATCGAAGGCCAGAGAGTACCTTGAGTTCTACGTGGCTCTGGTCCATTCGGGTTCCCTGAGCCCCCGCCTCTTCATGCTGAGGCCCGGCGACCCCCTGTGGCTCGGGAGAAAGTTCACGGGCCTCTTCACCCTGGCGGAGGTGCCGCCGGAGCGGAACGTGCTGCTCATCGCCACGGGCACGGGGATCGCGCCCTACATGAGCATGCTGCGCACGCACGCCCCGGGCGGAGGAACGCGCCGCTCCGCCGTCCTGCACGGGGCGCGCCACTCGTGGGACCTGGGCTACCGCTCCGAACTTCTGGCGCTCCAGAAAGGCACCGATCACTTCACCTACCTCCCCGTGATCAGCAGGCCAGAGGAGGAGTTCGACCCCTGGCGGCAGCACACGGGCTACGTGCAGGACCTGTGGCGCTCCGGGGCGCTGGACGCGGCGTGGGGCTTCCATCCCCGGCCGGAGGACACGCACGTGTTCCTCTGCGGAAACCCCGCCATGGTGGACGAGATGTCGGCGATCCTGCAGGCCGAGGGCTTCATCGAGCACAGCCGGAAGGCGCCCGGCCAGATCCACGTGGAGCGGTATTGGTGAAGTGAGGAGTGAGGAGTGAGGAGCAAAAGCTTTGCCCCATCATCCATCATCATGGCGGTCCAAGACAGTTTCAGCTCGCACTTGCGGGGTTGGCCTTCCGGAGCGAAGCGGAGGAAGGCGCGTCCCGGCGCCGATGGGCCTCATGCGAGGAAGGCGAGGCGGCCGCACCGGAAGCGTACTCCCTGTACGCTGAGGATGCGGACGCCGAAGGCTGACGAAGCAGGAGGTCCGTCGCCGCCGGCGCACCCATGGAGGGTGGGGGGGACGGTGTACACCAGGAAAGGCTGGGTCTGGCGCCCGAAGGGCGGCGGAGGACCTGCGGCCGGAGCGCGGCCACGCTCGCGTGGACGCGCCCGGACCAGGCCCCCAGCGCCGCGCCAAAGGCGCGGCCGAGACCCAGCCGTGGTTCGGAGCCGGCAAGGCAGTCCATTTTGGACAGGCATGATCCATCATCCATCATCCCCCTGAGGAGTGAGGAGTGAAGAGTGCGGAGCCGAAGAAGATCCCGGAGGAGCTGGCCCTCTTCTTCGACCACCTGACCGTGGAGCGCGGGCTCTCACCCAAGACGGTGGAGGCCTACCGCAGCGACCTGCTCCGCTTCTTCGGTGCGTGCCGGAAGGCCCCGGAGAAGGTGGGCCGGGAGGACGTCAGGGCCTTCCTGGGGCGGGAGCGCGCCGAAGGGCACTCGGCCAGTACGGCGGCCAGGCGGCTGGTGGCCCTCAGAACCTTCTACCGCTTCCTGATCCTGGAGAGGAAGGTGGAGGGCGATCCCACCGAGAACGTGGATGCCCCCCGCACCCTCAAGCGGCTTCCCGAGTACCTCACCCCCGAGGAGGTGGAGCGGCTGTTGGAGGCGCCCGACGCGGGGAGCCCCACGGGGCTCCGGAACCGGGCCATGCTGGAGGTGCTCTACGCCACCGGCATCCGGGTCTCCGAGCTGACGGGCCTCACGCAGGAGCGGTACAACCCCCAGGCGGGCTTCGTCCTGGTCATGGGGAAGGGGAGCAAGGAGCGCGTCGTGCCCCTCGGCGAGGTCGCGCAGGACTGGGTGGAGCGGTACCGCTCCGAGGCGCGGCCCCGTCTCCTGAAGGACCGCGGCTCGTCCGCCCTCTTCGTGACGGCCAGGGGCGGCCCGCTCAGCCGGCAGATGGTCTGGATCTTGATCACCGGTTACGCGCGCCAGGCGGGCATCGCCAAGCACATGAGCCCGCACACGCTCAGGCACTCCTTCGCCACGCACCTCCTGGAGCACGGCGCGGACCTTCGGGCCGTCCAGATTCTTCTGGGCCACGCGGACATCTCGACCACGCAGATCTACACCCACGTGGAGCAGGAGAGGCTCAAGCGCATCTACCGCCAGTTTCACCCGAGGGCGTAGGGGCGCTGGCCGGCCGGTCGGTCCCTCTCCATGAGTGCGCCGACGGCGGCGGACCTTCTGCGTTGTCAACCTTCGCGGAATTGGGGTGATCGCCGAGAGGAGCGCCGCGGCGGAAGGTCACCCCAGAACACAGAGAGAGCACGGAGCCGAACGACCGAGGCGTCGTCGCTCCGTGCCCTCCGCGATCAAGACTCGAAAGGACCCGCTATCAGTGTCCGGCGTGCTGCATGATCTGCTGAAGCTTGCCCATGCCGCCGAAGAAGAAGATCCAGGTTATTTGGATACAACCGAAAACGAGGGACAGGATGCCCATCACGATGCCGACGATGGCCATCCACTTGCCCCTGGGAGATGACTGTCCCCGATTGATCCTCGCATTCTCCATGAACCCGAGGATGAGTGCCGGAATGCCCGCTAGGAAGCCGCAACAACAGGGCAGGGCAAAGATGGCCAAAACCAGTGCTGCAATGCCCATCCCTCCGATCTTGTCCGGCACGGCGGGAACCGGTTGAGCCTGATAAACATCACTCATGGCAATCCTCCCTTTCCACCTTACTTTCGGTTCGTGATCCTAAGGAACAGAGAAAGCCTACACCCGATCGACCGGCGGGGCAACGGGCTGAGAGCCCCCCAATTCCGCGATAGCGGCTCAACGCCTGTGTAGGAGCGGCGCCTCGCCGCGAACCGGGTGACCCTGCGACCAGGATGCGGTGCCCGCGTACGGTCTGTCGCGCCGGGGCGGCGCTCCTACGAGTGCAATTCCATCGCGGAATTGGGGGAGCCCGCATGGCAGCGGTGAGGGGCCGAGGAAGGTACCTGGGGACTACCGGCATCGGCCTCTCTCCACCCTCCACTGTCCCCGTTCCCTATGCCAGCAGCCGCCAGGCCCAGACCACGAGGATGAGCACGATGAGGGCGACGACCGTGGGCAGGAAGACGGGCAGGTCGAAGAGGTGCTCGAAGGGGCGCCTCTTCGTCCAGGCCACGGGGAGGTAGAACCAGGCGCAGAGGGTGGCGAGGAAGAGGCCGGCCCCGGCCGGCTGCGTCTGGATGGCCGTGATGGGGTGGCCGTGGAGCATCCACGCGAAGGAGGTGGTCATGCCGCAGGAGGGGCAGGGCTTGTGGAAGGCCTCGTAGAAGCCGCAGGGGGGAAGGCCCAGCTCCGTGTGGGTGCCCAGCCCGGCGGACTCCGGGCGGAGCCAGCGGGCCACCCCCAGGACGGCCAGGAAGCCGAGCCAGCAGAAGCCGTAGAGGAGGTGGTCCCAGAAGGCGAAGCGCCTGGGTTTCGGCCCGGGACCCTCCGCCGCGCGGGGCGGGTTGGTGCCGGCCGAGGGCCCGGGAGGGGCTCCGGGCCCGCTGGTGGTGGGGCTCCTCTTCACCGGTGTCGCAGCTTCTCGATGGCGGCCAGCAGCGTCTCGATGGAGCGCGGATCGGGCAGGAAGAAGAAGTGGCCGGAGAAGGAGTGGTCGCGGGAGGCGAAATCGGTCTGGATCACCAGCGCCTGGTCGGAGACCTCGGCCAGTTCGATCAGGAGGAGGTCCACCACGGCCTGCGCCATGTCCATGGCGAAGGCGGGGATGGAGGGGATGAGCGCGATGTTCAGCAGGGCGCTGACGGCGGTCAGGTAGGAGGAGGTGAGGATGTTCCCCACCTCCTTGAGCGCCGAGATCTCCATCTCGCCGAGGGCGCGGCGGGGGGTGGAGCCGTTGAAGAGCAGGGCCAGGAGGCCCTCCGCGGACGGGCGGGGCAGCACCAGGAGCATGTTGCCTCGGGAGCCGCCGTAGATTCGGAAGAAGAGGCCGAGGACCTCCTCCTCCGGCCCGCCCAGGGTCTCCACGACGCTGGAGAAGGGCAGCACGTTGACGGCGGGGACCTCGAGGGTGACCACGCGGTGGGTCATCTGGTGGAGGGCCGTGACGGCGTTCCCCGCCCCTATGTTGCTGATCTCCTTGAGCGCGTCCAGGTCCTCATCCTTCATCTGCTTGAACATGCACGTCCTCTCCGTCGCGCTTCACCAGCGCCCGTCCGTCCAGAATGTAGGCCAGGTCTCCGGTGGAGAGAAGCGCTCCACCCATCCACTCGGGGACCATCTCCAGGGGCGGGCCCCAGGGGAGGATCACCACCCGCTCGCTCTGGTACACCCGGGAGACGACCAGGACGCGGTCACGCTGAGGGGCGCCGATCCTGAGGGCGTACCCCCGGCCGTCGGAGCGGCCCGTTCCCCAGCGCAGGACGGGGAGCAGCTCGCCGCCGTCGTCCAGGTAGCGCCTGGAGCCCTGGCGGACCAGGGGATGGACGGCCAGGTCGAGGATGCTCTGGACCTGCGAGGAGGGGAGGCCGTAGCGGACTTCGTCCTCCCATCCGAAGACCAGGACCCGGGTCAGCGTGACGGCGGAGGGGAGCACGAGTGAGAAGCGGCTGCCCAGGCCCGCCTCGGTGGCCATCTCGAGGTGGCCGCCCAGGGACTCCACGGCCGCGCGGACCACGTCCAGGCCCACGCCGCGCCCGCTCACTTCGGAGACCTCCTTCCGGGTGGTGAAGGCCGGCAGGGTGAGGACCTCGAGCAGACGGTCCCGATCGAGCAGGGCCGCCTCCTGCGGGCTGTACAGCCCGCGCTCCGCGGCGGCCTGGCGCACCGCCTCGAGGTCGATGCCACGCCCGTCGTCCTCCAGGGTCACGAACAGCGCCTCCCCCTCCCGGGCGATGGAGAGCTTCAGCAGGCCCTCCGCTGGTTTGCCCGCCGCCGCACGGTCGGCGGGGCCCTCGATCCCGTGGTCCACGGCATTGCGGGCGAGGTGCATGAGCGGATCCAGAAGCTTCTCCAGCACCGAGCGGTCCACCTGCTGGTCCGAGCCCGCGTGCTCGAACCGCACCGGCTTGCCCAGGCGCCCCGAGAGCTCCCGGACGGCTCGCCCCAGGCGGTCCACCAGGGAGTCGAAGGGGACCAGGCGCACCGCCAGAACCTGATCGAAGAGCCGGTTCAGGCTGCTGAGGTGGCTTTCGAGCCAGAAGCGGTGGCGGCGACGCTCCCGTTCCGGAAGGCCGGACTGGAAGGCGTTGAGCTGGAACAGCAGGTCGGAGGTCTGCGCGAGCAGGGCGTCCAGATCCGCCGACTGGACCCGCAGGCTCCCCACCAGAACCTGGTCGGGGTGGGCGTCGGCCGGCGTAGCCTCGCGCTCCAGGCTCACCCCGGACACCTCCGAGAGCCCCTGAACGCTCCTGGCCAGGTCCTTGACCCGCGGCGAATCGGGCAGGAGGAAGGCGGCACGGCGCAGGTTGCCGGCCTGGATCTCCGCCAGGCCCGGCTCCATGACGAGGTCCGGGAAGGCCTCCCGCACCTTGTTCATCACCACCGCCAGGCGTGCGGCCGGCAGCGGGGAGGCGGGGTCGATGGTCACCGTGACCCTCACCGAGGGGGCGGCCCGGCCGGAGGGTCGGACGGGAGGAGGTTGGCTGGCGGGAGAGGGCGGGGCGGGGCGCTCGAACGGCGAGGCGGGGACGGCGGCCGGCGCCACCGGTCCCGCATCGAGGCCTCGGACGGCGCGCTCGACGGCCTCATCGAGCCCCTGGTCCGATCCCGTCCTCTGCGCTTGGTCCACGAGGGAATCCAGGGCGTCGAGGGCGGCCAGGAGGGCGGAGGACTGGCCGGCCGTCGGGGCTTCTCCGTCCCGCCAGCGGCCCAGCAGGGTCTCCATCCGGTGGGCCAGAGTGCTCGTGGCGTCGAAGCCCATGGAGGCCGCCATGCCCTTGAGCGAGTGGGCGTTGCGGAACAGCTCGGCGAGGGCGGACTTCTGCACCTCTTCCCGGGAGGGGATGCCCCGCCGCATCCGGGCGAGGTGCTCCCTGCACTCGGTGACGTACAGGTCGAGATACTTGGAGGTGTCCATGAGCGCCGCCCGCTGCCCGGCCCGATGGGTCAACCGACCATGACGGAGTCGAGCACCTTGAGCACTTTCTCCGCGGAGAAGGGCTTGACGATGAAGTCCTTGGCCCCCGCGGCGATGGATTCGATGACCAGGGCCTCCTGGCCGAGTGCGGAACACATGATGATCCTGGCTTTGGGCGAGGTCTTGAGGATTTCCCGGCACGCCTCGATGCCGTCCATCTGCGGCATGACGATGTCCATCGTGACCAGGTCGGGCGTGAGGGCGTGGAACTGCTCCACCGACTCCTGGCCGTTCGAGGCCTCGCCCACCACATCATACCGGCCCGAGTTGACGAGGATGTCCCGGATCATGGCCCTCATGAACATGGCGTCGTCGACAATGAGAACCCTATGAGGCATGGTCTCTCCCAGCGGTTTGGTAGTGCACGGACAGGGCCATGGCCCGACTCAGTTCGGCGGCCACGGCGGAGGGGTTGATCACGCCCACCCACTCCTGGTTCCATGGATAGAGGCCGCCCCAGATCCCCTCGTTCTTCTCCTCTCGCAGGGCGAGTTCGTCGTAAGCGACCACGTCCTCCACCGCGCCCACGGCGAGCGCGAGGTGCCCCAGCGGCGAGGCGAGCCGGAGCAGCAGCTCCTCCCCTTCACCGGCCGGGGGTTCATCCACCAGGGCCGGCGTGTCCAGCACGGTCACGAGCTGGCCCTTGAGGAAGGCGGTGGCCCGCAGATAGGGATAGGCGACCGGGAGCGGGTAGAGCTTGGGAAGGGGAGAGATCTCCGCCAGGTGGTCCGTCAGGAATCCCACCGGCCGATCCGCCACCCGTGCCACCAGCAGCTTCCGCATGCCTCTCCCCATCCGACTTCCGGGGCCTGCTCCGTGGGGCCCTGGACGGCCCGGGAGCCTCCCGGCTACAGCTTGAACTTCTCCACCAGGGACCGGAGGCGGTTCGCCTCCTCCAGCAGGGCCTTGGCCTGCTGGTCGATCTCTTCCATGCTGGCGGTGGTCTCCTGAGTGGCGGCCGAGGCCTCCTCCGTGCCCGCGGCGTTGTCCGTCGCCACGGAGCGGATCTCCTCCATGGATTTGCTCAGGGCCGCGGCGCCCTGGGCCTGAACGGCCGCCTCGCGGGCGATGGCGCGGATCGATTCGCGCGTCTGTTCGGCGCCCGCGCTGATCCCCTCCAGGGCCCGAGCGGCCGTTTCGGTGACCTTCTGCCCCAGGCGGGCCGCGGCGCGCGTCTCCTCCATGCGCCCCGCCACCTCCTGGGTGCGTCCGGTGATCTCCTGCGCGAGTTTGGCGATCTGGGCGGCGAGCTCGCGCGTGTTTTCGGCCAGCCGGCGGACCTCCTCCGCCACCACCGCGAAGCCCCGTCCGGCGTCGCCCGCCCGCGCGGCCTCGATGGTGGCGTTGAGGGCGAGGATGTGGGTCTGGTGGCTGAGCGTGGTGATGGTCTCCACGAGGTTGTGAATCTCCCCCGCCTGTTCCCTGAAGGTGCTCACCAGGCCGGCGGAGCGCTCCACGTGGCCCAGAATGCCGTCCATCGCCTGCGCGGCCTCGCTGGAGGCGGCGTTGCCCTCCCGGGCCTTCTCGGCCGAAACCACGGCCTGTTCCTCCGTGGACCTGCTCCTCTCGGCGATGGCCGAGGCGGAGGCCGCCACGTTGTCGGTCACGCCGGCGGCCTCCTCCAGGCTGGCGGCCTGGGTCTCGGCTCCCTTGGCGATGTTCTGGATGTTGGTGGCCACCTCCGCGGTGGAGCCCGTGACCTGGGCGGTGGAGACGGTGAGGTTTTGGGCCGCGTCGTACATCATGCCCGAGCTGGTCTGGACCTGCCTGACGAGCTCGCGGAGGCTGGTGACCATGGTGTCCAGGGACTTGGCCAGGGAGCCCACCTCGTCCTGGGAGTCGACGGGAATCTCGGCCGAGAGGTCGCCCGCCGCGAGGCGGTTGCTGATCTGTACCAGCCGCGTGAGCCTGCGGGTGAGCAGCCCCGCCCAGACGAAGGCCGCGAATCCCGCCACCAGCAATCCGAAGAAGATTTTCAGCCACGCGTTCTGGACGGCACCGGTGGGATTCACGTGGTCCAGAACGAGGCCGAAGAGGATAGGGACGAAGACCACCAGGATAAAGGCCAGCCCGATCTTCACCTTCATGCGCCACCCCACGCTTTGGCGTATACCTTACATCCCGCGTCAACGGCTGCCAAGCCCTCCACGCGCTTCCGGCCGATGGATTCGGCCCTGCCGAGCACCAGCAGCCCGCCCGGAACGAGCGCCTGAACGGCCCGCCCAAGTAGCCTCTCCTGGGCCTCCTCCGTCAGGTAAATGAACAAGTTACGCAACAAGAACACGTGAAGGCCCCTTCCCGGAAAGCCCCGAGTCAGGTCACAACACAGGGGCAAGATCCTGTCCGCCACCGCGGGAACGACCCTGGCTTCCGCCACCTCTTCCCTAAAATACCGCTCTCTCAGCCGATTGTCCAACTTGGCCAGGGATTTGACGGCGAATCGGCCTCGGCGCAGCCCGTGCAGCGCCCGCCGCGAACGGTCCCCCGCCAGGATCCGCCCGTCCAGGCCCATCTCGCTCAAGAGGATGGCCAGGCTGACGGCCTCCTCACCCGTGGAGCAGGGGGCGCTCATCGCCCGGATGGACGCCCAGCCCGGCAGCCCGGCCCTCTCACGCAGGGCCGAGCGGAGCACGGCGAAGACCTCTGGGTTGCGGAAGAGCTCGGTGGTCGGAACCAGGAGCTTCTGAGCCAGGGTACGCGCCTCCCCGCGGTGGTCCTCCAGGTAGGCCAGGTAGCTCGCCGCGTCGGGACACCCCGTGGCCCGCAGCCGAGGGGTCAAGCGGCGCTCCAGGAAGGTGCTTCGGTAGTCCTCCCCCCGCACGCCCGTGGCCCGTCCGATCCAGCTCCGGAGAGCGGCCAGGTCGGAATCGGAGAGCAGGTTCATGCGGAACCCCCAAGAGCAGGCGAGAATCGGGGACTTGCGATTTCAAATAATCGCGTCTTCCGCCTCCCCCGTGCCGCTCCTTGTTCGGTGCCGGGCTGTAGGAGCGCTCTCCAGAGCGCGACGGGTGTGGAAAGACGATGCATCGCCCTCTGGAGAGGCCTCCTACGGGCCTTCCTCGTCCCGGCCTCTCGCGTCTCACATCTCACGCCGCGCCCTCTTCGAAGCTTCTCGCGACGGCACCCTCCAACCAGGCCGTGGTGCCTTCCTCGGGCCGGGCCTGGCAACCCGTGATCGTGACTAGTGTACGAGGCAGAGACCCGGGCGGTGGAGCGTAAGCGCGGAGGGCCTCCGCGAGGGTCAGCCGCTCGCTGGCCGGCTCTCTCGTGAGCAGGGCATGGAGATTGCGCAACGGATCGGGCTCCTCGATGGGGAAGTCGGTCCCCAGGAGCAGCGGGAGGCCTGCCCGCGCGAGGCTTCCCCAGGAATACGCCGCCGCCATGCGGGCGCCCAGGCGTTCGGCGGCCCAGGGGCGGTCCGACAGGTAGTGGCACGGCTGGATCGAGGCGATGACGCCTCCCTCCCGCATGCGGCGGATGGAGGTCTCCGGAAGCAGTTGGGCGTGCTCGATGCGCGAGCCCGGGGGCCAGCCCGCGCCCTGGAGCGCGTCCAGCGCGATCCGTGCGGCGCGGTCCCCGATGGCGTGGATGGCGGGCGGCAGGCCGAGGGCGGCGAGGCAGCGGACCGCGTGGTTCAACGCCTCGGGCTCCCAGATCAGCAAACCCCTTTCACCCGGCGCGTCGTCGTAGTCGGCCTCCAGGCACGCCCCCCGGCTACCCAGGGCACCGTCGGCGTAGAGCTTTGCCCCGGCGACCCGGAAACCCGGTCCCCGATGTACGGGGAGATCGTCGAGGCCCGTGCGGGCCACGTCGAGATAGCCGTCCAGGGGGATGGGGAGATCGCCCTCCGCCTCCATCTGCCTCAGGGTTTCCACGTGCAAGCGCTCCAGTCCCATGTCCGTGGCACCGCACAGCCCCTTGGCCATCAGGGCCTGAAGCCCCGAACGCAGCCAGCGGCGCAGCTCCTGCCCGACGGGTGGGGGAACCCTTCGGGCAACGGGCTCCATGGCCGCGTCCACGAGAAGGCCCGTAGGGATGCCGTTCTCCCTGAGGATGAGGCCGCCCGGAGGATCGGGCGTGGACTCGCCGACGTCGCCCGTCCGCAGGGCGGCCGAACTGACCCAGGCGGCGTGGCCGTCGATGCGCCTGAGAAACACGGGGCGGTTGGGGAAGGCGTCGTCCAGGAGTCTTCGGTGGGGAAACCCGCCTTCCCAAAGGTTCTGGTCCCAGCCGAAGCCCTCCAGCCAGGCCCCCGGCGCCAGGGCGGCGGAGGCGGCGCGGAGGCGATCCAGGGCCTCCTCGGGCGAGCGGGCGCCGCGCAGGTCCGCCTGGCAGAGGAGCGCGCCCAGGGCGGCCACGTGGCCGTGGTGGTCCCACAGGGGAGGAAGGAGGAGCAGGAAGGGGGCCCCGTCGAGGGCCGGATCGGCCCGTACCGCCTCGGTCAGGCGCCCCGGAAGACGGGCGGGAGCGAAGCCGCCCTCAGCCCGCCACCTCAAAATCTGCTGCACCGGGCCTCCTTGGTGCCTTGGTGTCTTGGCGGTGAATCTCTTCCTTTCGCCTTACAAGATCGCCAAAGCGTCGTCGAGGTCCCCCATGATGTCCTCCGCGGCTTCCAGTCCGATGCTGATCCGGATCCCTCCCGGCTCGATGCCGGCCTCCACCTGCGCCTCCAGCGGGAGAGGGGCGTGGGTCATGGAGGAGGGGTGCTCGATGAGCGTCCTGACCTGCCCCAGAGAGACGGCCAGCGTGAGGGTGAGCGCGTTCTGCGCCAGGTGGTTCATGAGCCTGCGCCCGCGCTCGCGGGCCTCCTCCGGGCTGCCCTTGAGCACGAAGTAGATCATGATGCCGGGGGCGAAGGCGCCGTCCTGGTCGAGCATCTGCTTGCGCGCCAGGACGTGCTGGGGATGGCTGGGAAGGCCGGGGTAGAGGGAGCGCTCGACGGCCGGATGGCCCTCCAGGAAGCGGGCCACCTTGAGGGCCGTCTCGTTCTGGCGCCGCGATCTCAGGGCCAGCGTCGGGAGCCCGTAGACGAGGGCCGGCCAGGCGGCCTTGGGGGCCAGGGGCGCCCCGAAATCCTTCCGGAAGAGGAGGACGTCGGGCTCCAGGAGCTGGGGCCCCACCCACACGCCGCCCATGTCGGTGCCGAAGCCCCCCACGTTCTTGGTGATGGACTGCACCGCCACGTCCGCGCCGAGCGTGATGGGACGCTGGCTGAAGGGGGTGGCGAAGGTGTTGTCCACGACGATGAAGATGCGCCGCTTCTTGGGGTTCCGCGCCGCGTTGGCCCTGTTCACGGCGGCTCTGACGGCCCCGATGTCCACCAGTTCCAGCACGGGGTTGGTGGGGGTCTCGAAGTAGACCGCCACCACCTCGTCGGTCATCATGGCCTCCACCGCCTCCACGTCCTTCATGTCCACCATCTTCACCGTGATGCCGAAGCGCGGGAGCCAGTTCTTCATGAGCGAGTAGGTGCACCCGTAGAGGGTGTGGTGGGCGAGGATGGTATCCCCGGACTTGGCCAGTACCCCCAGGCTCGCGGTAATGGCCGCCATGCCCGTGGAGAAGGCCACGGCGCACTCGCCCTCCTCGGCCGCCGCCAGGTTGTCCTCGAGCATGGAGCGGCTCGGCTCGTCGAGGCGGTCGTAGATGTAGATGGGTGGAAGGACGTGGCGGTTGAACTCGGGGTTGGCGAAGGCCTGGAAGCCCCGGGCTCCCCGCTCGACGCTCTCGAGCCGGTAGGCCGCGGAGGCCGAGATGGGCGGGACGATGTGGTCGCTGTAATCCCAGTGGGGCGAGTGAAAATCGCCGTGGATGAGGCGGGTCTCCTTGTGGTACCGCCGCTTTCTCTCCTTCTTGTCGGTCATGGGACCGCCCTCCTCGCGAGAATTGTACACCAGGCCGGGGTTGGGGGAGGTTGGGGAGGGAAAGCGAAAAGAGCGGATTCGCGGGAGGCGGTGAGACGGTGAGAACGTGGGATTTGGAATGTGGGATGTGGTCTAATGGAGTCGCCCCGGGGAGGGAGAGCGGATGGATTTCGGTTTCATCGCGCGCGTGGCCAAGCCCACGCGTTACACGGGCGGCGAGGTCAACGAGGTGGTCAAGCAGGAGCGCCCCGGCCTCCTGCACGTGGCCTTCGCCTTCCCCGACGGCTATGAGATCGCCATGAGCACCATGGGCTTGCGGATCCTCTACGGCCTCCTCAACCAGCGGGAGGACGTGTGGATGGAGCGGGTCTTCATGCCCATGCCCGACATGATCGAGGAGATGGAGAAGCGCGGGCTGGCCCTCTTCTCGCTGGAGTCCAAGCGGCCCCTCTCCGACTTCGACGTGGTGGGCTTCACGCTCCAGTTCGAGCTGACCTACACCAACATCCTGCACATGCTGCGCATGGGCGGGATCGCCCGCCGGGCCGCCCAGCGGGGTCCCGGCGATCCGGTGGTTCTGGCGGGCGGGCCGTGCGCCTGCAACCCCGAGCCCCTGGCCCCCTTCATGGATGCCTTCCTGATCGGCGACGGCGAAGAGGCCGCGGGGGAGCTCTGCGAGGTCGTCCGCGCCTTCAAGGATGCACCCAGGCCCGTGCTCTGGAGGGAGCTCGCCAAGGTCCCCGGGACCTACGTGCCGGCCCTCTACCGGACGGAGGTGGACCGGGTCACCGGAATGGAGGTCGTGGTGGGCTCAGAGGCGCCCGAGGCCCCCTTCCCCGTCCCGCGGCGCATCCTCCCCGACATCGACCGCTACCCCTTTCCCACGCGGGTCATCGTGCCGCACCACCAGGTCGTGCACGACCGCTACGCCGTCGAGATCGCGAGGGGTTGCAGCGTGGGCTGCCGCTTTTGCCAGGCCGGCTTCACCTACCGCCCGGAGCGGGAGCGCTCGCCGGAGGCCATCCGCGAGGCGGCCGCGGACGGGCTCGCCGCCACCGGCTACCAGGAGGTGACGCTCCTGAGCCTGAACACGGGCGACTACAAGGGGTTGGAGCCCCTCATCCGGGCCGTGGCGGCGGACGGCGCCTTCCAGCAGGTCGGCGTCTTCATGCCGAGCCTGCGCGTGAGCGCCCTGACGCAGGAGCTGGCGGAGGCCCTCGCCGCCGGCCGCAAGACGGGTTTCACCCTGGCGCCCGAGGCGGGCACGCAGCGCCTGCGCGACGTCGTCAACAAGCAGATCACCGACCTCGAACTGGAGGAGGCCGCCTCGGCCGTCTTCACCTACGGGTGGAACGTGCTCAAGCTCTACTTCATGATCGGCCTCCCCACCGAGACCGAGGAGGACGTGGCCGCCATCGACGACCTGGCGCGGCGGGTGGTGCGCCGTGCCCGCCAGGCGGGCTGCGCCAACCCCCAGGTGACGGTCTCCACCTCCTCCTTCGTCCCCAAGCCCTTCACGCCGTTTCAGTTCTGCCCCATGGAGCCGGCCGCCTCCCTCGCCGCCAAGCAGGACCTCCTCAAGCGCTCCCTGCGGAGGCCGATCGGCTACCGGTGGCACGACGTGGAGGCGAGCCAGATCGAGGCCCTCCTCTCGCTGGGAGACCGGCGCGTGGCGGACGTGGTGGAGGCGGCGGCGGAGCTGGGCTGCCGGCTGGACGGCTGGAGCGAGCACTTCGACGCGCAGAAGTGGCAGAGGGCCATCGAGCAGGTCGGCCTGGACGTGGGGCCCTACCTGTTCCGGTCCAGGGACCGGAAGGAGCGGCTGCCCTGGGACGTTCTGGACATGGGCGTCCACAAGGAGTTCCTCTGGCGCGAATGGGTCCGGGCGCAGGCGGGCCAGTTGACGGAGCCGTGCGGCCCCGAGGCCTGCCACGGATGCGCCTCCTTCGCAAAGGCCTGCGTGGAGGGCGCGTTCCTCCGGGGTGGCGAGGAGTCGGCGCAGCCGCCGCTTCCCGGCGGCCCCGACGCGGCGGCGGTTCCATGTGCCCAGTACAGGCTGCGCTACCGGAAAGAGGGCACGGCGCGGTTTCTGGGCCACCTGGACCTCATGCACACGCTCGTGCGGGCGCTGCGGCGGTCGGGGGTGCACCTGGCCTACTCCAAAGGACACCACCCCATGCCCAAGATCGAGTTCCCGGCCCCCCTGCCCCTCGGGGTGGAGGGGGCGGCCGAGTGGATGGAGTTCTCGGCCACCTCCTTCCTGGACCTCGAGGAGACCCTGGAGCGGCTCCGGCGGCTTCTGCCCGCCGGATTGACGGCGGAGCGGCTGTTCCGGGTGCCGTCCAACTCCCTGCCCCTCTCCTCCCTCACCGAACAGCGGTACGCCATCGACCTGAGCGGGTTGGCCGAGGAGGATTCCCGCACGATCCGGCGGAACGTGGAGGCCTTCCTCTCGGCCCCGTCCTGGACGGTCCGGCGGGCCGGCAAGGCGGAGAGGAAACCGCTGGACCTGAAGAGCCGGGTGAGCGGCATGAAGTGGGACGGCGACACCCTCCACCTCAGCATCAGCAACGGCGGCTTCATGGACCTGGTGCGCTCCCTCTGCCCCTCCGAGGCCCCGGAGCTCCCGCGGATGGTGCGCCTCTGCCTCGAACACGGGACCGATGAGGGGGCGGAAGCCGGTGAGGCGGGGGACCGCGCCGCCGTCGTGGAGGCGAGATAGCCGGTTGGGGGCCGAGACCCGGCCGTGGTTCGAAGCCGACGGGTCGGTCTATCTCGGACAGGCATATCCCCTCTTCATTTGTGACAGACAGCCCAGAAGCGGTACAATGCGCCTCTGCCGGAATATCAGCCCGGCAGGGACCGAGGGCCCATGCTCCCATGAAGCAGGAGTTGCTGGTCACCAGGGACCGCTGGCAGACGCGCATCGCGGTGATCGAGGACGGACGCCTCACGGAGTTCCAGCAAGAGCCGAGCCATCTGGACGGACTGGTGGGCAACCTCTACGTCGGAAAGGTGAGCCGGATTCTCCCCGGGATGGAGAGCGCCTTCGTCTCCATCGGCCTGGACCGGGACGGCTTCCTCTTCGAAGGCGACATGGGCCCCCTCAAGCTGTTCGACGAGGAGTTCTCCGACCCCTCCAAGTTCCGGAACCCGACGGTCAAGAATCTCCGCGAGGGCGAGCGGATCCTCGTTCAGGTCACGAAGGAGCCCATGGGACCCAAGGGGGCCAGGCTCTCCACTCAGATCTCGCTGCCCGGGCACTACATGGTCTACATGCCCTTCCTCGACCACGTGGGGGTCTCGCGGCGCATCTCGGGGGACGAGCGCCGGCGCCTCAAGGAGACCGTGCGCCGCTACAAGGGGGGATTCCCGGGCGGCTTCATCGTCCGAACGGCGGCCGAGGGGGCCGACGAGGCGGACCTGGGCGCCGAGATGCAGGCCCTGACCGACCTGTGGTCCCTCGTCTGGCTGAAGAGCGCGCACTGCGAGGCTCCCTTCCTCGTTCACCAGGAGGCCGATCTGGTGGGCCGCTCCGTCCGGGAGATCCTTCTCAAGGGAGATGGGACGGTCCTGACGGATGACCCCGACGTGGCCTCGCGCTGCCGGGAGCTGCTCTCCAGCCTCGGAGACAACCCGGGGCGGGTCCGGACGTGGGATGACCGCCGCGTCTCCCTCTTCGAGCACTACCACGTCCAGGAGGAGATCGAGAAGGCGCTCAGGCCCCGCGTCTGGCTGCCCTCCGGCGGCTGCATCGTGCTTCAATCCACGGAGGCGCTGGTGGCCATTGACGTCAACTCCGGCCGCTTCACGGGGAAGCGCTCGCTCGAAGACACGGCCTTCGCCATCAACATGGAGGCGGCGGAGGAGATCGTCCGGCAGATCCGCCTGCGGAGCCTGGGCGGGATCATCGTGATCGACTTCATCGACATGACCAAGAAGTCGCACCGGGAGGCGCTCGTGGCCAAGCTGAACGAGGTGCTCAAGCGCGACCGGGCCAAGTCGCGGATCTTGGCCATTTCCGAGTTCGGGCTGGTGGAGATGACGCGCAAGCGGAGCCACCGGAACCTGGAGCGGGTCATGACCTCCGTATGCCCCTGCTGCGAGGGCCGGGGCCGGGTGCAGGCCCCGTGGATCATCGCGCAGAGGATCCTCGAGGCCGTGGATGCGCTCCCCGCTCCCCGAAACGTGCTGGTCACCGCGGCCCAGGAGGTGATCCGGTACATCAAGGAGAACGACGAGTACCTGCGGCTTCCCGAAGGCGTCCGCCTGGAGGCCATGGCCCTGGTCAACCCCACCTCCTTCTCCCTCAAGCCCCTCCGCAAGGGCGAGCGCTGATCCGTCCCGGCGGGCCGGCTCACTCCCGAATTGAATCTCAGGACCGCTCCGTTCCCCGCCGCGGCCTCGCGTGCGGGAGAGCCGCTTAGGACCCGCGCAGGAATAGGTTAACGGAATTCGCGCCCAGATTCGTGTGAGATTGGCGCGATTGGAGGGAGCAAAACCGCAGGCGTAGTTGAAGACTACGTTGAGGATTTTGCGATCGAGAATCGTGTCAAGATCGCGCGAAGATGGGATGCGAAAACGTTAAGTTATTTCTGCGCTGGTCCTTGGTCCTGGATTCCGTCCTGCCGCCGGTTCTTCCAGAAAAGGTAGGCGGCGAAGATGACCAGCCACGCCAGCAGGGCGAGACCGAGCCAGAACTGGTAGAGGTGGTACAGCGAGGTGAGCCGCTCCACGCGCTGGCCGGCGGTGTAGGCGATGGCGGTCAGGAAGATCCCAAAGAGGAGGTTGCCCGCCGCCGAGGCCGCCGCCACCCTCCCCGCTCGCATGCGGAGCATCCCCGCGGCGGGGTATAGGAGGACCCTCACGTAAGGCAGGAATCGGTTCAGGAGCAGGGGCCAGGCGCCCCAACGCCTCAGCATCCTCTCCACCCGGACCACCAGGGCCCGGAGGCGGGGCCGCTTCAGGAGCACGCTCCCGAAGGCCCTTCCCCAGGCGAAGGCGCCCAGGGAGCCGAGGGTTCCGCCGAGCGCGATGAGGATGATCCCGGCCAGCCACGAACCGTCCTTGGCTCCGATCCAGAAGAGGCCCGCGACCAGCGCCAGATCGCCCGGAACGATGGGCACCAAGTACTTCAGGCAGGCGAAGAGGAGGAGCGAGGCGTAAACCGGCCAAAGGCCCTGGCCGGGGCTCAGCGCCTGGGCGAAGGCCTGGCTCATGCGGTCAGCTCGGGAAGGAGCCGGAGGAAGGTCGGATAGTCGGTGCAGGCCAGGAACTTGTTGGCCGCCAGCTCCTCGCCCAGGCTCCGGCTCTCCACGCTCCCGTAGTGGTGACCGGGGTGGATGGCGAGCTCGGGCGGCAGCGCCCTGAGCCTCGCCAGGCTCCGGAACATGGCGGCCGGATCGCCTCCGGCGAGGTCGGTCCGCCCGATCCAATCCACGAAGAGGACGTCTCCCGTGAAGAGGGCGCCGCCCACCCGGTAGCAGACCCCTCCGGGCGTGTGGCCCGGCGTATGGATGGCCTCCACGCCGTCGAGGGCGGGAACCGGACCCTCGCTGGGGAGAGGGGCGGCCCCCCGGATGCGTGCCGCCTCGATCGGGTGGACCCAGACCCGGAGATTTCGCCCGGCCCGCAGGCGGTTGAGCGAGGCCACGTGGTCGCCGTGGGTGTGGGTCAGGAGGACCTCGGTGAGCCTCCTTCCGTCGCGCGAGCAGGCGTCGAGGATAGCCTCGCCGGCGTAGGAGGGGTCCACGCACCAAGCCTCCGGAGCGTGCTCTGGATAGATCAGGTAGGAGCGGTTGGCGTCGCCGCCGGCGTCGATGGTCACGATGTGAAACATGGTGCTAGTCCCGACCGCCGGGAAGCTCCCGACGCTGTGCGCCCGAGGCCGGACTCGTGATGGGAGGCCGGCCTCGGACGAGTTGAAGACGGCTAGAAAGGAATGTCGTCGTCGTTGTACTCGGGGGCCTTGTCCGAGGCGCCGCGGCTGCCTTCGCCCTTGCCTTCGCCCCTGCCTTCGCCGCCGGCCTCGCCCTTGCCGAGCATGACCAGGCTGTCGGCGCGGACCTCGGTGACGGTCTTTTCCACGCCATCCCGGTCCTTGTAAGTGCGGGACCGGATGGCTCCCTCAATGTAGACCTGCCGGCCCTTGTGCAGGTACTCCCCGCAGATCTCGGCCAGCTTGCCCCACACGACGATGCGGTGCCATTCGGTGTGCTCCTGCTTCTGGCCGTCCTTGTCCTTCCAGGTCTCGTTGGTGGCCAGGGTGAAGGTGGCCACCGGGGCCCCGTTGGGGGTGTACCTGAGTTCGGGGTCGCGGCCCAGGTTGCCGACCAGAATCACCTTATTCACGCTGCCCATGGAACCCTCCTTCCGTTCGCCCGTGCAAGGCTTCGTGGCTATGCTCTCGGTTCCGCTATAATACGTGGCTTGGCCGGAGGTGTCAAACGTGCGGATCGTGGGGGGCGTGCTGAGGGGGCGGAAACTGGCGGTGCCCAAGGGGGACGCGACGCGACCCACGCTGGAACGGGTGCGCGAGGCCCTCTTCGACATCCTTCAGCGGGAGATAGCCGGAGCGGGCTTTCTGGACCTCTACGCGGGTACCGGGGCGGTGGGGATCGAGGCCTGGAGCCGCGGTGCCCGCCCGGTGGTCTTCGTGGAGGAGCGCGGGCAGGCCGTCGCCGCGCTGCGGCGAAACATGGAATCGCTCGGCGTGACCGAGATGGCCCGGGTCCTGCCCCTGCCCGCCGCCAGGGCCCTCAGGCTCCTGGGTGCCGAAGGGTTCCGCGCCGCGGTCATCTTCGCCGACCCACCCTACGCCGATCCCCGCTGGCCGGATCTCCTGGCGGGCCTGGGGGAATCCGGGCTCCTCGCGCCCGGGGGCGTCCTCGTGGTGGAGCACGCCCTCAAGAGGCCGCCTGAAACGCCCGCGGGTCTGGAACGAGGCCGCTCGTACAAGTACGGCGACACGGGCCTTACGGTGTTTTGGGGGACTAGGGGAGTAGGTGACTAGGTGACTAGGGGACTAGGGGACTAGGGGAGTAGGTGACTAGGTGACTAGGGGACTAGGGGACTAGGGGACTAGGGGACTAGGGGACTAGGGGACTAGGGGACTAGGGGACTAGGTGATTAGGGAAAGAAGGGTATCGGTGGCTCTTGAGTCTGGCTTCTTGCGTCTTGCACCGCCGACGCACGGGGCCGTGGCGCGGCCGCCCTCGGCCGCGACTCCTTCTGTTCGCCGCCGCGGCGGGCGGGGGCGTCCGCCCCGCGGCTCCTCCGCCGATGTCCACCTGGCCGCGTGGAGCGGGCCCCATGCGTGACGTCGTCGTCGGCACGGCGGGGCACATCGACCACGGCAAGACCCTCCTGGTCAAGGCGCTGACCGGCACGGACGCGGACCGCTGGGAGGAGGAGAAGCGCCGCGGCATCACCCTGGACATCGGCTTCGCCACCCTGGCCACGGAGCGGGGCACGCTCCACTTCGTGGACCTGCCGGGGCACGAGCGCTTCATCAAGAACATGCTGGCCGGCGCCACCGGCATCGACCTCTGCCTCCTGGTGGTGGCGGCGGACGAATCGGTCATGCCTCAGACCGTCGAGCACGCCGAGATCCTGGAGCTCCTCGGGGTGAGGCGCGGCGTGGTGGCGCTGAACAAGATCGACCTGGTGGACGCCGAGACGCGCGGGATCGCCCAGCTCGAACTGGAGGAGTTCCTGGCCGCGCACGGCCTGGGCCACCTGCCCGTGGTTCCCGTGAGCGCCGCCACGGGCGAGGGGGTGCGGGCGCTCGCCGAGGAGCTCTTCAGGCAGGCCCAGTCGTGCCCCGAGCCGCCCAAGGACCGCCCCTTCCGCCTCCCCGTGGACCGGGTCTTCCCGGTGAAGGGCTTCGGAACCGTCGTGACGGGAACGTGCGTGGACGGGGCGCTGGCCGTGGGGGAGCAGGTCCGGCTCTACCCGCGGGGCGGTTCGAGCCGGGTCAGGGGCCTCCAGATCTTCGGGCGCCCCGTGGAGCGCGCGGCGGCCGGCCAGCGCGTCGCCGTGAACCTGCCCGACCTCAAGCACGAGGACCTGCGGCGGGGCTGCCTGGCCGCCTCGCCGGGCTCGGTCAGCCCCGCGCGATTGCTCACGGTCCGGGTTCGCGTGCTCCCGTCGGCGAGGATCCCCCTGCGGTCGGGAGTGCTCTGCACGCTCCACCTCCACACGCAGGAGCTGGAGGCGCACCTCCACGTGCGGGCGCGGAAGGAGCTGGCGCCGGGCGAGGAGGGGCTGGCCCAGCTCAGGATGGCCGAGGAGGTCGCCGCCTGGCCGGGGGACCGCTTCATCCTCCGGCTGCCCTCGCCGGTGCGCACGGTGGCCGGCGGCGAGGTGCTCATGATCGCGCGCAGGAAGTGCCGCTGGCAGAGGGAGCGCGACGCCCGGAGCGCCGCGGCTTTGGCCGGGGGTGACGGTCTGGCGGGCCTCCTCATCGAGGCCGGCCCAGCCGGAACGGACCCGGAGGAGGTGGCGGCGCGGCTGGGCGTGACCCTGCCTCTGCTGGAGATCGAGGCGAGGAGGGCCGAAGCCTCCGGACGATTGGTGCGATGGGGCGAGGGCCGCTGGTGGCTGGACGGCGCCGAGGCGGAGGCCTGGCTCCGGCGCGCCGAGGCGTGGGTGAAGTCGAAGGTCCAGGGCGGATCGCCGGTGACCTGGGTCCCTCGCCAGGAGCTGCTCGGGCGCTGGCTCAGGGTCCTGGGCGCCGAACGGGGGGCAGACCTGGTCTCCGCCCTCGTGGAGGCCGGGCGGCTGGAGGCCGAGGGCGACCGCCTCCGGCTCGCGGGCTACACGGCCCAGCTCACGCCGGCGCAGCGCCAGGCTGCCCAGCGGGTGCGCGCCGCGCTGGCGAGCCGCGAGAACCCCGTGCAGACGGGCAGGGAGCTGGAGGCGGCCTGGGGCCCCGAGGTGCGCAGCGTCCTGCCCCTTCTGGCCGAGTCGGGAGAGGTGGTCCGCTTCGGCGGCGACTGCTTCCTGGCCTCCGAGACCCTCGCCCGCCTCCGGGACCTCCTCCTGGCCTGGTCCGCCGCTCACGGGGGCGCCATCACCGTCCCGGAATTCAAAGACCTGCTGGGCATCACGCGCAAGTACGCCATGCCGCTCCTGGAGGCCCTCGACGACCGGAAGTGGACCCGCCGCGACGGCGAGGGCCGGCGCATCCTGCTGAAGGCGGAGGCGTGAGCGCGAGACGTGGGAAGCGATTGAGCGAGAAGCGATTAAGCGAGAAGCGATTAGGCGATTAAGCAAGACGCGATTAAGCGATGAAGCGATGAAGCGATTAGGCGATGAAGCGATGAAGCGGGACGGAGATGGGCCGACGGGCAAATGGCCGCCTCCCTTTCCCGTCATTCTGGCGAGCGAAGCGAGTCCAGAATCCGATTCCGGACAAGCCGGAATGACGGTGCAAGGGGAGACGCCCAAAGGGGGCGCGGAGACGTGGAAAGCAATGAAGCGATGAAGCGATTAAGCGAGAAGCGATGAAGCAAGAAGCAATGAAGCGAGGCGCAAAGGCGGTTTTCTCTCCCTCCCCACCTAATCGCTGCATCGCGCAATTGCTCAATCGCCTAATTCCTTCATCGCTCATCCCCTCACCACCTCCCCGCCCCAATCCCCCCACTTTGCGTCGCGGCGGCAAAACCGCTAGAATCCACCCTTGGAAAGCGAGGGGCCCATGGATCCCAATATGAGTCCTGCCGATATCCTTCGTATGGCGCTGGAAAAGGAGAAGGAGGCGCTGCGCTTCTACGAGGAGGCCTGCGCCATCGTCAACCACCCGGCCGCCAAGGTGACGCTCCAGGCCATGGCCGAGGAGGAGCGCGGTCACATCCGCAAGATCGAGGAGGAGCTGGACCGCTTCTTCTACGCGGACAACTGACGCGCATGAGACTCCCCGGCGGCCGGATCTACCTGGACTGCAACGCCACCACTCCCATCGCTCCCGAGGCGCTCGCCGACCTTCAGGCCCGCCTGGGGGAGTGTTTCGCCAACCCCTCCAGCGGCTACCGGGAGGGCAGGGTGGCCCGGGAGGTGCTGGAGCGCGCGCGCGGCGAGGTGGCCGCCCTCGTGGGCTCCCTGCCCGGCGAGGTGGTCTTCACCGGTTCGGGGACCGAGGCCAACCACCTGGCCCTCCAGTCCGCCGTGGCCGGCCGGTCGGGGCGGCGGCGGGTCCTCATGTCGGCCATCGAGCACCCGTCGGTCATCGGCCAGCGCGAGCGCCTCGAAGCCATGGGGGGCGAGGTGGAGGAGCTTCCGGTAGACCCCCTCGGCCGTCTGGACCTGCCGCGGATGGACGCTCTCATGGGCGAGGACGTGGCCGTGGTCTCCCTGATGACGGCGCACAACGAAACCGGCGTCCTCCAGCCCGTGGAGGCGGTCGGAGCCGCGTGCCGGAGGTGGGGGTCCCTCTTCCACACCGACGCGGTGCAGGCTATGGGCAAGGTGGCCTCCCCCTGGGGCTCGGCTGGGCCCGACTACCTGAGCGTGGCGGCCCACAAGTTCTACGGGCCCAAGGGCGTGGCCGCCCTGATCGTGCGGGAGGGCGCCCCCGTGCACCCGCTCCTGATGGGGGGCGGCCAGGAGCGCGGGCGCAGGGCCTCCACGGAGGCGGTCGCCCTCGTCTCGGCCATGGGCATCGCCGCGCGCCTGGCCCTGGACGGGCTCGGGGCGGCATCGGCCCTCAGTGCCACGAGGGACCGCCTCGAAAGCAAGCTCGTGGGCCGCTTCGGCGCCGTCCTCTTCGGGGACCGGGCCGCGCGGCTTCCCAACACGACCTTCTTCGCCATTCCCGGAGCGGACGCGGCCGCGCTGGTGGAGCGGCTGGATGCGGAGGGCTTCGCCCTCTCCACGGGCTCGGCCTGCCACAGCGGCCGGCGCGGCGCCCCGGCGGTCCTCGAAAGCATGGGGGTGGCGGACCTCGCACCGGCCGGCGCCCTCAGGGTCAGCCTCGGGCGGGGGACGGTCCCGGAAGAACTGGACGCGTTCCTGGAGGCACTGCCCCGCGCCATCGGCGCGGCGCGGGTGTGATAGCATGGAATCCACGGGCGAGAAGAGCGAGCGCACCGAGCGGGTCTACGTCTTCGTCTGCAAGGGGGACAGTTGCTCGAAGAGGGGAACCCCGGACCGGCTCCGGGTGGCCATCAAGCAGGTGCTCCGGGACTTTCCGGCCCAGAGCGTGAAGCTCTCCTTCGTGTCGTGCCTGTCCATGTGCGGCGAGGGCCCGAACGTCCTGATCTGCAAGGGCGGCACGGCCTTCCACCGGTGTTCCGGCCCGGAGGCCGGCGCGGTGGCGGAGGAGGTGAGGGAGATCCTTGAACGACCTGATCCGTGACCCGCACGCCCTCAAAGTCCTGGAGAACCTGAGCGACGGGGTGATCGTCACGAACCTCGAGCGCAAGATCGTCTTCATCAACGAGCGGGCGAGGAACCTTCTCGGCTACGCCGAGGGGGAGGCCGTCGAGAAGCGCTGCAAGACCGTCACCCACAGCTCGGAGTGCGAGTTCAGCTGTCCGATGACGCAGGCCATTCAGCTCGACAGGGACCTCAAGGGCGTGGAGATGTGGTACCAGACCAAGTCCGGCCAGCAGATCCGCTGCGTCACCAACGTGCTGCTGCTCAGGGACGAGGCCGGCAAAGTGGTGGGCGGCGTGGAGCTCTTCACCGACATCACCCAGCTCTACCAGCTCCAGGAGAAGGCCGAGGAGCGCTTCGCCTTCTCCAACATCGTCGGCAAGAACAAGGCCATGCGCGAGGTCTTCGAGCTGATCCAGATGGTGGCCGAGACGGATTCCACCGTCATGATCACGGGCGAGAGCGGGACGGGCAAGGAGCTGGTGGCCAACGCCATCCACTACAACTCGCTCAGGAAGAACAGGGTCTTCGTCAAGGTCAACTGCGCCGCCCTCAACGAGGGGATCCTCGAGAGCGAGATCTTCGGGCACGTGCGGGGCGCCTTCACGGGGGCCATCGCGGACAAGATGGGCCGGTTCGAGATGGCCCACGGGGGCACCATCTTCCTGGACGAGATCGCCGAGGTGCCGCCGGCCACCCAGGTGAAGCTCCTGCGCGTCCTGCAGGAGGGCCAGCTGGAGCGCGTGGGCTCGTCCAAGAGCGTGACCGTGGACGCCCGGGTCATCGCGGCCACCAACCGCGAGCTGGAGGCGGCGCTGGAGGACGGCAGCTTCCGCCGCGACCTCTTCTACCGCCTCAACGTCTTCCGCATCCACCTGCCGCCCCTGAGGGAGCGCAAGGAGGACATCCCCCTGCTCGTGGACCACTTCCTGAAGAAGGTCTCCGCCAAGATGCCCTCCAAGCACATCGAGGGCATCGAGACCGACGCCGTGGCCCGGCTGATCGAGTACAAGTTCCCCGGCAACATCCGGGAGCTGGAGAACCTCATCGAGCACGCGGCGATCCGCAGCCGCGACGGCACCATCCGGCTCCGCGACCTGCCCCTCGCGACCCCCGTGGAGGAGGTCCCGAACCCCCAGTTCTTCCAGATCCACTCGCCCCTCGAGAGCCTGGAGCGGGACCTCATCCTGAAGCTCCTGGAGGCCAACGATTGGAAGATCAATCGCACGGCCCAGAGGCTCGGGATCAGCCGGGTCACGCTCTGGCGGAAGATGAAGGAGTACGGGATTCAGAAGGAGCCGGACGGGGCCGCGAAGGAGGGCTGAGGCCTCCGCGGGTCCCTCAGCGCCGCGGCGATTCCTGCGTAGCCACCAGATCGAAGGAGATCGCGGCGGAGGCGCCTCGGGCCGAGACCACGCGGAACTCGTAGCGCCCCTCAGAGAGCGTGAGCGAATCGAGAGGCACGGGGTCCGAGACGGGGCCTCTGGGCCGCATATAATAGATGAGCACCGTCTGGGCGCCCCGGCGGATGGAAAATCCGGCGAGGCGGCGCGTTCCTCCTCCCGTACAGCAGGCCCCCGCCACCAGGTCGTCCACCCGAAAGGCCTCCGCGCGCATCCCCGCGGGCACCTCGATGGTGCCCGCCTCCGGCCGGCAGTCGGGCCCGCAGGCGGAGCGGAGAGACACCCGCCGGGCCTGCGCCAGCACCAGCACCGCCGCGCAGGCCACGAGCAGGGCGGCAAACAGCAGGCGAATTCGCATGAGGGGCCTCCGGGCCCGAGCATAACACCGCGGGCGGCCCGGACGAAGCGGGCGACCCGTCGAGCCGCGCGGACCGGCTCCGGCCCCTTGGCCCCCTCGGTCCGGTATGGGACAATCACCAGAGGCGCCGGAGGCGAGTCGGGCCCCGGAGCCGTTCCGATTCAACCCAGGAGCCAGCGCCATGCCTGACCGGCCGTTCGTGCTCTCCGTGGTGGGACGCAGCAACTCGGGCAAGACCACGCTCATCGTCAAGCTGCTGCCGTGGCTCTCCGCGAGGGGGTGGCGCGTGGGCACGCTCAAGCACGACGTGCACGGCTTCACCATGGACCACGAGGGCAAGGACACCTACCGCCACTTCGAGGCCGGCGCGCGCCGCGTCGTCATCGCCGGCACCACCGAACTGGCCCTGCGCGAGCGCCTCGACGAGCCCCCCGAGCGCGAGGCGGTGATCGAGCGCTTCTTCCGGGGCATGGACCTGGTGATCACCGAGGGCTACAAGACGGGGCGGTGGCTCAAGATCGAGGTGGTGCGGAGCGCCCTCTCCTCCCAGCCCCTTTGCCTGGGCGACGAGACCCTGGTAGCCTTGGCGACGGACCTTCCCGCCCCCCTGCCCGTGCCGGTTTTCGGACTGGAGGAGGTGGAGGCGCTGGGATCCTGGATCGAGCAGCGGTTCCTGGGAGGGCCCCGGGAAGGGGAGAGGCCATGACGAATTCCGGGTGCCCCCTCTGCGGCGGGCACGGATACCTGGTGGAGGAGGACGAGGGCCGCCTGGTGGCCAAGCCCTGCCAGTGCCGCGTGACGGAGCGGGCGGGAGAGCGGATGGCCGCCTCGGGCATCCCCGAGCGCTACCGCTTCAAGTACGTCTTCGAGCGCTACCGCCCCGAGCCCGGGACGGGGCAGGACGAGGCCCTCACCATCGCGCGCGGCTACGCCGAGAACTTCCCCGCCGTGCCGGAGGAGAAGAACGGCCTGCTCTTCATCGGCCCCTGCGGTGTCGGCAAGACGCACCTGGCGGTGGCCATCCTCATGGAGGTCGTGATGCGCAAGGGCCTTCCGGCCCTCTTCGTGGACCTCAACGACCTCTACCGGGAGATCCGCAACACCTACAACAACCGCGAGGCCGAGGCCACCGAGTACGACATCATGGGCCCCCTGGTGGAGGCCCCGCTCCTGCTCATCGACGAGCTGGGCTGCCTCAACAGCCCGTGGGCCCAGGACACCCTCCACTACCTCATCAGCCAGCGCTACAACCGGCTCAAGCCCACCCTCTGCACGAGCAATTTCCCCGACGGCCCCGGCTCCGGGGTCTCCACGCTGGAGGAGCGCATCGGCACCCCCACGCGCTCCCGCCTCTACGAGATGTGCAGGGCCGTCGCCATGGACGGCAAGGACCGCCGGCGCGGATAGATGCCCTCACGGCCGCCGCCGGCAAGCGGCTGTTACCTCCTCGCTCTTCCTGCATCTTTCATGAGTGGCAACCACCTCCCTCCTGCGTGGAGGCCGGCCTGCTTCCTGCATCCCTCTTTCCTTCCCTATACGCCGGGGGCCCCGTGCCCCCGGTTTCCTTTGTGGTGTGCCGGGCATGTTGAGCAGCTTGGGGGTGAGAGTCCCCTACCCAACCTGATGGAGGTGAAGGGTTAGCGAAGCGCAAGGGCGTCACCGTGAGGTGGGGTCTGAAGGAAGCGTGGAGCAAAAGCGCGAGCCGATGAACAAGAACCGGATATGAGGCGTGAGCGCCGGACGAGCGGGCCACTAACCGCGAAGTCCATATCCATCAAGGGCGCGGGGCGTAAATCCGGCGGTTGCGCGCTGAAGGCGGCTGAACTTACCCCGGGAGGCCTGCGCCGTGTCCCGGAATTGGGACTGAGGGTGCCGTGAGGAGCCTTGATCGCGGTGCAGGAGTCAGCAGAGGGCATAGTAGGGGAGTGGTTCCCCGAAGGCCCGGACGGTGGGAGAGGCAAGTAGGACGCGGTCATGCCGGATGCAGAGCGGCGGAAAATCCAGGGTGACCTGGCCTTCGAAGCGGTGCTGGAGGGTGAAGCCCGAAGGCATGTGGAGTGAAGGGCCGAAGCATCTGGCACGGGCATCGAAACCGAAAGCCCGGCGGGGACACCCATGCGGGTGTGACCGCACAACTCACCGAACCGCCGTGTACGGACCCGTACGCACGGTGGTGTGACAGGGAAAGCCCGCGAGGGCCTACCTATGTCGATTGCCGGGCATGTTCAGCAGCTTGGGGGTGAAAGTCCCCTGCCCAACCTGATGGAGGTGAAGGGCTAGCGAAGCGCAAGGGCGTCACCGCGAGGTGGGGTCTGAAGGAAGCGTGGAGCAAACGCGCGAGCCGATGGACAAGAACCGGATAGGAGGCGTGAGCGCCGGACGAGCGGGCAAAGGACCGCAAAGTCCATATCCATCAAGGGCGCAGAGCGTAAATCCGGCGGTTGCGCGCTGAAGGCGGCTGGACTTACCCCGGGAGGCCTGCGTCGTGTCCCGGAATTGGGACTGAGGGTGCCGTGAGGAGCCTTGATCGCGGTGCAGGAGTCAGCAGAGGGCATAGTAGGGGAGTGGTTCCCCGAAGGCCCGAACGGTGGGAGAGGCAAGTAGGACGCGGTCATGCCGGATGCAGAGCGGCGGAAAATCCAGGGAGTGCTGGCCTTCGAGCCCGCGCTAGAGGGTGAAGCCCCGAGGCGCGTGGACGAAGGGGCCGAACCGTTTGCTGCGGGAAGCGAGCCCGAAAGCCCGGCAAACACCGAGCGTCTGATGGAGGAGGTGGCTGAAGCGGAGAACCTGAGGAAGGCATTGAAGCGGGTGATGGCGAACAAAGGGTGCGCGGGAGTGGACCGGATGAGTTGCCGGGAGCTTCCTGAATACCTGAAAGCCCATTGGCCGCGGATACGGGAAGAGCTGCTTGCGGGCCGGTACAAACCCCAGCCAGTGCTTCGGGTGAAGATACCGAAGCCGGACGGCGGAATGCGGGACCTGGGCATTCCAACGGTGCTGGACCGGTTCATACAACAGGCTTTGCTGCAAAGGCTGCAAGCTCTCTGGGACGGGACGTTTTCGGACTCCAGTTACGGTTTTCGCCCTCACCGCTCGGCGCACCAGGCCGTTGAACGCGCGCAAGGCTACATCCGGCAAGGATGCGGGATTGTCGTGGACATCGACTTGGAGAAGTTTTTCGACCGCGTAAACCATGACGACCTCATGAACGAGATTGCGAAGCGGGTCACGGACAAGCGGGTGCTCAAGCTGGTGCGGGGGTATTTGAACGCGGGAGTGCTGGAAGACGGCCTGGTCAAGCCGGTGGATGAGGGGACGCCGCAAGGCGGGCCTCTATCGCCGCTTTTGTCGAACATCGTGCTGGACAAACTGGACAAGGAACTTGAGAAGCGCGGACACCGGTTCGTGCGCTATGCGGACGACTGCAATATCTACGTGCGAAGCGAGCGCGTGGGGCAGCGGGTGATGGAAAGCATCGGCCGTTTCATCGAGAAGAAGCTGCGGCTCAAGGTCAACAAGGATAAAAGCGCGGTGGGGAAACCAAAAGAGCGTAAGTTTCTGGGCTTCAGTTTCACGGGCGGGAAGGAGCCGAGGCGGCGGATTGCGCCGAAGGCCCTCTATCGCTTCCGGGCAAGAGTGCGGGAACTAACGCGGCGAACCAGGGGAGCAAGGCTGGAGCGGATCATCGAGGAACTGGCGAAGTACCTCCGAGGATGGCGGGCCTATTTCGGATTCTGCCAAACACCCTCGGTGCTGAAAGAGCAAGACGAATGGCTCCGGCGGCGGCTCAGAAGCCTCATCTGGAAACGATGGAAGCGCGGGCGCGTGAGATTCCGGGAACTCAGAGCACGGGGTGTTGGGAAGGACCTGGCGGCGCAAACCGCCGGAAGCTCCCATAGCCCCTGGCGCATCAGCCACAGTCCGGCGCTTACCTGCGCCTTTCCCAACGCCTTCTTCAAACGCCTTGGCCTGCCTTCACTGGCGTGAAGTGTAAGCTCAACCCGTCGAACCGCCGTGTACGGACCCGTACGCACGGTGGTGTGACAGGGAAAGCCCGCGAGGGCCTACCTATGTCGATTCATCCGCCCGCGCCACCCACTCCGCCACGCGCACACCGCTACACGCACCCCGCCCACCCCGCCCGCGTTGCACCCGCGCCGCCGAACGGGTATTCTGGTCCCGTCGGGGCGTGGCGCAGCCTGGTAGCGCACCTGCTTTGGGAGCAGGGAGTCGGAGGTTCAAATCCTCTCGCCCCGACCAGGTTTCAGCCGCCCTCAGAATTTCCGATGTTAGTTTTTTGTGAGTGCCGGACCGCGAGAACGGCCACGGCGTCCATGAGCATCTTTGGGGCGAGGTGGGCATAGCGGAGGGTCGTCTCGAAGTCCCTGTGCCCCAAAAGCTCCCGCACAACGGCAAGGTCCGCGCCGGCCATGATCGCCCGGCTTGCGAACGTATGCCGCAAGTCGTGAAACCGAAAGTCCTCGATCTTCGCGGCCGTGATCGCCGCTCGCCACTGCCGGGAAAGGTTGGCCTGTGTGCCCCCGTCCCCATTGGGGAAGACGAGGGCGCCCGTATTGATAGGCCGGGGTAGTTCATGCAGGACCGAAAGGGCCACCTCGTTCAAGAAAACGTGACGGTCCTTTTTCCCCTTGGCCCGCGTCGCCGGGATCGTCGCCACGGCGTTCGGTAGGTCAACGTCGCGCCAGGTAAGGCCGAGAATCTCGCCCCGCCTCGTACCCGTATGCAGAGCGAAAAGCACGATGCGCCGAAGGTAGGGCGAGCACTTCTTGAGTAGACGCTCCTCCTCATCGTCAGTGAGGAACCGAACGCGGCGGGGGTCTTCGCGGAAGAGTTTCACCTTTGCGGCGGGGTTGCCGTCCACGAGGCCCCACTGGCCGGCCAGGGTGAAGAGCCGCTTGAGCCGGGCAAGGGAAATATCCACGCAGCGCTTACCGACCAGCCGGGGCGCGGCGCCCTCTTTCTCTCCTGCCTTGCTCTTGGTGTCCCGAGCCGCCTCCTTCATGCGTTCGATCTTGTACCGTTCCACGTCGCCGCCCGTGATCTTGTCCAGGGTTCGTCCCTTGAAGCAGGGTGAGGCCTTCCACGAGTCGGCAACCCACCGGTCCATCTTGAACGTGGAGGCGCGGCAGTTGGCTTCCGACCACTCCAGGAAGCGCTTAACGGCTTGCTCGAAGGACGTATGCACTTCCTTGCGGCGGTCCCGGAAGTGATCGTCTATGATCTGCCCGCGAACGCTTTGGAGCAACGCGCGGGCCTCGGTGCGGTTGCGGCAAATTTTCCGAACCCATCGGCCCTCGTACATCCACGAGGCCCGGCACCGGCCGTCCGGTAAGACCAGAATGCCTTTTTCGCGCCTCTGTTGGGTTGCCACCGCTTCCCCCCTCTAGGCTTCGGTGATCGTCCGCGGCTTCGCCTTGGCCAGCACCTTTCCCAGCCGCGCCTTTACCCGGTGGGCCTCAATGGCGGCCATGGTGGAAGTGCCCTTCCCGGCGGTGAGGTAGAGCACGAGGTCTTCCCCAAGAATGGTGTAGTTCCGCCGCGCCTCGGGTCGCACTGCCTTGAGGAGCTTGCGCCGGATGAGACGCCGAACGGCTTCGGCGCTGATACTCAGAATCCCGGCCGCCTCCTCCACGCTGTAGGCCTTCCCAAGAAGGCTGTCCAAGTCAACGGGCATCCGGAGCCCTCCTTCCACTTGAGAATATAACGTTGCATAGGGTGCGCGTCAAGTGTCTTCGCGCGCGCGTAAGAGGCAAGAAAGCAGTGTCCGATAATAACTATTATGTTAAATCGTATCGATATGCCAACTAAGACTCTCTTCACTTTTAGCTATCGTATATCCTATGCCCAGGGGGCCAACCACAAGATATAGGGGGGTGTCGTGTGCTCCGGGGCGGGCGGCCCCTCCCCCTTGCAACACTCAACAACAGGGGGCCGATGCGCGGTTCACCCCCACGTGCGTGGGGACATCGCGGACCGGAGCCGCCGCCAGAAGACCCGTAGGCGACGAAAAGAGAGCGGCCCGTTAGAACATACAGGCCACCCCCGTTTCATTCGTCGTGGTGGTTCCTAGAGAGAGGGGGGGGCAGAATGTTCTGCCCCCCCAAGCGGACGGCGGGCTTCCTTTTCAGAAGCCAACCGCCTCTGGCGAGGCTACCTGAACCGCCGATGGCCGTGACTGGATGAAGGAGCCACCGCAGCCGGGGATGGCCGACGCGTCGGCCATGGGTGTTATGAGGTCGGACCCGGCCCCCTCGTAGTAAGCGAGAATCCGGAGGTTGGTCCCCTCGATTTTCGCGGTCAACTTTCGGCTCAGGCTGCGAAGGAGGTTATCGGCCTCAGATGCGAGCCGGGAGTATGCCTGATACCGCACTGTGTCACCCTCGGAGCCGGGTTGGGAAAGGCCCCCATATGAGAATCGGGGGCTACAGCCGCACTCCTTCTCCCGAAGGTGCTGAGCACGGGCGCTTGAGAGGACGATCCGGCCGAGAAGGGTGTTGATCTCTAATGCCAGCTCGCAGACCCGGTCCGCGGCCTTCGCGTTCTGTTCGATAACCTTAGCGACGGCCGCTAGGTGCTGTTCCCTCCATTCCCACTGCCGACGCTCCTCGTGGGCCGCCTTCGCAGCATTGAGGCTGGCGGCGGCCTCATCCAGTGCGGCCTGTGCCCTTTCGCACATCTTGCCCAGGCCCGCTAGCCGTGCGCGTCCCATCGCAGCGGCGGCGAGGGTAGATCGAAGACGTTCTTCGGCTCCGTCATCAGCGCCCTCCGCGGCAAGGGCGGTTTCCACTTCACCCTGAGCCGCTTCGAGAGCCGCCAGCTCCACCGATGCGGCCTTCTGCCGGGCCTCCACATCGACGAGGTGCTGCTTTGCCGCCTCTACCGAGCGCTCACGCGTGGAAACCTCCTCCGCGAGCCGGGCCAGGGTGTCTTCCGTCATGATCGCCTCTGCGGCCTTCATTCTCAGCCTCCGAGGGCGGGGTCTTGCCCGTGGTCGGGAAAGTCGGCGCCACGCTTCGGCCCCGGGTTGGATTGCTTCACCCGGCGGGCCAACGCCTCCTGGTCCGCCTGCTTAAACGCCTCAATGGAGGGCAAAGGCGGCGCACCGTCGGGCATCCGCTGCGTGGGGTGAATGTAGACTCCGCCGTCCTTGCGTTCGATTCTGGCCATAGTTCACGCTCCTTTCTGGTTCTGGGGTGGGGCAATTACCTTCTTGCCCTTGGTGGTTTCGCTGAACGTGGGGCCTCCTAGCGCGTCGTTTTTTGGCCGGGGGTGGCACCGAGAGCAAATCCACGGACCGGGGGCCTCGGTGCCGTCGGTGTAGCGGACGATGCCCCGCCAGAAGTCCCGGCCCTTACAGGCGATGCAGACAACCGGCGCGGGCTCGGGTACCAGCCGCAAAAGGTCCGGTTTGACCTTCCTGGCCTCGACTAGCAGGTCGGCCGGGACGCTTTCCGCCGGGGAAAGGTAGAGGTTGGAGCCCTGCCGCTCAACTCTGATTCCGGCGGCCTGCAATTCGGCGAGGACGTGAACCGCGAGTTCTGCCGGTGTTTTCATGGCCTACTCCTATTTTCGGTCCTCTTTAGGCTGCGAGGCCTGCTAGAGAGACAATGGGTCATGGACTGGAAAGCATTGTGGGATAAGGGGTAGAGTCGCCCCGTAATTCCGAGTGTTAGTCTGGTGTTAGTGGCGGTGGTTGTCATGGCGCACCCTGCCAGCGGGCACAAGGGCCGAAGTATTCGGCCCTCACGATACCGAGCCGGCCGTCCTGGTTCTTGTCCACGATAATCTCGCCGGGCGTGATTGGATCACCGCTGCGGCGGTTCCACCGATGAAGGAGGAGGACACCAGAGGCCACTTGCTCAAGCCGCCCGGTCCCTTCGAGGTCTGCCCGCGTCGGGCGGTCTCTCTCGGAATCGGTCTCAGCGCCTCGGTTGAGCTGGGAGCCCACCACGAGGGCCACGCGCTCCCGTACGGCCAACGCCGCGAGCTTCTGAGCCGTCAAGGTGCGCCCCTCATATCCGCTTTCAGCCCGTCCGAAATCGATCAACTGGAAATAGTCCACCGTCACGAGGTCCAGGCCTCCCAGCGCTTCCCTGGCCTGCCGGATGCGCCACGCCAGCTCGTCAACGCTGGCGCCGGGGCAGTCATGGAAAGCGAGGTTCGGCGCCTCGTGGAGTTCTGCCCATGCCCGGCTGTAGGCCTCCCGCTGCGCCTCGTCCATCTCCACCGGCTTCCTGATACTGGCAAGGAGAACGCCGGAACGGATGCTGAGGAGTCGCCACAGGTTGCGGACTGCCCCCATTTCTAGGGCGAGGTGAACGCACCGGCGCCCACGCCTCACGTTGCGGTCAAGGAGCAAGAGCAAGAAGCTGGTCTTGCCTACAGACGGCCGCGCGCCGACAAACCACAGCTCCCCCGGTTGGAGGCCAGGGCTTAGGAGCCCGTCAAGATCATGGAGGCCCGTGGGAAGCCCCGGCGCCTTCCCTTCCAGCCGACGCCGGAAATCGGTCTCTTCCTCGTCTGCCCAACGCTTGGCGGAGTATACGCCGCCAGCGGACCGCGCCGAGGTCTCACCGGACAGCCGTTGCAGCTCCTGAAGGGCTTCTTCGGCGGTTCGCTCCTGTGCGATGGTGCCGAGCCGCAGCGCCCCCTCGATAATCCGCCGGCGCTG
This sequence comes from Acidobacteriota bacterium, assembly GCA_021787565.1. Lineage (GTDB taxonomy): Bacteria > Acidobacteriota > UBA4820 > UBA4820 > DSQY01 > DTPS01. Next base: position 153,173 of record JAJYLT010000001.1, read on the forward strand.
CGCATCTTGCTGGATGATTGCGGAGTAACGAGCCACCGAGGAAAGCCGGGGCACACCGTCCACGAGGCCTGAAACGGTCTCCGCACCTCCCACGGCTTCAAGCTCGCCCGCCCGGTGTAGGTGGTCAGTCACGCTCACCACGTCGGCGCCGTCGCCAGCGCACGCAAGAATTGCGCGCCAGACGCGCCGGTGAGCCGGCAGGCCGAAGTCGTCGGCCTGGAGGCCTTCGGCCGTAGCCGTGAGGGCGTTCTTTTGGAGCACGGCACCGAGGAGTGCGCGCTCGGCTTCAATGGGCACAGGCAGAGGCTTCACGCAAGTCCCCCCTCACCACGAGGCGCCCGAAAGTAGATCAAAGGATCAATGGGAGCTGGCGCGGCGCCCAGTTCATCTTCCCAGCCTTTGGCATTGAGCCAGCTTGCGGGGTAAGGGATGAACGCCCCATCGTCTTTCTGCCAGTCCTTCGAGCGATTGGCCCGTTCGATGGCCGCAAGGATAGCCCGGAGCAGGTCTGCATCGGGGTGAAGCTTCTTCCAGGCCTTTTCCGCTTCACCCTTACTCCGCTTCCTCGGGTAGGCCTTCCAGAAGGTCTCAAATCCACTCGCGCGCACCGGGGGTGCGCAAGTCTTTTTTTCTGCTTCTGCTTCTGCTTGTTGTGATTTTGCGTGACGCGTCACGCTATCGTCACGCTCTGGCGTGACGCTCTGTGCGGAGGAGCGGCGCTCCCGATAGCGCCGGGCGCGCTCCCGGTCCAGGGTGCGCCTCCGCTCCTCGTCCTGCATTTCTCGGTATTTGCGATAGTTTAGAACGAGATAGCCGCCGTCGGTTCTCTCGATCCGCCGGCCCTCGTTGTCCGGTGTGCGGCTATCGGGGTCGGGTGACTCGAAGAGGGCCAGCGCTCTGCGCGTCTTCCCCAAGGACACTCGCGCCTCATGGGCAATGCCCGGAGCGGTGGCCCGGACAAGGCCGTCGGGGTTGGCCAGAGCCAAAAGCGTGATCCAAACCTTGCACGTCTCGGCGTCCTCGGCCCATATGCTGCTTTGCAGGATGTCCGCGAAAAGCTTGGTGTACACGGCGCGCGCTCCTATTCAGGCCGCAAGCCGGCCGGTCACGACGGCCGCCGGCCGTCCGGGCGAAGGGTTTCGCGGGCCGCGATGGTGCTTGCATCGAAGATGGCGCGGATGTCGGCAAGCCGGTAATAGACGGCGTGCCCGATCTTCACGAAAGGAAGCTGGCGCTTCGAGGTCATTTGCCGGACAGTCCCAAGCGGGATGGAAAAGCGCCTGGCGAGTTCGGCCGCCCTCACGAATTCGGGGGAGCTGTCCAACTTGGCTATCGGGTCCATGTCTACCTCCACCCTAATCATGGCGCGTGGTAGACACAACGCAAAGCCTGTCTATGTATGTGGAGATAAACGGGTTATCCGCCGTCTATGGTGGGTCAATGGGTGTCATGGGACAAATAGGCTCTATCTGTCCTGGCTGGGTGCCGCTCGCAATGTGTGAGCCCGATCAAGAGCCCTTTCGATTGCCCGCCGGGTGCAGTCAACAGACGGGCTCCCCAAAAAAAGGAGCTGGATTCTCCCGGCTTCCTCTCGGTAATCAATGCAGTGAAGTCCTTCAAGCTTCCGCTCGCGAACGGCCTTTAGAAATGCGCCGGTTCGTTCCGTCTTGGTTTTCCAGCGGCCCCTTTGATTGGCCTCAAGAAACTTCTGCGCCAGCCGGGCGAGTGGACCGCGCTTGTCGCGCTTCGCCCGGCCGCCTGTCCTTCCGTATGTGGCCGACGTTTCCCGCGCCCGCTTCCGTTCATTGGCCGCAACGGTGCCGGCCAGCAGGGCGTCATCAAGGCTATTGATCGGCGCCCCCTCTACGGGGTCAAAGTCCCGGTCAATCATCTCCTGCCAGGCCTCGCCCGTGGGTGGGAATGCGGGAAAGGGCTCGTCCCAATTGGGGTTTTCAAAATCCTGGGGGAGCGGCTGCGGGGGCTGTGGCCGCGCTTTCTTCGACACGAGCACCCGGAAGCCGTCCTTGAGTGACAGGGTGCCGACAAAGTGGAATGATCGCTTTTCCTCGGGGGTAGCTTTCTTGCTCATTCCCGGCGCTCCTTCCGGGTGCTCCAAAGAGGGTGAAGGGGCGGGCCGCTCGCTGGAGCTGCGAGCCCTGGCCGGTAGCTGGCCGGCCGGGTGCCCGCCCCTGATGGTTCGATCTTACCGCAGAGGGCGGCCGGGTGGTATGCCCTCCGGTGCCGATGTTAGTTTTATGTTAGTGCCGGGTCCAATTTCTCGCATTCCGTGTCAACTCGCCCTCTTCAAACGTCCTTAATATTCAACACCTTTCAACTCTAGTCAAGTCGTCTGTCTAAGCTTTGGGAGCAGGGAGTCGGAGGTTCAAATCCTCTCGCCCCGACCAGGCGCTCCCCAAAGGGGATGATCCTCCCCCCTCTCGGCCCTCCGCTCCGCACCGTCTCGCCCTTCCCTTGGAAAGCCCTACCCAGGCCCCGACCCGGGGCGGGAATCCAGCCCCGCATACCGGGCTCCACGGTGTTTGGGATCAACCCGCCGTTGTGGGAGCGATCGCCCGATCGCGATGCTTCGAAGGAGGACTCACACGCTTCGGGAGAGACAGGCGCCCTCGCCTGTCGAGGCTGCGGGGGCCTTTGCAGGCGCATAGCGGCGCACAGGAGTCCGCCTCTCCCCGTGGGGCGGGCGCCCCCCGCCCGCCGCTTCGGAGGCCCTCCCTCACCCGTAGCGGCCTATGCCCGCCACCGGCCGTCGGCCGCAACGAGTTGCGGCCGCACCAGTCCCTAGGCTATTTGAGTCCGCAGCAGTATCGGGCTCAACGACGCGACCAGGTGGCTTGACTGGAGGGGAGCACTACATTACGGCGTTTCGGTCAGCCGCAAGCCGGCGGATCGGCGAGGCCTTCGGAGAATCCTCCATAGACCAGTGCAGTCGGTCCCGCCTGAAGATGGCCCACCCGGAAGGCCGGCAGGCAGAGGAACCACGCCAGCGCCTGGAGGGTCAGCCCCGGATGGTCGCCCGGCGCGTGCCTCGCCTCGCGCTCCCGCGTCCGGAACCCGAACACGGGCCCGGGCAGGTATCCGAAGGCCCCCTTCCCGCCCCGCGCGTTCTTGAAGAGCCACAGCGCCGTGTGGATCGGGAACGTGTCCCTCCGCCCCCGCACCAGCACTTCCCACAGATTCACCGGAGGGTCGAACTCCTCCGGCGCAAAGGATCGAAGTTTGCGAACACCTGGCATCGTGCTCTCTCTTACCCCTTCTTGAGGACGGCACCCTGATTGATCCGTTTCTCCAGGGCGGCCAACTCCGTGGCGATCTCCTCGAAGGTCGGCACCTGACCAAATAGCATGGCCCGCATGGACTGATAGTCTTTCTGCAGCTCGGCGGCATGGTGTTCCGGCGGGAGCAGCCTCAGGCTTCCAGGCTTGGCCTCCTCGTACCTGGCCCAGGGGCAACGATAGAACCGCATCTTGAACTGCGCGACGTCCTGCAAGAGATTCATCCGCGCCAGTGCCTGCTCGCGAATCGGCGAGCGGCTCAGCCTGTACAGGTCGTAGTAGTGCCGAGAGTACCGGGGCGGCAGAGGCTTCGCCAGTGCTCGATGGGCTTCCTGATGCAGTATGGTGGCCTTCTCCCAGAACGTGCGTTCCGCCGCGATGGTTCGTACCGTGCTCTCCGCCTGGCTAAAGAGGTGGGGGAACTGTTCGGCCGCGTATGGGCGGATCGTTCGTGGCTCGTTCGGGACCCAGGCGGCGATGGGGCCAATTTCCAGCCGGATCTGCGGCTGGACGGCCGCGAGCGAGAAAGCTCTGGGATAGGGGATGAGGGTCTCTTGCCCGTTCGCCTCGACCTCTAGGCCTGTCCCGAGGCGTTCGCCCAGGGCCGGACGAATGGCCGGCACGAAATCCCGCGCCAGAAACTCAGCCGTGCGCTGGTTGGATTCCTTGCCGAAAGCGTCTTGCTTCGTCGCGCTTCGCTTCGCCCAAGGTTCGTCAGGGGAATACCCCAACGTTCGCCAATCCAGGATCAGATCGATGTCTTCGGAGAATCTCTCGATGGCCCCGAAGGCCTTGGAAAGGCTCGTTCCGCCCTTGAAGGCCAAGTGGTCCCTCCACGGGCTCTCCTGGAACAGGTAGTCCAACACCCAGCAGACCCAGAAGTCCTTTTCGACGATGGCCTCATGCACGGCCATCTTCTGTGCGGCTGCCCTGAAGAGATCGCGTCGATCTTTCTCCGGCCGCCGGGCCATCTCACGCATGAGGGGCTGCCTCCTTCTCCGCCAGGCGCTTGATGATCTCGTAAACCCAGGACGTGGCGTAGCGTGCTTCCTTCATCGCCCGGGCGCGCTCGCGTGCGTCCATCACCTTGCCGAGCGCCGCCACCACGGTATCGTCCACATGGGCCTGCCCCAGGGCCTTCAATGCCTGCACGACCAAGGCCGTCTTGGGCGAAAGCACCGTCGTTTCCTTGTTCGTCCGATGCTTCAGAACGAGGCTTCCCCCATCCCACGCGTACCGCTTCGTGGGGCCATCGCTGAAGTACTGCCAGTGGGCGGGAACCTGTGTCGACAGGCCCAGCATGTTGAGCGCGGTTTCGCCCGCGGGAACAATGGTCCAGCCATGGGCGCGGGCGATGGCGCGGGCGATCGCATCAGGGTCTGGGCTCGCCGGGGTGCCGAGCATTTTGCTGAACTCCGGGTATTCATAGACCCCCCGCATCAGGCGCCGGATCTGGCCTTTCCCGGCCATGCGGGAAAGGATCTGCCGCACGGTGTCGTGGCTCGCAAGATCCAGGAAGTCCTTCGGAGTAAACACCTTACCCCTGCCAGACCCGTATATCCTTGCGATGACCTTATCAGAGAGAGATGTGTCCATCTCGTGCCCTGTATTCATGTCACTAATAATAAGTAGTTATCGTGACACGGTCAAGCCACTTGCTTCGCGAGGTGGGTGAACAACCCGCGGTAGCCCTCAGCGTTCTTGAAGAGCCACAGCGCCGTGTGGATCGGGAACGTGTCCTTCTGTCCCCGCTCCAGCACCTCCCACAAGTTCGCCGGAGGGATGACCTCCTCCGGCACAGACGACCTCAGCTTGCGGACTCCTGGCATAGTACCCTCTTTATTACCCTCTTTTCGGGCTGCTACCCTCTTTGCGTTTCCGCGGGACACCCGGGTTATGCCTGAGGCCGACGAACGCGCATCGGCACCGTGGGCCCTCCAAGGCCCGTAGGACCCTTTGCCGGCACCCGAGGACGGCCAACACTCCTGCCGGCCCGGCTTCCGGCCGCCGGGTGCTCACGGATTTCTCTTGTTGATGAGATTCACCAGGACGCGGCAAAGGAGGTCCTTTTCCTGGGGCCGGCTCTCGGCGATGAGCAGGGTCATCGCCACGAGGGCATTGTCGGCGATGCGCTTGCCGCCGTCGGCCCGGTAGAGGGCGCCGTTCGTTCGCCGTGTAGCCTTTCACCAGATGGTCCTTCAGCACTCGCGTCGCCCAGATGCGGAATTGGGTGCCCTGCAAAGATTTGACCCGGTAGCCCACGGAAATGATGACGTCCAAGTTGTAAAGCGCCACGGGCTTGTCGGAGGAAGGAATGTGCACATTTTGCACGTTGCCCTTTTCGGGCAGCTCTCCCTCCCGGAAGATGTTGCGCAGATGCTTGGTGATCACCGAGCGCTCCCGGCCAAAGAGCTCGGCCATCTGCGCCTGGGTCAGCCAGACAGTCTCGCGCTCCAGCCGTACCTCGAGGGTGGAACCGCCGCGCTTCGTACGGTACAGAGCGATTTCCCCGCGGGCTCTCGAACCGTGAGCGCTATCTCCCATCAGGTCCACCTTTCTCAGGTGATTCCATCACGTCATAAGGGCGCCTGCAATCCTGAGGGAAGCTACCATAGATGCCCGCCGCCAGGTAACCGCTTCCCTTGACGCATAAGATACAGGTCTCATGCGGCCATTCAATCTGCATTGTGTCTTGCCAGGCCTTTCCGCCGCGCTCCGCAAGCCGTGTGGACTTGGGAGTGTTGGGTGCGTCCCCCTACTCCTCCTCAAACCCCATGCTGTCGAACTTGAGCGTCCTTGCGTTTTCGGTGACGGTGCGGACCAGGCTCTCTGAAGCCCCCCCGGGAACCCTGGCGTGAATCTCCAGAGTCACCTCAACCTCGGCATCCTTCTGGGACTGGAGGTGGGCGACCACCTCTTCGGCGATGCTGGCCGCGTCCTTGCCCAATCGCGTGGGGCTGAGTCTCACGGATCCGAAGAAGCGCCTGGGGCGCGGGGGTGGAGGAATCGTGGGCACGCTCTCATCTTCTGTCGTACCGAGAGGCAAATGGTCTGTTTCAGTGGACTCCGTTGCTGGGGTAGTCTTACCTGGGGGTGGCGTCGAGTCGGCGTCGAGCTGTCTGCGCGCCACTTCGGCCCTTATGAGCAACCCGCGAAGGTCATCCGTTCCGAGTGGCAGGTGCTGTCCCGCGTGAATGCCCCTGTACCGACCGGAAGCCTCGTCGTAGCTGTCGGCGAAGGCGAAGGAATCCGTCTCCCAGGTGAGCAGGGCGGCTCCATCGCGAATGGAGTGGATGAGCACCGACGGTGCGCTGAGCCGGGGCAGGTAGCAATAACGCGCAAAATCCTCGGCAAGCTGTCGGACACTGACGCTGTCCCCACGCCAGAGCGGCACGCGGTCCAGCTCCATGCGCAGCCGTGTACCGGCCAGCGCCGTGAAGAGAAGCTCCTCGTTGCGGAGCTTTTTGCCGGCCCGCAGGGCCAAGGCGTCCTGCCCCGTGAGCCGGATCGCCTGCCAGTCCACGGTCGATTGCGGGGTCTGCTGGGTGGGCACCAGGAGCCACTGGTAGGTCTCGGGCAGCCGGGCCTTCACCGTGCCATCCGCTGCGGACCGTCGCGTCTCAGCCTGTTTGACCTGGTGCGGGGTCAGATTGAGCTGTTCCTTCTCAGACAAGATGGATTCCCACGCCAGGAAAGAGCGCACGGCCTCGTCCAGGTCCTGCAGGCGCGTCTTGTCGGCGGCCAGGAAGACCAGGGCATTCTGATAGGTGCGCGGGACGTTCCCTTTGAGAGACAGAATGGCCTTCGCTTCCGTCTCGGCGGGGCTTGAGGGTTCCTTGCTGTAAGGGTGGCCGAGGCCGAGCACAACCAGCCCCGCCTCGAAGACATCCTGCACGTCCTGGCTTGCGTGGGGCGTCGCGTGGACTCTGGCGAAGTCTCCCTTGGTTTCCAGGTCTCTCTTGATGCGCTTCTCCACCTCCATGGCCACCTTGTCGGGGTCACGCTTGAGCTGTTCGGCGCGGTCCTCCGCAACCTTGGTGACGGTGGGCTGGGTGGAGTACCAGTAGCGCGCTCCGTCCTGGTAGAGGAAGGTGGCAGTCCCGGCCAACCGGCGCAGGGCATCCCCGAAGACGGCTGGCGATTCACCGGGCATCACGCAGCCCAGCTTCACCTGCCTGTCCTCCAAGCCGTGGTGCGCCGCATCGGCCGTGGGAGCCGAACCCAGGTAGATGGTCCGGGCCACCCGCCGGCAGGCGGCGTGCTTGCCGAGGTTGGGGATCTCCCCGTCCAGCCGCAAGGGCAGCGAGTCGGGACCGTCCACGTCCTTTTCGATGACTGGTACCCAGTTGTCCGAGAGGTAGCGGGTCAGCTCGAACTGGACGCGGGGATCGTCGATAGGAATATTCGCCGGCAGGATGAGCGGGTTCCGGTCCCCCTTTTCCCAGAGGCTGTGGATGACCGCCGCCATGAGGCGCAACACGCCCCGGGTTCGCTGGAACTTCGCGAGCGTCGACCAGTCGTTGTAGAGCCGGTCGAAGATCTCCGGGTGGATGGGATAGGCCGCCTTGATCCGCTTCTCGTAGTCGGCGGTCCGGCACTCCGGGGGGAACTCCTGCTGCTGGCTCCGGTAAAAGTCTCCAAAGCCCTGGGCCACGACGTCCCGATCCTTGAACCGGTCGGGTCCGGCCAGGGGCTCGAAGAGCCGCCGCCTCACGATCTCGAACCCCTCCTCCGCACTGGCAGGCCGCCAGGAGGATTCCAAGCGCCCGACCACGTTTCGCAAGCGCTCCAGGGCCTGCCGCCCCCGCTGGCCTCCCACTTCCGAGTCGTCGGCTTGGGTGTGGGGGGACCCCGTCGTGTCCGAAGCGGGAAGGCTGATGACCAGCAGGCAGTTCTTCGCCAGCTTGGCGGATTCGGTGAGGACCTGGGCGAAGGAGAACTGCGTTTCGAAGCTCCCCGCGGGGAGGTCGCCCTCGTCGTGGAGCTGGCGGGCGTAGGCCACCCACTCGTCGATGAGGATCAGGCAAGGCCCGTACTCCTTGAAGAGCTCGCGCAGCGCGTCGCCCGGGCTCGTGGCCTTCTCGTCGTCGGCCTGGATGCGCTTGAAGGCCTTCTTCCCCCCGAGTTGCCACGCGAGTTCGCCCCACAGCGTGCGGATGACGCAGCCGTCGGGCTTGGTGACGGGGTTGCCGGGGGAGATCTTGTTCCCCACGAGCACGACCCGTTTGGCGGCGGGCAGCTTCTGGGTCCCGGCCTCGCGGAGGATCGCGTCCACCCCGGCCAGCTCCGTGGGGGAGACGCCGGAGAACAGGTGATAGAGGGCCAGCATGGAGTGGGTCTTGCCGCCGCCGAAGTTGGTCTGGAGCTGGACCACCGGGTCTCCGCCCTTGCCCGAAAGCCGGTGGATGGCCCCCACCAGGAGGCCTTTCAGGCTCTCCGTCAGGTAGGTGCGCCGGAAAAACTCCACGGGGTCCCGGTACTCGTCGGTCCCCTCGCCCAGGTGCACCTGCCACAGGTCCGCCGCGAACTCGGCCTGCTGGTACCGTCCGGAGGCCACGTCCGGGTGGGGGGTGACGATCTCCCGCCAGGGTTTGAGGGTTCCGGTCGCCTGGCTCTCGATGGCCGTCCCGGCGCTCTTGCGCTTCTCGCTGCGCACCTGCTCGTCGAACCTCAGGCGTAGGAGCTCCATCTTGAGCTTCTCCACCTCCTCGGCCTGGGGTGCGCTGACGGCCGCCAGCAAGCGGCTGGCCGAGTCGAGGGCGCGGTAGGCGTCGTCGGACGAGAAGGTGCTCTGGTGGGCCCAGCGGTTCCGGATGTCCCGCAGCTCGCTGACCAGGGTCCGCTCGGCCTGCCCGAGGGTCTTCTTGAAGACCGTGTTCCACTGGTTCCAGAGAACGGCCAGGAGCGAGGCCGCATCCCACGGAGGCTCCTCGGTGCCGCTGAAGAGCTTCTCCTGCGTCGGCCCCACCGCCTCGCGGGCGAACTCCAGCCACCGCTGGGCGTGCTGGGCCTTCAGCTCGCGCTCGACGAAGGGCGCTAACCCGGACTTGAGCAGATCCAATGCCTTGCCGACGCGGTCGTAGTTCGTGATGGCCATGGCTTGCTCCTCACTCTGGCGTTCTCTTCCCCATCCCCGAATTCCCCGGATCAGGCGGTGTCGCCCGGGCCGATCCTGGCCCGCTGGACCATCCGCTCCACTTCGGGGGTCATGTTCACGGCGCTCAGCTCCACCTGTGGGTGGGCCTGTGCGAAGACCCTGAATAGCTCATCGGCGAAGGCCTGTCCGATCTCCACCACCTCGGCGAAGTCAAGTATCACGTGGCGGAACCGCTCGAAGCGCATGGAGAGCCGCTTGGCCTGGGAGCGCGAGACCAGCTTCTCCCCCTCGTACTGGGCCAGGCGGACGGGCACGATGGTCTTGGCGAAGGTGTACTCTTCGGGCGCCGCAAACTCGTCGAAGACCGACTTGAGGGTGCGGGGGCTGTCGTTGGCCAGCCACATGTTGACCGTGGTTCCCGAGGTCCCTTCGGGTCGGTCCGCCAGGAGATCCAGCGGGTACTTGTCGTGAAAGAAGGCGAGGCTGCCCGAGCGGATGAGGAACGAGTCGAAGACCCGCGAGGCGAAGAAGATGCCCTCTCCCGTGTGGTTCGCGGGGTCGGTGGTCAGCTTGCCCTTGGCGAGTTCGAGGATGGATTCGCGCGGGTCGTAAAGGCCGAAGGACCTCTGGATCTTGAGGAAGATACCTTCCCCCGAGTCGCGGACCATCCCCAAGGTCTTCACCGCGTCGCGCCAGACCCCGACCTCCACCGTGGGGGAACCCGAGTGGTCCACGGCGTTGTTCACCATCTCGGTCACGCCGTAGCGCCAGATATCCACCACGTTCTCGGGAAGACCGCTCACGACGGGGGCGAAAAGCTCCCGCCAGACCACGTCCTCGGCGAGCCCCTCCCGGGGATAGGTTCGAAGGCCCGAAGCGAGGGGGACCAGGCGGTAGACGCGGGCCCGGGTGCTGCCCTCGGCCTCCACCAGCCCCTCGGACCCCAGCGCCTTCAGGTGCTTGCTCACGGCCTGCCGGGTGAGTCCGAACTCCCGGGTCAGCCTCGTGGCCACACCTCGGCCGTCTTCCGAAATGAGAGCGAGGGCTCGGCGACGGATGCTCGCGGTGTCGGCCATGGTGCCGCTCATTGTTAACCACTCCCGGCTAGATTGTCAACCTGCCCTGCTCCCATTGTCGCCTCGGGGCAGGGCCTGTAAGCGCTATCGGTTGCATCATCAGCACGTTAGCATCCCATCGTCACGGCCTCGGCTCACTCCGTTTCTTCCGCCTCGAAGAGGGTGGCGGGCTGTTGGGTGGCCTTGGGGGGCTCCTGGGCAAGGCGGGTGATTTCAGGCCAGCTCTGGACGAGGGCATTGTAGGAGAGGGCTTCGGCGGCGCGTTTCTTGCGCTCGCAGAGGGTGTAGAGGCGGTAGCATAGCTCGCGGGCCGTCTCGGCCTTGGCGCCGAGCTTGGCCACCAGCGCCGCCGCCGCGCCCTCGCCGCCGGCCTCCAAGACCCGGATGAGGTGGTGGACCATCTCCCAGGTCGTGAGGCGCTTGTCCGTGGCCGGGTCCCAGTCTTCGGGCAGTTCGGCCGGCTTGAGGAGGCGGACTTTACCCTTGCCGGACTTGAGGATGCCCGCTCCCACGAGACCATCGACACTGGTTACTTTAGCCTTCGACAGGGTCTCGGCAATACCGTACTCCCCCTCGGTGGAACCAAATTGCTCGAACCATGCCATGGCCCAGCGGGTGTCGGCGTCGAAGTCACCCTCCTGCTCGGCGAGGGCCTCGTCGAGGAGCTGGTTGATGAGGGCCAGGGCGTCCCGTACCGACAGGGGCTTGCCGGCGGCATCGAGGACCCTGTCGTAGCGCGTGAAGACCGCCATGCCGGGGCCGATGGCCGCCTGGGCCAGGTCCACCGGCGCGATGTTGCCCCGCTGGAGGTGCCGGAGGGCGGGGACCAATTCGGCCTTGAGGGCGCCGGCGAAGTCGCGGCGCGTGACGGTCGCCGCATCCGCCGGGCGCTTGCGGCAGACGAGGACGATCGAGGAGGCGAGAGCGTTCGTGCCGATGCCGATTGATCGGGCGCCACGCTCGGTGCGCATCGGCCATGTGCCGCTGATTCCGAAACCCGCACGGATCACCGCGTCCAGGAAGGTCTCCCACCCGGTATTGGCCGTGCCCTGTTCATCTGTGCTCTCGGACTGCTTGAAAGCGTAGTAGATGGTGACCGGAAAGGCCGGGTGGGCCTGTTCGGCGAGGCGGTGCATCGCCTGCGTCATGCCGCCCAGGAAGAACGCCTCAGCCTTCTCCTTGCTACCATGGCGGTAAGGCGTGGCGACCAGCTCCTCGGCCTTGGGCACGGCGAGCGTGGCGAAGAGGTCGGGGAAGACGGGCCGCAGTGAGCGGCGGAGCCAGACGTAGAAGAAGTCCGAGAGATCAGCGTATCCGATGTTGTCGTAGTAAGGCGGGTCGGTCGAGACGATCTTGACCTGAGTGAGTCCTTGGGACGCAGCGTCTACTTGATGCGCATATCCAGTTCTTGCGGCGGATAACGTCATCGAAACAACGTGGGCGACCGCTTCAGTAGTCTTTTCAAGACTGCCGCTTGAATCCGCAAGGGGATTCGCTTCAGCAAAGTCCCATGTCATCGGTAGGGCCTGCCTTCGAAACGTACTGACGACCAGTTCATTCTTCACCGCAGCACTCCATGTGCATAGCGTCGAATGGGACTCGGTGAGCTTCTCCACGACAAAAGCGAGATGGACGGCAACAGCCTCAGCGTAGGCGGTGGCGCCGGTGCCGCCGTCGCGGAGCGGCTCCTTGTCATCGGGGAGGCCGGCGGCGAGGGCGTCGCGCTGTACTCGCTCGCGCGCCTCCTGCACGAGGTCAGAGAAGGTCGTCAGCGCGATCGCTTCCATCTCCGGCGTCGGCGCGAGATAGACGCGCCCGCGATCTCCCTCAGCCACAATCGCCATCAGCCTCGCGCCCATGCGCCCGGCCTTGCCCTCGTCCTTGATGTACTGCGGCGCAATCGGCGTCCCCGACATCAGGCACTGGAAGTTCGCGCCGCGCGACAGCTTGGTGCCATTCTTCGCCGCCTCCGGGTCCTTCGGCTTCCCCACCTTCACCGTGAAGCGGTAGCCGCCGTCCTCGACCACCGGCTCCACGTAGGCCTCCTTGCCCGCCTTGGTGGAGAGCATGAAGGTGGAGGCGAGGGGCACATCCACCTGCGCGAAGGCCGGGTTCGGGCTCTTCACCGTCCGCGCCCAGAGCCACGCGATGACCGTGAGCTTCCGGCCCTTGTACTTCTCGAGGTCGGGGCGTTCTTTCACCATTTCCGGAGTGACTTCAATTTTGGGGTATAGGTGCCCGATGCGCTTTTCGGCCTCGTCGCGCATCCACTTGCCGTAGTAGCGCACGTCCTCGGCCAGCCCCTCCGCCCCGCGCCACTCCTTCTTGAAGAGGTCCTTGCGCTTTCGGGATTCGGGGTTCACGGGCGGCCTGCCCGCGAACTTCGGCGGGATCTCGATCATGGCCGTGTTGATGAGCACCGCCACGGGGTTGAGGTCGCTCGCGTAGGCCTCCAGCCCGAGGCGCTGGGCCTCCAAGGGCAAAGCCCCTCCCCCGGCGAAGGGGTCATGGAAGGCCGGCAGTTTGTGCCGGTCGAACAGCTCCTTCGCCCGCGGATGGTCCGCGTTCTCGGCGCAGGCCCGCCGCCAGCTCGCCCAGATCTCCTGGCGCGCCCTCTCCAGCACCACTTCGTTGGTCGTGTTCTCCCATTTCACCAGCTCTTCGATGATCCCGAAGAGGCGCTGACGCTCGAAGTCGGCCGCCACTTCGGCCAGAGTCGGTTTGGGGCCGCGGTCCTGGCCGTCGCCGGCCTTGGATTCCCACAGCGACAGCCTCTGCGTCAGCTCCTTCTCGGCCCGCCTTCTGAGGGGCGCGTCGTTGTCCAGCAGCTCCTGGGCATACTCGGACGGGTCATCCACCATCTGCGAAAAGATCACCGCCCGTGCAGCCGCCAGCGGCCGCCGCGCCCACCACAGGTGAAGCGTCGAAGGATGCCCGTGCCGGATGCTCTTCTCCCGCGCCGACGCCGTGTTGATCGCCACCAGCGGCAGCGCCACCTCGATGAGCTTCTTCTTGTAGGTCATGTTGCCTTCTCTCCCGGTGCCCTGTCCTTCGCGATGTCCTCGTTGACCACGTTCAAGAGCCACTCATAGGTTATGCCCAGCGGTTCAAGTATGGCGGCGGCCTCCTCGACCAGGGAATCCCTTTTCTTCTGGGCCGTCGCGACAGCCCGCGCCAGCCCGGACGACGTGATGACGCTTTCTGGTTGTTGCAGCGACATGGCCACCCGCTCACGAAGCGTAGGCTCGAAGGACTGAGGTGGCAGCGGTGGGGCAATGTCCATCCATTCGCAGCGGGTGCAGAAGGTATCCACGTGCAACAAGTCTCCGAGCACCTTAACTTCCACGGACTCAGCCGAGGGGGGGATTCTCGCCATTGCGGGAAGAACGGTCCCTGATACGATGGCCCGACCACGCCAGTGCCCGCGAGCAGCCACGGAAGCGCCGAATCCCATGTACTCGAAGTGGAGGGCTCCGTCGTCAAAGGTGATCACCGCCTGGTTCACCCTCTTCCGGCCTTTGATCCGAAGCAGCATTCTTAAGGCTTCGGCGAGCTGTTTTCTGTCCACCTGGACGCATGCGCTCATTCCTTGCATCTGGCTTGCCCCTCAATTCAGAAGGCCACCTAGGTGAGCTTCTTACGGTGGGTCATGATGCTTCTCCGTTGAGGCTTTCCAGGTCGGTGGCCTCTCGGACTCCCGTCGCCCTTTGGATCTCGGCCCACAAACGGTCCTGGCGCCACGCGAGGAATCCCTCAAAATCATCGGCCCAAAACGGAGAATCGGGCCCCGCCGGGAGGGCGTGGGAACCGAGGACCATCTCGAATGGGAATCCCGGCGTATCAAGGATCTCCTTCATGTAGCTGGAAGGTGCTCGCTTACCGATCATTTTGTTGGTCGCCCCGTCAATCAAGGTCCGATTGAGGACGCAGTCCCTTTTCCGTGCTGGCCCTACGCCCCTTTCCTCCAGGTACTTGGCGGGGAAGACGTGGTGGTCGTCGATGGCCTGCTCGGCCATGAGCTTTCCCGTAATCACGGCCTGCGTGTGGAAGTCGCGCGCCCCGTTCTTGAGGATGAGGCAGATGACCCCGCGGTAGATGGCCCGCTGTCGCGGCGTGACGTCGCGGAGGGTCCGCGGGTCGAAGCGGAACTGGGCGACGGTCTCTGGCAGCGCTCCTCCTCGCAGCCAGACCATCAGATCGGACACGTCACGAGCAGCTTGGCTAGTCGCGTGGCTCTCGTAAGCTTGTCCGAACACGGAGCACCAGAACCACCGCTTGAGCTTCTCCCGGTGGACGCCGGCTTCAGGGCTGCTGGGTGCGCCGACCTTCGCGAGAACCGCCGCCAGCGGGGAGAGCATGGTCTGATAAGGGAGCCACTTGGGAAGCACCACGTGGCAGTCATCGCGGAGGATCTCCAACCCCGCAGCCAGCCCTTTGACTGCGGGAGCCCACCATCCTTCGATGTCCTCCGGCCTCAGGTTGAGAATGTCGCTTCGCTTGCAGGAAGGGGCACCCCGACCTGCAAGCGCCACGGCCTGAAGGACGTAGTAGGGATCGACCTCGTAGTCGGAAATGATGGGATGTTCCTCAAGTGCCCGTTTCCAAAGCTCCCGGAGGTTGATGTGTTCCGGCCAGAATCGGGCCGTGAGCAGCTCAAACGGCCCCAGCTTCACACCGGTGCGGTTGAGCGTCTCGAAGATCGTGCAGAGGGCGTCCGCTTCGGTCTCCTCGGTAAGCGTAACGACCGGGAAATGGTAGTCGTCGATGGTCTTGATCCACCGCTCTTCGATTTCGTCGAGCTTGTCCTCCAGGGCGATGCGCTGCTGGTCGGGAAGCCGCCTGGCGACCTTGCGGGACCACTGTCCGAACTTGCCGGAGCCCCCCTCCAGGATGCTCAGCGGAAGCAGCAATTCCTCCGCCTGCTTATTAAAGTTCGCCCGCTCTTTGGCCCAGCGAGTTTTGGCGCGAGCATGAAAGATGGCGTCCTCGAAATCCCCCTCCTCCAGCAGACGCTTCAAGTCGAGGTAGTAGCGGTGCTCCCCGACCCCATAAAAAGCTTGGTAGAGGGAGGTGAGACGTTGCTGGCCGTCCAGGACCAGGAAAGTGTGCTTGTAGCCGTCGAGCTTGGGAGCCCCTTCAAATTCCCTGCAGGCGAAGAGCCGCTGGCCATCCCGGACGCGCAGAATGCTCCCCGCAGGGTAGTTGTGCGCAATGGAGACGATGAGCTCCTGCGTGGCACCCGGCTCCCAGACGAAATCGCGCTGGAAATCGGGCAGGACGGTCGTCCCCGTGTGGATCTCCGCCAGCAGTTCCTTCAGCGCCCGCGGGTTCGTGTCCTCAAAGATGCTCATGTGTCGGCCTCCGACCTGTCCTTTGGGTTTTGCTTGCGCATCCCAAGGCGGCCCTGTCCCATATCCTCGATGAGTCCGGCCGCCTTCATCACGCACTCCAGACTAATGGCAGGCGCCTCCTGGTACTGCCCGCAATAGCCGGCCAAGTATTTTTCAGAAGGGTTATCGAGACCGAGGCGAGCGCACACCAGGTAGCACACCGACTCGGCCTCGAACTCAAGAACTGTGGAGTCTAGCCCTCGCCGGTCGGGCCACCAACGGGGATTGGGCGTGCCCAGATGGCCGCAGTAGAGATGGCCCAGTTCATGGACCAGCGAAGCGTACTTGGCCTCGTTCGAGAGCTGCATATTCAAGAGAATTTCATAGCAAATCGGTATTCTCCAGGTTTCCGCCTTCTCTCCGCTCCCGATCGTTCTGTACAGGTAGTGCCCGAGACTTGCTGGGCCAATCTGTCCTGCGCTCTGTGTGCCGGCTTCTCGGGTGACTACTTGAACGCCATCGCGCGTGGCGTTCTCCATGGTTCTATCAAGCTCGGCTCCGATCCGCCCCGAACGCACCTCAAAGGGGTCGGTGACCTCCTTCGGGAGCGGGGGGGCCCCTTGCATCGGGTCCGTGTCCTTCACGTCGTAGACGAACATGACCGGCCCCATGGGGCGCAGGATGACCAGGGGCCGGGCATCCGGCTTGATTCGCCTCCCATAGTCGCTAAACCATCGGGAGGGAGTCGCGACGAAGGTCGCCCCCGGCAGCTGTATGTGGATCAGCATCGCGTTATAAGGGGCGTAGAAGCGGAACTTGCCGATGAATTCCATCAGGTTCTTGAAATCGGCGCTGTGCCGGTACTGCTGAGTGTAGGCAAAAAGCTCGTCGAGGGAGCGTTTCGCCAAATCGCGGTCCCATTCAAGGGCGGGGATGGCGTCATCGAGGAGTGATGTCTGCATGTTCTGTTCGTTCACGAGGCTGTGCCCCCCCTGGATCCCGTTGGGGATGAGATCTCCCAAGTGAAAGCCGACCGCCGGCCTGAATGGTCTTGAGCTTCAATCACACGGTGCCACCAACGGCGGCTGCCCATGGCCGTATCAGACAGCTTCCCTCTTGCCGTGACCCCGTCCTTCTCCATTCGGATCAGCAAGGGAGTCATGTGGCTGACCCCTTGTCGAGTTCCCAGGACGCCTCTTCAGTCCTGAGCAAGTATCGGGCTGGATGGAGCTGGATCATGTTGCATTTGACCATTTCCTGGAGTCGCACCGCGACATAACGGTCCAGTTCTCCCTGCGGTTGTGGGAGCAGCAGACTGCTCTTGGTGGGATCGGACCGTAGGGCCTCCCAAATTGCTGCTGGAAGATCGACCCCTTGTTGAAGCGTCCTGTTTGCGATCCAATAGCGGGCAAGGACTTCACCCGTATGCTTCGATTCGGTCCAGTGAAAGAGCCCACCATCCTTGCAGATTCGCCTCCCGTCTGCTGCCGTGTACATCTTCCGATCATGCCTCCAAGAGAAGCCTCTTGCGGTGGCCCAGGTGCGGAAAAGACCATCGATTGTGGTATGGCTTCCTCGCACGGACCCCTGCTCGTTTGAATATGACCGCAAGTCTTGGACGGCAGGCGCCGGGTCGAGCCACTTTTGTTCGGGAGACTTCTCAATGGCCTCTTGACATGCAGGGTATTCCGATCCCGGCTCAATGTCGTCCTCGGCTCCATCTTCATCACACAGAAGGCTCTGAATTTGGCCTAAAAGCGGAGCTGAACCTCCCTCGCCGTGCCCGGTCCCACCCTGGATCGCGCCTTGGAGCCGGGTTTGAACCTCTTCGGTGCCTTCGGGAAGCAGGGGGAGGTGGTCGGAGACGTAGTGCTTGATCCACTGAATGTCGCGACCGATGCAGTCGGCTACTACCTCCCGGATGTCTGGATTTTGAAACCTCCCGGCAATTTCCTTAACCAGCTCCCGGTGGTGATGCGGACTCTCGCCCACCACGTAAATTTGGCTGCCGCTCCATAAGGCCGAAGGTCTTTGCGAATCTCCGGCGGGCTGTCCCATAAGGTAGGGGGTCACTTGAAGACCATCAACAGGGTGCCATTGGCTCCCCAGCAAGTCCAAGGCTGTCGATATCGCGTCGGCAACGTCCGCTGAGCCATTTTCTGTATCCTTGAAAGACGGAGAGATCCGCAGCAAGGTCTTGGCAAGGCCATGAAGCCATGGGGGTTTCCCCGTAGCGCCAGAGTCGCCGGACAGATCATGAACCCGCCAACTTAAAGCATTCTCCAACAGGCTTGGTTTGTTGAAAATCAGGCCCGCGGCATGGCGTGGTCCCAACATACTTAAATCAGCAGTCCTTTCTCGAACCCACTGGAAGACAGTGGGGGCTATTGTCTCATTACATGTTGACCAGTCCATGTCAGAGTGGGCGCGCCAGCATCCCGCCAGGTCCAGCCAACAGCCCGTTTGTTCCCATACCATCTGCGGAACCCTTGCGAGTATTGCACTCACGCTTCCCCTCATTCTGAGATCGACCGTCTGGCCTGGAGCCAGGCTTCTCAGCCATTCGATGGCAGTCTCAGTGGTCGGCCGGAGTGCCACCCCTATTCGGTTCCATAGAGACAGATGTGTCCACTCTTCCCTTATTACAGGTAGACCGGGAATCTCCTCGGTGCTTATGTATAGCTCGGGGGTCGGGTGCCACAAATCATCGTTCCCATATATCAGGGCATACTCTGAGAAGGCAGCCTTGAGATCCTCCCTCTGCTTCGTGGGCATCCGGCTCACGATTCGATCGAGGGCATCGTAGAGCTTGGCCAACTCGGCCACGGGTGGACTGTGTATGGTGGTGAGTGCCCTAAGCCGCCCTAACAACTTGGTGGCATCGACCGCTTCGGTCCGTGCGCCGAGTAGCTGGAGTAGTGGCCGGTTATTCGCAGTGTCGAGAGAGGGATGGACGAACGCCTCGATTCTTTCCAGGGCGGAGGTGTCCGGCGTGTTCAGCAGGAGTGTGGCAGGCACGCAGAGGTTCATGTCCGCGTCCGGCAGGCAAGGGAGCCCCTGAAAGCGCTCGACCCAGGCGGATCGAAGTAAGCCGTGATCCACAGGATAGTCCGCACTTGTGGCCACCTGCCTCACGACAGCGCTGGCCGTGTTTTCCCATGCGGCGCCCCAGTCGGATGCAATGGCAGCAATTATTTGCATCCAAATGATTGGGTCCCTCCTGGCTTCGTCTTCCCAGTGCTCGACCAGCTCTCTGGGGAAGTCTGAGTCCTCTATCTGAAAGTGCTCCCTCTTCTCCTCATCCCATCTCTGCCGTGGGGCGGTGTCCACCCCGCTGGACGCAGAAACGTTGTACCTCTTCAAGACTTCGGAGATGTGTAATGCGGCTTGCCGGCAATGGGAACCGATGCAATTGCATTTGTTCCCACTGGGAGGCAGACAGAGAGGAAGGGCGTCCAAACCCGTAGGTATCGGCGAGTAGGTGCGCGGACAACCATTTCGCCGGGAGAAGCTCCTGGGCTTCCCTTGGTATGCCGACAATGGCTGTCTCGCTCGGCGGGCGCCAGCTTCCATCTTTTCGAAGATATTTGAACCCTTTGGGAAGAGTGAGGTGCGCATGAAGGGCGACCCGCGCGAACTGCACCCCGGCCTCGCCGGGCTGTGACTGCGTGAAAATGTTGTGCGCCGCCTGTTCCATAATGGGAGCGACTCCTGATCGGGCCTGAAGGTCTAATCTGCGGGATAGGTCGGTAGCACGCTGGAATTCGTCTTCCCAGGACGGCATTCTGGTGGTAGCTGATGGAGATGCGGAGTTGAAACGGGCCTCCCAAGCCGGATCCACTATGCGCGCAAACTGGGCTAGGAAGAGCCAATCGCTCTCCGGCAAATCCTTGACGGTTCCCCGCATGGAGACGACCTCCTTCGCTGGGAACAGCTCCTGCTTGTTCTTAACCGGCACGATGGCAAGCCCGTTGGGTGGTGATATGGAAGGGTCCCACGATTTGGTAAGCACTCTGTCGAGCATCGCCCACAATGCTTGTAAGGAATCGTCAGAGTTAGGCCGTGGCGTAGAGATACCCGATGCAAGTCGCTGGTAGACCCACCGTGGTCCCTTTTCCTCCAGAAACTTCCATCGGATAAGTGCATCCCGGCCACGAGTGCTGATGGATTCGCATAGGATTGACCCTCTCGGGCCGCCGAAAAGTTCAGAGAGGACCTTGGCGGGCCAGACCTGCAGGAGTTCAGCCGGCAGATCTAAGCAGTGCTCTCGACTCACACAGTGACCCTCTGTGGTGAGCAACTGTGGCCCCTGTTCCGACGCAATGTAACCACCAAAGGCAGTTGCCAAAATAGACCCAACTTCGAGGCCGGAGTCCCTGCCATTGGCTGCCGGAAATGGAATCAGGTCATAGGCCCTGGCCCTGTCCTGCAAAGGAAGACTCTCATTTCGAACCCAACTCAGTAGAGTCTTCGCCGCTAAACTCCCTATTTTCTTTAGCATCCATCGATTGGTCGGCGAAAGGGAGGGGTCCTTTATGCCTCGCCTGGCGGGATCTTGAATAAATGGGGCATTGCACGCAAAGGGCAGGTCCAGCTTTATGTTGGTGGGCAAAATAACAAAGAGGCTCGATTGGAACGATGTGCCCATGAGAATTTCCACGCGCACCGGAGGAAGGACGATGCTGGGGTCTCCTCTCTCATCGCGAATTTCTTCCAAGCAAACCGGTGGAAGTTCGGCGGCATCTGACCAGATTCGTAGTAGCGGGTTCTGGGGATTTGTGCTTAATAACACCAATTGGGAGTTGGGCACGGGGCCCTTTCCGACAATGTTCCTGCTGATGGGCGCTCCATCCAGGGTCAGGGTTCGTATATTATTGAAAAATAAGAGCGGTATGGCACTCTGCTTCCATTCCTGAAGGCTAGAACGGATCTTTGAGAGTTGCGCCGGGGTCTCGACGGCAATTCGGAATAGGGTCCTCCCAGTGGTATGGCCCGTCCCCAGCCACCTGGGAAGAGTGAAGTGATCCCTTTCAAAGGCGACACTGAGGGTCGGCGTGAAGAGTTCCACGCGCTTCCCGAGACTGAACAGAGACTTAAAACCGATGCCCCTGAATCCGATGGTGTGCAGCGCGCGCTTGTTGGATAGACCAAACCGGCAGAGGGACTGGAAGTCTTCCGGAGAGAAATCTACGCCGTCGTGTTCAAAGTAGAAGCACTGGCCTTGAATGTAGGCCTTAGCAAGATTAGCCCCGGCATCGTCCGCGTTCTGGAGCAGTTCCGATAGAACGTGCGGTGGACTATGAACCTGTCGGAAAAGTTGATGCCAGGGGGCTGCCAGGTCAGGGTCGGCATCCAAGAGTTGCCATCTCTTGGCGGCCTCGTCGCAAATCCCGGTAAAGTAGGCTGGTGGCTTCGTCATGGGTCTTTAGGCAGAGTCATCGCCCTGGTCGCAAAGTCGGTTGAGGTCGTAATTCACGCTTGTGACACCAAAGTCTGGTTCCCGGGAAAATGGCGTCTTCACGTATACGGGCGCGCCAGCTTCTTTTCCGTTGATCGGTACAATGGCGAGGATGAACGCGTCAGGCTTGTTAAGCGCGGTCATGATCTCGTTCTTGGTGATGGTGACCGTGGGGGCACCGGCCGCCCGTCCCTTGACCTCGATGAAGAGAAGCCGACCGTTCTCTCCAGGGATGGCCGACTCAATGTCGTAGCCGCACTTCTCGGCACTCACGTCTTTGGGAACACGGCCTGCCCTGATCTCAGCCTCCATGACCGCCCTCATGGCCAGAAGCTCGGACTCCTTGGTTTCCTTGGCGAAGGTGGGGGGTACAGAATTGTGGCGATACTTCTGGATGAGCCCTTCGGGAAGGATCAGAGCGCCACCCAAGATGACTGGCGGCCGCGGCGCGATCTGGGCCTCCAGGGCCAGCTCCTCCATCCTGCGGGTGAGCCGTGCGTGGAGCTTGTCGGCACGCTCCCGCGCCACGGAGGAGCTCAGACGGGTCTTCTTCCCCGCGAGTTCCTGGTCGTGCAGATCAACCGCCCTTCGGTCCCAGTAGGCGATCTCCTTGGTCAGGCGGGCGTGAACGGCCTGCTTCGTCCTCTGCACCAGGTTCAAGTGGAATTCGCGGACCTCGCGCAGGTGCTCGGGGATAAGGTCGGTAATGGCGAATGTTTGAACCCGGTCCTCGGAGGCGGAGGGGGGAAGAAGCCGTGGCAGGTCCGACAAGATGGGCTCCTTCAGGTCATCGGGAAGTGGATTGAAGTCGAGGTAGGGAGCATAGCCGGCTTTATGTGCCCTGCCCTCGGCATCCAGCACTACAAACTGAAGCCGCTCGGAGATGACCCGACGTTGCCCCCCCTTCGATGCCCTCCCATCCTGGATGGCGTGCCGAACATAGTACAGGACACGCGGCTGGTCGCCGCCGTCGAGAGGGTCGACCAGAACGGCTCCCCGCTGGAGAAGGTCCCGGTAGCGCTGCTGGGTGAGCTCGAGAACAGCATTCAGGAGGGGATGGCCGGGGCAGAGGAACTCCGCCGGAGGCTTCCCGGGCTCCTGCACCTTCTCCTTATGAAAGGTCACGCGCTCGTAACGACTGGGCAAGAGGCCCTCACGGCGGCGGATCTCGGCGGGGACGTGGGTGATTTCGTACCGGAGGGCCTCCCGCTCCCGGATGCTGCCCCCCAACTCGGAGAAGGCCTGGCGGAAGAAGGACGAGATGAAATGGGGCTGGAGCCGCCGCGCTTCGATCCGCTCCATGTCCGCACGAATGCGCATGACCCTGGTGGGATCCATGGTTTCGCGCGAAAGGGCGTTCTCCTGCCAAATGGTCAGGACGCGGGTCATGTCCGTGGCCGCATCCACTCTGGCCAACAACCTGGCCTTTACCTCGGGATTGTCCCCGTAGCGCACCGCCTCGATGAGCAGGTCGCGGAGGCTGGTTTCCTGGAAGAGCTTGCCGAGGACGTCGAAGACCTTTCCGTTCAGGGCATCGTTCTGGCTGTTCAGCTTCTCCAGAAGGCGCTCGTAAACGGCGCCCTCCCGCGTCCCATCAGCCACGATGTTCCAGAGATGGCAGACCTCTTCCTGTCCAATGCGGTGGATGCGGCCGAAGCGCTGTTCGAGGCGGTTGGGGTTCCATGGGAGGTCGTAGTTAACCATGAGATGGGCGCGCTGCAGGTTGATGCCTTCGCCGGCGGCGTCCGTTGCCACGAGGATATGCACGGCCTTGTCGTTTAAGAAGGTGTTCTGCGCCTGCTTCCGAGCTTCGCGATGGAGTCCACCGTGGATGACCACAGCAGCTTCGGATTTCCCGAGCATCTCCTTGATTCGTGCTTCGATATAGTTCACCGTGTCGCGGTGTTCGGTGAAGAGGACGAGCTTTCGTCGAGCCCCGCTGGCGTCGAACATTTCGGGCAGGTCTTGCAGGATCGTGGAGAGTTCCTCCCACTTCCTGTCTGTGCGAGAGGCCCGGACCTTCCGAGCCCGCTCCTCCAGGTCCTGGAGCGTCGCGATTTCCGTCTCCAGCTCCTGGATGGTTCGGCTGGCGGTAGCGGCATCGACGACATCTTCTTCGAGTTTTTCAACCTCTCCACTGGAGGCCTCGTCGAGATCCTCCTGCAACTCCTCGTCCGTTTCAAAGTCAACGAGGGCCGCGTGTTCGTCGTAGCGGCCGTTTGCCTCCATGATGCGTTGCCTCAGTTCCTTGGCTTCTTCCAGGCGCTTCTCCAGTCGCTTTCTGCGCCTTTCCAGGCTTCTGTAGATGGCCTCCGGCGAGGAGGCAAGACGGCGCTGGAGGACGGTTAGTGCAAATCCAACCATATTGCCGCGACGCTTGTCGCCAGTCTTGGTGAGCCGCTCCGCCCGGTTCATCTCCTCGCGGACGTAGGCCGTTACCTGCTCGTAGAGGTCCCGTTCAGCATCGGACAATTTGTACTTTATGGTGTAGGCCTTGCGTTGGGGGAAGAGCGGGCGGCCGTCGAAACGGTAAAGGCTCTCCTTGTCCAGCCGACGCAGGAGGTCGGATACGTCGCCCATCTCCCGGCCGCCTTTAGAGTGGATCTCGAAACGGTCGGGGTCCAAGAGCGCCATGAAGAGCTGGAAGTCCTCGGGTTTGCCATTGTGTGGCGTAGCCGTCAGGAGGAGAAAGTGCCTGGAAATGCTGCCCAAGAGTTGTCCAAGCTTGTACCGCTTGGTCTGCTTGACTTCGTTGCCGAAGAGGTGGGCAGACATCTTGTGGGCCTCGTCGCAAACGATAAGGTCCCAGTCGGGGCCGTCCGCCCCGTCAGGTTTAAGCCTCCGCTGGAGATCTTCGTTGCGGCTCAGCATGTCGAGCCGGGTGATGATGAGTTTCTTGCCCCGGAATGGATCGGAATCGCGAGCGCCCTCTACAGCCTGTCGGCCCACAATTTCAAACTCAAGGTGGCACTTGTCCCAGAGTTCGTCCTGCCACTGCTCCACGAGATTTCCAGGACACACGATGAGGCATCGCTCAAGGTCCCCCCGGATGATGAGCTCCTTGATGAAGAGGCCGGTCATGATGGTCTTGCCCGCCCCGGGGTCGTCGGCCAGAAGGAACTTCAGGGGCTGGCGCCGCAGCATCTCGTCGTACACAGCAGTGATCTGATGGGGAAGCGGCTCCAAATTTGAAGAGT
Source organism: Acidobacteriota bacterium (assembly GCA_021787565.1). Lineage (GTDB taxonomy): Bacteria > Acidobacteriota > UBA4820 > UBA4820 > DSQY01 > DTPS01. The sequence continues at coordinate 177,624 of JAJYLT010000001.1, forward strand.
GAATGGCGAGCCAGGGGTCGAACAGATGGGCGAGATGAATGCGGTGCGCTTCAGAGACCAGCTTCAACGCATGCCCATCGCCGTCAAAAGCCCACTTGGATCCCCCCTGTTCGATCTCTAGGGAGGGGTCTTCTGCTCGATAGAGAATGGTGCTGTCCGTCCGGCCGCTACAGTCTCGATAAACGACCTCCAGGGCGACATCTCCATGCCACTGAAGATCGACGACCGTTACCGCATGACCCGGTACGATGCCGCGTACACGACTCCCGCGTGTGAGATCTCCAATGCTCGCCAAGCGATTCCCCCTCTCGCCGCCGTGCTCTCAAATGAATCTGTCGATTGGGCCCCCCCTTGACCCAATAGGTTCTATTGGTAGAGCTTTTACTGTACACCACTACTGTCCGGTTGTTTGTTGGCCAACTCGTTGTAAGTGGTTCCTTGTGATAGGGATAACCTACATCATAACCGTTTTCGATTTCAACTCGGTTGCGTTTTCCGGCCCTCCTCCCGTTCCCTGTG
>JAJYLT010000026.1 GCA_021787565.1 Acidobacteriota bacterium
AAGTCCAGGATGTTCTGCAGGTCGGCCCCCCGCCAGTGGTAGATGGACTGGTCCTCGTCCCCCACGGCGAAGAGGTTGCCCCACCGGCCGGAGAGGTGCCGCAGGAGGTTGTACTGGATGCGGTTCGTGTCCTGGTACTCGTCCACGAGGATGTGCTGGAACTGGTCGGCGTAGCGCCGCCGCACCTCCTCCCGCTCCTCGATCAGGCGGAGGGCCAGCACCAGCAGGTCGTCGAAGTCCAGGGAGTTGGAGTCCAGCAGCCGCCGCTCGTAATCCCGGTACACAGGCGCCACGGTCTGGGCGAAGTGACCGTAGGCCTTCTCCGCGAAGGCCTCGGCGTCCATCCCGCCGGTCTTCGCCCTGCTGATGGCCGACAGGACGGCCCGGGGCTGGATGTTCCGGTCCGAGATCCCCCGGTCCCGCAGGAGGTGTCGGATCAGGCCGGAGGCGTCGCCCGCGTCCAGGATCGTGAAGTCCGTCGTGTAGCGGGAGCCGAGGGCCTGGACGTCGGCCCTCAGGATGCGGGCGCAGACCGCGTGGAAGGTTCCGATCCACAGGAAGGGCAGGGCTGGCTTGTTCAGGAGGGTCGCCACCCGCTCCCGCATCTCGCCGGCGGCCTTGTTCGTGAAGGTGACGGCGAGGATGTTGTGGGGAGAAACGTGGCGGTCGGTGATGAGGTGGGCGATGCGGTGGGCGATCACCCGCGTCTTTCCCGAGCCCGCCCCGGCCAACACGAGGGCGGCCCCACCCAGGGAGGTGACGGCTCGTTTCTGGTCCGGATTCAGGGCGTCCAAGGTCGTGCTCGTCATGGCTGCGTCCGGGAGCGGAAGGGGAGAGGAGGAAGCGCCGGAGCGGTTTCGGCTGCCACCCCTCCCTGCCCGGCTCCTCCCTTCCTGGTGCATGGGGTTTCGGGATCCCGCGGCTCGCACCTCCGGGCCCGCCATCCCCGGTAAAACGAAAGGAGGGCTGATACCCTCCTCGGGAAGTACAGGATGGTAGCCCGTAGGGGAATCGAACCCCTGTTACCGACGTGAGAGGCCGGTGTCCTAACCGCTGAACGAACGGGCCAGAGTGGCTGGGGAGGGAGGACTCGAACCCCCAACATCCTGGTCCAGAGCCAGGCGTTCCACCAGTTGAACTACTCCCCAGTGGACTACGAATTTTATCCGGCGGAGCCCCTCCTGTCAAGCGGCGTCAGGGTGTCGGCAGCCCCACGTTGGGCGGCAGGTCCTTTTCGGCTTTGCCCGTGGCCCGCATGCTGCGGAAGTAGCCCCGTCCGCCGAAGCTGACCATGATGAGGCTCAAGGCCCCCAGGAACACGTCGAAGAGGCTCCACCAGGAGAGCCCGAAGTACCGGAAGAAGGCGACGGAAAGAGTCAGGAAGGCCAGCCCCGTGCGGATGAAGGCCAGGTAGGTCCTGCCCCTGGCCAGCTCGGTCCGCATCAGGGAGAGCCGGGTCCGCGTCTGGGCCATCAGGTTCCGCCCCTCGGCCAGGGTGTTGCGCTGCTCGGCCAGAGTGGTCCGCTGGGTGGACAGCTCGGTCCGGGTCTCGGCCATCTGGGTCCGCCGCAGAGCCTGATCGGTGCGCTGGCGGGCCAGATCCGTTCGATCCTCGGCGAGGCGCGAGCGGGTCCGCGCGAGGGTGGTTCGCTGGTCGGCCAGGTTGGTGCGGGCCCGGGCCATGTCGGTCCGGAGCACGGCCAGGTCGGTCCTCTGTCCCGCCATGCTGGTGCGTTCGCGGCCCAGCTCGGTCCGGATGTTGGCCAGCTCGGTGCTCCGGGTGGAGAGCCGCGTCTGCTCGCGGGTCAGGGCCGTTCTCTCCTGGGCCATCTCCGTCTGGCGCTCGGTGTATTCGTTGGTCTTAGAGGCGAAGTGCAGGAGGTTGCTGGTGGTCTCCGTGCGCTGGTGTTCCAGGTCGTTGATGCTCCGCTCCAGCTCCGTCCCCGTTTCCTGGAGATCCACCGAGCGCTTCAGGAGGGACTTCACGGAGCGCAGGGTTCCGCGGACACCTCCGGTGATCGTTTGCCAAGCCATATCCCCCACCTCCCTTCTGCTCCCGAACCCGCCGAACGCTCTCCCCCTAGGGGGTCATGCTGAGGGTGGGAGCATATCCCGGCGTGTAGATCATGCCTTGCACCCCATCCACCCCCAGGACGATCGATTCCACCACCTTGAGCTGGTCATCCTCCAGGTAGGGCCCGAGAACCTCGATTCGCCCCCCGCCCACCTGCGCGCCCACCTCCAGCGCCTGGGTCCTCGGATCCATGGCCAGCGCGGCCTCCACGAGGGTCTCGAGGTGGAGCTTCTCCACCTCGGCTTGGGATTCGGGCGTAGCCTGGAATTCCGGTTCTTTGGCCATTTCCTGGATCAGGGAGCACACGGCCTGGAGGCTCATGCGTTCCAGGTTGACCCAAAGATCGTACAGGTGGGGGTCGCGGATCTCCTTCCCGTACATGAACCGGGCCCACTGTGCCCGCCGCTGGTCCTCCTGAAGGATGTACTCCTTGGCCTCCTCCTCGCCGCACTTCAGCCGGTCCATCGTCATCCGCACCCGCAGAGGAAGGGGCGCGCTGATCCGCACGCGGACGAAGTGCTGGACGTAGGGAACCAGCAAGTGCCCCGAGTACCCGCTGTAGACCACGTTGTCGTGCAGGGCGAACTCGAGCAGGGCGAGCCGCATGAGGATCACGTAGGGACGCCTGAGCTGGCTGAACTGCTCATAGGCCCTGGCGGCCCGTCCGATGGTCTCCACGGTGCGGTTGGCGATCTCGCCGTGCTGGTTCACGAGGCCCACCAGGTCCTCCCTCGTGATGCACCGATACCCCAGCCGCTCCCGGAGGCAATCCACGAGCAACGTGGCTCCAGACATGGTTCCCCTGGAAATCAGAATGACCGGCATCGCTTCCGCCCCCCCGGACGAGATTCGCCCCTGCCTGAGCCCCCCGGCTCCGTCCGGGGGCGGTTCCCTCGGACGGACCGAACCGGGGCGATGGCTGCCCCGGCCGTTGCCCCCTCCCCGGCTAGGCCGTCCCTCGAAAGGGGTCAACATGAGTAATATAGCCCATCTCTTTTTGATTACAACGGGCGAGCAGTACCGCCGCCGCACGGTAGGCCAAATTCCACCACGGAGTCAGGGCGCATGCCACCGCTGGCCGAGCAGGGCGCATGAGGGTTCACTCCACGGGAGAGGTCGCCCTCTCTCTCGGCGGTCCACCCGGCGGGCTGCAGCGCGTGGCCTGCCCGTTCGTTTCGGCCAGGGGCATCCCGCCGAAGGATCGCGGTTCGCGCCGGCGCGGTTGACAGGTGTCCTGAAGGCCCGCGATAATGAAAATTCGGCGCCGTAGCCAAGCGGTAAGGCAGGGGCCTGCAAAGCCCTCATCACCGGTTCGATTCCGGTCGGCGCCTCCACTTCCAACCCCATGAAATAAAAGGGCTCCATCGGTTTCATGCCCCTCCCCCCTGGGGGCCGTCGCCCGTGCCCGTGCAGGTTTTGTGCAGGTCGGGAACCTCGGCGAGGCTATCCACGGCGCTTCTCAGGTTATCGTCCGCGAGGTGGGCATACCGCATGACCATGACCAAGGTGGAGTGTCCAAGAAGCTCTTTCACGGTGAGGAGGTTCACGCCGCGCTGTACGAGCCGGGAGGCGAAGGTATGCCGGAGAGTGTGCCACGTCACCCTTTGGCGGGGCTCCACTCCCTCGTTAATCCCGGTCTCTTCCACCGCCCACTTGAAGCGCCGTACCAAGTCGCGCTGATCCCGTCCGGCCATGACCGGGAAGACGGGGGCCGCCGGGCTGATCCCCCGAGGAAGGCCCTTGAGCACCGCCACGGCGGCCGCGTTCAACGGGACGCGCCGGGTCTTCTTGCCCTTGGTCTTCTCCGCCGTCAGGGTTATCACCTTCCGGCCAAGGTCCACTTGTCCCCACGTCAGGGAAAGAAGCTCGCCTTGCCGTATGCCCGTGTTGACCGCGAAGACCACGGCGGGGCCAACATCCGGCGGGCAAAACGCGATGATTCGGGCCTCTTCGTCCGGGCTCAAGAACCGGTCCCGCTTGTTGTCCGGCCGGAAGAGCTTGACCGCCTTCGCAGGATTCTCCCGCGTGAGCTTCCAGCCGATTGCAAGGCTGAAGAGCCGTCGGAGCCGTCCAAGGTCGTTATCGCACGTCACCTTTCCGGCGGGCCGGGTCTGGAAGGTGAACCTGCCCTTGGTCCGGGTCTTTGTCCCTCCGAGCCGGGCGTTTCGGTAGGCTTCCACGTCCGCCGCCGTAATGTCCCCGAGGGTCCGCCCCTTGAAGCGGGGGAAGGCAAGCCAGCGGTCCGCAAATTCGGTATCCCGCCGGTGGGTGCCCTCTGAGACGTTGACCGCGCTCCATTCGAGGAACCGCCTCACCACGTCATCGAAAAGCACGGTATGGGAGGGGTCTCTTTCGAGGTACCGGCCTTCGGCAATCTGTGCCCTGATCTTGGCGAGGGACGCCGCCGCTATGGCGTAGGTGGGGGCGCTCATTCGATGGTACCGGCCGCGATAGGTCCATGAGTACCGCCAGCGGCCGTCAGACAGCTTCTTGATTCCCTTTTCGCGTTTCGCTTTCTTGGGTTTCTCCGTCAACGCACCTCCTTTCACTCCGAACGCGCCCGGCCCGGCCCCCTTGCCGGTAGGCGCGATGATGCTTTCAGGGCCGGCCGCCGGGGCGGCCTGGGGGAAGGGCCCTCTCACTTCACTTCCCCAGCGTAGTCAGGGCGGCCATGATGAGGTTTCGCGCCGCCACGGCCAAGGGCTCTTGGGACTCTTCGGCGTAGGCCGCGAGCCGTGCCTTTTCCTCGGGCGTCATGGCGAGGATGAGCCGTTCCGTCCGCGTTGGGCCAGGGGCGGGCAGGGCCGCCCGCAACGCTTCCGCCGCCGCCTTGGCGTGGGCCAATCGGTCCTTCTTTGCTTCCGTCATGGGGCCTCCCTTTTGGGCCTATACGAAGTATAGGCCCTCTCAAGATGGGATGCAATAGACACGCTACTAATAGAGTGTCCGATAAGAAGTATTATGTAACGTGTTATCTCCTCCAGGAAGGCCGACATCCCCGCCGTCCGTGCATTCACCTTGCCCTGTCCCTTTCCGTTCAGTGTGGGGCCTCCTAGTGCGCCGCTTCCCAGTCTGCCTTGAGCCGGTCAAGGTGCTCTTGGGCAAGCCGGGGTACCTCGCCAGATTCAGCCAACAAGGCTTCGATGGGGTCTCCCGTTGGGACTCGCCCCGCGAGTTCCCGCCTGGCCGCCGCCTCCGCCTGTTGCGCAAGTACCGCTTCTGCGGTCGTGGGGCCAGTGGGCGCGTCAACCGCCCCGTATATCTTCAGGGCTTTGAGCACTTGAACCGCCGCCGGTAGGGCCGTTGCGGGGTCCGCCTCCAGGGCTCCCGCGAGAACGTCCAGGGCCTTCGTTGCCAGGCCCCGAAGCCGATCTTGGGCTTCCTCCCATAGTTCTCGCCGCCGGGCATTCACCGCCGCAATGAAAGCCGGGTCATGGTTCCTCCATCCGTTGACTGTCTGGCGCGTGACTCCCGCTGCCTTGGCCGCGTCCGTGTCATTCCTCCCGAGGGCCACGAGTTCCACCGCTGCCGCCTGGGGAGCACTCAGGGCCAGGGCTTCAAAGTGTCGGGTTCCGTCCGTTTTCGCTGGTAGCATTTTCGTTGCCTTTTTGTTGCCCATCACTTGCTCCTCTCTGGATACTCGCTTGCTACTTACTTGCTCCTTTCTTGCTTCGCAACGGGAACCGGTGGGTGGCACCTCCGGCAAACCCACGGACCGGGGGCCTCGGTGCCGTCGGTGTAGTGAACCCTGCCCTGCCAAAAGTCCGAGCCATGACAGGCGAAGCACCGGAGAGGGGCGGGTTCGCCCACGAGCTGAAGCAAGGCGGCCTTGTTTGCCTTCACTTCGGCCAAGAGGGGCGCGGGCACGGCCTGGGGCGGGGCCAGCCGAAGCCGGTCGCCGTGCCGGGTCAAGGTCACTCCCGCCGCCGTCAATTCCGTGAGCACTTCCGCCGCGTCCATTTTCTTACACCTCCACGAAGGCTTCGCCGTCATAGGGGACAGGGCCAGGGCCATAGGGGACAGACTCTTTTCCCTTGTCCCCTATGGTGGAAGCCTTGCCCTGTAAGCCTTTGGAGGCGGTGGTTTCATCATAGGGGACACGGTGAGTGTGTATGTCCCCTATGGGGGTGGGCGTGTCCCCTATGGTGGGAAGGCTCCAGACTACTCGCCCGCCGGGGCCGAACCCTTCCCGCGTTCGGGTGCCTCCGATGCTGGCAAGGGCTCGCCGAAGGGTCCGGCGGGTGCCGCGTTGCTCCCGCTCGAAACGCTGTTGAAGGTCGCCCGCCTCCTGGGGGCCTCCAGAGAGTGCCACCTCAAGCCATACCGCCGCGTCTTCCCGCTCTCCCTTCTCTTCCGGGCCGGCCTCCGGCTCCAAGAGGTCCGCCGCCGAGAGGTCATTCTCGCCAGTCCACGAAAAGCCCTCTTCGCCTATGCTGTAGCCGATGCTCTTCCCGAGGGGACCAAGGGAGTTCTTCAGGTGAACCATGGCCCGTTGCCCGCCTGGGGCCGCACCGAAGAGCAAGGCGGACCGGCAAGCCGCCACGAAGTCAATGGAGCCTTGACCGCGATACATGGCGCGGTCGGTCCTGGCCTTGGTTAAGTGCTGTAGGATTAGGACGGTGACTCCGTGCCGCTCGGCGAGCTTCACCATGGGGGTGAGCTTGCCCCGTACCTCGTTCGCCCGGTTCATGCTGGCGTCCTGTAACCATGCGCTGATAGGGTCCAGAACGAGCAAGGCGGGTTTTACTTCAAGCACAGCCCTTTCAATGTCCCCAGCATCGGAGAGCGTAAGGGGCCGTTCCGAGCCGTCCTCTTCCCGCCTCCCCACGAGCGCCACGAGCCGGGAAGGATCAATCCCCAGTTTGTCCGCACGGGGCCGGAGCGTGTCGCCCCATCCATCTTCGAGGGTTGCGTAAATGGCTCGCTCTCCCATCGCGATGAGGCGGGCACAGAGGGCGAGGGCCGCCCACGTCTTCCCCGCCGCCGGGTCACCCTGGAAGAGAACGAGCTTTCCAGCCGGGATGTAGGGCTCCCAAAGCCAAGACACCTCCTCGGGTTCAATCTCGGAGAAGGGCCGGAGCACGGGCCCGGCGGCCTGGGGCTCGGGAAGGGGTGGCAATCCCCCGAGGGCCGCCCGAAGGCCGGAGCCCACGCGCCGGTGGAGGTCGTCAACGTCCGCCCTGTCCCCGAGGTCTTCGGGCAATTCGAGGGCCATGGCCTCAAGGCCCGCGTCTCGAAGAGCCTTGACGGTCTTCCTTGCTCCGGCCCGGCCCGCCGCGTCCCGGTCGTATACCACCGCGAACCGCTCGAAGCCGGAGCTTTTGAGGTCTTCGAGCATGGCCGGAGCGAGAGTCACTGTCTCGCCGCATGGACAGACGGCGGCCACGGCCTCTTGATCCGCCGCCCAAACCGAAGGCTCCCCATTCACGACGAAGAGCGCGGGGCCTCCATGCTTCCTTGCCGCTCCCATGCCGTACCAATGAACCTTGCCACCCTTGGCCGCCCATGAGTATTTCGGCTTCGCGCCGTCCAGGTACTTGATTCGGTCAATCCCGAGGGCCGTGCCATAGCGAAGACAGGGCCGATCCTTGAACGTGGCCGCTGCCACCTCCCATCTTGAGGCAAGCCGGACCGCGTCAAGGTGCCGGGCTTTGCAGAATTGCTCGAAGGTTTGCGGTGAGGATGATTGCACGGGAGGCGGGGCCTTCGTTGCTCCTGGGGCCGCGTGGTGCGTGGCCTGGGAGTTCTTGGGCTCGCCCTCGTGGAAGTCCGCCCACGAGAACCCCACGGCCTTGAGCACGTCGCCGGAGTCACACCCGGCATGGCAATGGATGAGGGGCAAGCCGTCCGGCGTCTCGCCGATGCTGAGGGCCGGAGAGTGCCCGTCATGCGCGGGGCAATGGAGCTTGAAACCGTCGCCGCTCCGTTCTCGATGGTGGCTCGTTCGTGATTCCACGGCCTGCAACAATCGTTCGAGGGGTGGATTCATCGGGCACCGTTCACAGCTTGGAGAAGCCGGGTGTAAACCGCGAGGGTTTCGGGGTCCGCATCGGCTAGAACCGCGAGCCGTCCAAGGGCGAACCGAACGCCCGCCGCGAAGGCCCGCGAGGTCGCATCGGCGAGGAACCGCGCGCGCCCGTCTAGCACTTCGAGGGCGGAGGTGTTAACTTTTCGGTGTCCGCCGCTTTCCGTGATCCGGGCCCCCCTTGCCGGGGGCCTTTCGCTTTGGCCCATGGCCTCACCCGCGCCCTTTCTGGGGCCCGTCGGGGTTGGGGGCTTCGAGCGCCGGCCGCTCGTGGGCGGCGATGAATCGCTCCAGGGTGTCAGGTCGGAAGAAGACTCGCCTTCCGATCTTGACCGTGGGCCACCGTCCCCGCGAAATGTCCGCGTAGACGGCGCGCTCCGTCTTCCCGATCTTTCTTGCGAAGTCTGAAACAGTGAGAAGGTCGGTCATGGGGTCTCCTGTCGCTTCGCCGCATTTACCCTGCCACCGCGGCGCGGGTTGGCGGCTTGCGTGGGAGAATGTTGAATGAAGGGGATTAACGAATAGCGCGCTATGTTAAGAGGTGCCAGCCTCCCGGCGCCACCGGCTCACGATAGCAGGGAAGGAAGACTTCTTCACCGCCCAGGGGTCCCGCTTCTCTTCCTGAGAAGAAAAGAACCATTCTTCTTGGCCACCATGGTTTTCTCTTTCGCCTACCTGGATTCCATCGGCCCCTGAACGAAGACGGTCAAGGAGCTTGCCGCAAGTAAGGCCTTCACGAAGACAGATTCCCCGGATAGCCTGAGCTACTGACTGCCCACCATCCCATCTAGCCTTGTTCTCTCCGCCCACCGCAGAGAGGTTGAACTTGTTGGCTTCGGCCTTAAGCTCTCGGTCAATAGTCAGCATGGCGCTCACCGCAGCGACAATCTTTGTTGGGGTGAGCGGGGGCCAAATAGCGACTCTTGGGCCGTCAACCATCACGCCCGGCCACCGCATCCAGCCTGGGCCTTCAACGCCCACGGGACATTCCCAGGGTCGATGAATCTCAAGGTGCGCCCCGTGCCGTGAAAACCAGCTTTGGTGAACTTCATCCCGGTTCACCTTGCTCTGGTCGGGGGCTTTGCCTGGGAGGAACATTGCCCCCCGGTCCGCCAATTTGGCCTTGGAGGCCTGCATTATTTCTTCCCTTGTTTCTTCGGAGCTTTTCGCCCAAAGAACTGCAAGCTCGGGGTTCCCCAGTCCCTGCTTGAGTTGTTCTCGGAAGTCCTCCTCAAAGTATACCGGCTTGGGGTGCGCCAGGGCCTCCGTCATTGCATCGTGGGCCACGTAGCGCAACCGCACGCGATCATCTTCGGGCCGATCCCTGAGCCGCTTGTCGAGCCGTTTCCGAGGCACCCCAAAGATGAGCGCCAACGCGCGCTCGGGGTCGTCTGGAAGTTGCAGCTTCTTGGCGGTCTTCTTTGGGGTCTTGCCCTTAGTTGGCATTCCCGCCTCCATCGCGGGCTCCGAGGGTTTGGGGCAGGGGGCGGGGCGGTCGGAGTCGCCGCCCCCGGCGGGTTCATGAGGGCCGCCGTTGCCCCCTGGGTTACGGTTTCAAGGTAGGGTTCGGGCTCCCATTGGTCAACCGAAAAGGACGTTCATGGGTTCTTCTCCTGGAAAAATCGCGTGCAGGTTTTGTGCAGGTTCAGGTATCGGATTACGGTTTTTCGTGTGGACTGGCGTGGAAATTGCTGGGCAAAAAAAGGGCCTGTGATCCCTAGCAAATCACGGCCAGGTAAGGGCTTGAAACGGGGCTTCCGGCCATGCTGCAAAGCCCTCATCACCGGTTCGATTCCGGTCGGCGCCTCCAGCTTCTTGCCGGCAGCGCGGGCGGCCGAGGGATCCACCGCGAAGATGCCGAGTCGCCTTCTCACCTCACGAGCCAGAGAAACAGAGAACCAGCGAGAAGATGAGGCGCTGGGCGCGAGCGTCCGGTTGGGGACTTGCGTCTGGCAGGTAACCGGCCTTCGCGCGCGAGGCCGGGGACGGCTATACTGGCCGGAGCCGGAGTGGCGGAATGGGCAGACGCTGCGGACTTAAAATCCGCTGGCCGCAAGGCCGTGCCGGTTCGAGCCCGGCCTCCGGCACCACATGATAATGAAGGGGTTACGCTCCATCCCCCCTTTTGGAGCCTGCGGCCGCAATGCCTCAGTTTCACAGGAATTTCACAGCCGGAGCCGGTCAGCGCCCTTCTGGTGAACTTCCTTCTAACAGCGATTTTCGCAGAGCTTTAACCGTCACTTGGATATAGCACCGTGATTCCTGGCGCGCTACCGAAGGTGGAGGTCCAGGTTCGCCCCTTCCAAGCCGGGCACATTCATGGGGAGCCTGTGCCAGGGGACCTGGCGGAGGATGGGGTTGTGGGCGCGCCTGGGGTAGGTGACCTTGACGACGCCGTCCCGGACCTCGACCTCTCCCGAGCCCCGCACGAAGCTCCGGTACAGCGTGTCGGCGTTGCAGTCCTCGAAGCCCTGGAGCGTTTTCGCCAGCATGCTGTACAGCGTGTCGGCCACCACCGTCATGGCCACGTCGAAGTGCACTTTGACGAGGATCGGAGAGGACAGGGCGTTGAGGTGGAAGAACTTCACCGCCTCGGCGATGCCATTCTCCACGCGCCACCGTCGGGCATAGTTTCCCACTAGCAGCTCGACCGGAGTCTCGAAGTCGTTCGAGATGAGGAACGCGGGTTTCTCCCGGCCGTTGCCGCGGACGATCACCTGGCGCAGGTCCCCCTCGTAGTCCCGGAGCGTGACCCACGACTCGTGGACCTCTGGGTTGGGGTACTTCCGCTTCTCGTGCGGGATGTGGATCCGCTTCCATCCATCGAGGGACTCCACGCTCTCCACCAGCCTCTCCCCCCGGCGCCGCAGGGTGATGAACCGGACCCCCCTCGAGTTGAGCTCCGAGAGCTTCTTGTAGGTGGTCAGCCGAGCGTCGAAGACGAAGGTCGGCTTGAGGCCCCGGCTCACTCCCCTCCAGAAGGACAGGAAAGAGAGGACCTGGTCGTCGCTCTCGGCCCGCCGGATATCGGCGGCCGTATAGAGCATCAGCTTCGAGCCGGCGTCCTGGGCGAAAAGGGTGAGGGCTCCCTTCATGACCTTCCCCCGGGCGCCGGCCCAGTGGGACTCCAGTACGAACTTCTCCCCATAGTGCGGGACCGTGTGGAAGTCGAGGTTGACCACGCTGCCGTCGTAGAGGCCGAGCCGGGAAGCGCTCTTCAGGAAAGCCTATTGAAGCCTCATGATCTGCACCTCGTCCAGGGCATAGGAGTAGGTGGACAGGGCCGTGCACTTGGGCAGGGCGTTGAGCCCGGCGAGGAGGCCGAGCCCCGGGTCGAAGGCGTGGTTCCCCACGTGGGAGTAACGCTCGGTGCCCAGGAGCTTGAGGGCCAAGAAGGACAGGAAGTACTGCAGGGCCGGGATGTCTTTGCTGCCGGGCAGGGAGGCAGACCGGATGACGGATGCCATGCCGAGCTGGGCGAGGAAGGGTGCGAAGAGGAAGAGGCCCGCCGAAGGGCAGTGGAAGCGCTGGCCCTCCACCTCCGCCACCGTCACCCGTACCGACCGGGCGGGCACCTCGGCCCCCTTCACGGTCATCCCGAGCTTCAGGTGGACCCGGCGTGTCGACGGGGCTGTGAATGGCGTCAGCCGATGGCGTCATGCCCAGCTTCACCAATTCGCGGATGAACAATGCCCCTGCGCTCTTGATGGCGCCCCGGCCTCCCCGCCCACCTTTGGCGCTGTTTTCCTCCTGCCGGGCGAGCACCAACGGGGCAACCCCATAGCCGCCGGCGTAATAACCTACCTCGAAAGCCCGCCAGAACACCTCTTCGGGAGAAAGTTTTGGGATGGCCGCCAGTTGCCGCCTTTTCTCCTCGTCCAAACTCTCCTTTAGGAGCCTCACGCGGATAGCATCACGGCAAACGTCTGGGTCATCAAGGCCCAGTCTGAGCATTGCTAATGCTTCGCGGAACGCCTCCCGGTCCGTTTCCTCAATGTCCACGAGCCCCACCGCTTCCAGGGCGCGGGGGGAAAAGGCTTTCTTCGGTTGCTTCTTTGGTCCGGGCTGCTGCTTCACGGCCCCGCCTCCGTTGCGGGCTCCGAGAGAGTGGGGCAGGGGGCGGGGCGGTCGGAGTCGCCGCCCCCGGCGAGTTCATGAGGCCCGCCATTGCCTCCTTTGTTACGGCTTTAGCTTAGGGTCCACTCCTTCCATCGGTCAACAGCCCTTCCCTGTAAAGGGTGCTCTCTTGGGTCACGATCAAGGCTCACCTCGTAAAGGAAGAGTCCGTAACCAAAGGAGAGGCAAACAGAATCAACGGATTGCGAGGTGCCTTCCAGCAAAGCTGCTCATCCTTGGATTGGCGGGCACTTGGCGGGCACTTGGCTTGGTCAACATTTGAGATCGGTGTATCATATAAATTAGTTGCCTTGCCGAAAATTTTGTTGGGATATAGATTAATAAGTGAGGAATAAAGACCGCGTCGGGGTTGTGTTTAAGGAGTGAGGGAAAGAACTTGACCCTCCCCCTTGAACGGTGTAACCTGCGTTACGAAGGGGGTACATACTTGGACCGAAGGATGAGAATGGCGGGTATTAGGGCGATTCGTCAAGTGGCCAATGCTCAGAAGGCAAGGGGGAGGTGGCCTATGCCGGGGGTGATACCACAGCGATTGTCTCTTCATGCTGTAAAGGCCCTTCGCATTTCACCTTTCCTTTACGGCATGTCTTACGTGCTTGATCTCGGATTTACGCAACCCCTTATCGTTCTGCCTGAGCAACGACCTACGGAGGACAGGGAGGCACTTGCCTGCGATTGGGAAATGGTGGGCAGAACTCTCAATGGGGCGTTGCGTCACGATCCTAAATATGCTGATTGAGTCCACATGTCTACCAATGGGCAAGATGGACGACCCCCGACCAGTGCTCCAGTAGCGACTGAGCACCCGCTGGTCAATACCGTCGCTCAGAACGATCCGATAGCGCCTGCAGGCTGTGCTTGCTCCGCTCAACCTCCCAATGCCTCTGAGAACACTCAGTCCCCGTTGGAAGGCGAGGTCATGTCCGCTCCTTCCGAAGCTGGGGAAAAGAAATTATTGCTGGCTTATCAGGAGCACAGAGGGCCCTTGCCGCACCCCGATATTCTTGCTGGTTATGAGAGGGCTTGTCCTGGCGCCGCAAAACAAATCCTCAAGTGGACTGAGGAACAGGGCCAGCATCGTAGGGAAATGGAAAGGGTGCAAATACTCGCAGGAGTCGAAGGGAACAAGGCCCTAATCAGAGTGTACTCAAGAAACACTTTTCTCGGGATGGTTTCCAGCTTCCTTCTAGGGCTCACGGGGATTGTTGGTGGTATCTTCCTTGTATATAAAGGCAAGAGTCTTGCCGGTTTTGGCACATTCTTTGTGTGCCTTGGCTCCTTGGTAGGAGTATATGTCTGGGGTAGGCTCCAATCTCACCGGGAAAGCAAGGACCAAGGCCCTGAGGAAGAGGAACCTTCCACCAACTCAGGTGAAGAAGAGTAACTCCGCCGATCACTTTCATTTCACTCGCAATTCAGATTCTTGAAATAGCTGGAGAGAGAATTCCGCCCTGAAGCAGAGGGCAGGGTGTCGGAGTCGCACCCTGCCCCCTGAGTAATAGATTCCGTCAACTTCGCGCAAATTCACTGCAAGTTTTCTGCAAGTTGCAGGGTTGAATTCCGGTTTTTCTTGTTGACTGGCGTGGAATTTGCTGGGCAAAAAAAGGGCCTGCAACGAAAGGAAAAACTAGCATTGACAAGGGGTTGCGGCGGCCGTAAAGTAGGGCCTTATAATCCGCTGGCCGCAAGGCCGTGCCGGTTCGAGCCCGGCCTCCGGCACCACTCTGAGGATGGGCTCCGTGGGTCAGGGAGGCGGGGATGCTGCGATGAGACCAGGCGCCCTTGCAGAAGCGGCAAGCGTCCAATCCGCGGCAATGAGCGGCAAGGCGGGGAGGGTCGTCCCATGACGGATGAGGCGGGCGGGTCCCGGGAGCCGCACTCGAAAGAGGAACTCCGGCGTTGGCACGACAATCTCGACGACGAGCTGAACGGAGCGGCGCTTTATGAGGCCATGGCGGAGGCGGAGCGCGACGAGGAGCGGGCCTCCATCTTCAGCGAGCTCGCGGCGGTGGAGCGGGCTCACGCGGAGGTGTGGGCGGGCAAGCTGAAGGCCGCCGGGGAGGAATCCCGGTCGACCTCCATGAGCCTCAAGACCCGATTCCTGACCGCCCTGGCGAGACGGCTGGGCGCGGGCAGCGTGTTTCCCATCGTCCAGGCCATCGAGCGTGGAGCCAACCGGAGCTACGCGGGCCAGCGCGACGCCGACGCCCTGCGCCTGGCCAGGGTGGAGAAGACCCACGCGAAGGTCTTTGCGGCCCTGAAGGCCGATCGCCCGGGAGGAATCCTGGGGGTGGAATCCTGGCACCGTCGGGACTCGGGGGGCTCGCTTCGGGCGGCGGTGTTCGGGGTGAACGACGGCCTGGTGTCCAACTTCTCGCTCATCATGGGCGTGGCAGGCGCCAGCCACGACGTGAAGAGCATCCTGATCGCGGGCGTGGCGGGCATGCTGGCGGGGGCCTTCTCCATGGGCGCCGGCGAGTACGTCTCGGTCCGCTCCCAGCGCGAACTCTTCGAGCACGAGATCCAGAAGGAGGAGGAGGAGCTCGAGTCGGCTCCCGAGGAGGAGCGCAAGGAGCTCGAGCTCATCTACCGGGCCAAGGGCATCCCGAAGGAGGCGGCCGTCGAGCTAGCGGCCTCCATGCTCGGCAACCGCGCTTCGGCCCTCGACACCCTGGCCCGGGAGGAGCTGGGCCTCGATCCCGGCGATCTCGGTTCTCCGCGGGGCGTGGCCGTGAGCTCCTTCTCGGCCTTCCTCAGCGGCGCCGTGATCCCCCTCCTGCCCTTCTTCTTCCTGAAGGGAGGTTCGGGCGTGATGGCCAGCGCGGTGCTGGCGGGCCTGGCCCTCTTCGGAGTCGGTGCGGCCCTTTCCTTTTTCACGGGGAAGGGATTGTTGGCCAGCGGCTTTCGCATGCTGCTGATCGGCGGGGCCGTGGCCGTGGTGACCAATGTGCTGGGCCGGCTGCTCGGCGTGACGCTCGGCTAACGTCCTTCATCCTTCATCCGCAAAGGATCGCTCCCCTTCGGCTGCCGGACCCACGCCAGCCTCTGGGCCGACTCGTCGACGGCGAACCGGATGGCCCAGGTGGGGCGCTCGGTCGCGGCCCACAGGGCTGCGCCCGCCTCCGGCCACTCCACCACAACGAGATCGGGGCCGGCGAGGGCCTCTTCCAGTCCGAGGGGTTCCAGGTCGTCCCCCGGCGCCAGACGGTAGAGGTCCACGTGGGTGATCCCGAACCCGCCGGGGCCCGGGGGATAGCGCTGGAGCAGGGTGAAGGAGGGGCTGGAAACCCACGCGGGATCGAGGCCCAACGCCTGGGCCAGGTAGCGCACGAAGGTCGTCTTGCCGGCGCCCAGCTCTCCCGTCAGAAGCAGAAGCTCAGCGCCCGTCAGCCTGCGGCCGACCTGGAGCGCCAGGGCGCGCGTGGCCCTGCGGTCGCGCAAGAGAAGGCCGCCGCTCATGGGGTTCGCAGGGAGCCCTCCACCATGGGGAGAGCATCGGCGCACTCGGAGGCCAGAAGCCCGTAGCCGCCCAGCCGGTCCGAGGCGAGGTCCGCCGCCGCGCCGTGCCACCATGCCCCGAGCGAGGCGGCATCACGGGGAGCGAACCCCCTGGCCAGCAGAGCGCCGATGATGCCCGTCAGAACGTCTCCGAAGCCGGGACCGGCCATGTGGGGCCCGCCCGAGAGGTTCAGGCGCCAGGGCTCTCCGGGGGCGGCCACGAGCGTGCGGTAGCCCTTCAGCAGGAGCGCCGCCTGCCAGGCCTCGGCCTGCGTGGGAGCCAGGGTGTACCGTTCGGCGATGACCTGCGCCGCGGTGCGGCCCACCAACCGCCCCATCTCTCCGGGGTGGGGGGTGAGCACCCGGGCGCCGGCGTGGAGGGCGAGCCGCTCCGGTTCGCCCTGGAAGGCGTTGAGGCCGTCGGCGTCCACGGCGCAGGGCACGGGGATTCGGCCGTAGAGTTCCCGGGCCAGGGCTTGGGTCTCCGGAAAGTCCCCCAGGCCGGGCCCCATGCCCACGGCGTCCACCCGGTCGCAAAAGGCGAGGATGGGGGTAAGGGCATCCATGCTGAGGGTCCCCTCCTTCGTTTCCGGAAGGGGCAGGGTCATGGCCTCCGGCAGGCCCGCCGCCACGAGGGGCTGGGCGGAGGCGGGTACGGCCACGGTGACCAGGCCCGCCCCGCTTCGCAGCGCCCCGCGGGCGCAGAGCGCCGCGGCGCCGCTCTTGCCGAGGCTGCCGGCCACGAGGAGGAGCCTGCCCGCGTCGCCCTTGTGGGTATCGGGCCGGCGCTGGCGGAAGAAGGGGCCGGCCCACGCTGCGTCGAGGAGCTCGCCCGCGGGCCTCAGGCGCGAGGCCGCCTCGGCCGGAATCCCGATGTCGAGGACTCTGACCTCGCCGCACAGGGGGGCCGCTTCGGGGGTGAAGAGGGGCGGCTTGCCCAGGGCGAGCGTCAGCGTGAGCTGAGCCCGGATCGCCTCGCCGGGCGGAGCGCACGCGTCGCCGGAGAGGCCGGAGGGGATGTCCACGGAGGCCACGAAGGCCCCCGATTCGTTCACGGCCCGGATGACCTCCGCGCTCAGCCCGGCGGCCGGCCCGCCCAGCCCCGTCCCCAGCAGGGCGTCCACGACGAGGTCGGCGGAGCGCAGCCGCTCCGAAAGGGCCGGAATCGAGCCGTGGCCGTCCAGGATCTCGCGGGGCACTCCGGCGGGTCCGAGCCGCTCGTACTGGACCGAGGCGTCGCCGGAGAGCCGCGCGGGGTCCCCGAGCAGGACCACCTCCGGTGAGTGGCCGTGCTCCTTGAGCATCCTGGCCACGGCCATGCCGTCTCCCCCGTTGTTCCCCTTGCCGCACAGGATCAGCACCCGGCCGCGCAGCCTCTCCGGGAGCTCCTCCAGAAGGGCCCGCGTGATCGAGCGGGCGGCATTTTCCATGAGGGTGAGCGAGGGGATTCCCATCTCCTGGATGGCGATCCGGTCGGCCTCCCTGACGTCCCTGGCCCAGTAAAGCTTCATGGCGTCTCCGCGCTCAACGCCGGTTCATGGCCGCGCCGCTGGCGAAGATGGGGATGGCCCCCAGTTCCCTGGCTCCCCGTCTCCATCCCCTCAGAAACCGCCCGCCATGAAGCGCCACTGGATGATCTTGAGGTTGATCTCCCGCAGGCGCTGGGTGAGAATCCGGCACAGAATGGAGAGGAACTGGTAGGCCGACTCCACGTCCACCGAGAGGATTTCGTTGAGCACCGAGCGCGAGATCGTGAGGAGGGTGGTCCCGTTCACGTGGGCCTTGGCGTCCGCGGAGCGGGGCTCCTGGTCCACCAGGGCCATCTCGCCGAAGAAGTCGCCCTTTTCCAGAATGGCCAGGGCCTCCTCCCCCACTCCCGGAATCATCTTGGTGATCCTGACCTTGCCGTCCAGGATGATGTAGAGCTTGTCGCCCTGGCTCCCCTCCCTGAAGATGACCTGGTTCTGGTTGTACAGCTCCTCGCCAGAGAAGGCGGCCAGCAGGCGGAGCTCCTTGGAGGAGAGGCCCCGCTCCTGCAGGACCTTGATCTTCTTGTCCAGGTCGATGGAGATGGCCTTGGACCGGTCGGCCTCGTCGGGCGCCAGCGAGATCTTGGTGGTCGCCTCGGATTCATCGAAGAAGGTTTCGAGCAGGTTGTTGGCCTCCCGGGTCCTTTGGGAGAGAGACTTCCAGAAGTGCCAGTAGAACTGAACGGCCACGTCCTTCCGGGTCTCGAAGAGCCCTTCGAGATCGGAGCGCCTGAGGCAGAAGAGCTCCGTGTCCTGGTTGGCGATGGCGTCGGCGCTGCGATGGCTGGGATCGATGAAGTTCATCTCTCCGAAGAACTCCCCCCGGCCCGCCAGGGCGAGGCGCTGTTCGCCGAAGGGTGTCTTCTTGGCGATCCGCACTTCGCCGCGCTCCACGAGGTAGAGCTCGTCGCCCTCGTCGTTCTCGTCGAAGACGAGGCCTCCCTCGGGCACCTTGATCTGACGGGCCGCCTTGGCGACGGTGAAGAGGCTCTCGTCGGAAAGCTCCTTCAGGAGCTCGAAAGCCCGAAGCCTGAGGGCCAGCTTCAGGAGGTCCTGCCTGGCCTCATCGCCCGACGGGCCCTTGGACATCTCGTGCAGCCCCTGGACCGCTCCCCTGCCCAGGACCGAGCTCTTCTGAAGGTCCAGCTGCGTCATGCAGCGGTTGAAGAGGGCCAGCCGGGACTTCACCAGCTCGCTTCGCGCGGCCTTGCTCGAGATGCCCAATTTCTCCAGGAGGTACTTGAATTTCTCCTGCAGCTCGGGGGCGGGCGCGCGGCCGGCGGCGTTGTCCAGAATCATGGCGTCCACGATGCTCGCCAGGGCGGCGCGGTGGTTCTTCAGGTAGAAGAGCGCGCGGCCCAGCAGGGCGTGGGCCTCCGGAATGAAGGGATTGATGGCGAGCAGGGAGCGGATCTCCCGGATGGAGGAGGCGAAGTCGTTGTTCTTGTAGAAGAAGCGGGCAAGGTTGAGGTGGGCGCGCTCATTGCTGGGGTTCTGGGCCAGCGCCAGGTGGTAGCACTGAAGGGCCCGCTCGTCCTGCCCCTTCCTCTCGTAGAGCTCCCCTACGGCGCTGAACTGGTAGGAGAGCCGGTCCCGGCCAGCGCGCTCCTCGTGAAACTTCCCCATCATGCGCTCTCTCTCCTGCTCGTCCTTCTCTTTGAGCAGGTTGCGCATCTTGCCCAGGTTGATCTTCATGGCGAGGCTCTGGGGGAAGAGTTTGATGCCCCGCTCGTAGAGCTCCACCGCCTCCTCGAAGTGCCCCTGTTCGGCGAACTTGTTGGCGATGGAGGCGAGATCCTCGGCGCGGATGCTCAGGCTCTCGTCGCCCGTCTTTCCCTCGCGTTCCTGGTTCACGGTTGCCTCCGCCGAACCATTCTAAAGGCGGCCCCCGGCCGCGTCAACGAGCGATCCGGGCCCCCTTCGGCGGCGGGGAGCGACGGCCCGTCGGGCCGGCGCCGGGGCGGTGTTACCCTGCCGGCTCCCCTGCATCTTGGTGAGAGGTCCGCGATGGGACCGCTTTTCGCGCTGAGGTATACTCATAGCGCCAAGCAAACCCAAGCTGTTCGCTAAGGGGGAACCATGAGAGGACGGATAAACGCCACATTCGCACTTCCGCTTCTGGCCTTCCTTCTTCTGGCGGCGGGGCCCGTGGCCAGGGCAGCGGAGGCCAACCCACCGGCCCAGACCGTCACCCTCCAGGAGGCGGTGCTCGAAGCCAGGAAGAACAACGCCCTTCTCCAGGCGGCCAGGGCCGACGTGCAGGTCAAACAGGGCCAGTTCAAGGAGGCCCGCTCCTATTTCATCCCCGACCTCGCCTTCACGGAGAACTACAGCCGCACCAACAATCCGGTTTACGTCTTCATGGACAAGCTCACCCAGGCAAGCTTCGGGATGTCGGACCTCTCCGTCCCCCGGCTCAACAACCCGGAGCCCCTGACCAACTTCCAGTCCAAGGTCGAGCTGACCATGCCCCTCTTCACGGGCGGCAAGCTCTCGGCGGCCTACCGGGCCACCAAGATGGGGGTGGAGGCGGCCCGGGACCGCAGCGCCTTCGCCGAGGGCAGCGTGGTCAAGGGGGTCACCGAGGCCTTCTACGGCAGCCTCTTGGCCGGCCAGGCGGTCCGCGTCATGGAGGAAACCGTGAAGACCTCCGAATCCCACCTCCAGCAGGTGGATGCCCTGTACAAACAGGGGCTGGTCCTCGATTCGGACCTGCTGAGGATCCGCGTGTTCGTGTCCGATATGAAGCAGCAGGAGGCGGAGAGGGCGGCGGATGATGAGGTGGCCCGCTCCTACCTCGGCTACGCCATGGGGACCACGCGCGACGTGCGGCCGGAGGGCGACATGGTGCCGCCCGAGAGCCCGCTCCCCAGCCTGGAGTCGGCCACCGAGGCCGCCATGGCCAAACGGGGCGACCTCCTGGCGTCCCAGATCCAGGCCCGGCAGGCGGGCGAGGGGGTCAAGATGGCGCGGGCCGACTACCTGCCGCAGGTGGGGCTCATGGCCTCCTACGAGCAGGACACGGAGCGCTGGACCAACGCGGCGTGGGGCGACAACTGGATGCTCGGAGTCCAGCTCCGCATCCCCCTCTTCGACGGCGGCGCCCGCGCCGGCCGGCTGCTCTCCGCGAAGTCGCAGGAGATACAGGCCCAGAAAGCTCTGCTGGACCAGCAGCAGAAGGTCCAGTTGGAGGTCAAGAGCGCCTGGCTCAGGGCTCGGGCCGCGGCGCAGAGGGTGGCCGTGACCGCCGAGTCCGAGGCCCAAGCCCGGGAGAACCAGCGCATCGTGGCCCTCCGGTACAAGGAGGGGCTGGCCACCATCACCGATCTTCTCGATGCCGACACCACGGTCACGGCCGCGGCCCTCACCCGTGCCCAGGCCGTGCATGACGAGCTGGTGGAGCGCGCCCACCTCGCGTGGGCCATGGGGGAATGATGGCGCGGACAAGCCGGAGTGCTGACGAGATGGAGAGAACCATGGTGAACAGGACGATGTTGGGATTGGGGGCTCTGGCCCTGACTCTCCTTGCGGCGTGCTCTCATCCGATGGAGAAGCGCCCGCCCGGAGCCGCGGTGCCGGCCAAGACGGTCCAGGTGGAGGAGCGCTCGTTGCCGTCCCCGGAGGATTTCGTCGGCAACGTGCAGAGCCGCCAGGCGGTCATGATCTCCACGAAGATGATGGGCCGGATCCTCAAGATCGACGTGGAGGAGGGGCAGGCGGTCAAGAAGGGCCAGCCCCTCGTGGACGTGGACGCCTCCGAGGCTCAGGGCGCCTACGCCCAGTCCAGAGCGGGTCTCGACGCCGCCGACGTGGCCTTTCGCAACGCCGAGCGGGACGAGGCGCGCTTCAAGGCCCTCTACGCCCAGAAGGCCGTCACCAAGCACCAGCTCGAGCAGGTGGAGATGGGGCTGGCCGCGGCCAAGGCGCAGAAGGCGCAGGCCGAGGCCAGCCTCAAGATGTCCGGTACGCTGCTCACCTACGGCAGGATTCTGGCGCCCGACGACGGCATCGTCACCAAGAAGTGGATGGATGCGGGCAACCTGGCCTACCCCGGGGCCCCCATCCTGACCCTCGAAAATCCCAAGGACCTGGAGGTCCGTGTGGCCGTGCCCGAGGGCAAGGCCCGCCTCCTGGCCGCCGGCCAGAAGGCCGAGGTGAGCCTGGAGGGCGGCGCGGAGCCCATCGAGGTGTCGGTGACGACGGTGGTGGAGGCGGCCGATCCCATGAGCCGGACCTCCACGGTGAAGCTCTCCCTGCCCAACGACCGGGGGCTCAGGCCCGGCCAGTTCCTCCACGTCCGCTTCGACGCCCTGTCGGTGAAGGGGCTGGCCGTGCCGGCCGATGCCCTGATCAGCGAGGGACAGATGGACGGGGTCTTCGTGGCGGACAGCAGCGTGGCCCGCCTTCGGTGGATCCAGACGGGACAGCGGACCGGAGGGCTGGTGCAGGTGCTGTCGGGCCTCCGGGCGGGTGACCGGGTGATCTCGCCGGTGCCGGAAGGGCTCGCCGACGGGACGCCCGTCGAGGTGCAGCCATGATCAAAGTCGGGCCTTCGGGGCGGGTGGCCCACTATTTCATCAACAACAAGCTCACCCTCCTCTTCATCATCACCTCCCTGATCCTGGGCGTCTTCGCGGTCATCATGACGCCGCGCGAGGAGGACCCCCAGATCCGCGTGCCCATGGTGGACGTCATCCTGCCCATGCCGGGCGCTTCACCCCGGGAGGTCGAGCAGCGAGTCGTCAGTCCCATGGAAAAGCTCATGTGGGAGATCCCCAACGTGGAGTACGTCTACTCCACATCGAGCGCCAACATGGGGCTGGTCATCGTCCGCTTCAAGGTGAACTCCAGCGAGGACACGGCGCTGCTCAAGATCTACGACAAGGTGGCCGGGCACATGAACGAGATGCCCAAGGGCGCCATGATGCCGCTGATCAAGATGCACTCCATCAACGACGTCCCGGTCCTCGCGCTGACGCTGTGGGGGAAGGGCTACGACGCCTATACGCTGACGCGCATCGCCCAGGAGCTGGAACTGAAGCTGAGGGACGTGCCCGACACCTCCGCCGTGGACCTCCTCGGGGCCCAGCGCCGGGAGGTCCGCGTGGTGCTGGATCCCGTCAGGATGGCGGCCCACCACGTGAACCCGCTGGCCATCGCCCAGAGCCTCCAGGCCTTCAACTCTCGGCTGCCCGCCGGAGACCTCGTCAACAACAACCGGGACATACGCCTGGAGGTGGGCTCCTGGCTCAAGGACAGGCAGGACGTGGCCTCGGTGCTCGTGGGCTTCTTCATGGGCAAGCCCGTCTACCTCGGCGACGTGGCCGCCATCGAGGATGGCCCCCCGCTGCCTAACCAGTACGTCCTCTTCGGCGTCGGTCCCGCCGCGGGCGAGGTGGCCGGCGTGCCCAAGGACGCCCGGGGCGACTACCCGGCGGTGACCCTGACGGTGGCCAAGCGCCCCGGCGTGAACGCCACCATTCTGAACGAGCAGCTCCTGAGGAAGGTGGACGACCTCAAGGGGACGCTGCTCCCGCGCAACCTGAACGTCACCATCACGCGGGATTACGGCAGGACGGCCGACGAGAAGTCCAACGAGCTGATCAAGCACCTCCTGCTGGCCACGCTCTCGGTGGTGCTCCTCATCGCCCTCATGCTGGGCTGGCGGGAATCGCTCGTGGTGGGCATCGCGGTCCCCGTGACGCTGGCCTTCACCCTGCTCATCTACTACTTGGCCGGATACACGCTGAACCGCGTCACCCTCTTCGCGCTCATCTTCTCCATCGGCATCCTCGTGGACGACGCCATCGTCGTCGTGGAGAACATCTATCGCCACTTCTCCATGAAGGACGGCAGGAGCCTCATGCGCAAGGCCATCGAGGCGGTGGACGAGGTGGGCAACCCGACGATTCTGGCCACCTTTACGGTCATCGCCGCCATCCTCCCCATGGCCTTCGTGCGCGGCATGATGGGGCCCTACATGCGGCCCATCCCCGTGGGCGCCACGGCGGCCATGCTCGTCTCGCTTCTCGTGGCCTTCATGGTCTCACCCTGGGCCGCCTACCGCCTCCTGAAGAACAAGGTCCATCCCGAGGAGAACGAGGGCAAGATGATGGGCCGGCTCCTGGCCTTCTACCGCAAAGTCATGACCCCGCTGACGCACAACCGGAAGTACGGGCTGATGTTCCTGGGGCTGACCGCCCTGCTGCTGGCGGGGGCCGTCTCCCTGGTGCTCTTCAAGGTCGTGAAGGTGAAGATGCTCCCCTTCGACAACAAGAGCGAGTTCCAGGTGATGGTGGACATGCCCGCGGGGACGCCCCTCGAGAAGAGCCTGAGCGCGGCGCAGGCGCTCGCCCACAAACTGACCGAGATGAAGGAGGTGACCGATTACCAGATCTACGCCGGTACCTCCGCCCCCATCACCTTCAACGGGCTCGTGCGCCACTACTACATGCGCCGGCTGCCGTACGACGCCGACATCCAGGTCAACCTGGTTCCCAAGGGCGACCGGAACAAACAGAGCCACGAGCTGGCCAAGGATGCGCGGAGGCTCCTGGAGCCCATGGCCCAGCAGCTCGGTGTGGCCCTCAAGGTGGTGGAGATCCCGCCGGGGCCGCCCGTCCTCTCCACCCTGGTGGCCGAGATCTACGGCCCCCACTTCGAGGGGCAGGAGCAGGTGGCGCAGCAGGTGCTCCACCTCTTCAGGACGACGCCGGGCGTCGTGGACAGCGACATCTTCGCCCTGGCGCCGCAGGAGCAGATCGATCTCAAGGTAGACCCCAAGAAGGCGGCCTCCGCGGGCTTCTCCGTCATGGAGGTGACGCAGGCCGTCTCCATGGCGGTCCACGGCGCGCCGGTGACGGACGCCCACCTGCCCCGCGAGCGGGACACCGTTCCCATCGTCATCCGCATGCCCCGGGCGGCGCGCTACGACCTCTCGGCCCTCGGCTCGCTCCAGCTCCAGAACCGCCAGGGCACGCTGGTTCCACTCTCGCAGCTCGTGGACGTGGAGAAAACCACGGTGCCGCAGGAGATCTACCACAAGAACCTCAAGCGGGTGGTCTACGTGGTGGGCGACGTGGCCGGGAAGCTGGAGAGCCCCGTCTACGCCATGTTCAAGCTGAACGACAAGCTCGCCAAGCTGCATCTGCCCGACGGCCGAGTGGGACTTCCCCGTCTCTACACCGAGGCGCCCTTCACGACGGAGCATTACGCCATGAAGTGGGACGGCGAGTGGCAGATCACCTACGAGGTCTTCAGGGACCTGGGCATCGCCTTCGCCCTGGTGCTCGTGCTCATGTACATCCTCGTGGTGGGGTGGTTCAAGAGCTACCTGACGCCGCTGGCCATCATGGCGCCCATCCCCCTGTCGCTGGTGGGCATCATCCCGGCCCACGGCCTGCTCGGGGCCTTCTTCACGGCCACTTCCATGATCGGCTTCATCGCCCTGGCCGGGATCGTCGTGCGCAACTCCATCCTCGTCATCGACTTCGCCGAGATGAAGATGCGGCAGGGCATGCCCGTGAAGGACGCGGTGGTGGAGGGCGGCGCGGTGCGCTTCCGTCCCATGCTCCTCACCGCGCTCGCCGTCGTCGTCGGATCGTCGGTGATGCTCACCGACCCGATCTTCCAGGGCATGGCCATCGCCCTCATGGCCGGCGAGGTGGCCTCCACCCTCCTCTCGTGGGGCGCGGTGCCGGTGCTGTACGTGCTCTTTTACGGGGACAAAGCCCCCGTCCACGACGAAGACTTTGAGGAAGAGGAATGATCTCACCACGGAGGACACGGAGAGCAGTGCGTTCAAGGGTTCGAGGAACCTGTGCCGAGTTCCCTCCGTGTGCTCCGTGCTCGCCGCGGTGAATGTCTTTGAGGTGCCCAGATGAAGATGCTGTTTCTGGTGACGGATAGCGAGTACGAGCCGCACTGCATGAACACCCTGAAGGAGAGGGGGGTGACCGGCTACACGGTGATCCCCGAGGTCCTGGGCTTCGGGCGCACGGGGGCGAAGATGGGAGACCGGGTTCACCCGGGGGCCTCGGTGATCGTGGTTTCGGTGGTGTCCGACGAGGTGGTGGAGGATCTGCTGGGATGCCTTCGGCAGTGCATAGCCGAGAACAAACTCTCCGAATCCACTCATGCCTGGGTGCTCCCGGTGGAAGACGTCCTTCAGGGAAGCCCCAAGATCTGAGATCGGCGGGGGTTGACGCCCTGCGCGGATGCTCTTAGCATGACGCGGGGGATGTCCCTTCGGGACAGCCGGGAGGGGATTCCGCGTTGAGCGCGGGGAGTAGTGTTGTGCCGCGTCGAAAGAGTTCCGATCCTGTAGAGAAAGCCCTTCAAGCTCTTCCCTGGCCGGCCCTGATCCTGAGACCGGAGGGGATCATCCTGTCCGCCAACCGGGCGGCGGGGGTGTTGCTGGATTGCGCGCCGGCGAAACTGAGAATGAGAAACATCAAGGAGCTGGCCTGGCCGGATGAGGGGCCGAAGCTGGAGCGTCTGCTGGCCGGAGAAGACGGGCTTCCCATCGATGGGGTTCGCATAATGGCCCCCGGTGGGAGGGACATCAGGGTTCGGATCGGCTTGGCGGGACCCCCGCCGGAAGGGGACGAAGGGCGTCTGCTGGCGGTCATCTCCTCCCTGCCCTCCGGGGGAGTGAGCCGCGATTCGCGACCGGCGCCGGCGCCGGAGGCACGGTGGGATTGGGACCGCTCGGAGGGGCGCGTCACATGCTCCCCCGAGTGGTGCTCCCTGCTGGGCTACGAGGAGGACGAGGCCCCGAAGACGCTGCGGGCCTGGGTGGATCTTTTGCACGCGGACGACCAACCGGCCTTCCAGTACAAGCTGGAGGCCCTCCTCTCGGGCGAGGCGCCCGATCTGGAGCACGAACTCCGCATGCGAGGCGCGGACGGCGAATACCGCTGGCTCCTGACTCTGGTCGAGGTGATTCGCGACTCGGGTGGCAAGGCCGCGCGCCTCTCGGGCCGGCAGCGTGAACTGGGCCAAGAGCCCGGCCAGGAAGGGGGGGCCTTTGCCGAGGGCTTTCGCGATCCCCTCACGGGTCTCCCGACGAGGGCGCTCCTGCTGGACCGCCTCGGACTGGCCATGGCCCGGGCCCGCCGGCGGACGGACCATTTGTTCGCCGTCCTCTGTCTGGGGCTGGACCGTTTCCGCCTGATCAACGAGGGGCTCGGCTACGCCGTCGGAGACCAGCTCCTGCAAGAGGTGGCACGGCGGCTCGAAGGGTGCCGCAGGGGTTCCGATACGGTGGCGCGGACCGGGGGCGACGAAATCGGCATCCTGCTGGACGACATCCGCTCCGTAGGGGACGCGACGGCCTTCGCGGAAAGGCTCCACCAGGCCCTCAAGGCTCCCGTCGTGGTGGAGGGACACGATCTCTTTACGTCGGGCAGCGTAGGGATCGTGTTGAGCTCTCCCTCCTACAATTCAGCGGAGGACATGCTCCGGGACGCGGACATCGCCATGCACAGGGCGAAGGGCATGGGGCGCGGTCGCTACGCGCTGTTCGACACCACCATGTACATCCGCACCGTGGAGATCCTGGAGCTCGAGACGGAACTGCGGCGAGCGGTGGAGCAGTCCGGCTTTCACCTGCACTACCAACCGATCGTCTCTCTACTGACGGGCCGTCTCGCCGGGTTCGAGGCGCTGATCCGCTGGACGCACCCCACCCGCGGCTTGGTCGAACCGAGCGAGTTCATCCCCCTGGCGGAAGAGACGGGCCTGGTAGTTCCCATGGGCCGATGGGTTCTGGAGAGCGCCTGCAAGCAGCTGAAGAGCTGGCTGGTTCGCTTCCCCCAGAACCGCTCCCTCTGGGTCAGCGTCAACGTATCGGGAATCCAGCTCTTGCAGCCCGAGCTCATCATGCAGATCGAC
The DNA here is from genome assembly GCA_021787565.1 of Acidobacteriota bacterium. Taxonomy (GTDB): domain Bacteria; phylum Acidobacteriota; class UBA4820; order UBA4820; family DSQY01; genus DTPS01. The sequence continues at coordinate 27,158 of JAJYLT010000026.1, forward strand.
CTGGCCCTGAGGGAAAGTGGCCTGGCCGGAAGGAACCTGAAGCTGGAGCTGACGGAGAGCGTGATCATGGAGAACGCCCAGTACGCCTACGACATGATGGTGCAGTTGAGGGCCCAGGACATCCGGCTCTGCATCGATGATTTCGGCACGGGCTATTCCTCCATGAGTTACCTGAGGCGCTACCCCGTGGATGCCCTGAAGATCGACAAGTCCTTCGTTTCCCGAATGGAGGAGGACGAGGAGAGCCGGGAGATCGTCCGCTCCGTCCTGCAGATGGGCAAGAGCCTCAAGATGGAAGTCATCGCGGAAGGGGTGGAGACGGCCGGGCAGAGAGATGTCCTCAAACGGCTCGGCTGCGAACTGGGGCAGGGCTTCTTCTTCCACCGGCCCATGGAAGCACAGGCGGTGGAATCGCTCCTCGCGCCCAAGCGTTCAGGCTGAGGGCGGCGTGAACTGCACGGGCGTGCCGAGGCTGACCCCGGAAGCGGCAAATGACTGAGAAAGCCTTCCATCTGACGGCCCCCTTCGAGCCCACTGGGGACCAACCGGCCGCGATTGAGGCCCTGACCCGCCAGATTCTGGCGGGCGGGAAACACTCCACGCTCCTGGGGGTCACGGGTTCGGGCAAGACCTTCACCATGGCGGCCGTGGCTGCGGCGCTGAACCGACCCACGCTGGTCATCGCCCACAACAAGACGCTGGCCGCCCAGCTCTACTCCGAATTCCGGCAGTTCTTTCCGGCCAACGCCGTGGAGTATTTCGTCTCCTACTACGACTACTATCAGCCGGAGGCCTACGTCCCGGCCAGCGACACCTACATCGAAAAGGAAGCCACGATCAACGAGGAGATCGACCGCCTGCGCCTCTCGGCCACCCGCAGCCTGCGCGAGCGCCGGGACGTGCTGATCGTGGCGTCGGTCTCCTGCATCTACGGCCTGGGGGAGCCCGAGTCCTACTACGGGATGACCCAGCCGGTGGAGGTGGGCCAGACGCTGGACCGTCAGAAGCTCCTGAGGCGGCTCGTGGACATGCTCTACACCCGGACCCCGTCGGTGTTGGAGCGCGGCCGTTTCAGGGTCCGCGGGGACGTGATCGAGGTCTATCCGTCCTACGCGGAGGAGGTGTACCGCATCGACCTCTTCGGGGACCAGGTGGAGCAGCTGATGCGGGTGGACCCTCTCACGGGAGAGATTCTCGAGGAGATGGAGCGGCTCACCATCTACCCCCGCACGCACTACGCCACGCCGAGGGAACAGGTGGTGGCGGCGGTGGAATCCATCAAGGCGGAGCTTCAGGCGCGGCTGGCCGAGCTGGAGGGCCAGGGGCGGCTGCTGGAGGCCCAGCGCCTGGCCCAGCGGACGCAGTTCGACATCGAGATGATGCTGGAGATCGGCTACTGCAACGGCGTGGAGAACTACTCCCGGCACCTGACGGGGAGGGCCCCCGGTGAACCCCCGCCGACGCTGATCGAGTACCTGCCCACGGACGCCCTCATCTTCCTGGATGAATCACACATGACGGTTCCGCAGCTCCAGGCCATGTACCGAGGGGATCGGTCGCGGAAGGAGACGCTGGTGGAGTACGGCTTTCGCCTTCCCTGCGCCCTGGATAACCGTCCGCTCAAATTCGAGGAGTTCATGGGCATGGCCCCGCAGATCGTCTACGTCTCCGCCACGCCGGCCGCCTACGAAGTGAAGGCCGCGGGAGGGATCACCGCCGAGCAGGTGGTGCGGCCCACGGGGCTCATGGACCCGGAGATCGAGGTGCGGCCGGCCACGGGGCAGGTGGAGGACCTCTACCGGGAGTGCGTGGAGGTCACCGCCAGGGGCCAGCGGGTGCTCGTGACCACCATGACCAAGAAGATGGCCGAGGAGCTCACGCGCTACCTGAAGGAGCTAGGACTCAAGGTGGGCTACTTGCACAGCGACGTGGAGACCCTCGAGCGGGTGAAGATCCTGCGGGACTTGCGACGCGGTGAGATCGAGGTCCTGGTGGGGGTCAACCTCCTCCGTGAGGGGCTCGACCTTCCCGAGGTGAGCCGGGTGGCCGTCCTGGACGCCGACAAGGAGGGTTTCCTGCGGAGCCGGGGCGCGCTGATCCAGACCATGGGCAGGGCCGCGCGAAACGTGGAGGGAAGGGCCATCCTCTATGCCGACCGGGTCACGGAGGCCATGCGCCAGGCCCTGGAGGAGACGAGCCGCCGGAGGGGGCGACAGGCGGCCTACAACGAGGAGCACGGTATCACCCCGCAGAGCATCGTCAAGAACATCGAGACCATCCTCTCCAGCGTGTTTGAGATGGACTACTACGGCGTTCCCGGGGTGGCCGAGGGACCGGGCGAGTATATCGATGCTGAAGAGGCCGCGCGACGGATCGCCACGCTGGAAAAGGAGATGTTCGCCGCCGCCGAGGCCATGCGGTACGAAGAGGCCGCGGCCCTGCGCGACCAGATCACCGGCCTGCGCGAACGGTTCGTCAGGCAGTAGTCCTAGCCGTACCCGTGCCCTGCCTGTCTGGATAGAGCGTGGTCAATTCCGCGCGAAGTTCATCCAGCCCGGGTCCTTCCAGCGCGAGGCGGATCCGGTCCATGAGAGATAGATAGTAGGTGAGGTTGTGCAGAGTATTGAGGACCAGGCCCGTCGGATCGTTGGCACGGTATAGGTGATGGAGGTAGGCGCGGGAGACGTTCCGGCAGCCCCAGCACGGGCAGGCCTCATCCAGCGGCCTGGGGTCCTCCCGGTGCTCGGCATTCTTGATGGAAACGGCGCCCTTGGAGGTAAAGAGGGAGCCGTTCCGGGCGTTGCGCGTGGGCAGCACACAATCAAACAGGTCGTAGCCCCAGCCGCTCGCCTCCACTAAATCGAGGGGAGTGCCCACGCCCATGAGGTACCGCGTTTTCTCCTCGGGGAGGAGGGGCGCCGTAAAACGGGCCAGTCTCCGGAACTGCTCCTTGGACTCCCCCACCGAGAAGCCGCCCGCGGCGTAGCCGGACAGGTCCAGCTCCGACAGCTCCTCGGCGGAGCGGGCACGAAGCTCCTCGAACATGCCTCCCTGGACGATGCCGAAGAGGGCCGGCCCCTCCGGTCCGATGGCCTCGGCGCACCGGCGCGCCCAGCGCGTGGTTCGGGCGGCCGCCGCGTCCACCTGGGTCCCGTCGGCCGTGCCCGGCACCAGCTCGTCCAGGGCCATGGCCACGTCTACCCCCAGGTCTCTCTGGATGCCCACGGCCCTTTCCGGCGAGAGGAACAGGTCCGCCCCATCCACGGGGGAGCGGAAGGCGATCCCCTCCTCGGTGACGTGACGCAGGGAGGCCAGGGAGAAGACCTGAAAGCCGCCGGAATCGGTGAGAATGGGCCCCTCCCAGGCCATGAACCGGTGGAGCCCGCCCAGCTCCCGGATCTGCTCGCTCCCCGGCCGCAGGCCCAGGTGGAAGGTGTTGGACAGGACGATTTGGGCACCCGCCTCCCGGAGCAGGAAGGGGGGCATGCCCTTGACCGAGGCCCGGGTTCCAACCGGCATGAACGCAGGCGTCTCCACCGCGCCGTGCGGCGTGGTCAGCCGGCCGCGGCGGCCGCCGCCTCGGGCCCTTCGAAGTAGGTCAAATCGGACCGTCATGGCACCTCCCCAGTCCAGGATAGCAGGGGCGGCCGGGGGGCGGGAAGAACCGGGGGCGAATGCGAGGCGGCGCCATCAGAAAACTTGACAAATTAACACTCAAGTATTATCTTCATACCTTGCTCAGGGCAGAGGCCTGAGCAGGGCCAATCCGCAAGGAGGAGTGATTCTATGAGCAAGATCATCGGCATCGACTTAGGGACCACCAACTCGGTAGTCGCCGTCATGGAGAGCGGACAGCCCGTCGTCATCCCCAACCAGGAGGGTGACCGGACCACCCCGTCCGTCGTGGCCTTCACCGAAAAGGGTGAAATCCTGGTGGGGAAGGTGGCCAAGCGCCAAGCCATCACGAACCCCTTGAACACCGTCTTTTCCATCAAGCGGTTCATGGGCCGAAAATTCGGCGAGGTGGGCCGCGAGATCGAAACCGTACCCTACAAGGTGGCCCCGGCCGACAACGGGGATGCCCGGGTGGAGGTCAGGGGCAAGCAGTTCTCCCCGCCCGAGATCTCCGCCATGATTCTCCGGAAGCTCAAGGAGGCGGCCGAGGCCTACCTGGGCGAGAAGGTGACCCAGGCGGTCATTACCGTGCCCGCGTACTTCAACGACAGCCAGCGCCAAGCTACCAAGGACGCGGGCCGCATCGCCGGGTTGGAGGTGCTGCGCATCATCAACGAGCCCACCGCGGCGGCTCTGGCCTACGGCCTGGACAAGAAGAAGGAAGAGACCATCGCCGTCTACGACTTCGGCGGCGGCACCTTCGACATCTCCGTGCTCGAGGTGAGCGAGGGGGTGATCGAGGTCAAGTCCACCAACGGGGACACGCACCTGGGCGGAGACGACATCGACAAGATCCTCATCGACTGGGTGGTGGATTCCTTCCGCAAGGAGAACGGTATCGACCTCTCCAAGGACCCCATGGCCCTCCAGCGCCTCAAGGAGGCCTGCGAGCGGGCCAAGATCGAGCTCTCCAACACGCTGGAGACGGAGATCAACCTTCCCTTTATCACGGCGGACGCCAGCGGCCCCAAGCACCTTCAAATGAAGCTCACGCGGGCCCAGTACGAGAACCTGGCGGGAGCCGTTTTCCAGCGCACCATGGATCCCTGCAAGGCGGCCCTCTCCGACGCCAAGCTCGGGCCCCAGCAGATCAACGAGGCGGTGCTTGTGGGCGGCTCCACCCGCATCCCCAAGATCCAGCAGATGGTCCAGAGCTTTTTCGGCAAGGAGCCCCACAAGGGCGTCAACCCCGACGAGGTCGTGGCCGTAGGCGCGGCCATCCAGGCCGGCGTGCTGGGCGGCGACGTGAAGGACATCCTCCTGCTGGACGTGACGCCCTTGACCCTCGGCGTCGAGACCCTGGGCGGCGTGGCCACGGCGCTCATCAACCGGAATACGACCATCCCGGCCCGGCGCAAGGAGACCTTCACCACGGCCGCGGACAACCAGACCGAGGTGGAGATCGTCATCTTCCAGGGCGAGCGGCCCATGGCGCGGGACAACAAGGTTCTTGGGACCTTCAAGCTCATGGGGATCCCTCCGGCTCCCCGGGGCGTGCCGCAGGTCGAGGTGAGCTTCGACATCGACGCCAACGGCATCCTCAACGTCCACGCCAAGGACATGGCCACGAGCAAGGAACAGGGCATTACCATCACCGCCTCCTCGGGCCTCACCAAGGACGAGATCGACAAGATGGTCAAGGACGCCGAGGCTCACAAGGCCGAGGACTCCAGGCGCAAGGAGGAGATCGAGGCCAAGAACCAGGCCGACCAGATGCTCTACAGCACGGAGAAGCTCCTCAGCGAGAACGCCGGCAAGCTCGGGGCCGACGATGAGAAACACGTCCGAGAGGCACTGGACGAACTGCGGCGGGCGAAGGATTCAGGCGGGCTGGAGGCCATCCAGAAGGCCATCGACAACCTGAACCGGGCCACCCACAAACTCGCCGAGGCCATGTACCAGCAGGCCAAGACCGCGCAAACCTCTGCCCCCCCCGAAGGAGCAGCCGGAACGGCCCAGGAGCCGGGCGGCCAGGCGACCCCCGGCAAAGAGGGCGAGGTGATCGACGCGGAGTTCGAGGACGTGAAATAATGCCGCGGTAGGGAAGTTTTCTGCCCTGAGCGAGGAGAGGCGAGCAGCCCCTGCGCCTTCCATGATGGGGGATCGCGTGCTTCGCCCCCCGGCTCGGGGCCATTTCACAAGGAGGCCCCATGGCCGTTGGAGGCGAATCCCTCAGGGAGCTGATTCATCTGCGGCGCAGGCTGAACAAGCTCTTCGACGAGATGATCCAGCCTGACCGCGCTTCGGGACCTCTCCCAGAATTCACCTGGATGCCCTCCGCGGACGTCTTTGAAGATGATCGGTGCTACTGCGTCGAGGTCGAGCTTCCGGGCGTCGCCATCGAGGACGTGGTGGTCACCGTGGACGGCAGCGTTCTGAGCGTTTCCGGCCAGAGGAAGCCGAGGAGCGAAATCTCCAAGGAGAGCGCCCAGCGCATCGAGCGCTACGTCGGTCCGTTCCTTCGAGAGTTCTCCTTTCCCGAAGCGCTCGATGCCGAGCCCGTGGAGGCGAGCCTTCGGGATGGAGTGCTCCGGCTGACGGTCCCCAAGAAGGAGCAGCGGCGGAAGGTCCAAGTGCGTTGATGCCCCAAGGGCCCACGCAGCCGAGGTGATCGACCGATGCCGAGCAAGGACCTTTACGCCGTCCTGGAACTCCCTCACGGGGCCCCCGCAACCGAGGTCAAGAAAGCCTACAAGCGGCTGGCCCGCAAGGTCCATCCCGATTTGAACCCGGGGGACAAGAACGCGGAGGATCGCTTCAAGGAGATCTCCGAAGCGTACGCCATTCTCACCAACCCGGAAAAGAAGAAGCAGTACGACGCTTACGGCACCGCCGGTCCGGAACCTCCCACCGATCCAAGGGTCCATTTCACGGGATTCGACTTCGACGCCGGCCCCGTGGCGGGAGGGTTCTCGGATCTATTCGAGACCATCCTCGACCACGCGCATCAAGGCCGCTCGCGAGGCCCGGCGCCGGGACAAGACCTGGTCTATCCCCTCACCATCACGATCCAAGAGGCCTTCCACGGCAAGAAGGCCCGAATCGCCGTCACCCACACGGTCTCCTGCGAGCGCTGCGGGGGAGAGGGCCGCCTGTCGCCCTCCCGAAAGCGCCCCTGCGCAAAATGCGGGGGCACCGGCAAAGTGGGGCTCTCCCGAGGTCCCTTCTCGTTCGCCAGCGTGTGCAAGGAGTGCGGCGGCACGGGGAAGGACCCGGGCGAACCGTGTCCGGCGTGCAGCGGGACGGGAAGCCGGGAGGTCAGAGAAACGGTGGACGTGACCATTCCTCCGGGGGTGGATACCGGTTCCCGCATCCGCCTGAAGGGCAAGGGGCAGGCAGGCCTCATGGGCGGTCCCTCCGGCGACCTGTACATCGAGACCCACGTCCGGCAAGATTCCCAATTCGCGCGTGAAGGGCCGCACGTTCGGGTCCACGTCCCCATCACCTACGTGGAAGCCGTGCTGGGGGCCAAGATCGAGGTCCCCACGCTCACGGGCCACGCCCTCTTGAAGATCCCTCCGGGTACCCAATCCGGCCAGGTCTTCCGGCTCAAGGAGCGGGGCATGCCCTCCCTGCGCCACGGCCCCGCCGGTGATCTGCTGGTGGAGGTCCACCTCCAGACGCCCCGGGTGGTGGACGAGCGCAGCAAGGACCTGTTGCGGGAGTTCGGCCGGTTGAACCCGGAGAACCCTCGTGGCTATACTGATCCCACGGAAGGATAGGACCATGGCTCGCCGGCCCCACAAGGGAGAAGGGAAGCGGTACTACATGATATCCGCCGTCTCTCAGCGCTTCGGCGTTCATCCCCAGACCCTGCGTCTCTACGAACGGGACGGGCTGCTCAAGCCCTCCAGGACGGACGGGAACACGCGGATGTACACCGACGAGGACCTGGAGCGGCTGGAGATCATCTTGAACCTGACCCGCAACTTGGGCGTCAACCTGGCCGGAGTGGAGATCGTCCTGAACATGAGGCAGAAGATGGCCCTCATGCAGGACCAGATGAACGCCTTCATGGAGTTCTTCCTGGATCAGTTGGGGCACAAGGGCGTCACCCGCGAGGAGGTCAGGGAGCGAGCCCTGGCCAGGCTGCCCCAGCGGTCCCTGCAGGTCCTTCTCGACAGGCTGGCGAAGGGCGACGATCGTGAGGAATAGCGGAAGCAGCAGCGAGGAATCGGCCCTTCTCAAGAGGTATCTTCGGGAGATCTCCCGCTTTCCCCTCCTGACCCCCGAGGAGGAACGCGAGATCGGCCGGCGCATCCAGGCGGGGGACAAGGAGGCGCTTCAGCGCCTGGTGGAGTCCAATCTCCGGTTCGTCGTCTCCTTCTCCAAGAAATACCGGGGATGGGGCCTGTCCTTCCAGGACCTCATCAATGAAGGAAACATCGGCCTCATGGAGGCCGCCAAGCGGTTCGATCCCAACAAGGGGGTGAAGTTCATCACCTATGCCGTCTGGTGGATCCGGCAGGCCATCATCCATGCCCTGTCCGAGCAGGGTGGGCCCTTCCGGATTCCCCAGAAGCAGGCCAACCTCCTCTACAACATCCACAAGACCATCGCCGCCATGACCCCCGTCCTGGAGCGGGCCCCCACGGTGGGGGAGGTGGCGGAGGAGCTGGATGTGCCTCGCGAGAACGTGGAGGTCCTGATGCAGGCCGAGAGCGAGGACCTTCCCCTGGAATCCCTCGCGGACGAGGACTCGGACTTCCAGCTCCTGGACAAGATCGAGCAGTTCACCATGCCCCCCGTGGACCAGAACCTCATGGAGGAGTCCTTCAAGAAGCTTCTGGCGGGCATGCTGAAGGACCTGGACCAGAAGGAGCAGCAGGTCCTCGTCCTGCGCTTCGGGCTCGATGGCAAGGAGCCACACACGCTCAAGGAGGTCGGGGACAAGCTGGGCCTCTCCCGTGAGCGCATCCGCCAGATCGAGACGCAGGCCCTCAAGAAACTCAAGCACAGCAAGAAGAGCAAGCAGCTGATGGGCTACCTGAATTGAACCCGCCGGAGGCGGGCGAAATCCGGGTTCCTGGGCCCCTGGAGGTTCCGATGCGCGCGCCTTGGATTTCATGCATCACGGTGGTGGCACTTCTCCTCTTCGCCCTGCCCGCATTAGGGCAGGCGGCGGACCAGGGCTTCAATCCCCAGCCGCTTCTGGAACAGGGGGTCGAGCTTCTGAAGAAGGGGGAGGCCGACCAGGCCGAACCCCTCCTGCGCCAGGCCGCCCTGGCCGCTCCGGAAGACGCGCTGGTCTACTTCTACCTCGGTTCGGCTCAGATGGCGCAGTCGGAATACTCGGATGCGGCTTCCTCCCTGCGCACGGCCCTGCACCTCAATGAGGCCAAGCCCTCCCTCGGCAGGGCCAACTGGCGAGAGGCGCAGGACAACCTGGGTCTGGCCCTGGCCTTCCAGCAAGAGTACGGGCAGGCCAAGAAGGTGTACGAAGAGGCGCTCGCCAGGGATCCCGACTATCCGGCTTTCTCCTACAATCTGGCCTGCGTCTGCTCCCGGGCCGGGGACCGCCTGGGAGCCATCGCGGCCCTGCGCGAGGCTCTGCTGGCGGATGCCCGGCAGGAAAGCGGCCCAACCCTTCCGGACCCGTCCGTGGACCAGGACCTGAAGGGACTTCTCGGAGACCCCCGGTTCCAGGCCACCCTCCTGGTGGCCATCGGTCCCCAGCCCAATGACGGCCCCGGCAGCGCCCTCATGCGCGAGGGCGCAAGGTTGCTCTCGGCCGGAGAAGACGCCGCCGCGGAGGCCAAGGAGCGGGCTGCGATCGCCGCCGAACCCTCGTCGCCCAGGGCCTGGTTCTTTCTGGGGGGCGCTCTCGAGGAACAGAACCGGCTGCCCGAGGCGGCTGAGGCTTACGCCAAAGCGCTCGCGGCGGACAACCCGCCGGGACGGGTGCTGAGCAAGCCCATTCGGCGCCATGCCTTCATGGCGGAGGGGATGGCGGCCCTGGCGAAGGGCCAGGGTGAGGCGGCGGCCGGCTTCTTCCAGGCGGCGTCGGCACTGGATCCCTTCCACCCCATGGCCTTCTACGACCTTGGAAGGGCCTTCGCGCTTCAGGGGAAGATGAAGGAGGCCGCTCAGGCCGTGCGGAAGGCGGAGGATCTGAAGGACAACCTCACGGCGGTGGAGGGGCCCCTGCCTGACCCCGCGAAGGACCCGGCCTTCGACCGCTGGTCCAAGGACCCGGCCTGGCAGGCGCTTCTCAGCGGCGAAACGGCCGCACCTCCGCCCGGCACTCCCAAGGCTCCGGTCCCCTAGGGGCTGGGACGAATTGACAATTCTGGCGCCTCCCGGCACAATAGGCCGCTAAGGAGGCTCAACTCGTGCGCCGATGCCTGCTGATCCTCATCCTTGCCCTGGTGGCCGTCCCCCTGCTGGCGTTGCCGGGGGACGATCCCGTGGCCATCGTTCCCACGGCCCACGGCCCCACCCTGTGGCTGCCGGCGCAGACCTCCCAGGCGGCCCAACGGGCCGCCGCAGGCGAAGTGGCGCGCTACCAGGAGGCCTGGGCCGGTTTCTTCGGCTCGCCGCCGCCGCTTCCCGACCCGCTGACCGTATCCGGAGCGGGCGCCCCGTCCGAACAGGTCTTCTCTGCCCTGTGGCGGGCCTGCGCGTCCGGGCTCCGGCCCGAGGAGAGAGAGGGGGCGGCTTCCGCGCTGCGCGCCGTGGTGCTCGATGATCCCGCCCCGCTTCTGGTTCCCGTGGCGCGAGCCCTTTCGGAGGGTCGCCTCGACGGAAGCCTGCTGTCAGGCGCTCTGCCCTACCTGTTTCTTCGATCCGAAGTGCAGACCCAAGGTTTTCTGCCGAAGGCTCTGCCTCCAGGCCCCGGCGCTTCTCGCCTGCGCGAGGCCCTGGCGGACCAGGGCGTCTCCTGGGACCAGTTCTGGAACCGGTTCACCTCCTGGGTCGTGGAGCGCGGGCTGCGATACCACCTCCTCTCGACCCAGACCGGAACCCTCCCGGCCGTGTGGCTGCTGGACTCCGACCTGGCGCCCGGCCATTTCACGGCCTGGCGGTTCCATCTCTCCGAGGTGGACGAGGGAGTGGACCTGCAGGTGGCCGGCGAGGCCCCCAGCGGGATCCGGATGCTCAGCTTCTACACCGACGGGAAGGGGCGCGTGATTCAATCGGGCGTATGCGACCTGAAGGGACCGCGACTTCTCTTTCCCCGCAATGGCCGGACGCTGTGGCTGGTATTGCTGAATGGCTCAAGCCAGAGCGAGGGGGCGGACCTCACCATGACGCTGTGGAAGGACCTCGCCGCGCCGTTCATGGTGCGCCGCGCCTCCCTGGACGGGAAGAGCTGCGATCTCTTCGTGGAAGAGCAGTCGGGGGTGGCCTTTTACGATCTCACTGGACGCTCCTCCGGCAGCGAGAAGTTCACCTCGCTGGGCATCGCGCCCTTTCCCTCCGAAGGGGGCGGGAATCACCACTATCGGCTTCCCATCCAGGGCAGCCAGCCGGACCTCGCCGAGATCCGGCTGACCTGCACCACCCTCGCGGGCGGCACCTACACGGCCACCGCCCCGCTCTCCCCGTCGGGCTCCCGCTTGCCATGATGGTCCGCCTCCACTCCGCGGACCTGGCGGGCATCGAGGCCGTCCCGGTGGAAGTGGAGGTGGACGTCCAGCCGGGCATGCCGGGTTACGTCACCGTGGGATTGCCCGACACGGCCGTCCGGGAGAGCCGCGAGCGCGTGAAGAGCGCGCTCCTGAACGCGGGCTACCAGTTCCCCCTCGAATCGATCACCGTGAACCTCGCCCCGGCCGACATTCCCAAGGAGGGGTCCCAGCTGGATCTGCCCATCGCCATGGGGCTGATGACCGCCAGCGGACAGATCCCCGCCTCCTCCGGGCAGGCGGGCTTCCTGATGGCCGGCGAGCTGGCGCTCAATGGCCACCTGCGGCCCATTCGGGGTGCTCTGGCCATGGCGGTGCTGGCGCGCGCCTCGGGCGTCGCGCTCCTCTGCCCGCCCGAGAACGTGCCCGAGGCTGCTCTCGTGGAAGGCTGCACGGTCTACGGAGTGGCCTCCCTCAGCTCGGCCGTGCGGTTCCTGAGAGGGGAGGAGGTCCTGGAGCCGGCCCCGCACAGGTCCTTCGCGGAACTCCTGAAGGAGGTGCCCAGCCCGCTGGACCTCCAGGAGGTGCGGGGGCAGGCGCACGTGAAGCGCGCGCTGGAGGCGGCCGCCGCCGGAGCGCACAACGTCCTGCTCATGGGCCCCCCAGGCTCTGGCAAGTCCATGCTGGCCAAGCGCTTTCCGACGATCCTTCCGCCCATGTCTTTCGAGGAGGCCCTGGAGACGACCCGCATCCACTCGGTGCGGGGCGAACTGCCGCCGGCCGGCGAGGGCATCGTGGTCGTTCGGCCCTTCCGATCCCCCCACCACACCATCTCCTACGCCGGCATGATCGGCGGCGGCGCGCGGATTCTGCCCGGTGAGATCTCCATGGCCCACAACGGCGTGCTCTTTCTGGACGAGCTCACGGAGTTCAGGAGGGACGTACTGGAAAGCCTGCGGCAGCCCCTCGAGGACCGCGGGATCTCCATCGCTCGCGCCAGGCAGAGCCTCTCTTTCCCCGCCGCCTTCACCCTGCTGGCGGCCAGCAACCCCTGCCCCTGCGGCTATTACGGGGACGCCGCCCACCGGTGCCGCTGCACCCCCTTGCAGATCAAGCGCTACCTGGACAGGCTGTCGGGGCCGCTGCTGGACCGGATAGACATTCAGGTGGAGGTGACCGCCATGGCTCCCGAAGAGCTGAGGCAGGCCCCGCAGGGCGAGCGCTCGGCGGATGTACGGCGCCGGGTTCGCGAGGCTCGCGAGCTGCAGTGGAAAAGGTTCCACGGAACGGGCATCTTCGCCAACGCCCAGATGGACGAGAAGATGGTGGACCGCTACTGCGCTCTGGAGCCCGGGGGCGAGGGCCTGTTGATGAAGGCTCTCCGGACCATGGGCGTCACCGCCCGCGGGCACCACCGAATCTTGAAGGTGGCCAGGACCCTCGCCGACCTGCAAGGGCGGGAGCGGATCGGCTCCGCGCACATCGCCGAGGCCATCCAATACAGGACCTTCGATCGAAAGCTGTTCACCGCCTGATCGGAAACGGAGCCGTTGCTCCCTAGCGGGGGGCGGCGGGCCCTCCGCTCCGAAGGCGCCAGGTCAGCCGCCCCAGAATGCGATTCAGCGGATTATCCCGGGAAAGAACGGGGATGGGAGGCTTTCTGCGCATGCCAATAGTCTTGTAGAAGCTCATGAGGAGCTCGCGGTGAGGAGAGCGGAGCCGCAGCCCACGATGAAGGGCGCGGACGCACAGGAAACGGTCCCCACACGCGAGATACGCTTTAGATAGATTGAGGTAGCAGAGAGGCTCCTCGGGATCCTTTTTGGCGGCCTCCTGGCAGAGGGCGAGTCCTCTGGCGGCGCGGCCCTCCTCGCAGGCGGTCAACATCCCGACGTAGGACATGGCGATGGGGCTCTCAGGATAGATCTTGAAGTAGTCCTCGAAAAGAACCTTGGCCCTCTCCAAGAGCCCCTTCTCGACCATCTCGATCCCCTCCTTCAGCCGAGGAGGGACGTCCACTACGCTCAAGTCCGCCATGTCGTACCCCGTTACCCTTTGCTCCCCCCACGTCAGATACCAATCCTCACAGGCTTCGATATTGCCCCTGGGCTCTCTCCTCAGAGTCAGTCATCATAACCTGGAGCGGCCCCCTTTTGCCAAGGCCTCTCACCGCCGCCCTAAGCCAGCGGGGTCCGAACCCCGCCCATGGAAGTGAGTGAAGGCTTTCATGGAAGGAGTGCATTTCCCACTTGACAGCGACCGCCTGTAGCGGTAGCGTCACCGTAGTGAGTGAGTGGGCACAAGCGAGGAGGGGCCATGGACCTGATCATGGAAGAAAGCAAGCGGGATACCAAGTTGCCCGCCATTCTGCGGGCGGCTCTGGAACTCTTTACCGAAAAAGGGATCTACGCGACCACGACCAAGGACATCGCCCGCCGCGCAGGGGTCAGCGAGGGGGCGCTGTACCGGCACTTTCAGAGCAAGCAGGAATTGGCCGAGGACCTGTATCTGACCCACCTCTCCTACTTCACGGCGCAATTGGATCGGAGCGTCCTGGTCTACGACAACCTCAAGGAGCGCTTGGAGGCCCTCATCGAAGGCTGTTTCCGGTTCTTCGACGAGGATCGGACGCTCTTCACCTACCTCATCCTGAGCGAGCACAACGAGCTGGGACGGACCAGCCGCAAGGTCCGCCACATCCGCCACCTGGTTCGGGACATCCTGGCCGAAGCCCGCGAGCGCGGCCAGGTGAGGGAGGGAGACCTGGAGCTGTTCGGCGCCATGGTGATCGGGATCATCATCCGGGTGGCCATCTTCCGGATCTACGGTCTCATCACGGGAGATCTGAAGACACGCGCCGCCGAGGTCTCGGACTCCTGCTACCGCTTCCTCGCCCCCTGATCGAACCCCCAGTTCAGGCCATCCCCCGCGATTGGGTGCGAGCCCGCTCGCGAGTCGTGCTAGACTATAAGGCAGAACCTCTTTGCAGCGCCGCCTGCGCCGGCCGGAGTTGGGCGTCACGGGACTCTCGAGGCCCGGGGAGGAGCCAATGGACGTGAAGGAGCAACTCGATGGCATCGTCAGGGATAGGGGAGCCTCAAAGGCGGGACTGGAAGCCGGCGCCAAGGCGCTTGCCCAAGGCGTCTCCGAGGCGCTCAAGGTGAAACCGGAGGAGGTGGCCATCCTCGTGCTCACCTCCACGGAGCAAAGCCTAAAGTTCATCTGGCCTCCCGCCCTATCTCAGGGAAACGCGGTCTTCCCGGCGAACCATAAGAACGCCGTTGCCTCGGGCGTGCTGGCGACCATGAAGGGCAGGGTGGACAATCGCCTGTCGGAAAGCAAGCATTTGAAATTCTACGAAAGCGTGAAGGGTATGGAGTCCAGCGGCCTGCCCATCCAGAAGATGGTGGCGTTGCCCATGGTGGTCGGGGAGCGCGCTGTCGGGGTGCTCGAGGTGTCGCGAAAGGGCAGGACCCCCGAGGAGGCGGGCCCCAACTTCACCTCCCAGGATGCCCAATTCCTGGTCGGTCTTTGCAGGACCTGCGTTCCCATCCTGGCGCAGCTCATTCCCAGGCCCTTCTTTTGAGCCTCGCCACTGGGCCGATCAGAACGCCATTTCCTCTGGAATTGAGAGAGCATGCCCATCACCGGCCCCGGTCCCCTCGATCCTTCCCTCTGGCTCTCGGCGTTGCCCGTTACGGTGGAGCTTCGGGGCGCCTCCATGGAGCCGTTCCTGTCCGACGGTGACCGCGTGGAGGTGGTCCTCACCGCGCGGGAGGAGCTGGAGACCGGCGATCTGGTGGTTTTCCGGCGCGGTGCGGAGACGGTGGTCCACCGCTTCTTGAAAGGTTTGCCGGGGCGATTTCTCGAAAAGGGAGACGGCCAAGCGTGCGGTAACTGGCACCCCTGGCCCGCCCAAATGGGCCGGGTGACCGCGATCCATCGAGGAGGCCTGAGGAGTTCGGTGGATTCCCCCCCCGCCGCCGCGGCGCTTCGGAGGGCCGCGCGCCTCCACCTCTGGCGGCACCGGGTGGGCCGAATCGCCCTAGGCCTGCCCGGAGAGTGGCCGCGCAGGATTCTGCTGCGCCTCTGCGGCTGGTTCCTGCCCGCCTGAACCCTCTCCCGTGAACCGCCGAAAGCATCGCGGTTTCTTGAAGCCAGCCATGCCGGAGAGTACAATCTCTGGATTCAGGAGGTTGCCGTGAGCGCGGACTGGAAAGAGACGCTGAACCTGCCCAAGACCCCCTTTCCCATGAAAGCCAACCTGACCCAGCGGGAACCGCTGCAACTGAAGGCCTGGGAAGAGAAGGGGATCTACGGCCAGATTCTGGCGGCGCGCGAGGGGGCGCCGGTCTTCTCGTTTCACGACGGGCCGCCCTACGCCAACGGTCCCATCCACCTCGGCCATGCCCTGAACAAGGTCCTCAAGGACTTCGTCATCAAGTCCAAGACCATGGAGGGGTTCAAGGTCACCTACCGTCCCGGCTGGGATTGCCACGGCCTTCCCATCGAGCTCCAGATCGAGAAGGAGAAGGGGAGGAAGGTCCGGGAGGAGGACGTCCACACCTTCCGCCGGCACTGCCGCGAGTACGCGGAGAAGTTCATCGCGCTGCAGCGGGAGGATTTCATCCGGCTGGGCGTCTTCGGCGACTGGCAGCACCCGTACAAGACCATGGACTACGCCTACGAGGCGGCCACCGCGCGGGCCTTCGCCGACTGCTTTCTCAAGGGCTACGCCTACAAGGGCATGAAGTCGGTGCAGTGGTGCATCCACTGCGAGACGGCGCTGGCCGAGGCCGAGGTGGAGTACCGCGACCACAACTCGCCCACCATCACGGTCAAGTTCGCCCTCGCACCGGGCCAGGCCGAGAGGCTTCCCGACGGGCTCCCGGCGGAGGGAAGCTTCGCCGTCATCTGGACCACGACCCCATGGACGCTGCCGGCCAACCTGGCGGTGGCCTTCCATCCCGATTTCACTTACGTGGGCCTGCGCTGCGGAGGAGAGACCTACATCGTGGCCGAGGAGCTTCGGGAATCCTTCCTCAAGGAGACCGGTCTCACCGGCGAGGTGGTGGTCCGATTCAAGGGTGCCCGAATGGAGGGGCTGCGGTTCCGGCATCCCTTTCTCGACCGCGACTCACTGGGCATCCTGGCCACCTACGTCACGGCCGATACGGGCACGGGCTGCGTGCACACGGCGCCCGGCCACGGTCAGGAGGACTACCTCTCCGGCGTGCGCTACAAGCTGCCCATCCTCTCCCCGGTGGATCCCCGCGGCCGATTCCAGGCTGGCGTGGAGCACTTCGCGGGCCAGAACGTCTTCGAAGCCAACCCCAGCGTGGTGGCGCTCCTCCGAGAGAGGGGCGCCCTGCTGGCGGAGGGACGCATCGACCACTCCTACCCCCATTGCTGGCGGTGCAAGAACCCCCTCATCTTCCGGGCCACCAACCAGTGGTTCATCTCCATGGCCCACGAGGATTTGCGGGGCAGGGCGCTGAAGGCCATCGACGCGGTTCAGTGGGTGCCCGTCTGGGGGCGAAACCGGATCCACGCGATGATGGAGGGAAGGCCCGACTGGTGCCTGAGCCGCCAGCGCCGGTGGGGCGTACCCATCACGGTGCTCTTCTGCAAGGGCTGCGGGGAGCCGGTGCGCGAGCCGGCCCTCTTCGACAACGTGGTGGCGGCCTTCGCCGAGAAGGGCGCCGGCGTGTGGTGGGAGGGAGATCCCGCCAGGTTCCTGCCGGAGGGGTTCACCTGCCCCCGCTGCGGCGGGGCCGACTTCAAGGGGGAGACGGACATCCTGGACGTCTGGTTCGATTCCGGCGTGAGCCACCGCGCCATCCTCGGGCGGGAACCCGACATGCCCTGGCCCTCCGAAATCTACCTCGAGGGCAGCGACCAGCACCGGGGCTGGTTCCACACCTCCCTCCTGACCTCGCTCATGCTCCAGGGCTCCCCTCCCTACCGCCAGGTCCTGACGCACGGCTTCGTGTTGGACGCCGAGGGGCGGGCCATGTCCAAGTCCCAGGGCAACGTCATCTCCCCGCAGGAGGCGGTGAAGAAGAGCGGCGCGGAGATCCTGCGGCTCTGGGTCTGCATGGTGGACTACCGTGATGACGTGCGCTTCTCCTGGGACCTGTTCCAGCGGATCGCCGAGGCCTACCTGAAGATCCGCAACACCATGCGCTACCTCCTGGGCAACCTGTACGACTTCAGGGCGCAGGACGCCGTGCCCGTGGAGCAGCTCCCCGAGCTGGACCGGTACGTCCTCCTGCTGCTCGACCGGCTGATCGAGCGCGTGACGCGGGCCTACCGCGAGTACGCCTTTCACGTGGTGTACCACGAGCTGCTCCAGTTCTGCACCGTCACGCTCTCGGCCTTCTATCTCGACATCCTCAAGGACCGCCTCTACTGCAGCTCGCCCTCCGGCCCCGAGCGCCGGGCGGCGCAGACGGTGCTCTACAGACTGGCCGACGCCCTGGTGCGCCTCATGGCCCCCATCCTGGCCTTCACCGCCGAGGAGGTGTGGGGCAACCTGCCCAGCCGGGAATGCCCCTCGGTCCACATGGCGCGCTTCCCCAAGACCGCCGCCGTGAAGGAAGACGGCATCGAATCCCGCTGGGAGGCACTCCGCGCCGTCCGCGAATCGGTCAATAAGGCCCTTGAAGAGGCCCGGCAGCGCGGTGAAATCGGCAAGTCGCTCGAAGCGCGCGTCCGGATCACGCCTGACGCGAAGAGCGAGGGGCTTCTGAGGTTGTACGAGGACCAGCTCCCAGCCCTCCTGATCGTCTCCCAGGTGGAGATCGCGGCACAGGGGGAGAGCGTGGCGATCGAGATCCTGCCCGCCGAGGGGGAGAAGTGCACCCGCTGCTGGACGGTGACGACTGCCCCCGTGAGGCGGGACGACGGACCCCTCTGCCCCCGCTGCGCCGCCGTGGTGGAAGGGCTACGCTAGGATGAGAAAGGCCCCCTACCTCCTCATCGGCCTGATCGTCCTAGTCATCGATCAGATCACCAAGGCCATGGTTCTGCGCTTCATCCCCCTGGGGGGCGGGCGGGAGATCACGCCATGGTTCTCCATCATCCACTGGCAGAACCCCGGCGGATTGTTCGGCATGATGAACCAGCTCCCGTCGGTGGCGCGGGTGGGCGTGTTCCTCCTCCTGCCCCTGTTGGGCATCGCCCTCCTGGGTTTTCTCTTCGCCAAGTCCCGGCGCCGAATCGAGTGGATCCTCCTCTCCGCCGTGCTGGGCGGGGCCCTAGGGAACATGGTGGACCGGTTCCGCTTCGGCTCCGTCGTGGACTTTCTGGACTTCCACCTGCCGGGGGGACCGGCCTGGCCCACCTTCAACGTGGCGGACGCCTTCCTCTCCACCGGCATTCTGTTGTACCTGGCTCTCGTCCTGCTGCGTCCGGAACCGGAGGGGGAGCGTGCACCCGATTCTCTTCACCATCGGTAATTTCCCCGTCGGCACTTACGGGGTGCTCATGGCCCTCTCGGCCCTGGCGGCCCTGTCGCTGGCCAGGATCCTGGCCCCCAAAGCGGGCCTGGATGACGGCCAGATGGTGGACCTGTTCGTCTACTCCATCCTCGCGGCCTTCGTGGGGGCCAAGCTGGCCATGGCCATCGGGGACTTCCGGGAGTTTTCGGACCATCCGGTCCGGTTTCTGGTGGAGAGCCTCCGCTCCTTCGGAGCCTTCTACGGCGGATTCATCGCGGCCGTCGCGGTGGCCGTCTTCTACCTTAGGCGTCACCGCATCCCCTTCTGGCCGGCTGCCGACGTCACGGCCGTCTGTCTGGCCCTCGGTCAGGGCATGGGCCGGTGGGGCTGCTTTTTCGCGGGCTGTTGCTACGGAAAACCCACCGATCTGCCCTGGGGTATGGTCTTCCCGGCCGTCCCGATCTGCGCCGACGGCACGCGCATTCATCCGTGGCCCCTCTACGAGAGCGCCGCGGATCTGGCGATCTTCGGGCTCCTGTTGTTCCTGTTCAAGAGGCGGCGATTCTCGGGTCAGGTCTTTCTCGTCTATGCCGCGCTCTACGCCGTGGCCCGCGGGCTCCTGGAGTTCCTCAGGGGCGACGCCGTTCGCGGTCTCTACTTCGGCGGAGAGGTCTCCCTCTCCCAGATCGTGGCGCTGTTCGTCCTCGTCGCGGCCGTGGGCACCTACCTCTGGCGACGGCCGCGGACCGCGGGACCGGGAGCCTGACATGCCGCGATTGGAGATCGTGCTGCCCGAGGGGGCCAGGCGGATCGACCACCTGCTGGCTACCCTCCTGGCCGAAAGGGGCCTGACCCGGTCGGCCCTCCACCGCCTCATGGGCGAGGGACGGGTTCTCCTGGACGGACTTCCCGTCAAGCCTTCGAACGCGGCGAGGAGCGGACAGAAGGTGGTAGTGGACCTCCCCGAGCCGGAGCCGAGCGGCTTGGTGCCGATGGAGCATCCGCTGACCGTCCTTTACGAGGATGAGGCCTGCGTCGCCGTGGAGAAACCCGCGGGGCTGGTGACCCATCCCGCCAAGGGACACGCCCACGACACGCTGGTGAACGTTCTCGTGGGAAAGGCCATCGGCATGGCCGCGGGGTTCGGCCCAGCGCGCCCGGGAATCCTGCACCGCCTGGACAAGGAGACCTCGGGAGTCCTTCTGCTGGCGAAGAATGATGCGGCGCACGCCGATCTGGCCGCCCAATTCAAGGACCGGCAGATCGAGAAGACTTACTGGGCTCTGGTTTGGGGGGCCCTGGAGCGGGACCCCTCGGAGGTGGACGCGCCCATCGGAAGGGACCCGCGAAACCGAAAACGTATGGCCGTGGTTTCAGGCGGCCGCCCCGCGAGGACCTCCTTCCGGACGCTGGAGGTGCTTCCCCACGTGAGCCTGGTGGAAGCCAGGCCCTTCACGGGGCGGACCCATCAGATCCGGGTGCACCTCTCCTCGCTCCGGCACCCGGTGGTGGGTGACGCCCTCTACGGGGGGCACCCGGAAAACGGTCTGCCCTCCTCTTTCCTGCGGTCCCGCGTGCGGGCGGCGGGGAGGTTCTTTCTGCATGCGCGTTCTCTGACCTTCATGAGTCCGGCGGCCGGGAGGGTGACGGTGACCTCTCCCCTACCGGAGGAATTCGAGACGATCATCGAGGAGTTCCGGCGCCATGGATAAGAAGATCGCCCTGATCGGATGCGGCAAGGCCGGACTGTCCCTGTCGCTCGCCCTGAAAGGGGCGGGCTGGGAGGTCGTGGGGTGCGCTTCTCGCACGTTGGCCGCGGCGCGCGCGGGAGCGGACTGGCTCGCCTGTCCCCTGCTTGCCTCCTTCGGCGAGATTCCCGCGGAGGCGGTCCTGATCCTCGGGGTCCCCGAAGGGGCTCTTCCGGAGGTGGAATCCAGCGTGGCCAGGCAGGACCCGAACCTGAAGGGCCGCGTGATCCTTCACCTGAGCGGAGCCCTCCCCGCCAGGGTCCTGGAGTTCTGCCGCCTTCGGGGCGCCAGCGTGGGGTCCATCCATCCGATCATGGCCCTTCCCGATCCGCTCACGGGCGCCAAGCGCCTGAAAGACGCCACCTTTGCCATCGAGGGTCGTCCCGCGGCCCTGGAGGTCATGAAGGCCATCGCGCTAGCTCTCTCGGGGCGCTATTTCATCCTCTCTCCTCGGGGCAAGACGCTCTACCACGCCGCCGCCGTGGTGGCCTCCAACCACTTGGTGGCGCTCCTGGCCGACAGTCAGGAGCTGCTCGACAGGGCCGGGGCCGACGCCTCCGTGGCCTGGCCGGCCTTTCAAGCCCTCGTGGAAGGGACGGTGAAGAACTTCTACGCGGGCGGGCCGGTCTCCGCGCTGACGGGCCCGGTGGAACGAGGCGACCTCGAAACCATAAGAAGGCACCTTCAAGCGCTCAAGCGATGGCCCGAGGCACGGGAGCGCTACCGGTCCATGGCGCTGGGGGTCCTGGGGCTGGCCCGTCTTCGCCACCCCGAGCGGAGGGAGGCCCATGACGCCCTTGAAAAGCTCGTCACCGGGTGGCACAGTAGCTAGGCTGGGGGAAGAGGATGGCCTTTTTCAACTACGCGACAATGCAGATGGCCGCCAAGGTGGTCTACTACGGCCCGGGCCTCTGCGGGAAGACCACCAACCTCCAGTACATCTACAACAAGACATCGCCCAAGTCGCGGGGCGAGATGGTCTCCCTGGAGACCGAGTCGGACCGCACTCTCTTTTTCGACCTTCTGCCCCTGGAGGTGGGGGTCATCGCCGGCTTCAAGACGCGGTTCCAGCTCTACACCGTTCCGGGCCAGGTCTTCTACGGGGAGACCCGGAGGATGGTGCTCAAGGGCGTGGACGGGGTGGTCTTCGTGGCCGACTCGCAGCGCCCCATGCGGGAAGCCAATATCGAGAGCCTGAAGGACCTGGAGAAGAACCTCCAGGACATGGGGGTCAACCTCGCCGACGTGCCGCTGGTACTTCAGTTCAACAAGCGGGACCTGCCCAGCCTTCTCACCGTCGAGGAGTTGGACCGGGATCTCAACTGGTGCGACTGGAACCACTTCAGTGCCAGCGCCGTCAACGGGATGGGGGTTTTCGACACCCTCAAGGGCATCAGCCGCCTCACCCTTCACGCGCTCAAGGGTAAGCTGGCCCGCCCCGCCGAAACCGTGGCCCAGCCGGCGGCGCCCCCCGCCCCCGTTGCCCCTCCGCCGAGTCGGCCCGCCGAGGCAACGCCGGTGACCGCCGCCCCGCCTCCGCCACCGCCGCCTCCGCCCTCCGCGGTGGAAGTGGAGTTCGCCACCCTGGTCACCTCGGCCAGCGACAAGGAGTTGGCCCGGCGGGCCCCCAAACTGAAGACGGTCACCACGACCAGCCTCCGCGTGGCTTCCGAGTTGGACAGGATCCGGGAGAGCCTGCTCGGTCCCATCCTCTCCGCCTCCCGCCCCAAGGTGAAGGACCTGACCCCGCAATTGGACGACCTGCGCCGGACCTCTCTTCAGCACGCGCCGGCGGAGCCGGTCCTCGAAGTCCCGCCCGAGGTCCTGCAGGGCCTGGATTCACTGGGCCTGCGGGTGATGGTCATGGACGCTGGGGGCCGCGAGGCTTTTGCCGGCGATCTCGCCGTGGGCACTGAAGAGCTCCAGCGTACGGGAGACGGTTGGATCGTGAGGATCAGGCTCGCTCCCAAGCACGAAGATCTGTAAGGCCTGCGACTTCAAAAGAGCTTGAAGCGTTTCCGCTTGCGCTCTTCTTCGAGGGCCAGCACCCGGCCCGAGAGGTCCTCCACCGCCTGTTTGAGCTTGAAATTCTCCTGCACGAGATTCTCGAAGACGTCGAGCAGGAGGTCCACGTCCCTGCGCAGCAACACGGGATCGCTCGTGGAGACGAGGGCCTCCTTGACCTCCTTGAGGGGCCGTCCCTGCTCGTGCACCAGGGCGTGAATGTGCTTGAGCTTCTCAATGTCGTCCTGCCGGAACCGCCTATGTCCGCCGGGGGTCTTGGGGACCTCCAGGTAGTGCTTGAACTCGCGTTCGTAGAAGCGGATGGTGCTCACCGGGAGGCCCGTGATTTCGGCCACGTACCCGATGCTGTAGGTCTTCGGCTCCACGGGTGCGGGAGAATTCATGGCGCCCTCATCGCGGTTCATCCATCTCGACCATAGCAGATCGAAAGCGGAGGATCAAACCTCGACGGGTTGGCGGCGAGGCCAGCGCACCGCGCGCTGGCCGGTCAGCGAGCCGCCGCACGCGCAGCCCACCGGGAGCCCCCCCCGGAAGGGGGGCTTCTTTCGCCCTTATCGGGCCCGCACCTGCGCGGAGGCGTTGCTGGGACAGGCTGACCCGCCTACATTGTCATTGCAAGGGCGAAAGGCGGAATCTGTCCTCGTTCGCGGACAACTGGCCAGCCCCCCGGGCGACGGTTGCTGATGCCGGAGGCGGAGGGGCCGCCCGTGCCGGAGATCGGGCAATCGGCGTTGTTATGGCATGGAGCTTGCACTTCGCCGTCAGTCGAAAAGGAGGTGCTGGAATGTTGAGACCCAAGCTTTGGTTAGCCGCGCTGGCCATGGGACTGCTGGCCGTAGGCGCCCTGGCGGCCAAGGAGAACGTCAAGAAGCTCTCGGCCTACGGCTACGTGGGCCGGCAGGGAGATGTCTCCCTCGTGGTGGACATGGACGTGGCCCGCTATCGGGGCGGAGAAAAATACATCCCCTTGCTCATCTGGCTGGGCAGCGCCGAGAACAAGACCCTCCACGCCGAACGGGGCTCCTTCACGCTCGTGGACCCCAAGGGTGAATCCCATCCCCTGGCAAGCACCGAGGCCGTGACCCGGAATTACGGCCCGGCCCTTATTTCCAACGACTACTCCTACCTGCGCAGCATGCCCGATTACGGGAGCATGCTCTATCTCTCCTGCCAACCCATTCGCGACGTCGCCTTCTTCCCCAATCCCTCCGGGCGGCCGGGGGTGCTCTACGATCACGTGGAGCTGCCTAACCACACCTATTTCTGGACGCTGCTCTACTTCGCCAACCCGGCCGGCAAGGATCCCGGGAAGTACACGCTCATCTACGACGACCCGGGGAGCAAGACCCGCATCGAAATCCCCTTCACCATCCCCTGGTTCAAAGGTTAGAACCGAGATTCCGCCGCGCGGCACCGAGGGCCGGGACCACCCGGCCCTTTCCTTATCTCCGTGGACGATGTGCTATAATCCGCCCTCCCGAGGGGGGCGGTGCGCGCATGGGTGCGTTGTACGTAGTGGCCACTCCAATCGGCAACCTGGGTGACATCACCTTCCGGGCGGTGGAGGTCCTGAAAGAGGTGGACTGCATCCTCTGCGAGGACACCCGGGTGACGCGCAAGCTCACCCAGCGGTTCGGCATCCAGAAGCCG
>JAJYLT010000027.1 GCA_021787565.1 Acidobacteriota bacterium
CGCGGCCGGCGTGCGCCTGTTCAGCGTGCGCCGAAGCTCCGGCCCCGCCGCTGGTGGAGCTTGCCGTAGTCCGGGCCATCGAACCCGAAAGCCTGACGCTGGACCCGGCGGGGTACTTCGTCATTCTCCCCCTTCGAGGCCCCAGCCTCCTTCGCGCGGAACACTACGACTACCAAAACAGGCTGCTTCACGTCGCCGAGGGTGAGACCGCTCGGAGCCTTTACTCGACGCTGATCCGGAGCGGCTGGGTCACGGATCTGCTGCACGCCGCCTATCTTGGCAAGGAACTCGCCAGAGCGGAACAAGCCCTGAAGACGGGATCACCCTTCGTGCAGGACGGAGCGACCCGGTAGGCCCGAGGAGGGCCCTTCAACGGCTCGCCCTCTGCCGGCCCCCGGCTTTTCTCTGTCGTCTCGCGCGCACCGAGTCCCGGGCTTCCCCTCTCCCGGCGGCCCCTTTCGAACCGTTGTCCGTAGCGATCAGGCCCTCAGGCCGGGGTGATGCCCCCCTTGCCCGCTTTCTTGGCCTTCTTGTCGGCCTTCTTCTGCTTCATGGTCTTGGAGGGTTTCTTCTTGGCTTCCTTCTTGACCTCTTTCGACTTGCCCATGGGACCTCCCAAACTCTCCGAGCAGACTCAGGGGCCGCTCCAGGAAGTGTGCAGACGCTATGATACCACGCCTGCCCAAGAAGGGTCCGGACGCGGAGCCACGGGAGGCCGGCCCGCTGCGCCAGGTCTGCGTCTCGGCGACGGTGAAGCCGCGGCGGACCGAGAGCGGCCCGTCCGTGCGCACGTAACGGTTCGCGAAGAGGGTGGCGTGAGGCATCGCGCGCCATGGGCCGCAGGTGCGGCCGGCGCCGGGCGAGCGCGCGACCCCTCGGATCAGAGGGAGGGAGAAGGCGTGAAGGATCGCGCGCCAGCAGCGGAAAATGCCTGGGCGTAGCCATCGAGGAGCGAGCGGACCACCTCCTTCACGGTGGAGATCTTCTCGGCTCTGTAGGCGTTGGATCCGGCGAAGGCGAAGCCCAGCTTCATCCTGTCCCTCACCGCGTTCATCAGGGCGAGGGCGATGCAGTAGGGGCTCTTCTGGTAATCGCAGCTCACGAGGCAGTGGTAGGGGCACTTGAAGGGGGTCCGCTTCCCGGCCGCGACTTCATCGAGGAACCCGTTGCGGATGGCGCGTCCGGGAAGACCCACGGGGCTCTTGATGATGACCATGTCCTCTGGGCCGGCGTCGATGTAGGCCTGCTTAAAGCCGGCCGCCGCGTCGCACTCCTCGGTGGTCACGAAGCGGGTGGCCATCTGGACCCCCGAGGCCCCCGCCGCCATGGCACCGTACAGGTCCTCTCCGGTGTAGATGCCGCCCGCGGCGATGACCGGAATGGGCCGGCCGTCCTCCTTGCCCGCCGCCTCCGCCTCCTTTAGCACGGGTTCGAGCAGGGCTTCGAGGGCAAAGGCGGGGTCTTCCAGTTGTTCCTCCTTGAATCCCAGGTGCCCGCCGGCCTTCGGCCCTTCCACCACGAGGGCGTCCGGGCGGTAGCGGTACTTGTCGAGCCACTTCCGGACGACGATCCGCGCCGCCCTCGCCGAGGAGACGATGGGGACGAGCTTCGTGGTCGTCGAACCCTCCAGGAAGGAGGGCAGGTTCAGAGGCAGTGCCGCCCCCGAGAAGATGAACTCCACCTTCTCCTCGATGGCCGTCCTCGCCATGTCGGCATAGTTCGAAAGGGGCACGAGGATGTTCACCCCCAGAAGCCCCTTGGTGGCCTCGCGGGCCTTCCTGATCTCGGCCCGCAGGACGCGGCGATTGGCCTCCAGGAAATTCGCGAAGTAGTCCGGCTCTTCCATGCCGATGCCGGCGGTGGCGATGACCCCCACTCCGCCTTCGTTGGCGACGGCGGAGGCCAGACCGGAGAGGGAGATGCGCACGCCCATGCCTCCCTGCACGACGGGGAGCTGGGCGGTGTACGGGCCGATGCGAAGGGGCGCTGGTTTCATCTTGTTCACTCCAGCAGGGTCGAGCGGCGGGCGGTTCGGAACCCAAAGGGCCTTGAGATCCGATTGGATCGGGGCGCCGGTGGGGATCGGCCGGAAACCGATTGCCCCGGGAGACCCGATTCGAAAAGCTCTTCGCACCGCGGCGAAGCACCGGGCTTCCCGTAGCCGACGGCCGTAGTAGAGCACGAATCGGCCCGCAGGACAACGCGGAGGATTTCCCCGTTGTCGGCTGGCGGCCGTGTTTGCAGGTCATCCTCCCGAGCGTGATCGCCCTTCCTCCGCGTGGCGTCGCCCGGCGCCCTCTCCCCCCTCCTGCCCTTGCGCACGGGTCCGCGGGTGGTTAGGATGGCGGCGCACCTCGCCCCCTCCGGCAGGCGGATGCACGGGAGACCATGATGCCTGAAGTCTTTGTGGACGCGGACGGCTGCCCGGTGAAGAAGGAGATCTACCGCGTGGCGGGACGGCACGGCCTGGACGTGACCCTGGTGTCGAACTCGCGGATGCAGGTGCCGGACGAGAGGTGGATCCGTCTCGTGGTGGTCAGCGGCGGCTTCGATGCGGCGGACGACTGGATCGTGGAGCGCGCGGCGGCTGGCGACGTCGTGGTGACGGCCGACATCCCGCTGGCGGACCGCTGTCTCAAGAAGGGCGTTCGGGCGCTGACCCCAACGGGCAAGGTCTTCACGCAGGACTCCATCGGGGAGGCCATGGCCAGCCGCGAACTCCTCTCCTACCTCCGCGAAATGGGCACCATCACGGGCGGCCCCGCTCCCTTTTCTCCCAAGGACCGCTCTCGCTTTCTCCACGAACTGGACCAGCTCATCAAAGACGCGCTCAAGAGGGCGTGACCGTGGGAGAGCGTCCCGCAAGCGGCCCTTCTCCGTCAGCAGCCCTCCCTGTTTTGCTGGAAGGCCTTCGATACATCGAGGGAGACCCGCGAAGGCCGGGGGCTGGTGAAAAGGCTGCGGCACGGGGTATCTTGGCCCCCTGGTGAGGCGTCGTTCC
The DNA here is from genome assembly GCA_021787565.1 of Acidobacteriota bacterium. Classification (GTDB taxonomy): domain Bacteria; phylum Acidobacteriota; class UBA4820; order UBA4820; family DSQY01; genus DTPS01. The sequence goes on from JAJYLT010000027.1 coordinate 3,002, forward strand.
AATACGAAGAGGAGGCACCATGACCGAACCGAGGACTCTCCTGAGAACCCTTTTCACGCTGGCCCTTAGCGCGACCTGCGCCCTGGCGATTTCGACGGCGCCGCGCGCCGACGAGGGCATGTGGACCTACGAACATCCCCCCGTCCAGCTCATCCAGAAGCGGTTCGGCTTCACGCCGACCCAGGCGTGGCTGGATCACCTCCGCCTCTCCTCCACCGGCATCGGCGGGGGCAGCGGCTCCTTCGTGTCGCCCGACGGGCTCATCCTCACCAACCACCACGTGGCCCGCATGTACCTCCAGGAGCTCTCCACGCCCCAGCACAACTACGTGGAGAGCGGCTTCTACGCCAAGACCCTGGCGGACGAGATGAAGGTCCCCGGGGCCATGATCGAGGTGCTGGTCTCCATGAAGGACGTCACGCCCGAGGTGACCGCTGCCGTCAAAACGGGCGCCACGCCCGCCCAGGCCCAGCAGGCACGGGAAGCCGAGATGGCGCGAATCGAGAAGGAGTGCCTCGCGAAGACCGGCCTCCACGGCAAGGTGATCACCCTTTACGGCGGGGCGCGGTACATGCTTTACCGTTACAAGGAGTACACGGACGTACGCGTGGTGATGGCCCCCGAGGAGAAGGCGGCCTACTTCGGCGGCGACGCGGACAACTTCTACTATCCGCGCTACGACCTCGACTTCAGCTTCCTGCGGGTCTACGAGGACAGCAAACCCGCGCACACGCCCGACTTCCTCCAGTTCGACCCCAACGGGGTGACCGACGGCATGCCCATCTTCGTCTCGGGACACCCCGGCAGGACCGGCCGCCTGGACACCCTGGCCCAGCTTTCCTACTTCCGGGACGACAGCTATCCCGTCATGCTGTCCCAGCTCGCGGGCCTGGACGCGGCCCTCACGGCCTACGGCAAGAAGGGATCCGAGCAGGCGCAGGAAGCTCAGTCCATGCTCTTCTTCATTCACAACTCCATCAAAGCCCTGACGGGCGAGTACGACGGGCTGAAGGACCCGGAGCTGATGGCCGAGAAGGCCGCCCAGGAGAAGGCCCTGCGCGCGGCCGTGGAGAAGGGCCCGGCCCTGCGGGACTACGCGGACGCCTGGAAGGAGATCGAGAAGGCCGTGGCGTGGGAGCGCGCCCACTTCAAGGAGATCACCTACGAGGGCCGGGGCTTCGACGGCCACGGCCTGACGGGTGTGGCGCTGAACATTCTGCGCTACGCCGAGGAGGTGAAGAAGCCCGACGGCGACCGGCTGAACGGCTACCACGACTCCCAGCTTCCGGGCCTCATGAGGCGCCTCAAGGCACCGCGGCCCTACTACAAGGGTATGAGCCAAGCCGTCATGGCCTACGAGCTGACCACCCTGCGGGCCCAGCTCGGCCCCGAGGACCCGTACGTGAAGTCTCTTCTTCAGGGCAAGACCCCCGACCAGCGTGCCGCCGAGGTCATGGGCGGCACCCGCCTGGATAACGCCGCCTACCGCGCCTCCCTGCTGAAGGACAACGGCGCGGCCGTGAAGTCCTGCAAGGACCCGCTCATCGCCTTCGTCCGCCTCATGGATCCGACGCTCCGGCGGGTCCACAAGGCCGTCAAGGACAACGTGGAGGCGGTGGTCGAGCCGGCCCTCACCGAGATCGCCAAGGCCCAGTTCGCGGTCTACGGCGACAAGGTCTACCCCGACGCCACGGGCACTCTCCGGCTGGCCTTCGGGACCGTCAAGGGCTACCCCTTCGACACGAGCGAGGTGCCCTACAAGACCACCTTCTACGGCCTCTATGACCGGGCCTACAGCTTCAACAACGAGGGCGACTTCCAGCTCAGCAAGATGGAGGAGGCCAAACTCGGCCAGCTCGACCTCAAGACCCCTATGGACTTCGTCTGCACCGCGGACATCACGGGAGGCAACTCGGGCAGCCCCATCGTGGACAAGGAGGGCAAGCTCGTGGGCCTCGTGTTCGACGGGAACCCGCAGAGCAACCCCAACACCTTCGTCTACTCCGAAAAGGTCGCGCGCTGCGTGGCCGTGGACACGCCCGCCATTCTGGAGGCGCTCACCAAGCTCTACGGCGCGGACCGCGTGGTCCAGGAGCTGACCGCGGCGGCCAAGGGCCAGGGCTGAGGGACCTCGAACCCGACACCACGCTCCAACGAGAAGGGGGAGGCCGGCCGGCCTCCCCCTTCCTCAGTTCCCGCTTTCAGGTTGACCCTTTCGAAGGTCCCGGCTTTCTGGACCTCACCCTGCGCGCCTTGAGGCCGCCGCCGCGTTCAGGCCGCGTGCTGCCCGCCTTGCGCCTGGACCTCCTTGACCAGCTCGCCGACGAAGGACTTGGCGTCGCCGAAGAGCATGAGCGTGCGGTCGAGGTAGTAGAGCTCGTTGTCCACGCCCGCGAAGCCCGGGTTCATGCTGCGCTTGATCACCATCACCGTCCGCGCCTTGTCGGTGTCGATGATGGGCATGCCGTAGATGGGGCTCCCCGTGTCGTGCCGGGCCGCTGGGTTGGTCACGTCGTTGGCTCCGATGACCAGGGCCACGTCCGCCTGGGGGAGCTCCGAATTGGCCTCGTCCAGATCCACGAGCGCGTCGTAGGGGATGTTCGCTTCGGCCAGGAGCACGTTCATGTGGCCGGGCATGCGGCCCGCCACGGGGTGGATGGCGAACCTCACGTTCACGCCGTTCCTGCTGAGCGCGTCGTACAGCTCGCGCACCTTGTGCTGGGCCTGGGCGGCGGCCATCCCGTAGCCGGGGACCACCACGACGGAAGAAGCGTTCAGCAGGATGCCCGCGGCCTCCTCCGCGCTCGCGCTCCGGTAGGTCTTCTTCTCGCCCGTCTCGGCAACCGCTCCGCTGACCTGCCCGAAGGCCCCGAAGAGGACGTTGGCGAAGGAGCGGTTCATGGCCTTGCACATGATGATGGAGAGGATGAGGCCCGAGCTGCCGTCCAGCGAGCCGGCGATGATGAGCAGCTTGTTGTTGAGCACGAAGCCCATGGCCGCGGCGGAGAGCCCCGCGTAGGAGTTCAGGAGGGAGATGACGGTGGGCATGTCGGCCCCGCCGATGGGGACGATGAGCAGAACTCCGAAGGTCAGCGCCAGCGCTGCCATGAGCAGGAACAGGGAGTGGCTCCCGGGATGGATCACGAGGACGACGGCGATGGCCGCCGCGGCCCCCAGGATGCCCAGGTTGACGACATTCTGGCCCCTGTAGGTGATGGGCCTTTGCGGGAGGATCTCCTGCAGCTTGCCCGTGGCCATGAGGCTCGCAGTGAAGGTCAGGAAGCCGAGGATGACCTCCAGGGTGAGCGCCCCCATCGTGAAGCGGTCCATCCCCTGGTGGCCCGCCCGCAGGAAGTACTCCGCCGTCCCCACGAGGGCCGCCGCCAGGGCGCCGAAGGCGTGGGAGAGCGCCGTCCGCTGGGGCACGGCCGTCATGGGCATCATGGCCATGGGGATGCCGATGACGGTGCCGATGACGAAGGCCACGGCGATCCACTGGTAGTGGGCCACCTCCGGACGAAGCAGGGTTCCACCCACGGCGAGCACCATGCCGACGACGCCCGTGATGACGCCCCGGCGGGCGGTTGGCACCGAGCTCAGCCAGTGCAGGGCCAGAATGAAGCAGACGGCCGAGAGGACGTAGACGAGCTGGATCCAGTGGTCGATGCCCATCACTTCACCTGCTTGTGCTTCTTGAACATGACGAGCATGCGGTAGGTGATGAGATAGCCGCCTACGATGTTGATCATGGAGGCCGCCACGGCGGCCGTTCCGAGCACCGTGCTCAGCGTGGACTCCTCCTTGCCGGCCACGACGATGGAACCCACCACGGCGATGGCCGAAATGGCATTCGTGAGGGACATGAGGGGCGTGTGGAGCAGCGGCGAAACCCGCCGGATGACGAGCAGGCCTACGAAGGTGGCCAGCACGAAGATGTAGAGATGGGATACGAGAACGTCGAGGCTCATGGGGCGGCACCCTCCTTGGACAGCGCCTGCGCGGTCGCTCCGTGGATCACCTTTCCGTCGTGGGTGACGGTGGCCTCCCTCAGGATGTCGTCCTCGAGATCGAGCCTGAAGGCCCCGTCTTTCCAGAAGGCCGTGATGAAGGCCGTGAGGTTCCGCGAGTAGAGCAGGCTGCCGTGGAAGGCCAGCTCGGAGGGCAGGTTCAGAGGAGCGAAGATCTTCACGCCGCCGCGCTCCACCATCTCGCCCGGCCGGGTCAGCTCGCAGTTCCCTCCGCCGGGTGCGGCGAGGTCCACGATGACCGAGCCCGGCCTCATCCTGTCCACCGTCTCGGCCGTGATCAGCTTCGGGGCCACGACGCCTCCGATGAGGGCGGTGGTGATGACCACGTCGGAAGCGGCGCAGCGTTGGGCGATGAGCTCGCCCTGCCTGCGGTAGAACTCCTGGGACAGCTCCTTGGCGTACCCTCCCGCGTCCTGCGCCTCCTCGCCCGTCTCGACTCCCACGAATTTGGCTCCCAGGCTCTCGATCTCCGCCTTGACGGCGGGACGCGTATCGGTAGCCTCCACCACGGCGCCGAGCCTTCGCGCCGTGGCGATGGCCTGGAGCCCGGCTACTCCGGCGCCGATCACGAAGACCTTGGCTGGAAGCACCGTTCCCGCGGCGGTCATGAGCATGGGGAAGTACCGGGGCAGCGCATCGGCCGCCATGATGATGGCCTTGTACCCTGCGATCGAGGCCATGGACGACAGGACGTCCATGGCCTGGGCCCTGGAGATGCGCGGGATCGCGTCGGTGGAGAAGGCGGTCACCCGTCTCTCCAGCAGCTTGCGGACCAGGTCCAGGTTGCGCGTGGAGGCGAGGGGCGCGAGCAGCATGACGCCCGGATGCAGGCGGTCCAATTCATCCGAAGTGGGGGCGTGGACCCTCAGCACGAGGTCGGCCTCGGAGAGCGCCGCCGAGGGATCGGCCGCCACACTGGCTCCGGCCTCGACGTAGGCGGAGTCCGCGATGAAGGACCCCGCACCGGCCCCGGCCTCCACCGCCACCGTCACACCCGCCTTCACCAGCTTCTTGACCGACTCCGGAACGAGCGCCACGCGGCGCTCCCCCTCCCGGCATTCCCGTGGGACGAATACCTTCATGGCTCCTCCGACGATGGCGGCCACACGCTCCTTCCCGTTCTGGCCCCAGGGTTCCTCGCGGGTAACTTACCCCGATATTTCCACGGCTGACTTCTCGTCCCCATGACTGCCCTCCAATCAAAGAGTTCCAACAGGAAGGCACCTCGGTTTATTCGTCGCCGGGCCCGCCCCGATTCCGCGATAGCGGCTCAACGCCTGCGTAGGAGCAGCGCCTCGCCGCGAACCGGGTAACCCTGCGACCAGGATGCGGTGCCCGCGTACGGTCCGACGCGCCGGGGGCGGCGCTCCTACGAGTGCGATTCCATCGCGGAATGTGAGGGCCCGTGCGGGGATCCGTGGAAGGCGATTGTCGTAGAATAATACTAAGAGGAGAAACCATGACGACAAAGCGAAGTCTGTTCTTCCTGGCGGCCCTTGCGCTCCGATGGCACGTTCGTTGCTCTTTCCACAGAGAGAGGCCTCATAGGACGCCTGGGCGCCCTAAAGAGGCTCCTTTTGGCCATGGGCCTGCCAGAATGGCCGCGACTTTTTGGCGCGGGGGGCATTGTGCAGGGTTCACGGGTCACCCGAAGAGTGAGGATTTCACGGCCCTGGCGCGCCTTCGCCAGGGGTGAGAGGCCCGTCCCTTCTTCGCCGCCCATAGGCGTCCCCCCCTTCTTGCTTCGCGTCGCCACCAACGAGAGTCCCATCGGCTGGCTCCCAGTCCCGGCGCCCTTCTGGCCGGTGAACGCGGGAACCCGGCGGATCCGCCGCGCTTCTGGCGGGCAGCGGCCGGAGGCCGGGCGAAAGGAGGCACGACTCGTGGTTCGCCGATAGGACCGATCCTTACTTAGAGCAGGGGGGACAATGCCAACACTCGGAATGCCTGAAATGCTGGGGCTCTCCATCGCCGCCGGATTCGTGGGCGCCATGTCCGGCATGGGCGGTGGGGTGGTCCTCGTGCCGGCCCTCACCCTGATGGGGCTGGACATCAAACACGCCATCGCCATCAGCATCGTCTCGGTCATCGCCACATCGAGCGGTTCGGCCTCGGCCTATGTCCGGGACCGCATCACCAACCTGAAGGTCGGCATGTTTCTGGAGGTCTTCACCATCCTCGGCGCGGTCGTGGGCGCCGCCGTCACCCTCGCGTGCAGCGAGCGGCCGCTCTTCATCGCGTTCGGGGGGATTCTTCTGGCCATCTGGCTCACGATGGTCTTTCAGGTGGGCAAACAGTGGCACCCCATGGCCTACCAGGACCGGTTCTCGAAGTGGCTCGAACTCAGGGGCAGCTATCACGACGAGGCCCAGAAGGAAACGATCCACTACCACGGAGTACGCGCCTACTTCGGCGGCCCCTTCATGTTCTGCGCCGGATTCATCGCGGGCCTCCTCGGCATCGGCGCCGGAGCGCTGAAGGTCCTGGTCTTGGACCTGGGCATGCACCTTCCCCCCAAGGTCTCCACGACCACGAGCAACCTGATCATCGGCGTGACCGCCCTCGCGGGCACCAGCGTCTACCTGGCCAACGGTTTCATCGACCCGGGCCTCGCCGCGCCGGTCATCCTGGGCGTCGTAGTGGGGGCCTTCATAGGAACGCGCGTGCTGGTGAAGCTGAGCAATTCCGCCGTGCGCAACTTCTTCCTGGTGGTTCTGTTGATCCTGGGCGCCGAGATGATCATTCGCGGGATCAGGGGGTGACCATGAGCAAACACGCGATTGCCGACGAACTCTCTCCCGAGCTCGAGGCCTTTCAGCGCAAGATCGAAGGGCTCGTGGGAACCATCCTCCTGGTGGGGGTACTGGCGAGCTGCGCCCTCCTCCTGAGCGGCATGGTGTGGCGTTTCGCCGAATCGGGAAGCTTCGTCTTCGACTACGAACTGAACAAGATGAATCTGTTTCAGTTCATGATCAAAGAGCTGACGCTCACGATCGAAGGAAAGTTCCGTGCGCGGCTCCTGATCAGCCTGGGAATCGTCACGCTCCTGCTCACTCCCTACATTCGCGTCCTGGCCTCCATGGTCTACTTCGCCTTCGTGGAAAAGAACCTCAAGTACACCCTCTTCACGGCCTTCGTGCTGACGGTTCTCAGCTACACCCTGTTCCTGCGGTGATCTGTCACGAGGGTTGAAAGGTTGGTGTTCAACCACGCTATAATGATGGTCTGGTCTTTCGTTTGCGAAACCGTCGCGGAGGGGTCTCCCCAGCGAGGCCCTCGCAGAAGGGGACGAAATGGCTATCATCACGATTTCCAGGGGAACTTTCTCGGGAGGCAAGGATCTCGCCCAGTGCTTGGCTCAGCGGCTGGGATACCGGTCCATTGACCGGGAAAGCATCATAGCGAACGCCTCCTCGTGCGGGGCCTCCGAAGAAAAACTCCGCGAAGCCATGGATCGACCGCCAAGTTTCCTCGATCATTTCAGCGAGGAGCGCCGGCGCTACATCACGCTGTTCCAGGCGTGCCTGTCGGAAGAAGCGCGCCGCGATGGCTTGATCTATCTGGGTAATGCCGGCCACCTCATGCTCCATGGCGTGAGCCACGTCCTGAGAGTGCGGATCATAGCGCCGCTTGAGCAGAGGGCGCACGTCGTTCAGGAGAGCCTGCACCTGAGCCACGACGAAGCCCTCTCGTACGTCGAGAAGCGGGATCACGACCGTGCCAAGTGGACCCGTTTTCTGTACGGCGTCGATTGGAGCGACCCCGTGCTCTATGATCTGGTCATCAACCTGGAGAGGACGACAATTGAGGAAGCCTGCCACGTAGTGAGCGGTCTCACCGCAGAGGAATCGTTTCGCCTGACGCCAGAATCCCAAGCCGCCATCGAGAACCTCGCCCTCTCGAGCCGCGTGCGCGGCGCTCTGTTGACTCACGCCGAGTCCTCCGCCCTCGTTCTGGAGGTGGAGGCGAAGGGAGGAGCGGTGACCCTCAGGGGCAAAGTTCGGAACCACCGGCAATGGCAGGCGGTCGAGGAAATCGTGAAGGGCACCCCGGGAGTGGAGCGCCTGGTCACGGACGACCTGGTGCAGGTCTTGGATAGCTGAAGCGGACGGGCGAGGCCATCGCCCGCTCGGATGGGGCAAGAGGCGACCGCCGGCTTCGGGAGGACCGGAGCGGCGCGACGCAGGGGGACGGAGCGAGGGCAGGTTCGGCGCCGGGGGGGCCGCTTGATGGACCATACACCCTAGCACTACTTCGGAACGCTAGGCGCACCGCGGCGAGAACGCGGTGGTGGCCAAGGCGTTCGCGGCTCCCGCTGGGCACCTCGCCTCGGCGAGGCGAAACGGCATGTCCTGCCTCTCCCGCACGGGAAAAGAGGCGGAGAAGTCTGTTGCAGGAGCGACGGGGGGAGCCATGCAGACACCGTTGAGTCTGTTTTCGGAGAGCAAGGGGTACCGGTGGTACGTATTGGGGACGGTGCTTATAGGCGCCTTCATGTCGGCGCTGGACGCCAGCATCGTGAACATCGCGCTGCCCACCATGAACATCCACTACCACACCCGCCTGGAGATCGTCGAATGGGTCTCCCTCGCCTACCTGTTGACCCTCACGCTGCTCCTCCCGGTCATGGGCCGCCTCGCCGACATGCTGGGCCGAGGCCCCTTGTACAACGCGGGCTTCATCGTGTTCGGGATCGGCTCCTACCTCTGCGGGGCGGCCAGCGGGATCTTCGCTCTGATTTTATGGCGCGTCATCCAGGCCCTGGGCGCCTCTATGCTCCAGGCCAACAGCTTGGCCCTCATCACGCAGGTCTTCCCAGAAAGGGAGAGGGGGCGGGCCATAGGCATCCAGGGCGCCATCCAGGCGGCGGCCATGTCCTTCGGTCCCTTCCTGGGAGGTCTACTGGTCGAAAAGTTCTCCACTCAGTCCATCTTCTATATCAACGTCCCCATCGCCCTGCTGGGTACCGTCGTGGGATGGCTGATCCTCCCCAAACCCTCCGCCAACAGGCCGAAGTTCTCCTTCGATTATCCGGGCGCGTTCGCCTTTTCGGCGGGATTGCTGGCCCTCATGCTGGGCCTCACCCAGGTGACCAACCACAACTGGTTCTCGGCCCACGAGCACGTCCTGTTCCTCACGGCGCTTTTCTGCCTCGGGGCCTTCCTGGCCATGGAGATCGTGGTTCCGAAGCCCTTCATCAAGCTGGGATTATTCCTGGAACGCAACTTCACCATCGGCAACATCTCGGGGATGCTCTCCTACATGGCCCTGTTTTCGCCCATGTTCCTGCTCCCGTTCTACCTCGAGCGCGTGCTCAAGCTCGGCCCCAGTCATGCGGGTACGGTCCTCACGGTGGTGCCCCTGACCCTCTCCGCCGTGGCCATCCTGGCGGGGTATCTCTCCGACAAGTACGGCGTGCGGCCCTTCACCGTGGGGGGCATGGTGGTGATGGCCGTGGGGCTCTTCGCCATGGCCACCCTGCACAGCAACTCCAGCGCATTCGACGTGGCCTGGCGGCTGGTGATCCTCGGCCTGGGCATGGGCACCTTCACCCCCCCCAACAACCGTTCCGTCATGAGCGCGGCGCCCGAGGCCGACCTCAGCGTGGCCGGCGGGCTCCTGAACATGATGCGCAGCCTTGGGATGATGGGAGGCGTGGCCTTCGCCCAGCTCATCTACGCCCACGAACTTCGGCTCATCACGGCCAAGCTCGCCGTGGAGGGGCTGACGCCGGCCAAGATGGCGCGGGCCCACCGGCACGCCATGATGGTGGGCTACGACAAGGTCTACATCGTCATGATCGCCGTGGCCCTGATCGCCGCCTTCCTGTCCCTCGTCAAAGAGCGCGAGGAGCGTGCGGGACGCATCGCCATGCATATCTCTCTCGGCGAATAGAAGGGCGCCCTGGGAGACGGTCACTCCTTTGCTGCCTCTGGGGCCGGCTGAACCTTCCAGGTGCGACCCGGCGGCGGCTCTGCCTCCGGCCCTCCGACCGCCCTCTGGACGCGGCCGCCTTCCGGCACCAGAATGGCTGCTGGTCACGCCGGCCAGCAGGATCGACCGGACTGGCGCCCGGCTTTAGGAGGCGAAGATGGCGGGAGGACGCGCGAAGGGTCTTGGGTGCGGAGTGCTGATAACGATTTGGCTTGCTCTGCTGCTTCCGATGGGCCTACCGGCGGCGACATCAGCACCGCCCCTCACCCCGCCCCAACGCACCTGGCTCGCCAAGGCCGAACGCCACGAGAAGGGTGGCTGGATCTACCTCCACATCGAGGGAGGGCCGCGTGAGCGCGGGTTTCAGTACGGCTACCTCCTGGCGCCCGAGATCGCCCAGGGGCTGAAGGGCGACCGCGTCACCTGGGAGTACCGGACCGCCATGCCCTGGGGTTGGGTCGTCAAGAAGGCTTCCGCCATGTATGCGGCTAAAGTGCCGCTGGAGTATCTGGCCGAGCTCGGCGGCATCGCCGAAGGGATGCGCGCCGCGGGCGTGGACGTTTCACGCGACGAGATTCTCGCCTACAACGCCATGTACGAGCTGATCTGGTACTGGTGGCCCGAACAGCAGAAGAGGCTCAAGAAGGCCCCCACGACTCCGCCGTTACAGGAGGGATGCAGCGCCTTCATCGCCACGGGCAGCATGACGGCCGATCACGGCATCGTCATGGGCCACAACAGCATGCAGGACTACAGCTATCCCCTCCCCGACGTGATTCTGGACGTCGCACCGGACAAGGGCCACCGCATCCTCATGCAGACCTACCCCGGGTGGATCCACAGCGGGACGGACTTCTTCGTCACCGACGCGGGCCTCGTGGGAACGGAGACGACCCTCGGCGATTACGAGGGCTACGAGGAGGGCGGCGTTCCCGAATTCGTCCGCATGAGGCGTGCCACCCAGTACGCCGACTCGATCGACCAGTGGTGCGCCATGATGAAGGACGGCAACAACGGCGGCTACGCCAACGCGTGGCTCCTGGGCGACGTGAACACGGGCGAGATCGCGCGGCTGGAACTCGGCCTCAGGTACGTGGGGTTCCAGAAGAAGAGCGACGGCTACTTCACGGGTTCCAACGTCGCCGTGGACCCCAAGATCCTCCGCTTCGAGACCGACGAGAGGGAGACCGACATCCGCGTCTCCGGCGTGGCGCGGCGCGTCCGCTGGCACCAGCTCATGGCGCAGTACGAAGGAAAGATCGACGCGAAATTGGCCGAGCGGTTCGAGGCGGACCACCTGGACACCTACCTGGGCAAGGAGCAGCCCGACGGCAGGACCCTGTGCGCCCACTACGACCTGGACGCCGACCCCAAGTTCGGAACCCCCTTCAGCCCCTCGGGCAGCGTGGACGCCAAGGTTCTGGACAGCGCCATGGCCAAGAGGATGAGCTTCGAGGCGCGCTGGGGCGCCCCCTGCGGCCGCGCCTTTGACGCCGGGCAGTTCCTCAAGCAGCACCCGCAGTACGACTGGATGAGGGACATCCTTCCCAGCCGCCCCTCCCAACCGTGGGCCCTCTTCACCGCCGGTGAAACGAAATGACTTCCTCTCCGTGAAGTCTTCACCGCAAAGGTTCCAAGGCACGAAGGGACGAGGCTCCACGCAGCTTAGGCGATCTCGGCAGTGCAACCTGAGGCTGAAGAGGTCGGGAGGCGCGCAGCCGGCCTCTCAGGCCGATTCGCCCATCCCCGCGGCCAGCCCGGCGGACCGCCCCGTGGCCCAGGCCCACTGGAAGTTGTGGCCGCCGATGGGGCCGAAGGCGTCCAGCACCTCCCCGCAGAAATGGAGCCCCGGGTGAATCCGGCTCTCCAGCGTGCGCGGATTCACTTCCGCCAAGTCCACTCCTCCGCCCGTCACCTCGGCCTTGGCGTATCCCTCGTCGCCCGTCCACGGGAGGGGGTAGCGCGTGAGGAGACCGATCAGGCGGAGCCGCAGGTCGCGCCGGAGTCGCGACCCCATCACCTGAGGCGCCACTCCCGCCTCGCGGCACAGAGTCTCGCCCAGGCGCGCGGGAAGGTGCCTGGCGATCAACCCCTCAATGGGTCCGCCGTGCCGCAGGACCAGTCCCTCCCAGGAAGGTCCATCCAGATCGGTCCAGCGCACGTAGATCTCCTGCCTCGGGCCGCCGCGCGCGAGGCTGCGCACCGCGGCGTGGGAGATGTCCAGGACGGCCGGACCGCTGTAGCCCCTGTGGGTAAAGAGGAAACCTCCCCGCGCCGCGGCTTTTCTCTTGCCCGCAGGGGCCTCGATGGTCACCGGAAGGGAGACGCCCGCGAGGTGGGCGTGCACGGCGGGCTCGGCCGTGAGGGGCGTGAGCGCGGGATAGGTGGGATGGATGGTGTGTCCCAGGCGCCGCGCGATCTCGAAGCCCCACCCGTCGCTCCCCGTGGTCGGCGCCGAGAGCCCCCCCGACGCCAATACGACCCGTGCGGCGGACATTTCGGAGCCGTCGGCCAGGGCCAGCCTCCACTCCCTCCCGCAGGGGGCGAGTTCCGCCACCCGGATGCCGAACCGCAGTTCGGCCCCACGACGCCGGGCGAGGTCCACGAGGAGGTCGCGGACCTCCCTCGCCTTGTTGCCTTCCGGGAAGAGCTTGCCCGTCTCCGACTCCAGGGCCAACCTCAGGCCGAGTTCGCCTTCGAAGAACCGCTGCTGTTCCTCCAGGGGCCAGGCGCGCAGCATGTTGCGGAGGGTGTTGGGCGAGGAGTCGGTGACGAATCGTTCGGGCGACGAAACGGCCGGTAAGACGTTGCAGCGGCCCCCTCCGCTGATCAGGATCTTCCGCCCGCCGTCTCTCGTGCCCTCCAGCAGGACCACCCGGCGACCCGCGCCGGAGGCCCAGATGGCCGCCATGAGACCCGATGCGCCTGCGCCGATCACAACGATGGACGGATCGCTCACGGCATCCCCTCCCTAGGCCGCCTCCGTGGTCGGAGCACATTCATCATACCAGCCCGTTGGAGGCGTCGCGCTCCCCGTCGATATCCACTCCCATGAACTCCAGTTCCGAGCACGAGCGTTGCCTCACGGATGCGAGACAGGACCGACCTCCTCCAGCCCTCTAGACAGAGTTCGGCCCCATCCGTCTAACCGGATAGAGGGCGGCAGCCACACCGCTCCTCAGCCTCCTCCTTTCCATACCTCCCTCCCTCAGCACGGTCCGCCTTCGGGCGGACCTCTGTCTGTGGGGGAGGATGATGATGGATGATAGATGATAGATGATAGATGATGGATGATAGATGATGGATGATAGGTGATAGATGAGGGATGAGAGATGGCGCGCAAAGAAAGGGCGGGCAGGAAGTCCGGTCGGCTTCCTGCCCGCTCAAGTGTGCCCGCTTCAGAGGAGCATTCTCCTACCAGCTCCAGGAGTAGGTGACCGTTCCCTGGTCCGGGTTGACGAAGGTGAAGGTCGTCGAGGCGCCCTTAGGAACCAAGCTCTTGAGGCTCTTGCCGCCCTTCATGATGAGCTTGCCCGTGTTCTTCCACTTCACGTCGCCGTATGGGCTTCCGTTGATCGAAACCTGGATGCCATCCTGCAGGTTGCTCCCCGTCACCACGAGCCGGAAGGGATTCGGGGCCTTCTTGATGGCGGCGATGACGGGCGGGTTCACGATGGTGATGGTGTACGCGCCCAGCCCCGAGCAGCCCTGCGCGTCGGTAGCCTTCACGTCGAAACCGTAGCTCCCCGCCGTTGACGGAGTCCCCGACAACACGCCTCCCGAACTCAGCGAAAGTCCCGAGGGAAGCGAGCCCGAACCTACGGCAAAGGTATATGGGCTGGTTCCGCCGCCTGCCGTCAAGGCCTGGCTGTAGGCCGTGCCGGGGGCGCCGTTGGAAAGCGAAGGAGGAGACAGGTTGATGGTGGGACAATTGCTGGAGGACCAGGCGTTCACGAGCGCGGCCCCGTCCACCGAGCCCAATCCGGTGGCTTGGTCGTAACCCGTGCCGCACGAGAAGCCCGTGACGCCCGGCACGGAGTTGTCCCCCGTGGTGACGTCGTTGAAGACGACGGGGCCGGCCCCCGTGTACTGGGCGTTGCCGAGCTGGTAGAGGCGAACGTTGGCGTTGCCCTGGCGCTCAGCGGCCTTCTGCACCACCAGCGCCATGACGCCCGCGAAGGAGGGCGAGGAGGCCGACGTTCCCCCTGCGATGTACAGTTGTCCCCCCGAGGCCACGATGTAGCCGTCGTAAGTGGCGGCATTCAGGGCCACATCGGGGATGTCCCGCATGCCGTCCGCGGGCACCCCGGGAGAGACCTGCCAGGTCGGCTTGGGGTAGAGAGTGGAGGCGCCTCCACCCGTGGCGTAGAGGTTGGAACAGGTGTCCCCCGTGGGGCAGGTGGAGGAGGCGCCGCTCTCGTTCCACGCCGCCTCGGGGATGTAGGAGAGGGCTGACCCGTAGGTGGTCGGATTGTTCGTCGTGCTCCAGTACTGCCCCGGGTTCGAGGAGTCCAGGAAGAGCGTGCCGCCCACGCAGACATCGTACGGGGTCGAAGCCAGACCGTTGACCGCCACGGACGTGCCACTATTTACGCTCGGGCTGTCACAGCCCGCGGCGCCGTTGTCGCCGGAGGCCACGAGGGAGGTAATCCCCTGGGCCGCGGCCTGCATCCAGAGGTTGTTGTAGAAGTCGTTGCCGGCGCTACCGAGATCGGCCTCGCAGAGGCCGAAGCTCGTGCTCATGACGGGGGCGAGGTTGTTATCCACGATGTACTGGGCCGATAGATCCACGCCGTCCGCCGTGCTCGTGGAAGCCGAGATGACAAAATCGATGCTGGCCTGGGGGGCCACGGCCCCGGACCACTCCACGTCCAGATCCGCCTCAAAGTCCTCGTTCTGGCCCAAGTCTCCCGGGTCCGGTCCGTTGACGATCACGTTCAGGGTGCCGGCGGAGAGACCGAAGAAGCTCCGGAAGCTGCTCCAGTCCGTAAGCAGGGCGGAAGGATGCGTCCGCCCTACGATGGCGATGGCGGCGCCGCTCCCGTTGATCCCCGTGCTGTAAAGCGGCGTCAGGTCGTAGATAGTGGCGAAGTCGGCGGGGCCGAGGTAGTGGTTTCCCGTGGAGGAGGTGTACTCGGGCGTCACCTGCCACGGCTGTACGGGCCGGAAGGGGGTGTGCATGGCCTTTCGGGGAAAATTGTTGAGCGAGACAACGCCAGCCACGTACGGCCCCAGGGGCGCCGGGATGGAGGGATCGCGGTCGTTCGCCTGATACCGCCTGCCGTTCACGAGGTAGTTGTGAATCCTCGTATGGAACGCGCTCTCAACGGACTGAACGTCGCCGCTGAAATTGATCCAGAGACCGCCCTTGCCTACCGAGTCGATGCGGAAACCACGGGAGCGCAGCCAGCTCTTCGTCGCGGCGAGGACCGACGGATCGGCCCCAAAACGCGCCCCGAATTCCTGGGGCGTGAGCCACTGGTGGTAGAGGGGCGAGGAGGGATCCTGCTGTTCGGCCAGCCGCTTCTTCAGCGCCGCCCGTTTCTCCCCGCTCATCTTCAGGGCCAGGATCATGCGGTCCATGGGCAGCGACGGCGAGGCCAGCCCCACGTCATACTCCGGCCGGGCCAGCGGATAGACGTTGCCCGGCAACACGACGGTCTGGCTGTTGTCGATGGCGAGGGGGGATCCGCCGCGAGCCCCCGCCGCCTGGGCGCCGGGCGCCACGACGGCGACCAGGGCGAGCACGATCACGAGCGCGAACAGCGACCTTCTAGCTTGTGCATTCATCCAATAGACCTCCTGCCCTTTCAAGGCCAGATCCAACCGAGCCGAGCGTGAAGTTCACGAACCTCGCTTGCAGTGGACGAAACGCGGCGTCTTCGGCGGAGGGCGATAATCGCCCGCCGATCTCGAAGCAACCCATCACCGGCCATCGGCCGACAGGAGCGGCGTCCCGTTGGCCTCGTGCCATCGCAGGATTCCCTCCCAGATGTCGGTCGCGCCTTCCGCGTACCAGAAAAGTTCCGGGTCCTCCGGGTCGATCACCCCTTCTCCCACGAGAAAATCGACGTCGAAGGCGTGCCGCCAGTACTCCTCACCCACCAGAACCACCGGAAGGGGCCGGATCTTCCGGGTCTGAATGAGCGTCAGGGTCTCGAAGAGCTCGTCGAAGGTGCCGTACCCGCCAGGGAAGGCGACCAGGGCCCTGGCCCTCAACAGAAAATGGAGCTTCCGGAGCGCGAAATAATGAAACCGGAAACAGAGCTCCGGCGCGATGTACGGATTGGGATACTGCTCGTGAGGCAGGGTGATGTTCAAGCCGATGGAGCGGGCGCCCGCGTCGAAGGCGCCGCGGTTGGCCGCCTCCATCATGCCCGGCCCCCCACCCGTCATGATCATGAGCTGGCCGTCCCGCGTCCTCTTGCCGGCCTCCCCCACGATCCTGCCGAACTCCCGCGCCACCTCGTAGTAGCGGCTTTTCGCCAGCAGACGCTGGGCCACCTCCAGGCGGCTCTTGAGCGCCTCCTCCCCAGGATTGCCCCGCAGGGCCTCGGTCAGTTGGGCGACGCATCGGCGGGCCGCTTCGGGCTCGCGGATGCGGGTGCTTCCGAAGACCACGATGGTGTGCTCGATATTCTGCCGCTCCAGCTCCTGCTCGGTCTTGAGGTAATCGATCTGGAGTCGCACGCCCCGGGTCGCATCCAACCCGAGGAAATCCACATCCTGATCGGCTTGGCGGTAGGTGGAGCTTCGGGCGATGGTCTCGAGCCTCTGCCGGGCCGCGGGGTCCTCCTCGTCGGGCTTGGGCCTCTGCCAAGGGAGCGGTTCCTTCCTCTCGGCGGGGTGCGCGGGGACCGGGATTCGGCCTTGTGATTTCGTGCGGGGGGAAGATTTCTTCGGGTCGCTCACGGGAGACTCCTTCCGAGGGATGAGACCGGCCCGTCGGACTTGCAGGATAACGCCGGCAGGCGAACCAGGCAAGAGGGCGCCCGCCCCAGAGGGCGCCCGGGCCCAAATTCCGCGATGGAATCGCACTCGTAGGAGCGCCGCCCCCGGCGCGACGGACCGTACGCGGGCACCGCATCCTGGTCGCAGGGTCACCCGGTTCGCGGCGAGGCGCCGCTCCTACGCAGGCGTTGAGCCGCTATCGCGGAATTGGGGCCGGGGAGCGATCAGGCGGCATTGTGCCAGGGCTCGGGCGCCGGTACACTGAGCCTGCGCTGGGGGGGAAATGGTGGTGCTCAATCCCGGTTGGGTGCGCACGGACATGGGCGGTGCGCAGGCCCCGACCGGCGTGCAGGAAAGCGTCTCCGGCCTGCGCCGCGTCCTGGACGGGCTCACGATGAAGGAGAGCGGCGGCTTCTTCCACTTCGACGGAGAGCGTTTACCCTGGTAGACTGGCAATCGCCATGTGCCTGCTGCTCCTCGCCATCCGACCCGACCCGAGATACTCCTTGGTGGTGGCCGCCAACCGCGACGAGATGTACGCCCGGCCGGCCGCTCCCCTCGGCTTCTGGGAGCAGTCGCCCGGGCTGCTCGCCGGGCGCGACCTGGAGGCCGGCGGGACCTGGTTGGGACTCACCCGCGGCGGCCGCTTCGCCGCCCTCACCAACTTTCGGGAGAAGGCCCGAGACGGCCGGGATGCCCCTTCGCGAGGGACTCTGGTGGCCGAGTTTCTGTCGGGCCGGCAGGACGCCCCCTCGTTTCTGGACCGGCTGCGCGCCGAAGGCAATCGGTTCAGGGGGTTTTCGATGGTCTTCGGTACCGTCGAGCGGCTCTTCTACTTCTCGAACCGCGAGGCGCGCTCCGGGCCGCTGGAGCCTGGCCTATATGGACTGAGCAACGGCCCGCTGGACGCGCCGTGGCCGAAAGTGTCCGCGAGCAAGGAGCGGCTGCGCGCCGCCATGGCCGGCCCGAACGGCCAATTGCGCGCCGGGCTCTTCACCCTCCTTTCGGATCGGTCCGCCGCCCCCGACTCGGAGCTGCCCGACACGGGGGTAGGCCTGGAGTGGGAGCGGCTCCTCTCCCCCTGCTTCGTGGTGACCCCGGTCCACGGCACTCGCTGTTCCACCGTGGTGATGATCACTTCCCAGGGGGGGGCCTACGTTGAAGAGCGCTCCTTTGACTCCGGCGGCGCGCCGGGGACGGTGAGACGGTTTGAGTTCGAACTGACCTTATCGGAGGGCGTCCAGGGGCCCGCCTGATCCACCTGCCAATGACCTCCGCACACCCTTTCCGAGCGAAGGTCTCCCTCAGCGCCTGATCCCCATCAACAGCCCGTCGCCGGTCCCTATGCAGACCGTCTCGAAGAATTCCCGGGCCTCCTCGTGCAACCGCCGCACCGCTCGCGCCTCCGCCAAGTCCTCATATGAGCTGGCCGAAGAGGAAGGCCTTGTCGGCCATGGGGGTTTTCCCAATCTTCGGTTCGGATGGCTCAGCAGCATCCATGGCACTCTTCCGCGGGGGTTGCGGCAGATGCCCTCGGCCGGGCCATCGTACAGCCACTCACTCAGGAAGCACGAGAATGGTCAGATGTACGTCCCTACCAATGCTCGGGCGGGGTGATCTTCCTCAGGGTCCGCCCGCTCATGTGCGCCACGAAGCCCCTGGGGAAGATACGATCCACCAGGGCGACGAGCTTGTTGGTCGCTCCGGGCACGTAGACCACCTTGCGCCCCAGCGCCCGAATGGCTCCGCCCACCACCTTCTCGGGGCGCATGCTGAAGCCCCCTCCCGTGGAGCCCGCCACCTTTCCGAATTCGGTGGAGGTGGACCCCGGGTTCAGCACCAGCACATCGATACCGCTGCCGCGCAGCTCCTGCGCGAGGCCCTCTCCGAAGAGGAGGTCGAAGCCCTTGGTGGCCCCGTACACCGACATCCAGGGGGTCGCCTGGAACCCGGCGAGGGAGGCGACGATGATGATGCCGCCGCGCCCTCTCCTCTTGAAGCGCCCGACAAATCGATGGGCCACGAGCATCACGCCGGTGCAGTTCAACCGGATCATGGCCGCCAGCCGCTCGGGGTCCTGCCCGTCGAACCTCCCGAAGTAGCCGGCCCCGGCGTTATCCACGAGCAGTCCCACGTCCAGATCGGCCGTCGCTTGATCGAGGGCCAGATCCGATCCCTCCTGCGCGAGGTCCAAGACCGCATACCGAGCCTGTACGCCGTGGGCCCGCTTGAGCTGGTCGCAGAGCACCTCCAGCCTCTCCTGCCGGCGCGCCACCAGAAACAGGTTGAGGCCCGACGCGGCCAACTGCCGCGCGAAATGTTCTCCCAGCCCCGCCGACGCGCCGGTCACCACGGCCCAGGGGCCGTGCTTGGATGGATTCACCATGGGATTCCTTTCCGTCGAATGGTCGCTCGTGGTCTCGCCAAGGTCGCTAAAGGAGTTCAGGCTCCTCACTATTCCGCAGGCTCCTGGCCACTTCCAAGGCTGCTTGATAGAGCAGCTCCGTCGCCGCTCCCGTGCCCAGTCTTCCCGTATCCAGGCAGATGTGGTACTGGCTCGGATCCAGCCAGTTGGCGCCTACGACGGCCTTGACGAAATGGCCCCGCTCCCGATCCGACTGGTCGGCCATGTCCCTGGCCTCTTCAAGAGACCCCAGGCTGTACAACCGCCGGATGCGGCGGACGCGCAGGTCGAGAGGCGCGTGGAGAAAGACCGAGAGGTGGCCCGGGAGGTCCCGCAACAGGGCGAAGCCGCCGCGGCCGACGATGACCGCGGGACCCCGCTCGGCCGCCTCCTGGATGATCGTCCTCTCGACGTCGAAGAGATCCTTGTCGTCCACGGTGACGGGCGGGGGCGCGTAGGGGGAGTCGGGGGCGCCGAAGGCATAGGCCATGCGGGTGCGCTCCCAGAAGGTCAGGTGTCGCTCGTCGAAGGCCTCCAATGCCTCGGGGTCCCGCCTGAGGCGCCTTGCGGCTTCGACCAGAATCTCCCGGTCCAGGTAGCGGCAGCCGAGGCGCTGAGCCAGACGCTTGCCGATAAAGCTCCCCCCGCTGCCCATCACGCGCGCGATCGTCACGATCACGTGTGCTCCGTGCTTTTCCTCCATGGCAGGCCCCCTTTCGTCCGGCGCCCCTGGCTCGCGGAGTCCGGCCGAGGGAGCTGGTGGTCTTTGATCTTCAATATAGAGCCTGCCGGGACCCTTGGAAAGGTCCCGCGCTCTCCGTCCTCCCCTCGTTCTCCGATTGGGATCTTGCCTGTCCAAGATAGACCGTCTTGCCGGCTCCGAACCACGGCTGGGGCTCGGCCGCGCCTTTGGCGCGGCGCTGGGGGCCTGGTCCGGGCGCGTCCACGCCAGCGTGGCCGCGCTCCGGCCGCAGTCCCTCAGCCGCCCTTCGGGCACCAGACCCAGCCTCGTCTGGGGTGGCCCCCCCCACCCTCCACGGGTGCGCCGGCGGCGACGGACCTCCTGCTTCGTCAGCCTTCGGCGTCCGCATCCTCAGCGTACAGGGAGTACGCTTGCGGTGCGGCCGCCTTGTCTTTCTCGCATGAGGCCCATCGGCGCCGGGACGCGCGCTTCCTCCGCTTCGCTCCGGAAGGCAAACCGCACGAATGCGAGCTGAATTTGTTTTGGACAGCCATGGATTGGGCTATACTTCGCTTCCGGCGCGGGTGCGGGCCTGCGGCCCAATGTGGCCTCCCGCCCCATTTCAACCTTGTAGGGACAAGCAGGAGATCAGAGAATGACGAATCTAGCGGGTCGAACCGTCGTAGTCACGGGAGCTAGCGCCGGCATAGGCCGCGCGGTGGCCCTGGCCTTTGGCGCCGCGGGCTGCCGCCTCGTCCTGGCCGCGCGGCGGCGGGAGAAGCTGGCCGAGCTGGAGAGGGCGCTGAGGGAGCGCCACGGTGCCGAGAGCCTGGCCATCGAGCTGGACGTCAGGGACCGCGGAGCGGTCGAATCCACCCTGGGAGCCCTCCCACCGGCCTGGAGCGAGGTGGACCTCCTCATCAACAACGCCGGCCTCGGGCGAGGCCTGGACAAGCTCCAGGAGGGGAACCCCGACGAGTGGGACGAAATGATCGACACCAACGTGAAGGGGCTCCTCTACGTCACCCGCGCGCTCCTCCCCGGCATGGTGGCGAGGAAGCGGGGCCACGTCATCAACATCGGGTCGGTCGCCGGGCGCGAGGTCTATCCCGGCGGCAACGTCTACTGCGCCTCGAAATTCGCGGTGAAGGCCCTGACCCGCGCCCTCAAGGTGGACCTCCTGGGCACGCCCATTCGGGTCAGCACCATAGATCCTGGGATGGTGGAGACCGACTTCTCGGTGGTGCGCTTCCGCGGAGACGAGGAGAGAGCGGCGAAGGTGTATCAGGGGCTCAAGGCCCTCTCGGCCGAGGATATCGCCGACATCGCCCTCTGGATCGCCGCTCGCCCCCCGCACGTGGACATCACGGAGCTGGTGGTCATGCCCACGGCCCAGGCCACAGCCATGCTCAACCACCGGGAACCGTGACCTCTCTCCCGCGCCGGAGACCTTCCCGTTTTGCTACTATGGGTGCCCGGAGGCCGTCACGGGCGTGATTGCGGCCGGGTTGCCAGGAGCGACTGGGGAGAAATCATGAAAATGCGCGTGGGCATTATCTTCGGTGGGCGGAGCGCGGAGCACGAGGTCTCCATCCAATCCGCGAAAAACATTTGCGAGGCGCTCGATCGCGAACGCTATGAGCCCGTTCTCCTGGGGGTCGACAAGGGGGGCGTGTGGCACATGGGGGCCGACTCCTCCATGATCCTGAATGCCACCAACCCCAAGCTCATCGCCCTCAACAGGAGCGCCCCGGAGGTGGTCCCCCTGGAGAGGGAGGGCCAGGGGCTCGCCCTGGTCTCGCCCACCTCGGGAGCGCAGCTCGGAACCATCGACGTCTTCTTCCCTATCATGCACGGGACCTACGGCGAGGACGGGTCGCTGCAGGGGCTCCTCAGGCTGCTGAACGTCCCCTACGTAGGAGCCGACGTCCTGGGCTCCGCCGTCGGCATGGACAAGGACGTCATGAAGCGGCTCCTGCGCGAGGCGGCCCTGCCGGTCCCCCGGTTCATGGTGGTCCGCGCCCGCGAGTTGTCTCACTGCAATCTCGAGGCGCTGGCCGAGGACCTGGGAGGCTTCCCGCTCTTCGTCAAACCATGCAACCTGGGCTCCTCCGTGGGCATCACCAAAGCCAAGGGGCCCGATCAGCTCCGCCCGGCCCTGGAAGAGGCATTGCGTTTCGACCGAAAGGCGCTGGTGGAGGAGGCCATCGAGGGCCGCGAGATCGAGTGCGCCGTCCTGGGCAACGACCAGCCGGAGGCCTCCTTGTGCGGCGAGGTGATCCCCACCCACGAGTTCTACTCTTACGAGGCCAAGTACATCGACGAGAACGGGGCGCGCCTGAAGTACCCCGCCGAACTGGACGGGGCCACGTCGGACAGGATCCGGGCACTTGCCGTGAAGGCCTTCACCGTCTTGGAGTGCGCCGGCATGGCCCGGGTGGACTTCTTCCTCGGCTCCGACGGCGTGGCCCTCATCAACGAGATCAACACCCTGCCCGGCTTCACGCGCATCAGCATGTACCCCAAGCTCTGGGAGGTGAGCGGGCTGCCCTATCCGCGGCTCCTGGACCGTCTCATCGAACTGGCCCTGGAGCGCCATCGAAAGGAGTCCACCCTCATGAGGCAGGCCTTCCCTGAACCCCGATGAACGGCGCCGGAATGGGGTGGAAGGTCTTCCGCCTCCCCCGTGCCCCGTGGGCTTAATGGGACCTTTCGCCTACCCCCCAGAAGTAAGAGGGACCAGCCGGGTGTTAAGATGTCGATGCGGTGATCACCGCACCAGGAAGCGAGGTCCCATGTCTGCTGGCGCCCGCAAGCGGTCGGTTCAGGTCAAGGTCGGCGATGTCCTGGTGGGAGGTGGCGCCCCGGTGGTGGTCCAGTCCATGACCAACACCGACACCGCCGACGTGGAATCCACCGCCCGCCAGTGTCTGGAACTGGCCCGCGCGGGTTCGGAGATGGTGCGCGTGACGGTGAACGTCCCCGAGGCCGCGGCGGCCGTTCCCGACATCAAGCGGCGGATGCTCGACGCCGGCGTCGGCGCGCCGCTGATCGGCGACTTCCACTACAACGGCCACCTGCTCCTCACCCAATTCCCGGAGTGCGCCAGGGTCCTCGACAAGTACCGGATCAATCCCGGCAACGTGGGTCACGGCAAAAAGCGGGACGAGCAGTTCGGCACCATCTGCAAGATCGCGGTGGACAACGGAAAGCCCGTCCGCATCGGGGTCAACGCCGGCTCCCTCAATCAGGAGCTGGTGACGGCCAAGATGCAGGAAAACACGGAGAGGACCCTCGGAAGAAGCTCGGAAGAGGTTCTGGGCGAGTGCATGGTCCTCTCCGCCCTCCAGTCCACCGAGCTCGCCCTGTCCTGCGGCCTGCGGAAGGATCAGATCATCATCTCCTGCAAGAGCTCCAGGCCTGCCGAGCTGATCAGGATCTACAGGAACCTGGCGGCCAGGACCGATCAGCCGCTCCACCTGGGTCTCACGGAGGCGGGCATGGGGACCAAGGGGCTCGTTTGGTCCGCCGCGGCGCTGGCCATTCTGCTCGAAGAGGGCATCGGAGACACCATACGGGTTTCGCTGACGCCCCATCCGGGCGGGGACCGGCGGGAGGAGGTCTACGCCTGTCTGGAGCTTCTTCAGTCCCTGGGGCTGCGCTCATTCGCGCCGAGCGTCACGGCCTGTCCGGGCTGCGGCCGCACCACCAGCTCCACCTTCCAGGAGCTGGCCCAGAGGATACAGGGCTACGTTCGTGACCGCATGCCCGATTGGAAGGTCCGCTACGAAGGGGTAGAGACGCTGACCTTGGCGGTGATGGGCTGCATCGTGAACGGACCCGGCGAATCCAAGGCGTCCAACATCGGCATCAGCCTGCCCGGCACGGGGGAGACGCCCAAGTGCCCCGTCTTCATCGACGGCAAGCAGTTCACCACCCTTCACGGAACCTACGAGGAGCTGGCGCAGTCCTTCCAGAAGCTGGTGGACGACTACGTGGAGCAGAAGTTCCCCCTGAGAACGCCCGCCGCCACCTGAGCCGGCCGCCGGGCTAGGAGCCCCCCATTCTCCGCGCTACATCCCGTCCATCGGCCCGGAGTCCGGAGGGGACGCGCCACCTCGACCACCCAGCCAGCCCTTCCGCCAAAAAAATAGGAGCATGCCCCCCGCCATCAGGGCCATAACCCCGATGGCAAAGGGGTATCCGTAGCGCCACCGGAGCTCGGGCATGTTCCACCGCGAAGCCTCCGTGCTGAAGTTCATGCCGTAGATGCTCGCGATGAAACTGAGCGGGATGAAGATCGTGGCGATGATGGTGAGGACCTTCATCACCTCGTTCATGCGGTTGCTCACGCTGGAGAGGTAGACGTCCATCATGCCCGATGCCATCTCCCGGTAGGTCTCGATGAGATCGACGATCTGCACGGTGATGAAATCGTAGGCCCCGTAGTGCTCGACCTTGGAGCGCTGGTGGACGTTCACCACGTCCTCCAGGGCCAGCATGTGCAGCCCGAAGGATTCGCCGATCTGCTGGACCGTCTTGAGGTCGCCGAGGCCGGTGACGTTGACCCAGGTCACCGGCCAATTCTCCAGACTGGCCGGAAGGGAGGAGGGCGCATCCCCCTCCTTCTCCCGCAGCTCGTCCGGGCCGTACGACATCACGCGGAGGTGAGAGGGGGCAGCCTCCGGGTCCGCTATGAGGGTTCCCGGAGGGGCCCCCGGCGGTGCCCTTCGCTTGAGGTGGTGACGCCGCGATTTGCGCCCGTGCGATTTGCTCATCTTCAGGCCTCCGCTTCGAGCCGTCC
Organism: Acidobacteriota bacterium; assembly: GCA_021787565.1. Lineage (GTDB taxonomy): Bacteria > Acidobacteriota > UBA4820 > UBA4820 > DSQY01 > DTPS01. Next base: position 27,805 of record JAJYLT010000027.1, read on the forward strand.
TCCGCATTCTTGACCCCGGCCGCCTTGTGGATCTGTCTTTATTCTACCGCATGCCTGTCCAAGATAGACCACCTTGGCGGCTCCGAACCGCGGCTGGGGCTGGGCCGCGCCTTTGGCGCGGCGCCGGGGCCAGAATGGCGGGATCCCCTGCCAGCGGCCCCCTGCGGGCTTGCCACGGGATGACGCGGGTACGGGGCGGCGGGAGGCAAGGCGAGCTCCTCGAACGCCCGCGATACCTTGCCTCTGGCCTACCCGCATCTTCATGGTTCACCTAGTGCGGCCACGAGGGAGGACGGCGGGCGATTGTCAGGGCACCCTCCGAACAGGTAAAGTGAAGCGAGCGGTACCTTCCGCCCAGGAGTGCTCCCCGTCCATCCGTCGGGGGTGTTGGGGGGACCGCCCTCTGGCTAGGGAGCGAGGACGGCATGCCGGACGACAGGAAATCGCTGGAGGGGGGTGGATGGGCGCGCCCCGTCAGGCTCATCGTCGGGGCTCTCCTGCTCATGCTGTACTTCGCGGCCCTGGGACGCCCGCCCCTCCTCGAACCCGACGAGGGGCGTTACACGGAGATTCCCAGGGAGATGCTGGCGAGGCACGACTTCGTTACGCCCCACCTCGACGGCGTGCTCTACTTCGAAAAGCCGCCCCTCTATTACTGGCTGAATGCCCTCTCCATCCGTCTGTTCGGGATCAACGAATTCTCGAGCCGGTTCTGGAGCGCCGCCTTCGGCCTCCTCGGCCTGGGCCTAGCTTACCTCCTGGGGCGCAGATGCGGAGGACGGGCCGTCGGCGCGTGGTCCGCCCTGATTTTGGCCACTTCCCTCCTCTATCTGGCCCTGGCCCACCTCGCCATCATCGACATGACCCTCACCTTCTTCTTTAGCCTGACCATGACCTGCTTCTGGCTGGCCTGGGAGGCCGCGGGGGGCTGGAAAGAGCGGCTTCTCTGGTACGGCATGTTCCTGGGAGCGGCTCTCACCGTCCTGAGCAAGGGGCTCATGGGGATCGCGCTGCCGGGGGCCATCGCCTTTCTGACGATCCTGTTCACCTCGGGCTGGGCCGTCCTGAAGCGGGTGCCGTGGGTCAGCGGAACCCTTCTCTTCCTCGCCGTGGCCCTTCCCTGGCACGTGCTGGCCCAGATCAGGAACCCCGACTTCTTCAGCATCTACATCGTACGCGAGCACTTCCTCCGCTACCTGACTCCCGTTTCCGACCGGCAGGAGCCCTTCTGGTTCTTCCTGCCCGTCATCGTCCTGGGGCTCCTGCCCTGGTCCGGTCTGCTGCTGGGGGTTCCATCTCTCCTCGGCGGCCTGCCCCTCCGCCGTGCGCTCCGGGAGCGCCGGGCAGTCGTTTTCCTCCTCTGCTGGGCGGGATTCCTGATCCTCTTCTTTTCGGCCTCCCAGTCCAAGCTCATCCCGTATGTCCTGCCGGCCTTTTCTCCATTGGCCGTGCTGGCGGCCATGGTCCTCCTCCATCCGGACGGAATTTCCAGTCTCTGGGCCAGACTGGAGACCGCCGGAATCCTGCTGGGGTGCCTGCTCGTCGTAGTCCTGGGTGGAGCCTTGGCGGTGGCGGGGGCAGGCCGCGTTCCCGCCCTTGATCCCGACGGGCGCCTCCATCCCCTCCTCCTGGCCTTCGGGGGTCTGACCGTGCTGGCCTCGATTCTGGCGGCGATCACCTGGATTCGGACATCCCACGCCAGTGCCCGGGCTTGGAGCCTGCTCGCGGCGGGCGCCCTTCTCTTCGCCGCGATCTGGGCCGCGGCGCCCCAGGTGGCACTGGGGAGGAGCTCCAAGGCCTTCGTTCCCTACCTGGAGGCCCACTTGCGGCCGGGAGACCGCCTGTTCTCCTTCAACTATTATCCCCAGACATTGCCGGCTTATCTTCATCGGTTGATGGACGTGGCCGATTTTCAGGGCGAGTTGGCCTTCGGCATCTCGCAGCTCCCGCCGGCGGTGCGGAGAGAGCGCTTCCCGGACGCCGCGCAGTTCAAGAAGATCTGGAATTCGGGAGGGAGAGTCTACCTCGTGACGGACCACGAATCGCTCCCCAAAATGAGAACGGACGGCCTTGGCCATGCGACGGTGCTGGAAGTGCAGCGGACGCTCCTCCTGCTGACTAACCATCCGGAAGGTCAGGGGAATGGCTGAGTCCGCCGACTGTATCAGGACGGCCCCCTCTCGCCGGACGCTGATCCTGGCCGGACTCCTGCTGGCCGCCCTAGCATGCCTGGGACTGAACCGGGACCTCTGGACGCCGGACGAGCCTCGCGAAGCCGAGATGATCAGGGAGATGTACCTCTCCCCCTCCCTGATTCCCACGCTGGACTTGTCTCCCTTCTATGAGAAGCCGCCCGTCTACTATTGGTTAGGTGCGACCCTGTTCGCCGCGACGGGCGGAGCCTCTATCTGGGCCGCCCGCCTTCTCAGCGCGCTTGCGGGCCTGCTCACCCTGTGGGTCCTCTACCGCTGGGGCCTGCGCGCCGGCTCTTCTGCCCTGGGGCTGACTTCGGCGGTCCTGTTCGCCACCAGTTCCGTTTTTCTTTACGCCACCCACTGGATCATCCTGGACCCGCTGCTCATGCTGTGGATGACCCTGGCCGCGTGGGCAGGCTACGAGGTGGTCGCCGGCGGGCGGACCCGGTACCTGGTGCTCTTTTACGGCGCCTTGTTGCTGGCCCTCTGGACGAAGGGGCTCGTGGGGCCGGTCCTCCTGGGCGTCGGGCTCGTGCTGTACTTCGTTCTCGATCGGCGCAGGAAACCCTGGCGAGCTTTCCGGCCCTTATGGGGGGGCCTGGTCTCCCTGGCCGGCCTCGCCGCCCTGGCGAGCGCCATCACGCTGGCCGGGGGAACGAAGGCGCTCTACCAGTGGGCATGGGTCAACCACGTGGACCGCTTTCTCCACCCCGTGGGCACGGGCCACGCCCAACCCCTGCTGTACTACACCTGGACCCTGGCCCTGGCGGTTCTGCCCTGGCTGGTACCCCTATTCATGGTGTTCCGGCCCGCCTTCTGGCGGGGGCGCTTCGAGGGGGCATCTGACGCTTCACCCTCCACTCTCAACCCCCCGCCCTTCCCATCCGGACTATCCGGAGGGGAACCCGACGGCACCCGCCCGCTTCCGGACCCCGCCGTCTACGCCGCGGCCCTCGTCGTGGGCGGGTTGTTCATCCTGAGCCTTGCCTCCACGAAGCGCGAGATCTATCTCCTTCCGGTGCTCCCTCCACTCTTTCTTCTCATGGGCTGGCAGGCGGAAGAGCTCGTGGCGAAGGCCGCGCCTCCCCATGCCAGGGGCGGCGCATTGCTCTGGCTCCAGGCGGCCGTGATGATCATCTGGGCTGTGGCCCTGCCGGCCGCGCTGCTCCTTTACGGCCACGGTGGGCGCGCAGTTCCCCTGCTCCTGTTGGCCGCGGGACTGGTCTGCTCGATCGGGCTCCTGCTGTCGGCGCGCCGAGGGAGGAGACACATTCGAGGCTGGGCCTCGGCCTGCGCGGGGGCATTCTGCCTGGCGCTCTTTTTCGGCGCGGTCCCCGTCATCGCCGTGCAGAAGAATATGACCTTCTTTGTGCAACGGCTGGATGGCCATTTCCCGGCGGGAGCCCCCGTCTACGCGCTTGGTGCGGATGAAACGCTTCGTGGTATCATCCCGTTCGTGACGGGGAGGCGGGTGATCGCCCTGCCGGACGACTATTTGAGCGAGATCGAGCCCGGTCTCCACAGGCCCGCCGACCTCCTGGTCCAAGGCCAGGACCCGCATCAGGAGCAAACGCTCGGCCGGGAAGGGTACAGCCTCGTGGAGTCGCACACCTTCGGCCGGAACCGCACCATCGCCCTCTGGAGCCGGCCGCACTGAGAGTCAAGGAGAATCGGCTTATGAGCACCTCCTTCCAGAAACGACCCGATTTCCTCCCCTTTTCGCGCCCAACCATCCGCCAGGCCGAGATCGACGAGGTCGTGGACACCCTCCGCTCCGGCTGGATCACCACGGGACCGAAGGCCCAGCGTTTCGAAGAGGAGTTCGCCCGCTTCACGGGTTTCCCCATCGCCCTGGCCCTCTCCTCGGCCACCGCGGGCCTGCACATCGGACTCATGGCCCTGGGGCTCAAACCCGGCGACGAGGTCATCACCACGCCCATGACCTGGGTCGCCACCGTGAACATGATCGAAGCCTTGGGAGGCCGGCCCGTCTTCGTGGACATCCACCGCGACACGCTTCAGATCGATGAGGAGCAAGTGGCCGCCGCGGTGACGCCCCGCACCGTGGGCATCCTGCCGGTCCACTTCGGCGGCGCCCCCTGCCACATGGACCCGCTTCTCGAAACCGCTCGAAAGCACGGCCTCTGGATCTTCGAGGACGCCGCCCACGGCGTGGGGACCCACTACAAGGGCCAGCACGTCGGCTGCTTCGACCGGCTGGGCGTCTTCTCCTTCCATCCGATCAAGAACATGACCACGGGCGAAGGGGGCGTGCTCGTGCTCAAGGACGAGGAGCTGGCGAGGACCCTGCGCGCCCTCCGCTTCCACGGGCTGGAGAAGCAGGCCTGGAACCGCTACGCGGAAGGCGGCTCGCCCCAGGTCGAGGTGACACGGGTGGGATTCAAGTACAACTTCATGGACCTCCAGGCGGCCCTCGGCCTTCCCCAACTCGCCTCGGTGGAGGAGTTCAACGCCCGCCGCATCGAGCTCGCTGCGCTCTACCAGGAGCTCTTCGCCGAGGTGGAGGAGATCCAGAGGCCGGCGCTTCCCGCCTATCCGCACCGGGCCACCTGGCACCTGTACGCCGTCCGGGTCACGGAAAAGGCGGGGATGAGCCGGGACGCCTTCATCGCCGAGCTGAAAGCGCGCAACGTCGGCACGGGCATCCACTTCAAGGCCGTCCACGAGCAGCCCTACTACCAGCAGAAATACCCCGGGCTGGCGTCCACACTGCCGCACGCCTCCTGGTCCTCGGAGCGCATCTGCTCGTTGCCTCTCTTTCCGGCCATGAGCGAGGAGGACGCGCGCTACGTCGTGGCCGCGGTGAAGGACGTCTTGGCCCGGCGTTCCTAGGGGCGAGAGCATGCCGGAACCCTATATCTCGGTCGTCATACCGGTCTACAACGAGGAGGAGAACCTCCCGGAGCTCCTCGGGCGCCTGAAGGCCTCCCTGCAGGCCATCGGAAAGCCCTTCGAGGTGATCCTCGTCAACGACGGCAGCCGAGATCGCTCGCTGGAAATCCTGCGGGAGGCGGCCGGCCGGGATCCCCACCTCGTGGTGGTGGACTTCAACCGCAACTACGGCCAGCACGCCGCCGTCTTCGCCGGCTTCGAGGCGAGCCGGGGCGAGATCATCGTCACCCTGGACGCGGATCTCCAGAACCCGCCCGAGGAGATCGCCAAGCTCGTGGCCAAGATGGAGGAGGGCTACGACGTCGTGGGCTCGATCCGGGTGCAGCGCCAGGACTCGCTTTTTCGCAGAATGGCCTCCAGGCTCATCAACCGCGTCACCTCCATGGCCACGGGGGTCCAGCTCCACGATTACGGCTGCATGCTGAGGGCCTACCGGCGCGGCGTCGTCAAGACCCTGTGCGCCTCCAAGGAGATCTCGACCTTCATCCCCGTGTTGGCGGACATGTTCGCAGGGCGGGTGACGGAGATCCCGGTAGCCCACGCCGAGAGGCTCCGGGGAGAGAGCAAGTACAGCTTCTTCAAGCTGATCCGGCTTCAGTTCGACCTCATGACCTCCTTCAGCCTCCTCCCCCTGCGCGCTACCATGACCGTGGGGGTGCTCACGGCCATCCTCTCCATGGCGGTGGCTGTAGTCCTGATCGCCGGCCGCCTCATCATGGGCCGGGATTGGGCGGTGAGCGGCGTCTTTACCCTCTTCGCCGCCCTCTTCTTCTTCATGGGCGTCCTCCTCTTTGGGATCGGCCTTCTCGGAGAATACGTGGGCCGCATCTACATGGAGGTCCGCAAGCGCCCGCGGTACGTCGTCCGGCAGGTCATCGGCCGGGAGCCGGAGGCGAAGCCATGAGGGCTCTCGTGATGGGGTATCACACCATGGGCTGCCTCGGGTTCGACGCGCTCCTCCGCCACGGCTTCACCATCCCGGCGGTCTTCACCCACGAGGACGACCCCAAGGAGGAGATCTGGTGGGAGTCGCTGGCCGAGAGGGCTGCCGCCCGCGGCATCCCCGTCCACACCCCCACGAACCCCAAGGATCCGGTCTTCGCCGAGTTGGTGAGAAGCTACCGGCCGGACTTCCTCTTCTCCTTCTACTATCGCTACATGATTCCCCAGGCGGTCCTCGACCTGGCCCCCCGCGGCGCGCTCAACCTCCACGGCTCCCTCCTGCCCCGCTACCGGGGACGCGCCCCCGTCAACTGGGTCCTGGTGAACGGGGAGAGGGAAACCGGCGTGAGCCTCCACACCATGGTGGCCAAGCCCGACGCGGGAGGGCTCGTGGATCAGGAACCGGTGCCCGTCGCCTTCGAAGACACCGCCTTCACCCTCTTCCGCAAACTTGAAGCCGCCGCGACGAAGCTGCTGGACCGGAGCCTGCCGCTGCTCCTGGAGAACCGGGCCCCGTCCCGTCCCCTCGATCTGACCGCGGGCACCTACTTCGGCGGGCGAAAGCCGCAAGACGGCCGCATCGATTGGACTTGGGACGCCGCGAGAATCTACGACCTGATTCGCGCGGTGACCCACCCCTACCCGGGAGCCTTCACCGAATGGGGAGGAGGTCCGCTCTACATCTGGTGGGCCTTGCCGGTAGAGGGGCCGTGCGCCGAACCCGGCTCCGTCACGGCTGTGACTCGGGACGGAATCGTCGTCGCCTGCGGCAGGGGGGCCTTGCGTCTCATCACGATCCAGAAGGGGCGCGATCCCGAGCTGCCCGCGTGCGCCCTGGCCCGGCTGGAAGGAATAGAAGAGGGGACCCGGTTGGGCCCGACAGGAGATCAGAGATGAAGATCCTCATCCTCGGCGTCAACGGTTTCATCGGCAACGCGCTCACCCGGAGAATCCTGACCACCACCGACTGGGAGGTCTACGGCATGGACCTCTCGGCCAACAAGCTCGAACACTCGCTCGGCCATCCCCGGTTCCACTTCCTGGAAGGGGACATCACCATCAACAAGGAGTGGATCGAGTACCACGTGAAGAAGTGCGACGTCGTCCTGCCGCTCGTGGCCATCGCCACGCCGGCGACCTACGTGAAGTCGCCGCTGCGGGTCTTCGAGCTGGATTTCGAGGAGAACCTGCGCGTCATCCGCCAGTGCGTGAAGTACGGCAAGCGCGTCGTTTTTCCCTCCACTTCCGAGGTCTACGGCATGTGCCCCGACGCCGAATTCATCGAGGACGAAAGCCCTCTGGTGCTGGGCCCCATCAACAAACCCCGGTGGATCTACTCCTGCTGCAAACAGCTCATGGACCGCGTCATCGCCGCCTACGGCCAGCAGGAGGGCCTCCAGTACACCTGCTTCCGCCCCTTCAACTGGATCGGCCCCAAGCTGGACGACATCGACGCCGCCAAGGAGGGCTCCTCGCGCGTGCTCACGCAGTTCATCGTGAACCTCTGCCAGGGCGAGCCCATCCGCCTCGTGGACGGGGGCGGGCAGAAGCGGTGTTTCACCTGGGTGGAGGACGGCATCGACGGCCTCATGAAGGTCATCGAGAACCGGGACGGCGTCTGCGACGGAGAGATCTTCAACCTGGGCAACCCCGCCAACGAGTGCTCGGTGAAGGAGCTTGCGGAGAAGCTCGCCGTCCTCTTCGCCGCCCGAAAGGGGCGCGTGCCGCGCTACTCCCCGCCCCGCATCGAAGGGGTGGATGCAAGCAGTTACTACGGCAAGGGCTACCAGGACATCCTCACGCGCAAGCCCTCCATCGCCAAGGCCTGGGGCATTCTGGGCTGGAACCCCGCGACGACTCTCGATCAGGCCCTGGAATGGACCCTCGACGCCTTCCTCGAAGAATGGGTCAAGGCGGAGGGATGAGAAGGGGCCTTCCCGGCGGCGGGAGCCTCTCGTGAGCGCCGCCCTCCAGCCCCTGGGCATCCGGGTGGACGTGGACACCCACGAGGGAATGCGCGACGGCGTGCCCCGCCTGCTGGAGATCTTCGACCGGGCCGGTGTGCGGGCGACCTTCTACTTTGCCATGGGGCCCGACCGCTCCGGGCGCGCCATCTTCCAGGCCCTGCGCCCCGGCTTTCTCGCCAAGATGCGCAGGACCGGCGCGGCCCGCGTCTACGGCTGGCGCACCGTCCTCTCCGGGACCCTGCTCCCCTCTCGGCCCGTAGCCACGGCCTTCCCCGAGATCGCCCGGCGGGCGAAGGCTGAGGGCCATGAGACGGGGGTCCACGCCTGGGATCACCGCTCCTGGCAGGACCGCCTGCTCCGCTTCTCCGACCGGCGCGTCGAGGATGAGCTGTTGCGCGGGCGCGCGGCCTACCGTGAGATCTTCGGCGAACAGCCGTCCACTTTTGCCGCCCCCGCATGGTTCACGGATGAGAGGGCCCTCCTCGTGCAGGAGACCTTCGGGCTCTCCTTCGCCAGCGACTGCCGGGGCACCGAACCCTTCCTGCCGGTTGTCCGAGGCAAGAGCCTCGCGACGCCCCAGGTCCCATCCACCCTGCCCACGCTCGACGAGGCGCTGGGGGCGACCCATGAGAACGCCGGAGCCTTCTTTCGATCCATGGCGGAGGAAGCGGCCCGGGGCGGTTGGCCGGTCCTCACGGTGCACGCGGAACTGGAGGGGGGGCCCTACGCGCCCCAGTTCGAGGAATTCCTGGGCGGCTGCAGGACGCGCGGGCTGGCCCCGGTCGCCTTGGGAGAGCTCCTCGCCCTGAGAAGGGCCCGGGGCACTTCCCTGCCCGCCGGGCGCCTGGAACTGCGCCCCGTGACCGGCCGCCACGGCCGCCTGGCCACGCAGGCGCCGACCTGATCCCTCCCGCCCGCCGTCCTCCGCGTCACCCGTCTGATTCGCGCGCCGATGACAGGGATGAGGCGGTCGGGCCAATGATGACGGTCGCCCCCGATCCCGGCCCGTCCCTGCGTGGCCCCGGCTCGGCGAAACCAGCGCTTGGTGCGCGGTGGCGGCCGGCGCCGCAGCGACGCACCCGAAGGCGCTAGAAGCGGATCACCGTGCCCGCCACGATCTCATAACCCTTCGTCAGCGGTGTCTTGACGAGGGGCACGGCGACGGTGAGTTCGAGGACCTGGGCGGTGCGGGCCTTGAGGTTCCCGAAGCGGAGCCCCGCGCCCACGTCCGAATAGGTCTTACCCCAGCCCGAGGCCCCGAAGGCGCGGATGGCCCCCGCGTCTACGTACCCCACGAAACCGACGCGTGCGAGTCCCCAGAGGCTCCACGGGGTGATGACCCGGTCCTCGAAGGAGAGGATCCACCTCCGGTCCCCGGCGAGGAAGTGGTTGGGGTAGCCCCGCATGCCGTCGATACCACCGAGGTAGAGCCAGCTTTCTGGGTCGGGCCTCTGCCCCCAGTCGACACGCAGATCCCCGGCCAGGGTTTGATAGGGAAAGCCCTGGTTGTACCAAGTGGTCTCCTGGGTCAGGAAGAGGTTCCGCCAGAGCCCGGACTCGCGCCGTCCGGCGAGCGAGGCCTGCTCCAGCAGGAGGTTCTCCTCGTCGGGGGTCCAGCCCTTGGTGGCCGCGAGGCTGAAGAAGGGGCCGGTGCCCTCGCTGCCGAAGGATCGGCTGTAGTAGCCGAGCGCCGCCTGCACGTCCCAGCCCAGGTTGTAGTTCTCTCCCCGGCCGATGGTGGCCATGTCGCTGAAATCCCGGTATCGGTCCTGGAACCACTCCCAGGTGACCTCCGGTCCCCGCAGCCTCCGATCGGCGACGTCGAGGGGAGGGAGATAGCCGGGCCGGTAGGTGGCGAAGTCGTAGTAGCGGTTCTGCTGCGAGACGAGGCCCAGTCCGATGCGGTAGGCGGTGAAGCCCTCCACGCGGTAGGCCCAGGCCGCCGTGGCGGTGACGCTCCGGTCCAGGTTCCGCATGGCGTAGACCGAGTGGGTGAGGTTGTAGAGGGTCAGCGTCTCCAGGGCGTCCGTGGCCCTCACCTGGAACGAGAAGGGCGTGTCCACGGTATAGAAGGGGTAGGCTACCTCGAAGAGGCGGGCGCGTCCGTCCGAGAGCTGCTGGTAGTTGGCGCTCAGCGTCCAGAGGCTGCCGAAGAGCTGGGGGTCGTAGTAGGCGAACTCGTTGATGCTGCGCTCGAAGGTGCGCTGGTGGCTGATGAGGAGACCCTTCCCGAGGCCCAGGAAGTTCCGTTCGTGGATCCGGAAGGTATATTTGTTCTGTCCTCCCACGTGGCCGTAGTTCACATCGAGGCCCAGGGTCCAGGCGTCCTTGAAGACCACCAGGACCCAGACCTTCCCCCCCTCCACGCGCTCCGGGAGGATCGTGGCGTCCCGCGCGATGTCCAGGGAATTTCTCAGGGCCCGCTCGGAATCGATGATCTTGGATGCGTCCACGCGGTCGCCCACCTTGAACTGGAGTTCGCGGCGAACCACGTGCTCCCGCGTGGTGATGTGGATGAAGTCGGCGGCGCGAGCAAACCAGTAGCGCGATTCCGGCTCGGTCGGATCGAAGACGTTGATGATCCGGATGTCGATGCCCGCGATCACCGCTCCCTTGGCCTGCAACTCCTCCCAGACGGCCTTTCCTGGATCCGGCGCCTCAGCCGCCCACGGGGAGGCGAAGGGCCACAGGCACGCGAGCGCGGCCGCCACCGCCAGGACGCGGAGGGGAACCTCCTTACGGTCCATGCTGCATACCCCTTCCCAGCGGACATCGCCCCAGCTCCGCGCGCAACGCCCCCTCCAGGGTCGGATGGAGATGAGAGAACCCGCTCTCCGCCAACCGGCGCGGCAGGACCCGGGCGCTCTCCAGGAGCAGCGCCCGGCCCATCTCTCCGAAGAGCAGGCGGACCCCCGCCGCGGGCAGCGGGAGGAGGGCCGGCCTGTGCAGCAGCCGGGCCAAGGTGTGCGTGAACTCCCGGTTGGTCACGGGCGCGGGCGCCACGACGTTCACGGGCCCTGACAGACTCTCCGTGAAGAGCGCGTACTGGATCGCCCCGAGCAGATCCTCGAGGGCGATCCAGCTCATGCCCTGGCTCCCGCTGCCCACTACGCCCCCCAATCCCAGCCGGAAGGGGGTCAGCATGCGGGCGAGGGCCCCTCCCCTCGCGGAGAGGACCACGCCGATACGGAGGTGCACGACCCGGATGCCAGCCGATCGCGCGGGATCGGCGGCCGCCTCCCAGGCCTCGCAGACTTCGGGGAGAAATCCGTTGCCCCTCTGGGCGCTCTCGTCCACCTCGCGGTCGCCCGTGTCTCCGTAAAAGCCGATGGCGGAGGCGCAGACCAGCACGCGCGGCGGCCGCTTCAAGGAGGCCAGGGACGTGGCCATCAGGCGGGTTCCTTCAACCCGGCTCTCGCGGATGAGGGTCTTGGCCGCGGGGCTCCAGCGTCCCTCGGCGATGCTGCGCCCGGCCAGATGCACCACCGCATCCACGCCCTCCAGGGCCGCAAGGTCCACGCACCCGGAGGCGGGATCCCACGCGATCTCCTGATGGGACACGGCTGCCCGGCGCACCAGACGCTGAACGCGGTGGCCGCCGGCGGAGAGGAAGGCCGCCAGGGCCGAGCCGACGAGGCCCGTAGCGCCCGTGACGGCCACCCGCTGCGGCCCAAACCGGGCGAAGGCGGCGTGCCGGGCGAGGTCGTCCCGCGTCCTTTGGTGCCGGACGGCGAAGCGGAGCCGACTCCCCTCGGCCAGCCCCGCCCGATCCTCCTCCACGCGCACCGACTCCCATGGGGGAACGAGCCGCTCGAACGCACCCGGGCGCAGATGCCAGGCGAACAGGGCCTCCGGGGAGATTCCCGCGATGTGGCTGCGGTAGGTGAATTCGGCCATGCTCAGCCCTTTCCCGGAGCCGCCTTCAGGACTGCCCCCATCCCCCGATGCTCACCCTCAACAGCTCCCCCATCTTGCCCCGGAAAAGGAGATAGCCGTCCTCCAGCCCTTTGCGGTACAGCATGCCGGTCAGTTCCACGTCCCGCTTGCAGTACTGCTCGATGAGGTCGAAGCGCCCCTCCCTGTACCACTGGACCGACTGGACGCCGTCGGACGACTTGGACTCGCCGAAATTGGACTCGGCCAGGCTCGCCAGGGAGAGCCGGAAACCCAACCTGCCCTTCAGCACCTCCAGGAGGTCCAGCGTCCGGACCTGGCGCAGGTCCCGCGAGGTGTAAGGCCGGACCACCTCGAGGTCAAACCGGTTGATGTTGAACCCGATCACCAGCGGCGACGCCAACAGATCCTCGACCAGCTCTCCGGCTTCCTCCTCAAAATAGGTCCGCCAGGCGTCCCGGTCCAGGTCCCAGGTCACCGCCAGGGCCAGCCCCAGGGCCCGGATGTTGCCCCAACCGCCCACCTCGGCGGCCAGCCTCTGGGTCTCCACGTCCCAGACGAGCCGGCCAGGGGCGATCCGGCGTTTCTGGGACCGATGGCTAGGGTGCTCCGCGGGCGCCTCCGCGGGAGGCTGGACCGGGGAGGGCGCGTCCAAGGGAAGCCTCCCCTCGAGAACGTCCGCGATGACGAGGGCCGCCGCCTTGTCGAGGGGCTTGTTGCCGTTGCCGCACTTGGGGGACTGGATGCACGCCGGACAGCCCAGCTCGCAGGGGCAGTCCCGCACCACACGCGCCGTGGCCTCCAGCAGGGACTCGAAGAGATCGTACCCCTTGCGGCAGAGCCCGGCCCCGCCGGGATAGCCGTCGTAGATGAAGACGGCCGGCCCTCCCACCTGCGGGTGGAGCGGGTAGCTGATCCCGCCCAGGTCCCAGCGGTCAGCCAGGGCCAGCAGGGGGAAGATGCCGATGAGGGCGTGTTCGAGGGCGTGAATGCCCCCCATGAGGTGCAGGCCCCGCCCGCTGAGGAGCCCGGCGATCCCCGGAGGGATCGAGATCCAGAGCCCCTCCGTCTCCAGGATCAGGGGAGGCGCCTCGAGGGGGGTCTCGGCGAAGGCCTCCCCCCCGGCCATCTTTCGTTTCACGAAGGAGTGCAGGATCTCGGTGACCTTCAGCCGGCCCAGGCTCAGCTGGTAGGGGCCGACGGACCGGGTTGCGGTCACTTCGATGATCTCCGTCTCCTTGTCGCTGTGCACCTCCGTGTAGTAATCGGTGTGCACGGCCTCCACCACGACCTTCCTGTCCTTGGGGATCAGCGAGACGGCCCGGTAGGTCTGGCCCTGGTGGAGGTAGATGGCCCCCTCGTGGCACTCGCGGTAGACCCTGTGACCGTCCACGTTGCCCACCGCCTTGCCGGAGGCGAGCTGGATGGTAAACCCTTCGCCGATGGTCCGCAGGTTCACCTCGCGGTGAGGATTACGGCGCAGGGAGTGCCAGTGGGTCCCGGCGGCGTCCAGCAGCAGTTCTCCGCTCTCATCCAGCGCCTCCAGGGCCTCCCGCTCCGCTCCGCCCGAGGGAATGGCCGCATCCTCCAGGGGAAGCTCCCGGGCCGCACAGAGCAGGTGCGAGGCCACGATGTGGGGATTCGCCGGGTCCAAGACCAGCTCCTCCATCCGCCGGTCCAGCAACTGGTCGGGATGGGCCACGAAGTACTGGTCCAGGGCATCGGGCATGGCGATCAGGAAGATGTCCGCCTCCCTCTCGCCGCGCCCCACCCGGCCCATGCGCTGATGGAGGGAGATGAGCGAGCCCGGATACCCGACCAGGATGCACGCGTCGAGGCCTCCCACGTCGATGCCCGTTTCCATCGCGGACGTGCTCACCACGCCGAGCAGGGATCCGTCGAAGAAGGCCTGCTCTATCTTCCGCCTCTCGGAGGGAAGAAAGCCGGCCCTGTAAGAGGAAACGCTCTTGCGGTAGGCGGGATTCCTCTGGCAGAGCCACGAGTAGACCAGCTCCGTCACCCGGCGCGCCTTGGTGAAGGCAAGGGTTCGCGCCCCTTCGGCCAGCAGACGGTCCATCACCTCGCAGGCGAGCGTGTAGGGGCTGCCGCTGGCGTTCATCAGGAAAAGCCGCCGGCCCGGCCTGGGGGCCCCGCTCACCTCCGTCAGGGCCGCCTCCCGCCCCGTCAACCGGCGGTAGAAGTCCAGCGGAGAGGCCATGGTGGCCGAGGTGGCCACCCAGAGCGGACGAGCCCCTTCGTGGTCGAGGATCCTCTGGGTCCGCTTCAGGACGTGGTGGACGTGTGCGCCGAACACGCCGCGGTAGACGTGCGCCTCATCCAGCACCAGCGCGCTCAACCGGCGAAAGAAGGGCGTCCAGTTTTCGCAGTAGGCGAGAAAGGCGAGGTGCAGCATGTCGGGGTTGGTGAAGAGCACCGGTGGCGGGTCCTTCTGGAGCTTTCGGCGCTGGCCGGAGGGGGTGTCCCCGTCATAGATGGCCGCCGAGAAGCCCTCAAAGCCCAGGCGCCCGGCCAGCTCGTTCAATTTGATGCACTGGTCCTGGGCAAGCGCCTTATAGGGGTAGAGGAAGAGGGCCCTCGCAGAAGGGTCCTTCAGCCACGCATCCAGGGCCGCCACTTGGTAGATGAGGCTCTTGCCGCTGGCCGTGGGGGTGCACACCAGCAGGTCCCGGCCGGAGAGGAGGTGCTCAATGCCCTCCACCTGGTGAGAATAGAGACGGGCGAGGCCAACTCCCTCAAGGGCTCTTGCCAGGTCGGGATGGAGGCCCTCCGGCAGGGCCGCCCTTCGCCCCCCGGTAGCCGGCAGGTCGTAGCGGGCGCGGATGTTGGTGCCCAGATCTGGATCGTTCTGAGGGTCTGCAAGAAAAGCGTCTCTGGGGGCCCTCGCGCGTCGCACGGTGGGATCCTTTGCCTGGAGACTCACGCCGCCCGCGGCGGGGGCTACTCCTCGGGTTGCAGCATTTTGCGGAAGTAGAGGATGTCCCCGCGCTTCTCGTAGCCCTCCGCCTCGAAGAGCTCCATGCTGGCTTCGTTCCAATCTTCAATGAGGCAACAGCAGAGGAGCCTCTGCCGCTTGCGGAAGACCTGCTCGCAGTAGTCCACCAGCGCCTTGGCGACACCCTTGCGGCGGTAGGCGGGACGGACGGCCATCCGGTTGATCCAGCCCTTGCGGCCATCGTCGGTGCCCAGGGCCACGCCTATCATGGCCTCGCCCACGAATGCGCCCACGAGGAAGGTCGAGCCGCCCGCCAGCTCCTGGGTCATGAGGCCGATGGAATCTCTTCCCTTCGGCTTGAAGGGAAGACCCGATTCCTTCCAAAGCGAGAACACGTCGATGAGATCGTTGGCGCCCAGGGGGCGCAGCTTCATTCGTTCCATGCCCTGACCTCTCCTGGCCGAGGCCGGCCGCATCCGCCTGGCGCGACGGGACCTCAGCCCTGCTTCCGACGCAGGAAACTGCGCACCACGCGGCCCTCCTGCCGGTATCCGAGCCACTCGTGGCCGGTGCTCTCGCAGAGGGCCGGGAAATCCGCCTTCACGCCCTGGTCGTCGGCCAGCACCTCCAGAAGCTGGCCGGGGCCCATTCCCGTCAACCGCGCCGAGGTTTTCACGACGGGCAGCGGACAGAGAAGTCCGCGCAGGTCCAGGAGGAGGTCACCAGAGCCTGGGCTGGGGGGTTCGCTCCTCTTCGTCTCCACCACGCTCCACCTCTTCAGCCTGGGGCGGCGGCCCCTCCGGTTCGGCGTTTCGCCGTTCACTTCCGCCGCCTCCGCCGGGGCGGACCCGATAATAACCCTTGCGGATGGGCCCGTTCCAGGGCGACGTGAACTCGCCGGCGGTCCCCGCCTCGTCCGCCCCCTCCAGCGCCGTCAAGCAGTGCTGGAGCTTGGCGTCCAGGTTATCCAGGTGATGAAAGAAGATGGCCTCCGGGGTCGAGGGATCGGCGGCGCTCCCGAAGCCCAGGTTGCGATCCCCCTGGTGGCTGAGCACCAGGTGAACGAGATGGCGCCGCTTCTCCTCCGGAAAGCCGGGACAGCCGTCACACAGCCGCTCAGTCAGCCTCGCCCCCATGTAGATGTGGCCCAGCAGCTTGCCGTCGGTGGTGTACTCGAAGCCGGGATTGGAGGAGATCTCGTAGATCTTGCCGATGTCGTGCAGGAAGCAGCCGCAGAGGAGAAGATCCACGTTCAGCCCGGGGTAGTTGGGAGCGAGGGCGCGAACGCCCCTGGACAGGGAGAGGGAGTGCTCCAGCAATCCCCCGATCCAGGGATGGTGGATGGCCTTGGCCGCGGGACCGGCGCAGAGGAGAGGGAAGGCCTCCCCATCGGCCAGGAGGCTCTCCAGCACGGCGCGGTAGTCCGCGTCCCGGGTGGTTCGGATGATGCCCTCAAACTCCGCGGTCATCTCGGCGGTGGTTCGACGGCTGCGCCGCGCGAACAGGGAGGGGTCCACCGAGCCGGGCTCGACGGGCCAGACGGCCTGGAGGTTGAGCTGCGTCGAACCCTGGAAGGCGTCCGCTCTCGCCCTCAGGCGGATGGGTCCCCCTGGCTTGAGCGCCGGCTCCGCCGCCGCCACCCGCCCGCTCTTGCCGCCGGCGCTGTCCCAGAGCTTTCCGGACATGGACCCGGTGGCGTCCTGGAAGGTGCCCTCCCAGTAGGGATCCCCGTTCTTCGTCTTGCGCACCGCCCCCGAGACCAGCCATAGAACTCCCTCGAAGCTCTCACCCTCCCGCAGGTCGCGAAGGCCCTCCTGATTCATCTTCTCCTCCTGCCGCCGAGTCTAGCACACGAGACGGGTCAAGAAGAGGCGCTCCTCGTGCCACCTGGCCCCCCGTTGCCGGAATGACCGGCCATCACGAACGAGTTGGCAAGGTGGCCATCCGACCAACGGCTATTGTTATCAAGCTCTTATTGAAATTCATACTGTTGGCATGACATTTTCATGTTGGGCAGCGAAAGGAGGTCCTTCACCATGAAGACCAAACTTGCCAAGCTGCTCGGAGGCGCGACCCTGGCGGCGATGGTGGGCCTCTCCCCCGCCTTGCTCGCCGCACAAGTCTCCAGGGCCTTTCCCAAGGCTCTCACCATCGATGGCCAAATCGAAACCATGAAGGTCGGGCCCGAACAACAGAAAGCCAAGAACGACCTTCACCGAACCCTCGGACTCGTCACCGACAACGGCATGTACTACGAACTCGCCGTCGATCCGTCGGTCCCCAAGGCCTTCCAGGAGGCGGAGAAGATGGCCAACCGTGACGACTGGTTCCGCGTTCGGGGCTTTCTCGAGTCCAAATCCGGCGTTCCGCGCGTGCGCGTGGAGAGCGTTCACCGAAGCTAGTGCGCCCAAGGCGCGAATCTGATTGGCGCTTCCTGTGACCGGGCGGGGGAACTCGTGGAGTTCCCCCGCTCTTGCCGTTCTTCCCCTCCGAGCCGTTGGGTGTATGATTTCTTGCATGGCGGGCGGACTGGACCGTGGCGGCTTTCTCCGGAAACTATTCCTTCTCGACGCGGGGGCCGAGGCGGCACAGACGCTGCGCGAGAGCTGGAAAGCGGACCGCTCCGGCACGGCACCCAAGACCATACCGTTCACGTTCTTCCGGCCTCCGGGCGCCCCGCTCGAACCCACCTTCCTCGCCCGCTGCACACGGTGCGACTTGTGCATGGAAGCCTGTCCCGAACACATCATCGTGAAAGCCACCGAGCCCCTCATGGGCGTGGGGACTCCCATCGTGGACCCGGCGCTGGGGCCCTGCACCGAGTGCGGGCGCTGCATCGAAGCGTGTCCAGATCGGGCCCTCCTGCCCCGAGAGGACCGCCGGATGGGCCGGGCCGTGTGGCACGCGGAGACCTGCCTGTCCGCGGAGAAGATCACCTGCACGCTCTGCGTGGAAGCGTGCCCCGAAGGCGCCCTCGCCATCGAGGCGATCCCCAGCGGGGGCATCCAGATCCACCCCGACCGATGCACGGGTTGCGCCTTCTGCCACCACGCCTGCCCCACGGAGCCCAAAAGCCTTCACCTGGAAGGCCGGCCGCCCGTACCGCTCCGCGGCCATCCCCCCATTCCCAAGCGCACGCCATGAACGAAGGACCGGCGCTCTCCATTCTGGGCCTCAGCAAGCGATACGGACGGCTGGAGGCCGTGCGGGACCTGTCGCTCTTTGTAGCCCGAGGGGAAATCTACGCCTTTCTGGGCCCGAACGGAGCCGGGAAGACGACCACCCTCAAGACGGTAGCCGGACTTCTCCACCCCGAGGCCGGTGAGATTCGGGTAGGCGGCCACCCAGTGCTTCCCGATGCCCTGGAGTTCAGGCGGTGCCTGGGGTACGTTCCCGACAGGCCCTTTCTCTACGAGAAGCTCACCGGGTGGGAACACCTCGAGTTCCTCGCGCGGGTTCATGGCTTGTCGGGCTGGCAATCCAGGGCCGAAGATCTGCTGGCTCTGTTCCGCCTGACTGACTGGCGGCACCAGCTCATCGAGGGCTACTCCCACGGCATGCGCCAGAAGCTCGTCATCACGGGAGCACTGCTCCACCGACCGGAGCTTCTGCTGGTGGACGAACCCATGGTGGGGCTCGATCCCCGCAGCGCCAGGGACATGAGGGCGCTCTTTCTCCGCCTGGCGGGCGAGGGGGTGGGACTCTTTCTTTCCACCCATTCCCTCGATCTGGCCGCCGAGCTGGCCCACCGCATCGGCATCCTTCACCACGGCAAGCTCATCGCCGAGGGTGGCTTCCCCCACCTCCAGGAATTGGCCCAGCAGCCCGAAAGCAGCCTCGAGCAGGTCTTCCTCCGCCTCACGGATGAAGCCGGACCGGACCTCTTTGAAGGGGACTCCGAGGGAAATCCATGAGGGGCCCGCTGAGCCCGAAGGTGGGGCTCGTCCTCGGGGGGGGTGCGGCGCGCGGGCTGGCACACATAGGCGTGCTGAAGGTGCTCGATGCGGAGCGGGTGCCGGTGGATCTCATCGTGGGCTGCAGCATGGGCGCCATGGTGGGGACTCTCTTTGCACTCTACGGAAACGCGAGGGACGCCGAACTCCGCATGGCGGAGTTCACGAGCTCGCCCCACTTCAAGCAGGATCCCTTCCTGGACCTCCAGACGATGACCCCCCTCGAATCGGATGACAGGGGCCTGGTGAGCAGCATGAAGCGGTTCTACAAGATGGGGGTCTTCTTTGCCACCACGCTCTTCAGGGAGAGCTACATCGACCCCGCCCAGTTCGAGCACGACGTGGGAGCCATCATTCCGGACTGCCTCCTGGAGGAATCCCCCACTCCCATCGCCCTGATCGCCACGGACCTGGCCAGCGGCCAGGAGGTGGTTCTCACCTCCGGCCGGGCCCGAAAGGCGGTGCAGGCGAGCAGCGCCATCGCCGGAATCTTTCCTCCGGTCCTGATGGACGGCAAGGAACTGGTGGACGGCGGCTTCGTGGATAAGGTGCCCGTCGAGGTCGCTTTCCGGTTGGGAGCCGACGTGGTGATCGCCGTGGACGTCTCCTCCGACGTGCAGGATTCGCAGGAGTTCAGCCGGCGCGGCGCGGCCATCAGCACGCGGGCCGGCGCCATCACGGCTGAGACGCTGAAGCGGCTCCAGATGCGCTTTGCGGACGTGGTGATCCGGCCAGGGGTGCAAGATTTCCACTGGGCGGACTTCGCCGCCCTGTCCGCGATCGTGCCGAAGGGCGAGGAGGCCGCCAGGGCTTCATTGCCGGCGATCCGCCGGTCCATCTCCAGGGGGCGATGGAAGAGAGCCGGCCGCCTCGTCGGACTGCCCCGCCGCTGGCGGGTGGACCTCCGGGCTTGACCACTCCGCCGCCGACTCTGGGCGGGCCTTCGCCCCTGCAGCGCCGGTCGGAAGGCTCATAACCAGGGCCGTCCAGGTAGGAAACAGGTCGAAGCCCGGCATGAGCTCCGCCACAAAGCCCAGCGCCAGCCGGGCCCGGAAACCGAGGATTCCCCAGAGCGCCGCGGACGTGACGAGATCGAGAATCAGGTCCCAGGGAGAAGCGGCGCCCTCGAAGAACAGGGGGAAGAGCACGATCTGCGTCAGGTCGCAGCAGACCGCCACGGCCAACGCCGCCGCCTTCCGCCCTGGGCGCACCTCGATGCCCGCGATCGCCGACGGGAACAGCCTCTGCAGGAGCGCTACGAATCTCCTCATCACCCTCGGGCCGCTCCCTTCGCAGCCAAGCGTACCGCTCTTTTCCTCAGCTCCTCACTCCTCACTTCTCGACTCCTCACTTCCTTCACCCCGCCCTCACCCAGCGGATCACCTCTGGGATGGAGGGCCTCTTCCCCGTCATGAGGATGCCCACCCGGTAGACCCTCGCCGCCGCCCAGGCCACCACCACCGTCCCACCCACCAAGCTCACGACGCTGGCGGCGATCTGCCAGAGCGGCACGTCCACCACGGAGACCCTGAGCAGCATGGTGATGGGGGTGCAGAGCGGGATCAGGCTCATGACGACGACCCACGGAGCATTGGGGTTCTGGATGGTGGGCACCATGAGCATGATGGGCACGATGAGGAACATGGTCACCGGCATCTGCCACTGCTGGGCCTCCTGCTGGGTCGTGCAGGTGGCCCCCACGGCCGCGTAAATGCTCGAGTAGAATACGAAGCCGAACAGGAAATAGAACACCAGCAGCACCATCTCCATGGGGCGAAGCCAGGGACCCGTGGATTGCGCCTGCAAGTTCATGGGATTGGCCAGATAGAGACCCGCGCCGAGGAGGAACCAGATTCCATACTGGAGCAGACCCACGGCGGCGATGCCGACGATCTTCCCCATCATCAGCTCGAAGGGGCGCACGGCGGAGAGGATCACCTCCACCACCTTGCTGTTCTTCTCCTCGAGAACGCCGTTCATGATGGCCACCCCGTACATGATGATCATCATGTAGATGAGCATGGCCAGCAGGAAGGGCTTGATGAAGTCGCTGAAGACGGAGCCCTCGCGGGTCTTACCGCCCTTTTCCACCTTGACCGTTGCCAGCTCGACTCTTCCCTTCAGCTTCTGCGCGATGGCCGGATCGAGCCCCATACCCTCCAGGCGGTGTTGAAGCAGGGCTTCGTTCGCCCTGCTCTGCAAGAGGCTCTGGATCTGTGCGTTGGTCAGATTCTGGGCTAGGTAAGTCGCCTTCAAGTCGTCTTTGCCCTTGGGCTCCACGAGGAGGACGCCGTCCAGCTTCTGATCGCTGATGGCCTCCTTGAGGGCCTGCATGCTCGCGTCCGGCTTGGCCAGATCGAGGGTCAGCGAATCGCGCACGCTCTTCTCGGCCTCAGCGTCCAGGCCGCCGCCCGACTTCGACTGCTTCCTGGCCTCGATGATCATGGGCCCCGCCCAGCCGGTCTTGTCCACCACGACGACGTGGCTCTTCTTGGTCTGGACCACCTGGAGCAGGACCGAGCCCACCATGAGTCCACCGAAGAGGAGCGGCGTCAGGATGGTCATGATCAGGAAGGACTTTTTTCGCACGCGCTCCAGAAACTCGCGCCGTACGACGGCGTAGATGTTGATCCAGTTAGTTCGCATGGCGCTCCTCCCCCGTCACCACCTTGACGAAGATGTCGTGCATGGAGGCCTGCGCCTCCTCGAACTTCGAAATTTTCACTCCCAATTCCAGGAGCCGCTTCAGGATCTTGCCGGCGTGCGCGTCGGCCTTGAGAAAGAACCGGGCCTCGTTGGGCATGAGGAGGGTCTGCTCGGCCAAGTCGGCGAACTGGGACTCCTGTAGGGCGGCACCGTCCGAGAACTGCACCTGCACGCCCCTCGACCCGTACTCGCGCCGGATCTGCGCCACGTCGCCGTGGAGGACCACCTGGCCCTTGTTGATGAGCGCGATGGAGTGGCAGAGCTTCTCGACCTGCTCCATCTGGTGCGTCGAGAGAATCACGGTGGTCCCCTGGCCGATGGCCTCTTCGAGGACCTCCATGAAGAGCTCCACGTTGACGGGGTCCAGCCCCGAGAAAGGCTCGTCGAGAATCGCCACCTTGGGCCGGTGCTGCAGCGCCACGAGAAGCTGGACCTTCTGCTGCATGCCCTTGGACAGCTCGTCTACCCTATGCCCCTCCCACTGGGAAAGCCCGAGTCGCTTCAACCCATCGGTGGCGCACCGGCCGGCTTCCGCCGTGGAGAGTCCCCGCAGGCATCCGAAGAACCGAAGCAGCTCTCCCACCTTCATTTTCATGTAGAGGCCCCGCTCCTCGGGAAGGTAGCCCAAAGTGGCGCTTGCCACCGAACCGCGCGGCTGGCCCAGAATGCCTATCTGTCCGGCGTCGGGAAGATAGATCCCCATGGTCATGCGCATCAGCGTGCTCTTGCCGGCGCCGTTGGGCCCCAACAGCCCGAAGATGCCTCCGGACGGTATGCTCAGGGACAGGGGCCGCACGGCCTGCACATCGCCGAAAGTCTTGGCCACGTTCTCGTATTCGATGGCGTTCATCTCACCTCCATCCACAGACCCTTGATGCTCTCCATACGGTGCCACGGCGGCTGAGGTTTCGCCTGCCTGCTCCGAAGTGAGAACAGGATAACGCAAGATTCGTGGCAAGGACCTCCTAGGCCGAGCCGCCCATCGCCCGCCCTTGTCTCAAGGGATGTATGGCCCTTGGTTCCAAGGTGTCAACACTTTTTAGAAATGTCCCCTTTCTTTGCTCCCTAGAAATGTCCCCTTTCTCGTCTAGTAGTAGGGGCTGTGGGAGGTGTGGGAAACCTGAGGGGCGAAGCCCCGAAGGTTTTCCAAGC
>JAJYLT010000060.1 GCA_021787565.1 Acidobacteriota bacterium
TCCACCAACCAACTTCGCTCTCTCGTGCTCATCCGTAGTGTCTCCTCCACGGTGGCTCCTTCCACCACCAGTTTGAGGGGACATTTCTATCGAGCCCAAGAGGGGACATTATCAAAGAGTCACGACAATTTCAACCCCCGCCCTTGACACCGGGTCCGGATTGACCTATCCTCCCGTCTGGAGGAAGAGAAAGTGACGTACACCCAGATCGCGACGGCCAACATGAACTATTGGTGGTACGCGGGGCTGGGTGTGCGCGAGAGGATGGCGGCCGCCTAGGCGCCACCATTCGCCAAGCACCCGGCCCACCGGAAGCGGTGGGCCTTTTTTTATGCCCGCGAGGGCGGGCGGAGGATGCGCAGATGCCCCCATTGGAGACCAACCGGCGCTCGGCCGCGCAACCCAGGCAGATCGTGAGCCTGCGGGTCCCGGGCGACCTGCTCACCCCCGTCCGCGCCTTCCTGGCCCTCACCGCACCCGGCGAGGAGGCGTTCCTGCTGGAGTCGGTGGCGGGCGGCGAGACGCAGGCGCGCTACTCCTTCCTGGGCCTCCACCCGGCGGAGATCTTCGAGGCGGACGGCGCCGCGCGGCTCCGCCGTGGCTCCGAGAGCCTCCCCCTGGCCGGCCCGGCCCGCGAGGCCTTCGACCGCTGGGTCGGCGGCTTCTCCTCCCGGTGGGCCGAGCCTCCCATCCCCTACATGGGCGGCGCGGTGGGCTGGGTGGACTTCTCCGCCTTCTCCATGGCCGAGCCCGTGCTGGAGCGGTCTCTCCCGCCGACGCGGGATCCCCGCATCGTCTTCGGCCTCTTCACGACCGGCGTGGTCTTCGACCACCTTCGCCAGGAGTGCCACCTCTACCGCCTACCGGCTCCCCAGGAGGAGGAGAGCGCCGCCCTCGCGCAGCTCCGCTCCATCCAGGAGAAGCTCGATCGGCCCCTGCCTCCTCCCCTGCCGCCGCCGCGGTGGGTGCCCGAGGAGAGGCCCGACCGCGAGCGCTTCACGCGCAACATCGCCGCCGTCAAGGAGCGCATCCTCGCGGGCGACACCTACCAGGTCGTGGTCTCCGAACCCTTCGGCGGCTCCTTCGAGGGCGACCCCTTCGAGGTTTACCGGCGCCTGAGGCGCCTCAACCCCTCGCCCTACCACTTCTACGTCTCCCTCGGCGGCCGTCAGGTGGTGGGCGCCTCGCCGGAGATGCTCCTGCGCGTGGAGGGCCGTTCGGCCACCACCATCCCCATCGCCGGCACGCGGCCCCGCGGCGGGACGCCCGAGGAGGACCGCCGCCTCGAACGCGAACTCCTCCAGGACCCCAAGGAGCTGGCCGAGCACGCCATGCTCGTGGACCTGGCCCGCAACGACCTGGGCCGCGTCTGCGAGTTCGGCTCCGTGGGCGTTCCGGTTCAGGCCATCGTGGAGCGATTCTCGCACGTCATGCACATCACCTCGGAGGTCCACGGAACGCTGGCGGAGGGAAGAAGCGGGCTCGACGCGCTCTGGAGCACCTTCCCGGCGGGCACCGTGAGCGGCGCGCCCAAGATCAGGGCCGTGGAAGTCCTCAGCGGCCTGGAGGGAGAGGACCGAGGCGTCTACGGAGGCGCCGTGGGCATCCTCGACACGGCGGGCAACCTGGAGACCTGCATCGCCATCCGGACCTTCGAATTCGCCGGGGGGCGGGTCCGCTTCCGGGCGGGCGCCGGCATCGTGGCCGATTCCCAGCCCGAGAGCGAATGGAAGGAGATCCACCACAAGGCCGGCGCTCTGCTCGATGCGCTGGGCGGAGGGGCGCGATGACGGCCTTGCGGCAGGGACAGCGGACAAGGGACAAGGGACAGAGAAGACTGGAAACGCTGACACGGTCACGCGTTCCGGCAGCTCCGCATCCCCTCATCACCGCATCCCCTCATCCCCTCATCACCGCATCTCCTCATCACCTCATCTCGATTCAGTGCTCACCCATCACGACGGAGGTTCCCCATGATCCTCTTCATCGATAACTACGATTCCTTCACCTACAACCTCGTCTCCATGATCGGGACCCTCGAGCCCGACCTCCGCGTGGTGCGCAACGACCAGATCTCGACCGACGAGATCCGCGCGCTGAGGCCCTCCGGCATCGTCCTCTCCCCGGGCCCCGGCGCCCCGTCCGACGCGGGCATCTGCCTGCGGGTGGTCGGGGAGCTGGCCCCCGAGGTCCCCATCCTGGGCGTCTGCCTGGGCCACCAGGTCATCGTCGAGGCCTTCGGCGGAAAGGTCGGGCGGGCCTCGCGCCCCATGCACGGGAAGACCTCACCCGTACTCCACGACGGCAGCGGCCTGCTCTCCGGACTGCCCAGCCCGCTCATGGCGGGTCGCTACCACTCCCTGGTCGCGAGCAGCGAAGGCTTTCCCGGGGAGCTGCGCGTCCAGGGCTCCACGCCGGAGGGCGAGATCATGGCGGTCCAGCACCGCCGCTACCCGTGCCACGGCGTGCAGTTCCATCCCGAGTCGGTCCTCACGCCCGAGGGGATGCAGATCCTGGCCCGCTTCGCGGGCCTGTGCAGGGAGGTGGCCCGTGCGTAAGGAGCTTCTGGCCAAGGTGACGGGGGGCGGCCGCCTGACCGCCTCGGAAGCCGAGTCCGTGGGAACCGACCTGGCGCAGGGCCGCGCCGAGCCCCTCCAGACGGCGGCCTTCCTCGGCGCCCTCGCGGCCCGCGGCGAGACGGCGGAGGAGATCTCCGGCCTCGCCTCCGCCTTCCGGCGCGAGGCCACGCCCTTCCATCCATTCCCGGAGGCCGTGGACACCTGCGGCACGGGGGGTGACGGACGCCACTCCTTCAACCTCAGCACGGCGGCGGCCCTCGTGGTGGCCTCCCTGGGCGTCCCGGTGGCCAAGCACGGCAACCGCAGCATCTCCAGCCGCTGCGGGTCGGCGGACCTCCTGGAACACCTGGGCTACCCCATCTCGGAGCCGCCGGAGGAGGCCCGCGCCCGCATGGAGCGCTGCGGCTTCGTCTTCCTCTTCGCGCCGCTCTACCACCCGGCCATGGCCCGCGTGGCCCTGGTGCGCAAGGCCCTGGGGGTGAGAACCGCCTTCAACTTCCTGGGACCCACCCTGAACCCCGCCCTGGCGGGACGCCAGGTGGTCGGCGTCTTCCGCCCCGAGGCCATGGAGCTGATGGCGCGGACGCTCCTGGCCCTCGGCACGAGGCGCTCCCTCGTGATCCACGGCGAGGGGGGCTACGACGAGGCCGTCCTGCACGGGCGCGTGGCCGTGCGGGAGATCCGCGACGGGCGCGTGCAGAGCTACGAGCTGACCGCGAGCGACTTCGGCCTGCCCCCCTGCGCCGAGTCCGAGCTGGCCGGCGGAGACGCGGGCGGCAACGCCGCACTGCTGACCGCGCTCCTGGAAGGCTCCGGCCCCGCCGGCCTGCGGGACGCGGTGGCGGCCAACGCGGCCCTCGCGCTTCGCGCCGCGGACCGATGCGAGGACCTTCGCGAGGGGGCCGGCCAGGCCCGCGAGGCCCTGGGCAGCGGGAGGGCCGCCCGCTTCTTGAACCAGGTGTTGTCGTCCGACGGGGAGGGCCGGCGTGCACAGGTATCTTGAGACGATCCTGAGCCAGCGCATGCGCCGGGTGGAGGAGGCCGAGGCCGTCCTGCCCGCCGCCGAGCTCGGCCGCCGGCTCGGCCCCGCCGCCCCTCCCGCCGATCCCGCCCCGGCCGTGCGCTCCTCTCGCGGCTTCCTCATCGGCGAGATCAAGCGCGCCTCCCCGAGCAAGGGGCTCATCGCTGGCGGGGTCGACGTGGCCGCGCGTGCGCGCCGCTACGCGGAGGGCGGGGCCGCGGCGGTGAGCGTGCTCGCGGAGCCCGACTTCTTCCAAGGATCGGACCAGGACGTGCGGACGGCCTCCGCGGCCGTGCCCCTCCCCGTCCTCTACAAGGATTTCGTGGTGGACCCCTACCAGCTCCTCATGGCCCGCGCGGCGGGCGCCCGCTGGATCCTGCTCATCGCCCGGGTGCTGGAGGGGCGGCTCGCGGCCTTTGTAGCCGAGAGCCTGCGGCAGGGGCTCGAGCCCCTCGTGGAGGTCCACACGGAAGGCGAGTTGGCGGCGGCCTCGGACTCGGGCGCCCGGCTGGTGGGGATCAACGCGCGCGATCTCGACACCTTCGAAGTGGACCTGGAGCGGGTCAAACGGCTGGCGGCGCGCTGTCCCTCCGCCTGCGCCTGCATCGCCGAGAGCGGCATCCGCACCCACCGGGATCTCGTGGAATTGAAGGCCGCCGGGGCCCACGGCTTTCTCATCGGCGAAACCCTCATGCGCTCCGAACATCCCGAGGAGCTCCTGCACACCTACCGACTGGCCCTCGGGGCCGAGCCCGTCCGGAGGTCCGCATGAGCCCGCGCCGGCCCTGGATCAAGGTCTGCGGCATCCGCACCGAGCGCGAGCTGGAGCTGTGCGCGCGGGCCGGGGCCACCCACGCGGGGCTCAACGGCTGGGGCCGAAGTCCCCGCTTCCTTCCGCCCGGGCGGATGGTCCAGCTCCAGCGCGCGGCCCGCTCCCTCGGCCTGGTCCCCGTCTTCGTCCTGCCCCCGCTGGACGCGGCGTCATTCTCGCAACTGGCCGGGCTCACGCCGGGCTGGCTCCAGCTCACGGCCGCGCCCTCTCCGTCCCTTCGGAGGAGGCTGGCCCGCGATGGCTGGCGCCTCCTCGAAGCCAGGCGGGTCCTGCCCGCCGCCCTGCCGGCGCCTACCTGGGGCGAGGTGCTCCTGCTCGACGCGCCCGGCCCCGCCGCCGGCGGCAACGGACGCCGCTTCGACTGGAGCTTCGCCGCCTCCGCCCCTCGCCCCTTCCTCCTCGCGGGCGGGCTGGGACCCGACAACGTGGAGGCCGCCGTGGCCGCCTGCTCCCCCGCCGGGGTCGACGCCGCCTCGCGCCTGGAGTCGTCACCCGGGGTGAAAGATCCGGCCCTCGTGCGGGCCTTCTGCGACGCGGCGCGCAGGGCCTTCGGAGGGGAAGTTGGGAAGTGAGGAAGTGAGGAAGTGAGAGAGACGATGAGGGCCGGCAGGCGGGCAACCTTCGCCCGGCCGTTCCCTCCCAGGAGAGACCCATGCCTTTCGATCTGACGACCCGGCAACGGGATTTCGGCCCCTTCGGCGGCCGCTTCGTGCCCGAGACGCTCATGGCCCCCCTGCTCGAACTGGAGGAGGCCTTCCGCGACGCCTGGGCCGACGACGCCTTCCGCTCCTCCTTCCGGACCCTCCTCCGGGACTACTCCGGCCGGCCCACGCCCCTCTTCAAAGCCGAGAGGCTCACGGCCGAGGCGGGCCTGGGGGCCGTCTACCTCAAGCGCGAGGACCTTGGTCACACGGGCTCCCACAAGATCAACAACGCGCTCGGCCAGGCTCTGCTCGCCAAACGCATGGGCAAGAGGCGCGTCATCGCGGAGACGGGAGCCGGCCAGCACGGCGTCGCCTCCGCCACCGCCTGCGCTCTGCTGGGCCTTCCCTGCACCGTCTACATGGGCCGCACGGACATGGAGCGCCAGGCGCCGAACGTCGCCAGGATGCGCATGCTGGGCGCCGCCGTCCGGCCCGTGGAGTCGGGGGCCGCCACCCTCAAGGAGGCCATCAACGAGGCCCTGCGCGACTGGGCCGCCCACCCGTCCGACACCCACTACCTGCTGGGCTCGGCCCTGGGCCCTCGCCCCTTCCCCGCCATCGTGCGGAGCTTCCAGTCGGTCATCGGCGAGGAGGCCCGCGGACAGTATCTCGAAGTGGAGGGCCGCCTTCCCGACGCCGCCGTGGCCTGCATCGGCGGCGGCTCCAACTCCATCGGCCTCTTCTCCGCCTTCCTGCGGGACGAGGCCGTGGCCCTCGTCGGCGTGGAAGCGGGCGGCTCCTCACCGGAACCGGGCCACCACGCGGCCCGCTTCTCGGGGGGCTCGCCGGGCATCCTGCACGGTTGTTTCACCTACCTCCTCCAGAACGAGGACGGCCAGATCCTGCCCACCGAGTCGGTGGCGGCGGGCCTGGACTACCCCGCCGTCGGGCCCGAGCACAGCGACCTCTTCCGCACGGGGCGGGCGCGCTACACGAGCGTCCCCGACGGCTCGGCCCTGCGCGCCTTTCACAGGCTCGCCGAGCTGGAGGGCATCATCCCCGCGCTGGAGAGCGCCCACGCCGTGGCCTACCTCCTGGAGCGCGGGGCCGCCGAGCTGGGCCCCGGAGCGCGGGTGCTCCTGAACCTCTCTGGCCGCGGAGACAAGGACATGGGCAACCTCTCCGCCGCGGGCCCCGATGGCCCCGCCGCCGCAAGCCCCGACGCCCACGGACCCTTCTGCTGAGGAGCCTCTTATGAGAGAGCACGCCGTGACCCACACCGACCGGCAGAGGCACCAGAACCCCGGCGGAGCCACCCGCCTCGAACGGGCGCTGGCCCCGGGCCGCGCCCTGATCCCCTACCTCACCGCCTTCGACCCCACCCCCGAGGCCTTCCTGGAGGCCGCCGCCGGCGCCGCCGAGGGAGGCGCTCGGGCACTGGAGATCGGCATCCCCTGCTCCGACCCGGTGGCCGACGGCCCGGTGATCCAGCGGGCCCACCGGCGCGCGCTGGCCTCGGGCGGCTCGGTCGAGGGGACCCTTTCCCTGCTCGCGCGGCTCCGCACAAAGACCGACCTCCCCGTCGTCCTCTTCACCTACGCCAACCCCGTCCTCGCCTTCGGCCTCGACCGCTTTCTCGGCAGGGCCCGCGACGCCGGGGTGGACGGCCTGCTCCTCCTGGACTGCGCGCCCGAGGAGGAGCCCGCCTGGTTCGACGAGATCCGGCGCGGGGGGCTCGACCCCGTGGTCCTGCTCAGCCCCAACACCAGCGCCGAGCGGGCCGCGCGCATCGCCGCCCACGGCGGAGGCTTCCTCTACGTGGTGGCCCGGGAGGGGGTGACCGGTACGCACGGCCACGCCGGTTCGGACCTGGCCGCACGGGTGGGCGCCGCGCGCGCCGCCTCCGCCCTTCCCGTGGCCGTGGGCTTCGGCGTGAAGGACCACGCCGACGTGGAGGGGCTCTGGTCCCTGTGCGAGGCCGCCGTCGTCGGCTCGGCCTTCGTCGGCCACCTCGAAAACTCCGGCGCCGGCGACCCTCGCCGCGCCGCCCGACAGTTCATCCGGCAGCTTGCGGGAAGTCCCCTTCCCCGCGCCGGGAAGGAGCAGACCCCATGATCGTCAAGATGAGCCCCACCGCCTCCCCATCCGAACGCGGCGCCGTCTCCGAGGCCCTCGCCCAGGCCGGCTTCGAGGTCCAGCCCGTGGCCCTCCCCTTTGGCAGCTTCCTCGCCGGACTCGGCCCCGGCGAGGCCTTCGCCGGGAAGCTCCGCGCCATGGCCGGAGTGGAGTGGGTCCAGCCGGGCGAGAGCACCCCCGCCCTCGGCTCCCTGGAGGCCAACCCGGGCAGGAGCACCGTCGCCATCGGCTCCTGCCTCGTGGGCGGCCCCTCCCTCGCCGTCATGGCCGGCCCCTGCTCCGTGGAGGGCCCCACCCAGGTGCAGACCTGCGCCCGCTTCGTCTCCGCCTACGGCGCCACGGTGCTCCGCGGCGGCGCCTACAAGCCGAGGACCTCCCCATACTCCTTCCAGGGCTTCGGCCGCGAGGCCCTGGAGATGCTCCAGGAGGCGGGCCGCGCCGCCGGACTGCCGGTGGTCTCCGAGGTGATGGACCCGGGCGACGTGGAGGCCATGGCCCCCTTCGTGGACTGCTTCCAGCTCGGCGCCCGCTCCATGCAGAACTTCCCGCTCCTCAAGGCCGTGGGACGGACGGGCAAGGCCGCCCTGCTCAAGCGCGGCCCCTCCGCCGGACTCGCCGAGTTCCTGCTCGCCGCCGAGTACCTCCTGCTCCAGGGCAATCCCAACGTCATCCTCTGCGAGCGCGGCATCAAGACCTTCGAGACGGCCACGCGCAACACCCTCGACCTCAACGCCGTGCCCATCCTGAAGGCGCGCACCCACCTGCCCGTGGTTGTGGACCCCTCCCACGGCACGGGGCGCCGCGCCGCCGTCATCCCCATGGCCCGCGCCGCCGTCGCCGCCGGAGCCGACGGCCTCATGGTGGAGGTGCACCCCGACCCCGACCGCGCCCTCTCCGACGGCGACCAGTCCCTCACCCTCGCCGAGTTCCGCCAGCTCATGGACGAGATCGGCCCCGTCGCCGAAGCCGTCGGCCGCAGCCTCGCCGCCCCCCGTCAGGGCCTCCGCCAGACAGGCTCCGGCCGCCGCGGCCTCGGCTGGGGCGCCGCGGGGTGAGGAGGGGATTCACTACGGAGACGGAGAAGGACTGAGTGAGGAGGTGGGGAGGTCAAGAGGTGACGGCACAGGGAAGCCGCTTGTTTTCTTTACTCCTTCACTCTTTACTTCTTACTTCTTACTTCTTCACCGCCCCTTCCCCGCGGAGTTCTTGCGGGCGCTGACAACGCGCCGAGGCACTCCTTACCTGAAGTGCGGGGCGGGGACGAGGACCTTGGCGCTGAGGACGGCGGCCATGAGGATGGAGAAGAGGGCGGCGGCGGTGAGCGCCAGCCCCCAGGGCTCCCGGATGAGCGGAGCGAGCGGGGCGAGAAGGCCGGAGAGGTAGCCGGCTGAGGGCCCGAGGTACTCCGCCACGGCCCGCCGCGCCGGCTCGGGAACCAGCGTCGCGGAGAGCTTGGGCCAGAGGATCACCAGCCCCGCGATGACGGAGAGGACGGTCAGCGCCGTGACGGCGGCCTCCTCGAAGAGCGAGCCCGCCTGACGCCAGAACAGGCGGCCTAAGCGCGCCTGCCCCAGCAGGTCGGCCCTCGTTTCGAGCTCGAGGCGGGGCTGCCTGGCCCACTCGGGCGCCTCGCGCAGGGTCCCCTCGATCCGCAGGGCCAGCGCGCAGGCGGGGCAGGACGCGGCATGCTCGCGGCAGGATTCCGGCACCTGCGCGCCGGGCTCCAGGCCGTCCAGCAGGTCGAGGCATTCGCGGCAGTTCATGGGCGAGCCTCCATCAGGGAGCGGCAGACCTGCTCCCTCAGCGCCCGCCGGGAGCGAAAGAGCAGCGTCTTCACCGTCCCTTCGGGCAGGGTGCAGGCCGCGGCGATCTCCGCCACTCTGAGGCCGTCCCAGTAAAGCATGTGCAGGATCTCCCTCTCGCGGGGGGCCAGCGTTCCCATGGCCTCCTCGATCCCCTGGCGGAGCTGTCCCGCCTCCACCTGCGCGAGGGGGGTCGGCGCGGGGTCCGGCGGGCAGGTATCCGCGCCCAGCTCCTCCAGCGGCTCGGCAGCGCGGCCCCTGCCCCTCGCGTGGTCCACCACCGCGTTGTGGGCGATCCGGAAGATCCACGTCTTCAGGCTGCTGCCCCGCCGGAAGGAGCCGAGGCCCTTTAGGATCTTCAGGAAGGTCTCCTGGCAGAGGTCCTCGGCCGTGGCGCGGTCGCCCGTCATCCGCCAGATGAGGCCCAGCACGTAAGGCTCATAGTGTTCCATGATCTTGGCGAAGGCCGCCGCGTCACCCGCCTTGAAGGCATCGATCCATCGCTGCTCGGCGGGCAGAGGTTCCATGCGCGGCTCCCTCCTCCTTTCCCAATATAGGCCGGGGGGTCGCTCAGCTGGGACTTTCGGGCGGAGGATTATCGACCTTCCGGCCCACCAGCGCCCAGTAAACCAGATCGCCCAGGCCGAACATGGCCACGAATCCTCCCCACGCAGCCGCCTGGGGCCCAGCGTTGAGGTAGAGCGCAAAGGCCAGCCCCGCGCCGATGAAGAGGAGGCGGATACCGCCGCGCAGGGGATGGTGGTAGTGGTTCCTGCTCAGAGGGGCGCCGTCCCCGGCCAGGTCTGGCAGGGGGATGCCCTTCTCGATGGCGGCCAGGCGCTCCTGGTTGCGCATCATGCTCTTTCGGTAGTGAACCCACATGACGATGGCGACGATGATCACACCGGCCGCGAAGACCGTCGTAATCGAGACGATGGCAGTGAAGTCCGGCATGGGAATCCTCCTTCAGGTCCCTTGGACGGAGGAGGGGGCCATCCGGTTTCAGCACTTCGGGCAAAGCCGTTCGCGACGACGCAAGGAGCACGCCGCTTTCCGGCATGCCGGAACGCATGGGCCGAACGCTACAGCAGGGCCTGCAACTCATCGGCCGTGAGGTGGGCCTGTTTGAGGATATGCGCCAGCGTGGATCTCTTGATGGGCCGGTGGGCCGGAACGATGATCTTGAGAACCTCGTCTTCCGTGTGCTTTTGCAGACGGATATGGCTGCCCCGCTGGCGAACCACCACAAAGCCGCATCGTTGCAGGGCCTTCACGACCTGTTCATATCCAAGGCTGGGGACCTTGGTCATAGCGTGATTTCAAGAAGCTCTGCGTCTGGAGTGACCGGGAGGTCGTCCTCGACCGGCTCCAGATACAGCTCGATGGCCTCCCGAATGTTGGTCAGCGCCTCTTCGCGGGTCTCCCCCTCACTGATGCAACCTGGCAGGGACGGCACGCTCACGGTAAAGCCGCCCTCCTCGCTCGCCTCCAGGACCACCTTGAGGATCATCGTCTTCACCTCGTGGATAGGGTAGCACCGCCCCCGCACCCGGGCAACGGGCGCCCGTCACTTGAGGCGCTCCCGTCAGCCCTCAGCGAGAAAGGCGCGGTGAAACTCGACGACGCCGTGCGGGACTGTCCCGGCGAAGGGCAGGGCCAGAAAGACCTCCTGCGGGATGCCTTCGTGGACCATCTCCGGGTAGTTCCGGTAGCCGAACCGCCGGTAGTAGCCCGGCTCGCCCACGAGGCAGCAGCCCCGCGCGCCCTGCTCCTTCTTCAGGAGCGACATCCCCTCCTCCATCAGCGCCTTGCCGATGCCGCGCCCCTGTCGCTCCGGCAGCACCGACACGGGCCCGCCGCCGTACCAGTCCGGCGAGCCGTCCGAGAAGGTCACGGGCGAGAAGGCCACGTGGCCCACCACCCGCCCCTCCTCCTCCGCCACCAGCGACAGCGTCAGCGCCCCCGCCGCCCTAGCGCCTTGATGATGAATTGCTCCGTGTGCCGGCTGATGGCCAGCGTCTCAAACGCCGCCACCGTCACCTCCGTGATCGCCTCGAAATCCCCCGGTGTTTCCCTTCGGATCAACATGTTCCCTCCCCCAAAAAGTAGCCGAATTATCCCCATACCAAAGAGAGGGCTTGGGGCTTTATATCTAGTGTCCATCCTGTAATGGTGCTTTTGTGATGCGTTGGCGAGGTGTGGTGGTTGGAAGTTGTCAGGGATCTAGCGAGTGAGTGGCCATAATCGGGGCATGAGGGCCTTGCCCGTTGCGAAAG
>JAJYLT010000002.1 GCA_021787565.1 Acidobacteriota bacterium
CCACCAACCAACTTCGCTCTCTCGTGCTCATCCGTAGTGTCTCCTCCACGGTGGCTCCTTCCACCACCAGTTTGAGGGGACATTTCTATCGAGCCCAAGAGGGGACATTATCAAAGAGTCACGACATGGGGTCCCCCCCGCGGTTGACGGGCCGACCTATCATCCTTACAATAACGGCCTTGCCGAAGTGGCGGAACCGGTAGACGCAGTGGACTCAAAATCCACCGGCCGCAAGACCATGGGGGTTCGAGTCCCCCCTTCGGCACCACCTGATAATGAAGGGGTTACGCTCCACCCCCCTTTTTGCCGTCCTCGACCGCCTCACCTCGGTTTCACAGGAATTTCACATCCTGAGCCGTCCAACCCCCCCCGGCGGCTCCTCACCCGTTGCCCGTGTTGCAATAACTTAAAAAGGCGGCCGATGAGGCGCCACTCCTCCGCATCCCCGAGCATCACGCCAGCGCGTGACGATAGCGTGACGCGTCACGCAAAATCACAACAAGCAGAAGCAGCGGATCACCCCCACGTGCGTACGCGTCATGGCGCTCGCGTCGATCGCGGCGTCTTCCTCGGCGGATCACCCCCACGTGCGTACGCGAACACCTACGATGCGTCGCGTCAGCGCAGCGGAATCTGCACACAAGCAGAAGCAGCGGATCACCCCCACGTGCGTACGCGTCATGGCGCTCGCGTCGATCGCGGCGTCTTCCTCGGCGGATCACCCCCACGTGCGTACGCGTCATCGCGGACCGGAGCCGCCGCCAGAAGACCCGTAGGCGACGAAAAGAGAGCGGCCCGTTAGAACATACAGGCCACCCCCGTTTCATTCGTCGTGGTGGTTCCTAGAGAGAGGGGGGGGCCGTGAAGCCCCCCCCAAGCGGACGGCGGGCTTCGTTAGAAGCCCACTACCTCTGGCGAGGCCAAAAGGAGCGGCTGGGGGTGGCTCTGCCCGAAGTGGCCACCGCAACCGGCTAGGCAGGACGCGTCGGCGAGAGGCACGACAAGGTCAACCCCGAGCCCTTCGCTGTAGGCCGGCACCCGGAGGGTGGTTTCCGCCAGCCGATCGCGCTGCTTCCAGGCCAGGTTGCGGAGTAGAGCGTCGGTCTCTCCGAGGAACCTGGAATAGGTTCCGTAAAGGGTGTTGTCCTTGGGGTCGCATTTCTCCCGAAGATGCTGCGCCCTCGCTCTGCGCAGGACCACGCGGCCCAAGCGGAGCCCGGCCTCCTTGGCCAGCGTCAAAGCCTCCTCGATGTCCTCAGCGCTTTCCTTGGCGCCCTTGTCCAGGGCCTCCAGGTGTGCCAGGCGCCATTCCCACTGCCGCCGCTCCTCGTGGGCTGCCTTGGCGGCGGTGAGGCTGGCGACAGCCTCATCAACTGCGGTCTGGGCAGAATCCTTCATCCGGCCCAGCCCAGAGAGCCGAGCCCGGCCCATTGCGGAGGCTGCGAGGGTGGAGCGAAGACGTTCTTCGGTCTCTGTGTCCGAGGCTCCGCTGGCAAGGGCGGTCTCCACCTCCGCCTGTGCAGCTTCGAGAGCCGCCAGCTCCACCGAAGCGGCCTTCTGCCGGGCCTCCACATCGGCGAGGTGCTGCTTCGCATCCTCCACTGCCCGTTCCCGCGTCTCCACCTCCTCCGCGAGCCGGGCCAGGGTGCCTTCCGTCATGATCGCCTCTGCGGTCTTCATGCTCAGCCTCCGAGGGCCGGGTCTTGCCCGTGGTCGGGAAAGTCGGCACCGCGCTTCGGCCCCGGGTTGGATTGCTTCACCCGGCGGGCCAGCGCCTCCTGGTCCGCCTGCTTGAATGCCTCGATGGAGGGCAAAGGCGGCGCACCGTCGGGCATCCGCTGCGTGGGGTGAATGTAGACTCCGCCGTCCTTGCGTTCGATTCTGGCCATGGTTCACGCTCCTTTCTGGTTCTGGGGTGGGGCAATTACCTTGCCCTGGGTAATTCCGTTGATCCTGGGGCTTCCTACGGCGTCGTTTTTCGGCCGGGGGTGGCACCGACAGCAAATCCACGGACCGGGGGCCTCGGTGCCGTCGGTGTAGCGGACCATACCGCGCCAGAAGTCCGAGCCTCGGCAAGTGAAGCACGAGATGGGGGGGGTTGACTCGGGCACCAGCCGGAGCAATGAGGCTTTGCACTCCCTCACCCGCTGTAGGAGGTTCGCTGGCACCGCTTGGGGCGGGGCGAGCCGCAGCCGATCCCCATGCCGGGTAATGGTGACTCCTGCCGCCTGTAATTCGGTGAGCACTTCTGCCGCGTTCATTGCCCTAGACCTCCATGAAGGCTTTGAGCGCCGCCGACGGGTCTAACAGGGAATCCGGTTGGGCGACAGCTCCCGACTGCTCCAAAATGCGGCAGTCCGAATGGAGGTCCGGAGCCATTTCTACTGTGCCCACCCCTTCGCTTGGCACACTTGGCACACTTCGATTTTTGCTTTCTACTAACGTGCTATTTTTCATGTGTGCCAACTGTGCCAAACCGGGAGTTGGTACACTTCGATTAAGCTCCCAGTACCATTCCCCATCCAAGGGGTTCTTCGAGGATTTCCAGGCCAGTAAGCCAGTTTCGCGGACCCGAAACAGGGTCCGGCGGGAAATTTCGGCCTTTTCGGCCTTTTTCCGGATTTCGTCGGACGAAACCGGACCGTCAGCCAGGAGGTCGGAGAGAAATTCGGCGGCTTCCTCCAGGGCTCCCCCACCATGCGGACCGCTCCCGGCCCCGGACTGGTCCAGGAGGGACGACGCCGTGTGCGGAGAAACGCCCTCCCATCGAATTCGGGCCACTTCCCCAAGCCCGTCTAGCATCACGCCCTCCATCTCATACTGGAGGCTTGGGGCTTCCGGCCCGAGGTTGTTCTTCGAGGAGGACAAGACACGCACGCTTGGGTTTCCGGGGTCCTTCGCCACAAGGAAGCCGCTACGCGCCGCCCCGCCGATTCCGATGCTACCACCGCCCCTGTAGAGCGGAGAGCCTCCCGCGTTGGCTCCCTTGTTCAAGTGCCGGACGATCAACACGCTTGCCCGCAGCCGCTCCGCCATGGCTTCGAGGGGTGCGAGCGCGCGCCGAACATCCTGGTCGCGGTGTGAGTCCACGCCTCCGCTCAGGAGGGCCATTAGGGGGTCCAAGATAACCAGCCGGGCACCAACCCGGAGGGCGGCCGCCTCGATCACCGGGATGTCGGCCGGAAGGGTGGGGATGCGCTGCCCCCCTTCGGCGTCGGGAACGCCGGATAGGGCGACGATCCGCGACAGGTTGGCCCCGGCCGCCTTCAACCTGGGAACGATGGTATCACCCACCCCGTCTTCCACGCTCACCACCAAGGCACCGCCCAACAGCCCCGGAGAGCCGTCGGGCATCGGCGCCCCCGTGGACAGCCGGGCGGCAAGGTCAAGGGTCAAGGTGGACTTTCCACAGCCGGGATCACCGTCCAGAACCGCGATTTTCCCCAAATAAAGGCGGCCCTGCCACAGCGGGGAAACGGCCTCCGGGACTACCTCGGAGCACAACACGCCGGGGGGTTTGGCCGCCTTGCTCCCTTCCAACCCATCGCGCATTCTGGCGAGCCGTACGAACCTACGGAGGAGATCACCAGCTCGTGCTTCCTGCCCGGCGGCGGTTGCCGCCCCGAGCTCGACGGCGAGGCTCGAAAGGCAGGAGTCCAACGCCCCAAGCCGGAGAGCCAGGCCGTACGAGGTGATGGCCCCCTGCTTCATCTTCAGTAGATCACCGTCGGCAAGCGCCGACAGGCCCTCGAAGCCTCCGATCCGATCCACGATATGCCGGGGATCATGAGCCATGAGGGCATCGCTCACGGCCGCCAAGTCGTACGGGAGGCCTGCTTTATGGCGGGCCGCCAGGAACCGCGCAAGATCACGTTGGCCGGAGAGCGGGAAGTCGACCGGTCGAACGTGGCGCAGCACGTCGGCAGGATCAGCCCCCGATAGGATGCGGCCGAGGAGCCGGTCACCCATGGCCTGAAGCTCGCCAAAGGTCGCAGTCGGCAGGGGTTCCGCGTTCACGGCCGCACTGCCAAGGAAACCAACAGGGCCAGGGCCAGCCAGAGGAGCCCGGCGGTCATGAGTCCGAGGATGGCCGAAGCTCGCGAATGATCAGGGGGTTGCACGGGTTCTTTTGGGGTGCTAGATTGGGAATGCAAGGTTTGCGCTCCTTCTTCTACGAACCGGCGGCACTCGCTATGCTGCCGGTTCATTGCTTTGCCTCCCGGTCAACCGTCTCTTGAGCCGTGGAAGTGGCGGAATGGGCTTCGAGCCACGCTTCCACGTCGGACCGTCTGTACCGGGTCCGCCCCTTCCGCCCACCCAGGCGAATGTACTTCGGGCCTTTCCCCTGCATACGCCACCGGGCTAGGGTGAATGGGTTGAGATTGATAGCTTTCGCCGCCTCTGGGCCGGTCAGCATCTCCTCGATCATCTTCTGCACCTCCGTCGAAGAGATAATGCAATGCTTGGCCTAAGTCCAGCATAATCATGCGCTTAACGTGAACATAGCGTGCTATGTTCACGTTTCTCCTTTTCCCGTTTCCGTAGCCGGGCGCAGCGCGTGCGGACGTTCTCGGCGGTGTCCATCCACTCATCTTCCGTTCTCCCGCCCGGCGGGGAGAAGAACACGCAGCCTTTCTTGGTAGTCAAGCCGCCTCCCAGCTCTCCCACGATTTTCTTGAAGGCCGGGAGCTTGGGGCACCCATACTTCACGAAGAGGGCATAGAAGGCGGCCTTCTGGCTCGCGTTCGGGGCGTTCGCAGCCCTGGCTTTCACGCTTTCCGCCTGTGCCTTCGCGTGGGTTCTGAATGGGTCTGGCGGAGGCGCGATGATCGGGCGCCCCTCGGCCTGAAGGGCTCGAATCCACTCCAGGGGCGATTGATCGGGGTCTTTACGTTTCGGCATGGGTCCGCCTCCGTACGGTTCCGCAGACAGGGGGGTGGAGCTGGGAGGGGGCGGAGTCCCCCTCCCCAGGCACGGGATCAGCGCGTCTGTTAGCTCCATGAGGGTCAAGCTATGCCTCCACCACAATGTCCCCGTACACATGGGGGTGAACCGCGCAACATCGCCGATGTCGTCGGACAGGTGCTCGATCTCCGGATGGACCGTCAGCGGACAGGAGCCGATGTCGTCGGACAGGTGCTCGATCTCCGGATGGACCGTCAGCGGACAGGAGCCGATGTCGTCGGACAGGCCAGGCCGCGATCAACTTACGCCTCCACCGCTGCGACGCCGAAGGCTTCCTCCCACTCCATTTCATGCTCGGGGAGGCTGTCCCACAGCTCCATAGCTTCCTCGCGGGTGGTGGGCTCCAAGGTGTCCAGCTCGCCTTCCCACTGGGTCAGCCGGACGGTGAAGAAGTTTCCCTTCGCCGTCTTATAGAGGTAGGTGTTATGGCCGTGGCGCTCGAAGTTATGGCCGTCCCAATAGCAGTCATGCGCCACGACTTCAGCCTTGGCGGTGCTGTACCGCGTCCCTGAAATTGTCCGCTCCATGTCCACGGGTTTCATCTCTTCGCCTCCTTCACGAGATACAACTTGCTCCTCTGCTCGCTCGCCGCGTTCGTGGCCTTCGACAGCTCATCAATCCCAAGCGGCGAGTAGACCCGCGCCGTGATGGCCACGTTGCTATGTCTCAGGAGCCGGGAGGCCACGTGCACCCCGGCGGTTCTGGCGATGGCCAGCCCATACGTTCGGCGGAGGTCGTGAAGATTCACATCCGGCACCTTGGCGGCCACGCGGACGGCCTGCCAGGGCCTCTTGAGGTCCGCCCTCGGCTTCTCTGGCTTGAGTCCCGGGACGATGAAGGGTGAGCCCTCCACGCGCGGCAGGGCTCGCAGCATTTCCACGGTGGAGTCGGCTAGCGGGATTTGCTCGCCCGTCCTCCCCGACTTGGGCCGTGGGATGCGCCAGAGCTTACCGTCCAGGTCGAAGTCTGCCCACGTGGCGCGCAGCACTTCCGATGTCCTGGCTCCTGTCTCAATGAGCAAGGTGAAGGCGGCCCGCTCGAATGGATCATCCAGCCGGGATACGGCGATCAAGGCGCGGCCTAGCTCATCGTCGTTGAGGACGCGTTGCCGGGGTGGGTTCTCGGGGAAAGGCCGAATGCGCAAGGCTGGGTTGGTGGGGATCAGCCCTCGGCGCCACGCGTGGGCCAAGCAGGCGCGGATGCTGGCCAGGAACCGATTGGCCGTCGTGGTTCTCGAAGGGTTCCGTCCCTTCCACCGAGCCGACGGACCGAGCCCCTCAACCTTGACCAGCTCCACCAGCCGCTCGATATCCTCGGTGGTGATCTTGGTCAAGGGCAACGTCCCCATGCGCTTCACGGCGAAAGCAAGGAAGTGCTCATCACTGCGAACGTGGGCCTTCTTCTCGCGGATCAAGGCCAGGTACTCAGCTACCCACAGCTTGAAGGTTTGGGCCGTTGCCTTACGGCCCTCTACCTTCTGATCCTGGGGATCAACCCCCATGGCCACCTTGCCCGCTGCTACCCTGGCCACCTCACGGGCCTGGGCGAGGGTGAGGGGTCCATAGCGGCCTATGGTGAGCTGGCGCCGACGATTGGGTGGACCATAATAGAAGATGAAGGTCTTCGCGCCGGACGGGAAGACTTGGACGCCGAAGCCGTGTTGGTCCGAGTCGAAGAGCCGGAGCGAGGGCCTGCCCGGCGGGCAATGGAGGGCATCAATGACCACCTTAGTTAGTCGTTTGGTTTTCTTGGGTTTCCTGGTCATGTCCGGTCTCCGTTCCGGGTGGAAAGCACTCCATTTCCTTCCTTTCCACAGCACATTCACAGGAAGCAGGGCCGGGAAGGGTGGTTACTCGGTTATGCTCCCTGGCCTAAATCTAGGGCTTTGCGCTTCACTTGTCAATGGTGGGTGGGTGCCCGGAAATGGTCCGACCGGGAGACTCAAAATCCACCGGCCGCAAGACCATGGGGGTTCGAGTCCCCCCTTCGGCACC
Organism: Acidobacteriota bacterium; assembly: GCA_021787565.1. Taxonomy (GTDB): domain Bacteria; phylum Acidobacteriota; class UBA4820; order UBA4820; family DSQY01; genus DTPS01. The sequence goes on from JAJYLT010000002.1 coordinate 6,960, forward strand.
AAGGATTGTGCCCGGGCGGGGAGGGGAAACCCTCCCCGCCGGTGTTTCCGTCCTCATCGAAGGCGCGAGAAGGGGAGGCGAGAAGGGCGGGAGACGGCGTAGGCCCGCCGCGAGAAGACGAGCGAAGAGCGAGCGTTCGCAGCGAAGCGGGGCAAGCCGAGGGACCCGCCCCGGGAACCATAGGCGGCCTTGAAACGCAGCCGCGAGACCCGCGAGCGGCGAGGCTTCTAGGCCGCGTAGGTTCGAGTCCCCCCTTCGGCACCAAAGATGGTTCCCGGGCGGGGAGGGGAAACCCTCCCCGCTGGTGTCTGCGGATGCGGCGAAGGCACGAGAAGGGGGGGCGAGAAGGGCGGGAGACGGCGTGGCTTCAGCGAGAATGCCACCGCAAAGCGCCCCTCGGCGGGGGATTCATCTAACGTACGACTTTGAGAATCCAGTGATCCTCGTCAAGCCCGACGGCTGCAACGTCCTGGTTGACAGGGAGGATGAAGGTCTGGATGCGCCGGTCGTTCCAGACGCTTCTCGTTTCCGCACTCCCATCCTGATAGTGCAGGGTCAAGTCCACGGGCATGATGTAGGTATCCCGTTGTTCAGAACGGCGCCGCACCAAGTGCTTCTGCTTCTGGGTGAGGGTGACGGTCAGGGCACTGCCGCCTTGGCTGGACGCGAGGCTGTAGATGGGGCGCTTCGAGGTGTAGACCCATTCGTCGAAGAACCAGGCGAGGGATCGGCCGTAGGCTGCCTCGAAAGCGTGTCGAAGATCGTCCGTGGTGGCGTTCCCGTAGGCGTGCGCCTGGCGGTAGTCGGCCAGACCTTGCCAGAAGGCCGCTTCTCCCACGACGTGGCGCAGCATGTGGAGCACCCATGCGCCCTTGTCGTAGATCGCGCCCGTGTCCGCGAAGGGCTTGTTCGCATTGGTGACGTAAACGCTGCCACCCAGGTAGCCGTTGTAGGCACCGTCGTCGTACTGGCTGATGACGTCGCTCTCCGAGAGCCCGTTAGAGCGTGCGATCCAGAGCACTTCAAAATAGGTGGCGAAGCCCTCGTTCAGCCAGATGTCGTTCCAGGTGCCGCAAGTCACCTCGTCCCCCCACCACTGGTGCGCCAGTTCGTGAGCGTAGATTGCCTCGAAATTCCCCGACCGCCCCAGGAACGCGTCTCCCATGCTCGTAAGCGTCTGGTGTTCCATGCCGCCGCCCCACGGAAAGGCCACCATCCCGTACTTTTCATCGATGAAGGGGTATTCCCCACAGAGTTCTGCGAAGTAGCGGATCATGTCCGGTACGGCCTGCACGTTTCCGGTGGCCGATTGAAGGGACTCGGGATAAACGTAATAGTTGACCGGCATGGTGGTCGAGCCGTTCAGCGCCGAGTAGGTATCCGAGAAAGAGGCATAGTTGGTTACGTTGGCCGAGATCAGATAATTGGCGATCGGATAGGACTCCCTCCAAAGGTAACTCTGGGTGCCATCGGGGTTATTGAGCACCTCTTGAAGAATGCCGTTGGAGGCTCCGATCATGCCGGAAGGCACCGTGAGAATCATATCCAGGGTGGCCTTATCGTCCACGTCATCAACGCAGGGCCACCAGGCATAGGAATCAAAGGGCTCTGAGAGAGTCGTGGCGCTGGGGACCCCGGCGTGGCTCGCGAAGAGGATGCCTCCGCCCAGGCCCGAGGAGGTCACCGGAGAACCACCGTAGGAGACCGCTATTTCGTGTCGGCTTGAGGGGAGCAGCTCGGGTGCGAAGGCGAGCGTCACGTTGGAGCCCCTTCGGTTGATCGTCGAGAGAATGGTTCCATCGAGAAAAGCGCCACTCATGTTCAGGGCGGGGTGGAGGCGAAGGCGGAGTTGGCCGAGAGGGGCCGTGGGGTGAAAGGTGATCGTGACCGTGCCCTGGATAGTTCGCCCAGCGGAGTTGATGTGGATGTCGATGCGATAGTTTTCGATATCCAGTGCCTGGTGGGGCTGGACTCCGGCGGCCTCAGTCCGAGCCCTCTCGAAAAGCTCCTTCGCCTTGAGGGTGCTCTCCTCCACGTGGAAGCGGCGCGCGTCGCAAATGGAGTCACAAAGGGGGTCGTCGGAAGGTCGTCCTGCGGGAGCAACAGCAAACAGAGGTGTCGCAATGGCCAGGAGAAGGGCGGCGAGGCGAATTCTTGCGCCAGGCATTCGGAAGGGCCTCCGTGCGCATGATGACACGGGAGGCGAAACACATAAAGCCTCCTGGTGGAACACGTGCCGGGCCGCCACGAGGGCCTCGGCCGTCACATGTACATTCCGCCGTTCACCGAGAGGGTCTGGCCCGTGATGTAACCCGCGTCGTCGCTGAGCAGAAAGGCCACGGCGCGCGCGATGTCCTCGGCGCTGCCGAATCGCTTCATGGGGATGATCGAGGCCATCTGCTCCTTCTGCTGCTCGGTGAGCTTGTCGGTCATGGCCGTCACGATGAACCCCGGAGCCACCGCGTTGCAGGTGATGTTGCGGCTGGCCAGCTCGCGAGCGGTCACCTTGGTGAGCCCGATGATGCCGGCCTTGCTGGCCACGTAGTTGGCCTGGCCCGCATTCCCCATGAGACCCACTACGGAGGCGATGTTCACGATGCGGCCGAAGCGCTCGGCCATCATGGGTTTGAGGGCGGCCTGGCTGAGGTTGAAGGTGCCCGTCAGGTTGACGGAGAGGACAGCGTCCCAGTCCTCCGGTTTCATGCGCATCAGCAGGGCGTCGCGGGTTATGCCCGCGTTGTTGACCAGCAGGTCCAGGCGCCCGCCCTGTTCCGAGACCACCTGGACGGCCGCTTCACAGGAGGCGCGGTCGGAGACGTTGAGCTCCAGGGGGACGACCTTCAGGCCGCGGGCCGATAGCGCTTGCGCGGATTGGGTCATGCCCGCGAGGTTGAGGTCGCCGCCGAAGACGCGGGCACCCTCGCCGGCTAGCCGCTCCACGATGGCGAGACCTATTCCCTGGGCCGCTCCGGACACGAGCGCTACGCGATCTGAAAAACGAGCCATGTTCGCCTCCCTCGATGTGGTGGTGTGGTGCGGGGGCCCTTCCCCCGATCAGTCCTGGAGCCCCGCGAGCGCCTTGTCCAGGCTCTCCGGAGACTCCACGTTCAGGAGCTTCCAATCCCGGTTGACCCGCTTGGCCAAGCCGCAGAGGACGGTGCCCGGGCCCAGCTCCAGAATCGTATCCACGCCCTGGCTTTGCAGGAAGAGCAGGGTCTCGCGCCACCGTACGGGCGAATCCACCTGCGCGATGAGCTTGGCGCGGGCCGACGCCCCCTTGGTCGTGGGAGCGGCGTCCACGTTGGCCACCACGGGCCACCTCGGATCCGAGAATGCGAGGGCTTCGAGCTCGGGCGTGAGGCGCTCGCGCGCGGGGGCCATGAGGGAGCAGTGGAACGGGGCCGAGACGGGCAAGAGGACGGCCTTGCGGCAGCCGAGCGCCTTGGCCATCTCCACGGCCCTGTTGACCGCCTCCGCGTGGCCGGCGATGACCACCTGTCCCGGGGCGTTGTCGTTGGCTGGACTGACGACCTGGCCCTGGGCCGCCCGGGAGCAGGCCTGTCGGACCGCGTCGATCTCGATGCCTATCAGAGCGGCCATGGCGCCCACCCCAACGGGGACGGCCTCTTGCATGAACTGCCCACGATGACGAACGATTCTCAAGGCTTCCGCCAAGGGAACGGAACCGGCGGCCACGAGGGCGCTGTACTCGCCGAGGGAATGGCCCGCGAAGTAGGCGGGCGCCAAGTCGGGTCTGACGCTCGTGAGGGCTGCCCATGCCGCCACGGAGACGGTCAGGACGGCGGGCTGCGTGTTTTCGGTGAGATTCAGTGCTTCGGCTGGCCCTTCCCAGAGGAGCTTGTGAAAATCCGCCTCCAGGGCCGCGTCCGCGTGCGCAAACACCTCGGCCGACTCGGCGAAGGTCTCACAGAGGCCTTTGCCCATGCCCACGTACTGAGAAGCCTGACCAGGAAAGACGACGGCGATCTTCATGGACTCCCCTAAGGCACGATGACTTGTTTCAGGAACGCTGCTGGCGCCGCTGCAGCGCCCGTCGCCGCTCGCTACCAGCGTATCAATCCAGAACCCCAGGTGAGACCGGCACCGAAGGCGGCGAAAAGGAGGATGTCGCCCGGCTGTACCCTGCCGGAGCGCACCAGCTCGTCCAGCGCGATAGGGATGGAGGCGGCCGAGGTGTTCCCGATGCGGTCGATGTTGAGGTAGATGGTCTCGGGCGGCCATCCGAGGCGCTCGGCGACGGCGTTGATGATCCTCACGTTGGCCTGGTGGGGTACGAACCAACGCACGTCCGCAGGGGAGAGCCCCGCCCGTTCGATGGCCTCGCGGCAGACCGATTCGAGGGAGCGGACGGCGATCTTGAAGGTCTCGTTGCCCTTCATCTTGATCGTGTGCAGGTTGGCGTCGATCATGGCGTGGCTCACGGGGATCTTGGAGCCTCCACCGGGCAGGGTGATGAATTCGGCCATGGAGCCGTCGGCGTGGATCGCCGAGGAGAGAAGCCCCCGGCCGTTCTCCTCCGCCGAGAGGACCACGGCTCCCGCGCCGTCCGCGAAAAGGACGCACGTGGCGCGGTCCCGCCAGTCCACGTACTTGGAGAGGATCTCGGCCCCAACCACGAGGACGTGGCGGGCCAGTCCGTTGCGGATGAAGCTGTCCCCAACGGTGACGGCGTAGATGAAGCCCGAGCAGCCCGCCGCCATGTCGAAGGCGGCCGCTTTCTTGGCGCCGATCATGTGCTGGACGAAGCAGGCGGTGGAGGGAATGGGCTGATCGGGGGTCACCGTGGCGACGATGATCAGGTCCAGCTCTTCGGCTTTCAGGCCGGCCATCTCCAGGGCGCGGCGAGAGGCCTCGGCCACGAACAGGGAGAGGTACTCGTCGTCAGCGGCGATTCGCCGCTCTCGGATGCCCGTGCGAGTGGTGATCCACTCGTCGGTCGTATCCACCATCTTTTCGAGGTCGGCGTTGGTCAGGACCTTCTGCGGCAGGGAGTGTCCCGTGCCGCTAATTCGCGACCGAACGTTTGCCATTGGGGGTGTCCTTCATACGCGCGTGAATCTGGTCGATGATCCGCTGGTTCAAGCCGGCCAGGCAGAAGTCGCGGGCAAGGCGGAGGGCGTTCATGATGGCCTTGGGCTGCGAACGGCCGTGGCAAATGATGGTGACGGCCTGGACGCCCAAGAGGAGCGCCCCGCCGTACTCGGCGTAATCCATCTTGGCCTTCAGTCCCTTGTAGACCTTGGAGGAGAGAAGGTATCCCAGCTTGGAGATGGCGCTTTGCTGAAAGCCCTCCCTGAGCGCCTGCCCGATGTATTCGTAAACCGACTCGCCGGTCTTCAGCACCACGTTTCCGGTGAACCCGTCCGTGACGATGACGTCGGCCTCGCCTCCGAAGAGCCCGTGCGCCTCCACGTTACCCGTGAAATTGATGTTCGCCTGCTGGAGGAGCTTGAACACCTCCTTGGTCAGGTCGTTGCCCTTGATGTCCTCCTCCCCGATGGAGAGGAGGCCCACGCGCGGGTGCTCGATGCCGGTGACCTGAGAGGCGTAGATGCTCCCCATGATCGCGAACTGCAGGAGCTGGGAGGGCTTGCAGTCGCTGTTGGCCCCAACATCCAGGATGAGGGATGCGCCCTTGGCGTGCGGCAGCCATGTGGCCAGCGCGGGCCTTTCCACGACCTCGATGCCGCCGATCACCAGTTTCGCCGTGGCCATGACGGCGCCCGTGTTTCCGGCCGAGACCAACCCCTGGGCCTCACCGGCCTTGACCAGCTCGGCCGCGATGCGCAGGGAGCTCCGCCGCTTCTTGCGGATGGGCGTCATGGGAGGGTCGTCCATGGTGACGACCTCCTCGGCGTGCACCACGGAGAGCCCCTCGTCCTCTGCTTTGAGCTGGGCGAGTTCGCGCCTAAGCCGCGGCTCGTCCCCGACGAGGACGGTCCGGACGCCGAATCGCCGATAAGCCTCCACCGCGCCGATGACCTCGGGAAGTGGAGCCCGGTCCCCCCCCATCGCGTCAAGAGCGATGCGGATGGTCATTCAATCCTCAGGTTTCCTTGACTTCGATGACGGCGCGTCCGTCGTAGTGGCCGCACGCGGGGCAGACCTGATGCGGTGGCCGTTTCTCGTGGCACTGGGGGCAGTCCACCAGGTTGGGCAGACTCAGGGCGTCGCCGGTGCGGCGTTTGTCCCTGCGGGTTTTCGAATGGCGGCGTCTGGGGTTAGGCATGGGTTACTCCTTTCGTGGGGAGACGAACTGAGCCAGCGGGACCCAGCGCAAATCCGGATCGGGGGGGCAAGCGCAGGGGCCCTGGTTCAGGTCGGCACCGCAACGGGGGCACAAGCCTTTGCAGTCCTCACGGCAGAGGATCTTCTCCGGCACTTCGAGGTACATCTGCTGGGCCATGAGGTCTTCGAGCTGCAGCGTATCCTCGTCATAATACGTGATTTCGTCAGATTCGGTAGAAACGTCTACGGCCTCTTCCACGGGTGCCTGGTCGGCGGGTCGAAATTCGAGAGAGAATGCGCAGGTCCCGGCCATGGAGGCCGGCGCGAGGCAGCGGGAGCAGGGCGCCACGACCGCATACTCAAACTTCCCGTCCAGCTTGTGAGCCCCCTTCCAGGGTTCAACCAGCAGGGAGAGCTCGCCCGGGGTGACGGTAGCCTCGTAGTGGAAGCCGAGCTCCAGCCGGAACGGTGCCACGCGCTCGTGAAACTCTACCGGCTGAACCACATCCGAAAAGCGGATCCACATGGCGCGACGGCTCCTCCTAAGCGCAACAGAATACCACAGTTAGCGGCTTCCCGTCAAGGGCGGTGGGCCATTGGAGCGGTTTTTCCGCTTCCGGTTTCTTGCGCGCTCGGTGAACCCGGATGCCGACATCACACCTTCCCTAACTCCCACCTTCGGGTGATAATGAGCAGAGGGGGAGGCCTTATGCCCGTTCGAGAAGAAGCCTTTCCGTTCGCCGGACCTCCGGCCGTGGCCGGCGTGGCCCTGGCGATCCTGGGGCATCCCGTCTGGTGCGGCGCACTCCTGCTCGTGAGTCTGTGCGCGTGCGCCTTCTTTCGCGATCCGGAACGGCATCCGCCGCCGGACGGGCGTTTGATCGTGGCCCCGGCGGACGGGCGCATCCTCATCGCGAGAAGGGAAGGGGAGCACACCAAGATCAGCATCTTCATGTCGGTGTTCAACGTGCACGTCAATCGCGCACCCTCCGACAGCCGGGTCTCAGCCTCGTTGTACAACCCGGGCAAGTTCCTGGCCGCGTGGAACGACAAGGCCTCCCTTGACAACGAGCAGGTCAGGATCCAGTTGAAGACCGAACACGGCCCTGTGGAAGTGGTTCTCATCGCGGGCCTGATCGCGAGAAGGATCGTGTGTTGGGCCGTCGAGGACCGGCAGTTCAGGCGGGGCGAAAGGATCGGTCTGATCCGATTCGGTTCGAGGGTGGACCTGCTGCTCCCGGCCGACGAGGTCGAACTTCTCGTCGCGCCGGGGGAGCGGGTGCGGGCGGGCCGTACGCCGGTGGCCCGCTGGAGCGTGGGCTGATGACTCCTCGCCGTCTGGGCCCCCTCGCGCGAGTCGGCCGGCCCATCCCTATCCGGAGGGGCGTGGCCGCCCTCCCTTCGCTCTTCACCGTCGCCAACATGTTCTGCGGGTACTACGCCATCATCCTGGGTTCCAAGCACAGGTTCGAGTGGGCCGTCACGCTGGTCATCATGGCCGGCATCCTGGACAGCCTGGATGGGCGTATCGCGCGAATGACGGGCACCTCCAGCGAATTCGGAAAGGAGCTGGACTCGCTTTCGGACTTCCTCTCCTTCGGTCTCGCGCCGGCTCTGATCCTTTACCACTGGGGATTCGCTGACCTCGGGCGCACGGGTTGGCTCTTCGCTTTTCTCCTGCCGGTGGCGGGGGCCCTGCGATTGGCGAGGTTCAACGTCCAGGCCGCCAAGGTGGACAAGCGCTACTTCGTGGGGCTGCCGATCCCGGCGGGCGCGGCCGCCGCCGTTCTCCCGCTCTACTTTTTGCCCGAGGGGCTGCCGCCGGCCTTTAAGGCGGCGGCTCTGGCGTACGTGGTGGCGCTCTCGTGGCTCATGGTGAGCACGATTCGCTACCGGTCTTTCAAGGAGTTCGACTGGCGGGAGAGGCGGCCGTCGCGGCTCGTCTTCGTGCTGGCCCTGGTGCTGGTGCTCGTAGCCCTCTACCCGACGCTCATCCTGCTCCTCCTGGCCGTCGGATACGCCCTGTCGGGCCCGGCTGGCTGGGTATGGATCAAACTGATCAGACGGAGCTACCCAGCCGGAGAAGAGGGGCCTCCGGAGATCGCCGGGGAGGAGCAGCATGAACCCTGAGTCCCGCTACGTGGCGCTCATCGGCGCCGGATCTCTCGAGGTCCTGGAACTGAAGTTGCGCCTCGTGGAGATGGGTGTGGAGGAATCGGCGATTCTGGTCTTCGGGCCCAAGCTCGGGACCTGGGAGATGTCGGTAGACGATGACGCGGCGGCCATCTACCTGCCGCTGGATGAGGAGTTGCTCAGCAAGGTCGGAACAGTCTTCCTGTTCACGAGCGATGCTCAGGCACGGCAGTTTGTGCTCGATTGGGCACAGAGGGCCGGGGCCCTCGTCCTGGACCTCTCCCTCCAGACGGGTGCTCGCGGCGGGTGGTGCAACCCGCTGGCCGATGAAGATACCCTGCGGTCGAGGGGCGCTCTGCTCAGCCTTCCTGCCCCCGCCGCTCTCTTTCTGGGCCTTGCGTTGAATGCCCTGGAAGGCCAGGAGATCCCTTCCGTGGACTGCCACCTCTTCTTGCCCGCGTCGGTCAGGGGCGAGGCCGGGGTGGACGAGTTGTTTCAGCAGAGCGTGAGCCTGCTGAACTTCAAGGCGCTTCCGACGGAGATCTTCGGCCGGCAGGTGGCTTTCAACCTGTTTCCGTCCGAGGCCCAACCCGGCGACGAGGTTTTTGGGGACCAGGTCCGTTGCATCAGCAATCGGCATCTGAGTATGACCCTGGTGTCCATGCAGACTCCCGTGTTCCACAACACGGGCCTCTCCTCTCTGGTCCACCTGCAAACCGCGGCGGATCCCGAAAGGCGAATGCGCGCCGTCCTGAAGAAGCAGGGCTACTTTCACCTGTTCAGCGGAGAACGGTGGCCCTCGCCGGCGGAGGTCGGGCAGCTCGAATCACCCATCCTCGGAGTCCGCAGGCTGCGGGACGATGTGCTGTGGATCTGGATGCTATTCGACAACGTGAAGGCGGGAATGGCCCCGCTCGCCGCGAGGGCCTTCAAATCCCTGCGAGGGAAACCGGCCGGCGGTCAGTCTTGAAGGCCGAGATCCTCGATGGCCTGAAGATCGGGCTCCTGTCCCTCGGCGTAGGCCTGCGGAAAGTGCTGAAAAATGTGCATGCAGTCCAAGGAACAGAACGAGAAGGACTTGCCCTCGTAGGTGACCTCAAAGGTCCCCGCTTCGGAACTCAAGAAACCACCGCAAACAGGACAGCGTTCCAGGGTCACGGGTCGTCTCCTGCCTAAGGAACTGTCAAAGGCCGTGCCATGTTGGCAGCGCTTCGTCGAAACGCTGGCGGAGTCAAGCGCGGGTGCGGCAGAAGGTTGCTATTCGTTCCCATCGGCAGCTCCGATCTGGGGCCAAGGTGTTACCTGTGGAAACGGAAGAAGCGAAGCCACGCCCCATTCTCGCCACGCAAAGAGGGCCTCCCGTAGAAACCGGGAGGCCCTCCTGATCCGCCGGTGATTCGCCCTAGAGCTTCTTGACGGTATCGACCTCGATGGCGCTGATACCGTCGCGCTGGAAGAGCGGCCCGGTCACCTCCACCTGGTCGGCGGCGTACCCCTTGGCCTCCTCGAAAGGTTTGCCATCCTTGTGGCTGGCCACCAGCAGGTAGACTTTGCCGTCCGCCGTTCTTAGCCCCATGGGCTGGCCGCCCTTCAGGCACATCAAGGCGCACTGCTGATGTTTCATGCCCATGGCGCCATGGCCGAGGTAGCAGGCCATATCCAGGATCTCGCCCTTCACCGTGACGCTTGCCTCTTTATCCATCTTCATGGGGCCAGCGGCGAAAACGGCCGACCCGATGAAACTCATCAGGGCAAGGGCGAAAAGGGTCATCAGGAAACCACGCTTACTGACGCGCTGCATCGTTCACCTCCTTTAGCAAGTGAGTAACAAGTTGGGAAAGACGCCTATTCCGGAGTCATTTGGGTGCGCCGACGCGCCCAGGTGGCTCGTCTCTCAGAAACTGCACGTAGGCCCACAGGGCGTCCACATCCTGGGGTTTGAGGACGCCACGGAAGCTTGGCATATAGAGGTTCGCACGCCCCAGGAAGAAGGAGGCGGCGGGATTCCGAGCCATGCGTTTGGATCGGCCTTCCATCACCCACTCGCGGAATTCCTCCTTGTTCTGGACTAGGCTTGAGAAGTCCGCCCCGATCCATCCGGGGACGGTGAGGGTGAAGGAGCGCGGGTTCGGCACGCCGCCCGAGCCTCCGATCCCGTGGCAGGACTCGCACCCGTACTTGCGCGAGAGCGTGAAGCCGTCCGCCACGGTACCCGAGTCGGGAACCCGGTAGCCGTCGGCCGCCATGACGTAGAGAGCGAGATCGCGTATCTCCGAGGGGCGCAGGCGTCCCTTGAAGGCGGGCATATGAAAGAGCGGGGCCGCCTTCGTGCCCGGTTCGGCCGGGCTGGTTGGCGGGGGGGCGACCGTCTTCTTGGGTGGAGCTTCTGGCCGCCCGTAGCTGATGAAGTTCTCCACCTCCTTGGGATTCTTGACGTACATCATCAGGTTCCCGCGGTAGAAGGAGGGGACGCTGCCCCACCGGCTTCCCGGGTCGTCGTGCTGGTCGCGCTGGAGAGGGGCGTGGCAGGCGAGGCAACCGTTCTTTGCGGCCAGCTTGGCCCCCGCGCGAACGGGGTTGCGGGTGCGGTAGGTCCAGTACCAATCGGGCCACCACCTGGCCGTGGCGCCCAGAATCACGATCGCCGCGGCGAGCCCCACGACGCGTCTCTTCTTCACAGGGCCACCCTGCGCAGACGCAGCGCGTTGGTGATGACCGACACCGAGCTGAAACTCATGGCCGCGCTCGCGATCACGGGGCTCAGCAAGAGACCGAAGAATGGGTATAGTATGCCCGCAGCGATGGGAATGCCGATCGTGTTGTACACGAAGGCGAAGAAGAGGTTCTGCTTGATGTTGGCCATGGTCTTCCGGCTGAGCGTGCAGGCCTTGGCGATGCCGCGCAAATCACCCTGCAGAAGAGTGATGCCAGCGCTCTCCATGGCCACGTCCGTTCCCGAACCCATGGCGATGCCAACCTGGGCCTGAGCGAGCGCCGGGGCGTCGTTCACTCCGTCGCCGGCCATGGCCACGAAGCGCCCCTCGCCCTGGAGGCGCTTCACGACGGCGCTCTTCTGGTCCGGAAGGACGTCCGCCTCGACCTCCTCGATGCCCAGCTCGTCGGCCACGGCCCGCGCCGTGACGCGGTTGTCGCCCGTCAGCATGACGATGCGGATCCCTTGTTCCTTCAATGACCTGACGGCCTCAGCGGTGGTGCGCCTGACGGGGTCCGAGACGGTGATCAAGCCGGCCAGTCGTCCTCCAAGGACTACGAACATGACGGTCCTGCCTTGCTTTCGAAGTCCTTCCGCCCTTTCGGCGAGCGTTCCCTCCCCGATGTTCATGGATTGCAGCCAGCGGGCGTTGCCGAGGGCGACGGCGCGCTTGCCTACCTTTCCGGTCACTCCCTTACCCGTGACGGATTGGAATTCCTCGACCTTCTGGAGCGCGATGTGTCGTTCTTCGGCGCCGGCGACGATGGCCGCGGCGAGAGGATGCTCGCTGGCTCGCTCGATGCTTGCGGCGAGGCCAAGGAGCTCGTTTTCGGAGAGGCCGTCGAGGGCCACGACCTCCCTCAACCTGGGTCTGCCTTCGGTCAGGGTGCCCGTCTTGTCCACCACCAGCGTGTCCACCTTCTGAAGGGTCTCCAGGGCCTCGGCGTTCTTGATGAGAACCCCAGCCCGGGCGCCCCGGCCGGTGGCCACCATGATGGACATGGGGGTGGCGAGGCCGAGGGCGCACGGGCAGGCGATCATCAGGACCGCTACCGCGTTGACGAGTGCGTAGGCCAGGGCGGGCTGGGGACCCAACAGGGCCCAGACGATGAAAGTGACCACCGCCGAGAGGACCACGGCCGGCACGAAATAGGAGGCCACGGCGTCGGCGATGCGTTGGATGGGGGCCCGGCTTCGCTGGGCCTCGCCCACCATGCGGACGATCTGGGCCAACAGGGTGTCGCCGCCCACGCGCTCGATCCGCATGGTGAACCCGCCGGTAGCATTGACCGTTCCCCCGGTGACGCGGTCGCCGGGGCTCTTCTCGACGGGGATGGGTTCGCCGCTCATCATGGATTCGTCCACGGAGCTGGAGCCATCGAGTACGAGGCCGTCCACGGGCACCTTCTCGCCGGGACGCACCCTCAAGGTGTCGCCGGGGCGAACCTGGTCGAGGGAAACGTCCGATTCGGATCCATCGGACATGACCATCCTCGCCGTCTTCGGCGCTAGCCCCAGCAGCGCCTTGATGGCGCTCGACGTGCGGCTTCTGGCCTTGAGTTCCATCACCTGGCCCAGAAGAACCAGCACCGTGATCATGGCGGCCGCGTCGAAGTAGGTGGCGATCTGGCCGCTCTCGTCGCGGAAGGCGGGCGGAAAGACCTGCGGGAAGAGAAGGGCTACTACGCTGTAGGCGTAGGAGACGCCGACGCCCATGCCGATGAGCGTAAACATGTTCGGGCTGCGGTGGACCACAGAATCCCATCCCCGCCTGAGCAGAACCCACCCCGCCCAGAGAACCACGGGCGTGGAGAGAATGAATTCCAGCCATCCCGCCGCCCTGGAGGAGATGAGGTGCTGAATGGTGAGCGCGGGGACCATGTGGGGGAGGGCCACGATAAAAAGAGGCACGGTCAGGGCGAGCGCCACCCAGAAGCGCCGCTTCATGTCCTTGAATTCAGGACTCTCCTCTTCGATTGTGACCGTCTCCGCCTCAAGGGCCATGCCGCACTTGGGGCACGCGCCGGGATGGTCCTGTCGGACTTCGGGATGCATGGGGCAGGTGAAAACGGTGGCGGTCGCGGGCGCCGTGATGTCCATGGGCCCGAGAGCCATGCCGCACTGGGGGCAGGCGCCCGGCCGGTCCTGTAGCACCTCGGGATCCATGGGACATGTGTAGCGGGTGACTCCCGGCGCCGATTTTGCCACGCTGCGAGCTGGTTTTTCGCCGAGGTAGGCACGCGGGTCCGCTTGGAACCTTTCCAGGCAGTGCGCCGAGCAGAAGTAATAGGTGGTGCCACCGTGCTCGAAGCGGCCCGCGGTCCCGTCGGGGGAAACGGTCATGCCGCAGACGGGGTCCCGTGCGCTCGCGAGCGGGCCGTCGGCTCCGTGTGCTTCTGTCTCTGCTTGCCTCTTCATCCGTTGCCTCCACGGCGATCTCGCCACATGCCACCCAGGATGCGGGCACTTGCCCCCTGGTGGCAACCGATCCCTACGACAGGCGCTCCCGCGCGGACAGGGCGCGCCTCTTCCAGAGCAGATAAATGGCGGGATAGACGAGTAATTCCATCAGGAACGAGGTGAAGAGCCCTCCCACCATGGGCGCCGCCACGCGCTTCATCATGTCCGCGCCCGTGCCTTGGGACCACATGATGGGCATCAGGCCCATGGCCGCCGCGGTGACGGTCATCATCTTGGGGCGAATGCGCTTCACCGCTCCGTGGACGATGGCATCGTGGAGGTCGCCCAGGGATCGCAGGCGCCCGGCCTTCAAGGCCTCGTCGTAGGAGAGGTCCAGGAACAGTAGCATGAAGACCCCCGTCTCCGCGTCCAGCCCCATGAGCGCGATCATCCCGACCCAGGTGGCGATGGAGACGTTGTAGTGCAGGAAGTACAGCAGCCAGACGGCGCCCACCACGGAGAAGGGGACCGCTAGAAGCACCACCAGGGCTTTGAAGGTGGACTTGGTGTTCATGTAGAGGAGCAGGAAGATGAGCAGCAGCGTGATGGGCACCACGACTTTCAGGCGCTGCCGCACTCGGATCATGTTCTCCCACTGTCCGCTCCAGACGAGGGAGTAGCCCGTGGGCAGGTGAACCGCCTTCTCCACGGCCTTCTGCGCGGCAGCCACGTACGAGCCCACGTCCCGCCCCATCAGGTCCACGTAGACGTAACCGGCCAACATCCCGTTCTCATCCCGTATCATGGAGGGCCCCAGGTCCGTGCGGACGTCGGCCAGCTCCTCCATGGGCACCTGCACCCCGGTGGGCGTGCTCACGAGGATCCGACGGAGCTGGTCGAGGTTCGCGCGCAGGTCGCGGGAGTAGCGCAGATTCACCGAGTAGCGTGCGCGGCCCTCGACCGTCGTGGTGATGTTCTCGCCTCCCACCGCCGTCATGATCACGTCCTGCAGGTCCTGGATGGTGAGGCCGTAGCGGGCCAGCGCGTCGCGCTTCGGGACGAAGTCCACGTAGTAGCCCCCGCCGGTGCGCTCGGCGAAGACGCTGCGCGTGCCGGGGACCTTCTGCAGGACCCGCTGGAGCTGCTCTCCGATGCGCTGGATCTCATCCAGGTTGTCGCCGAGGATCTTGATCCCGATGGGCGTTCGCACGCCCGTGGTGAGCATGTCGATGCGGCCCCGGATAGGCATGGTCCAGGCGTTGGTGTTGCCCGGGATCTGAATGGCCCTGTCCATCTTGTCGATCAGCTCGTTGTAGGAGATATGGTCGGACCAGATGTGGCTCAGCAGCCCCTTGAGCCATCCGGGCGCCCAGGAGGAGTACCAGCGGGGTTGAGCCTCCCACTGGGACGCGGGCTTGAGCACCACCGTGGTCTCCATCATGGAGAAAGGCGCGGGATCGGTGGACGTGTCCGCTCGGCCGGCCTTCCCGAAGACCGAGACGACCTCGGGAAAGGACTTGAGGATGCGGTCTTCGGTCTCAAGCAGCTCCTGGGCCTGCGTCACCGAGATGCCCGGCAGGGTGGTCGGCATGTAGAGGATCGTGCCCTCCTCCAGGGGCGGCATGAACTCCTGGCCGAGCTTGAAGTAGATGGGCACGGAGACGGCGATGATGAGCAGGGCCGTTGCGATGACGCTCTTGGGGTGGCGCAGGACGAAGCGGCACGGCTTCTCGTAGAGCCAGAAGAGGACCCGGCTCACCGGATGTTTCTCCTCGGGGTAGTAAGTGCCAATGAGCAGGGCGTCGAGAGTGCGGGCCAGGAGGCGGGGCTTCACCTTGAAGCGCTCCATCCGGGCGAAGAGCATGCGAACGGCCGGATCGAGCGTGACGGCCAGAACCGCCGCGATGGCGATAGCGAGCGTCTTCGTGTAGGCGAGAGGCTTGAAGAGGCGCCCCTCCTGACCCGTCAGCGTGAAGATGGGCAGAAAAGCCACGGCGATGACGGCGAGGGAGAAGAAGACCGAGGGCCCCACCTCCAGCAGGGCCTCCAGGCGCACGGCGTGGAAGTCGCCCACGCGGCCGCCCTCCTGCCACAGCTCCAGCTTCTTGTAGGCGTTCTCCACCTCCACGATGGCTCCGTCCACGAGCACGCCGATGGAGATGGCGATCCCGGAGAGGCTCATGATGTTGGAGGTGATGCCCATGAAGTACATGGGGATGAAAGCCAGGAGCACGCTGATGGGAATCGTGATGATGGGCACCATGGCCGAGGGGAAGTGCCAGAGGAAGAAGAGAACCACCAGGCTCACGACGAGCATTTCCATCAGCAGCTCTTCGCGGAGGTTGTCGATGGAGCGCTGGATGAGCTCGGAACGGTCGTAGGCCGGCTCGATGGTGACGCCGGCGGGGAGCGAGGCTTTCAGGGAGGCGAGCTTGGCCTTGACCCGGTCGATGACGTTGAGGGCGTTCTCGCCCTGGCGCATGACCACGATACCGCCGACGGCGTTTCCGTCGCCGTTCCAGTCCAAAATGCCGCGGCGCATTTGAGGACCGAGAGCCACCGTGGCAACGTCCTTCAGGAGAACCGGCGTTCCGCCGGGAGTCGCCTTCACGACGACCTTGTCGAGGTCGGAGGTGGATTGGAGGTATCCTTCGCCGCGCACCATGAACTCGGTGCCCGCGAATTCGATGATGCGGCCGCCCACCTCGTTGTTGCTCTGCCGGATGGCCCTGGCCACGTCCAGGATCGAAAGGTTATAGGCCTGGAGCCGGATGGGGTCGATGGTCACCTGGTACTGCTTCTGGAACCCTCCGATGCCCGCGACCTCGGCCACGCCGGGGACGCTCTCCAGGGCGTAGCGGAGGGTCCAGTCCTGGTAGGAGCGGAGCTGGGCCAGATTGTGCCGGTTGCTGTGGTCCACGAGGACGTACTGATAGATCCAACCAACGCCCGTGGCGTCCGGCCCCAGCTCGGGATGGACGCCCGCCGGCATGTTGCCCTGGATCTTGGAGAGGTACTCCAGAACCCGGCTGCGGGCCCAGTAGATGTCGGTGCCGTCGTCAAAGACCACGTAGACGTAAGAGAAGCCGAAATCCGAGAAGCCCCGGATGGCCTTCACCCGCGGCGTTCCCAAGAGGGCGGCGATGATGGGGTAGGTGACCTGATCTTCGATGACGTCCGGGCTTCGGTCCCAGCGCGTGTACACGATGACCTGGGTGTCGGAGAGGTCGGGAATGGCGTCGAGGCGGATGTGGTGGAGGGCGTAGACGGCGTAGGCGACCGCCGCCGCCACGAGAGCCAGCACCAGGAATTTGTTGTGCGCCGAGAAGGTGATGAGCTTCCGGATCACGGGGTCACTTCCCGGTCGCGATGGCCTGAAGGGCGGCCTTGAGTGAGGATTCCGAATCCACCAGGAAGTTGGCTGACGTGACGACGCGCTCGCCTGGCGTAAGGCCCGAGAACACTTCGAAGTAGCCGTCGCTGCGCGGTCCGAGGGTCACCTCGACGGGGGTGAGGGTGCCGTCGGAACCGGCCACGAAGGCGTAGTTGTGCTCTCCCGCCGGCAGGATCGCCGAGTCGGGAACGGCGGTCCGTATCCCGAGGTCGTACTCCAGGTGGGCATCGCCGAACATGCCGGGTTTGAGGACCATCCCCGGGTTGGGGATCACCATGCGGGCCTTCAGCGTCCGAGTGGTGGGATCGAGGAAGGGGTCGAGGAGGCTGACGCGCCCTTCGAAAACCTTGCCTGGCCAGTAGGGGAGGGTCACCTTGGCCGGCATGCCCACCTTGACGTAGGGAAGATCCGATTCGTAGAGTTCGGCCTCGGCCCACACCGTCGAGAGATCGGCCACGACCATGAGGGGATCGCCCGGCGTGATGCGCTGTCCGGGAAGCACCGTCTTGTCCGTCACGTACCCGGAGGCCGGTGCGTAGAGGGTCAGCTCCTTTTCTACCCGCCCGGTCTTCTCGATTCGCTCGATCTGGGCCTGGCTGACGTCCCAGAGCCTCAGGCGCCGCACCGCCGCGTCCACCAGCGCCTGACCGCCCTGGGATACCTGGCTGTAAGGACTCCGGGCGAGCTGCTTGGCGGCGCTCAGGGCGGAGAGCAGCTCCTGTTCGGAGGCCAGCAGGTCGGGGCTGTAGATGGAAAGGAGCGGCTGGCCCCGGCGGATGGCCTGCCCCGTGGCGTTGACGTAGAGCTTCTCGACCCAGCCGCCCACCTTCGTGTTCACGCGGTAGAGGCGCGTCTCGTCGGGCACGATCCGTGCCGCGGTGCGCACGTCGCGGCGCAGGTCGCGCTCCTCGACCAGGCCGTAGGTCAGGCCCATGCGGCGTGCATCGGCGCCCGTCACGGAAATGCTGGCGAGACCAGCCGGCGTTTGGGTGGAAGATGCGGTTACCGTGAAGGGCACCATCTCCATGCCCATGGAGTCCTTACCGGGGTGGTCGCTGACCTCGTTGGGGTTCATGGTGGAGCGCCACATGGTCTTGGTTTCGGGCCGGGGCGGCAAGGTCGTGGTGGCCTGAGCGGGCGCGTCCCCCGGGTCGGCGGAGGCGGCTTGCGGTGACGGAGAGGCCGGCCCAGTATCCGGCCGGACGGCTTGGCCGGGGGACGGTTTCGACTTCACGGGCACGAGCCTCATGCCGCAGATGGGGCAGTCCCCGGGTTTGTCGGAAGTCACCTGGGGATGCATGGGGCAGTGGTACAGCGGAGCTTCCTGCGCCTTCCCGCTGACGGAGCACGCCGAGAGGACCACGAGAAGGACCATGACGGCAAAGGCGGCGAAAGACAGCTTTGTCGTGCGCGGTTGCATACTCACTCAATGCTCCTTCTGGTCTTGGGGGGTGACGGCGGGCTGGCCAGCCCCTTCGCGGGACGCGGCCTGGAGGGATGGCACGCCCAGGATGGCTTCCATACGGGCAAGGGCTATCTGAAAATCGGCCTGCGCCATGAGGGTCTGCCCCTGATCGCCGTAGTAGCCGGCCAGCGTGTTCAGCAGAGTCGTGAAGTCGGTCTTCCCGACGCCATAGCTGGCCAGGCTCGATTCATAGGCCTGCTTGGCCTGGATCAGGAGTCCGTTCTGAAGCAGTTCGAACGCGGCCCGATCGCGCGAAGCGGTCTGCCAGGCCCGAGTGAGATCGTAGCGAACCTGGTTCATAACGCCGGCCGTCTCCTGTTTGGCCCCCTCCTGCTGGGCCAGGGCTTCATCCAGGGCGGGGCGGTAGCGGTCCTTCCGGTGGAAGAAGGGCAGGGTAATTCCGACCATGGCCGTGAGGTAGTCTCCCCCGCCCATGGTCACGTCGTTGTGGCGGTAACGCCCGCCCACGATGAAGTCTGGCTTGAAATCCTTTCTGGCGATGGCGACCTGTCTCTCTTCAACCTGCTCCCTGGCCTCCGCGACGGCGATGCGCGGCGCTCCCGCGTTCAGTTGGTTCAGAAGACCGTCCAGGGAGGGCTCCTTGGCCGGTTCGGGGATCTCCACCTGCTGGAGGAGTGAACGGTCGAGAGACCCGCCCAGGAGGTCCGTCAGCCGGGCGGCGGCGATCTCCCGCTCCTGCAGCAGGTCGAGGCGCTCCTTGTCGGCTTGTGTGATGGCGGTCTGGGCCAGAAGCACGTCGGTTTGCGTGCCCCCGCCGGAGGCGTAGAGCGCCATGGCCCCCTTGGCGGCGGCCTTCAAGGCATCCGTGGTCTGGCCATTGAGATCCAACAGCCGCAGGTCCAGCGCGTACCGATAGGCTGCCGCCTTGACCTCGCCCCGCAGTTCGCTCTCCATGACCCGCAGATCGGCCTGGGCCGCGGCCGCCTGGCGGCGCGCTTTTTCCTCGCGAAGCTTGCGCTTACCCGGATAGGGTAGCTCCTGCGTGACGCCGACCGAGACCCCTTTGCTGAGCGCGTCTCCTGCATTGAAATGGTTCACCGACAGCATCATGAGTTCCACGTCGGCGGTGGGGTCGGGAAGAGCCTTGGCCTGAGGGAGACGGTCGAGGGCCGCCCGCACCGTCTGGCGCTGGGCGGCCAGGGTGGGATTGTGGGCGATGGCCGTCTTCACCAAAGTCGCGATGGGGTCCCGCGCGGGCGCTTCAGGCGTCTGGGCCTGACAGGCCAAGGCGGCCACTACCATTGCGAGGGTCCCTACCACGGCAGCAATCGGCTTCATCCTGGCTCCTCACCGGTGCCCGCCCCGCGGGCGGTGGTCCCTTCCAGGCACGTTGCGTGCCAAGGGCGGCGGGTTTCGCCCGCCGGGGACGTATCCGCCGTTATGCGGACCGGTGGTGAGATTGCTATGACCTCCCGGCCGGGAACTTCTGGAACCGCACACCGTCCATTGTAGAATATTACGCGCTCCATGTGGTTAATAGTATTCAGGGGCGCGGTAGCCAGCGTGCGGGCCAAAGGTCTGACTTGGCCCAGGCCTTGCAACCACGGACCCGGAGGGCAGGCGATGGACAAACGGACATCCTGGGTTCGGATCCTCATCCTCGTGCTGATGACGGCCCTTACGCTGTCTCTCCACTACATGCTCTTTCCCATGTCTCATTGGCTGCACCTGCTTCATCGCCGCCTCTGTTACGTGCCCATCCTCCTGGGCGGGCTCTGGTTCGGATTGGCCGGGGGCTTCGGCGTGGCCCTGGTGATCGCCTCCGCCACGCTGCCGCTGGCGCTCATGTACCACGGCCCTCTTTGGACCAACGAGGACCTCATCGAGATCACCTTCTACTTCGGCCTGGGCATTCTGACGGGGGTGCTCGTGGACAAGCGCGAGCGCGAGCGGTCGAACGCCGAGCGGCTCCAGCAGCAGCTCGAGCGGAGCGAGCGGCAGGCCGCCCTCGGCCGCCTCGCCTCGGGTGTGGCCCACGAGGTGCGCACGCCGCTGGGTTCCATTCAGGGGGTTGCCGAGATCCTGGCCGAGGACTACCCGGAGGACCACCCCAAGCGTGCCTTCCTCGATATTCTCCTTGCGGAGGTCGGCCGCCTCAAGACCGTGGTACAGGAGTTCCTCGACCTGGGGCGGCCCATTTCCGTTGAGCCCGCCGAACTTGGGGCGCGGGATGTGGTCGAGAGCTGCCGCAACAGCCTCATGGCGATGCTGGAGGGCTCCGGGGCGCGCGTGGACGTCCAGGTGTCCCCGGGTTGCCGCGTGTGGGCGGATGGGTTCCGCCTGCACCAGGCCCTTACCAACCTGCTGCGAAACGCCCTCCAAGTCTCTGCCGGCGGCGGCCGTGTGAGAATGGCGGCCCGCGACGAGGAGGCAGGCTGCCTATTCGTCGTGGAGGACGAAGGCCCCGGGCTTCCTCCAGGCGAGGAGAGTCGCCTCTTTGAGCCCTTCTTCACGAAGCGGAAGGACGGGACGGGGCTCGGCCTCGCCCTGACGCGGCAGATCGCGGAGGCGCACGGAGGCTGGGTTAAGGGAGAAAACCGGCCCGAGGGCGGGGCCCGCTTCAGCCTCTGGCTACCCGTGCGTGGCAAGGCGCCGGTCGAAGCTGGCGGGAGCGTCGTCCCCACCGGCCGGGCGGGGGAGAGGTGACCGTGGCGCGCGCTGCTCGCATTCTGATGGTCGAAGACGACCCCAACCTGCGCAGAATCCTCTCCTACCACCTGGAAAGGCTGGAGTACACCGTGGCCCAGGTCGCCGATGGACGCTCGGCGATGGTGCGCCTGGCGGCCGAGCCCTTCGATCTCGTCGTCACGGATGTGCGCATGGCGGGAATGGACGGGATTGAACTGCTCCGGGCCATTCGCGAGAAGGATCCCGACCTGCCCGTGGTGGTCATGACGGCCTACGGGACCATTCAGGATGCGGTAGAGGCCATGCGACTCGGGGCCGCCGACTACCTTACAAAACCCATCGAGCGGGAGACCCTTCACCTCACGGTCCAGAAGGCCCTCAGGGTCTCGGACCTTCGCAAAGAGAACCGGCGCCTGAGAGAGAACCTCCAGGAGAAGCGGCCCGTCGAATCCATCCTGGGTACGAGCGCGCCCATCCAGAAGCTGCTCGATGCCGTCCGCCGCGTGGCTCCCACGGACGCCACTGTCCTGATCACGGGGGAGAGCGGCACCGGAAAGGAGTTGGTAGCCAGGGCCCTTCACTCCCTCTCTCCGAGGACGGGCAAGCCCTTCGTGGCCATCAACTGTGCCGCCATGCCCAGGGAGCTCCTGGAGAGCGAGCTGTTCGGGCACGAACGGGGCGCCTTCACGGGAGCCACCGAGACCAAACCCGGCAAGTTCGTCCAGGCCAACGGCGGGACCCTCTTCTTGGACGAGATCGGCGACATGGACCTGTCGCTCCAGGCCAAAATCCTCCGGGTTCTTCAGGAGCGGGTCGTGGACCCGGTCGGATCGCGTGCCTCGAAAGCGGTGGACGTGAGGGTCCTGGCGGCCACTCATCGGGACCTGTCCGGGGCGGTAAAGGCGGGGGCCTTTCGCGAGGACCTCTACTGGCGCCTGAACGTCATTCCGATCAGCGTGCCTCCGCTCCGGGAGCGCCGGGAGGATGTCCCGCTGCTGTTCTCTCATTTCGTCAGGCAGTTCGGCGGCAGTAACCCCAAACTGGACCACGGGGCCATGGCCATCCTAAGAACCTACCATTGGCCGGGGAACGTTCGCGAACTCCAGAGCCTCTGCCATCGCCTGGCCATCCTCTACCCGGACCAGGCCGTCGTTCCGGCCATGCTCCCGCCCGAGATGCGGGGCGTGGAGCCAGACAGCCAGACGCCGGCGGAGGGCTTGTGGGGAATGGAGCGGGAGGCCATCGTGAAGGCCCTCCGGGAGCACAACGGGAATCAGTCCGCCGCCGCCCGCTCCCTTCGCATCCCCAGGCACATCCTCATCTACCGCATGAAGAAGTACGGCCTGTCCTGACCTCTCTGGCGGGAGCCCCAGGTCCGGTCGGCCGTCGTGAAGCCCGTGGTGGTCGGCGCGCATCCGTGGGCAATGGCGCCGCGGGCGCCTAGCCGCTGTATTCGAGACTATCCTTCAAGGGCCTTTGAAGCACTGCCGACATTCCACCAGCGATCGGACGCAGGTGAGGCGTATGCAATGAGTTGCGGATGGCACGCTGCTTGCTTGAAGGGTCGCGCCTCACGGGTCAAGCGTCGGGGCAAGGAGGCGTCCATGCCGGCGAATGGGAAAGAGGACGGACTGGTTCCCGCGGTCATGCTGACGGGAGGGCAGGCCCTGGTGGTGATGGCGGTGAGCCTTACCGCCATGGTGGCCGCCATCATCTTCACCATCTACCTCGATCATAAGAATCAGGTCCACCCCTTCCCGGTAGTGACCATTACGATGGACGCCAAGGGGTTTCACCCGGCCATCCTTCACGTGAAGACCGGACAGCCGGTGGAGCTGCGGTTCGTGCGAAGGGAGGGCGGATTCTGCACGAAGGGCGTCGTTCTGAGCCATTGGGGCATCGATCGAAGCCTGAAGGTGGGGCAGGTCACCAGCATCGTCGTGGACCCCCTCAAGCCGGGCGGGTATCCCTTTCACTGCCGCATGGGTTGTCTGAAGGGAGTGATCTGGGCGGGAACGTGATCGGCGCCTCGGTCCGTGTCGAGGCACCTTGCGGTTGGCGATGGGAAGACACGCCGCGGGCAAGGGGCGGCATAAATCATGGGGGAGGTGGTCATGGAACATAAGCGCGACAAGCTCGGTTTCCTTGAGAAGGAATCGGGATCGATCGGCTGGGAAGTGGCCATCGTGACGGGGTGCGTGGTCTTGGTTGTCTTGTCGGCGGCCCTCTTGCCCTGGGGCGGCATGGGAAGAGCCCAAGTCCGAAACATCGCGGTGGAGGGAGCCTATTCGCCGGCCACGGTCGAGATCGTCCTGGGGCGGCCCGCGGAACTGCGATTCTGGCGCCCCAGCGACTCGGCCTGCACGCGGAGGCTCGTGGTGGAGGGGCTGCACATCAGCACGAGGCTCAAGCCTTTCGGGATCACGGAGGTGAAATTTACGCCCAGGCGGACGGGACATTTTGCCATGCACTGTGGGATGGAGCACCTCAAGGG
Organism: Acidobacteriota bacterium; assembly: GCA_021787565.1. Lineage (GTDB taxonomy): Bacteria > Acidobacteriota > UBA4820 > UBA4820 > DSQY01 > DTPS01. The sequence goes on from JAJYLT010000002.1 coordinate 30,457, forward strand.
CCAGGTGGTCGTGAAAGATCCTCTGAACCCCTCGGCATTCTGGCCCGTCTACTTCTGAGCACGGCGCGCGGCCAGGAAGGAATGGTGGCACAGAGGTTGCATTAGTACCCATGGCCGATGGGCCTTGAAAAGGTTAAGTGACTGCAAGAACCGTGGTTAACAATGGTTGATTGTGGAGAGAAGTATCCAGAAAGGAGCGCATCGTGATGAATAGTAGACAGGCTCGGCTGGGGGAAACCAGGGCGACCCACACTCATCGGACCGTGCGGGCCACCGCTTGGCTGTGGGCGGCGCTGGCCGCCACGCTTGTGGCCGCCGTGGCTCTGCCTGCCGGCGCTCAGACGACGGGGATGCCCGAGGGAATGGCCTACTTCGCGGGTCCCATCACGGGCATGGACGGCATGAGCGTCACCATCCAGGGGGCTAGGCTCGCCCTGGGTTCGCAGGCCGTCTATGTGGGTGAGGACTCATCCGGAAACCTACAGACGCTGACGCCCGCCGACTTCCAGGTGGGAGACACGGTCAGTGCCTTCGAGACCAACAACAGCGGCACTCCAACTCTCACGTCGCTCTACCGGGGCTTGACCTTTATGGTTCAGGGCCAGGTGACGGCGATTCAGAACGACAGCCAGGGCAACCCTCAGACCGTCACGGTGGATGGAGTCTACGCCATCAACGTCTCGCGGGCGCTCTTTGATGGCATGTCCTCCAGCGACATGGGCAGCGGCATGGGCGGGAACCTGACCGGCGGAATGGGCTCGGGTGGCATGATGGGAGGCGGCGGGATGGGTGGCGGCGGCATGGTCAAAGAGAGCACCACCGTCAGCAACACCCAGCTCCTGCAGGTCGGCTCCTACGCCGCCTTCGGCGGCATCGTGAGCAACGGCCTGTATGCCGCCGTCTTCGCCCACGTCATGGCCAACGGCATGATGGGCAACGGTTCCATCCAGGGGCTCATGCACGACTCCTCGGGCAACGTGTCCGGATTCACCATGGGCAAGGGCGGCTCGAATACGAACGTGGTGATGAACGGTGCCACGCAGATCACCAGGAAGGGTCAGATGATGTCCGCCAACTCCCTTTCGACCGGTATGAAGGTCAAGGTCCAGGGGCTTACGCGCACCGACGGCTCCATGCTGGCCCAGTCCATCACGGTCAAGGGCAAGGGCGGCGGAATGATGTAACAGTGCGGCTCTCCTCTCCTCCAGCCCGGGTCGGGCGCCGCATCTGGGCGCCCGGCCCTTTGTTTTCGGAATCCTGGCAGGAGAGTTGAGGCGACGCAAGCACCCCTAGCAACAAGGAGGCGGCCTCTTCCCGCGACCTCAATGGTCGAAAGGATCGGGGCAATACCCTCCGCGAAACCCCTGCGCCTGCTCCCTGCGCTGTAAGGGGCAGGGGTTGCGCGGAGGCGGCGGCAGGATGCCCAGGGCCATCAGCTGCGGACGGAACTCGTAGCGGATGCGGAGCGAGGCCGCGGGTTCGCGTTCGAGCTTCACGCGCACCCGCACGACAGGGTGGTCCACCTTGTCTCCGATGCCCGTGGCGGCGAATTCGTCGGAAAGGCCGGCCGAGGCCTGCGCCGAAGCCTTCTCCCGGCTGCTTCCCGGAGAGGGGGCCGGGCACGCTTCCGGCGAGGGATGCCTGTCCGACTGCGCCATCCCCCCGGCCTGGGCTCGCGTGGAGGGCCGCCCCAGGATGGGAACGGGGGGTGGCTCGGGGATGGCCTCGCGATAAAAGACCGCCTCGATGACGCCTAGGTTGTCCGTCTGCCCCAGCCAAGCGCCGTAGGAATGCTTTTCGCCCGTGAAGAAGAACTTGCGGGCCCGAGAACCGTTCACCTGCCAGCCGTCGATCTCGATGCTCTCGTAAGGATCAAGTACCCATTTGCTGGCCCTTTGCGGCGTCGTGTGCTTGGCGTCGATGGTGTTCAGCCCATCCACGGACAGGGCCACGGCCACCCGGCAGGGCAACGGGTTGGTGATCCGCAGCGTGTAGTCCTTGCCGCGGACGGCCTCGATGTAGGTCGTATCCCCCTTGCGGTACTCCGGCGTGGCGTAGCCTCCCACCGCGACCTGGAGCCCGAAGCCACGGCGCTCGGCGGCATGGGAAGGAAGGGCCAGCGCCAGAAGGGTCAGTGCAACGGCGACCATGGAATTCAGCCTGCTCATGGGAACCTCCTCGTCAGACACTTCCAGAGACCACGGCCGGCCGCGAAGGTTCCGCGCTTGTGTTTGCGATGAGCTGTGAAATTTCCCTGGCGCCCGGGCGTTGGCAGAAGAGTGGGCATCAGAAGGCTGCTGCACATCAACCGGGGTGATCACAGCCGGGGGATGCGGTGCTCGCGGTCCCGGCGGCGGCTTGGCCTCAGGTCCGGCTTGTCCTCGTGGCCTCCCTGCGGCTCCTGGCCCTCCGCCACCCGGTGCTGCCGCACATGGGCCTGGATTATCGAAATGGACCGACTGTACGAGGCTGGGGCGGACGCCGTAGTACTCTTTCACCTCGGATTCGTTCTCTTCGCGGTGTTCGGGGGACTGCTGGTGCGGCGCCGGCCGAGACTGGCGTGGGTTCACCTGCCGGCCCTGATGTGGGCTGGAGCCGTCGAGTTCGCCGGCTGGATCTGCCCCTTGACGCCCCTGGAGGGCTGGCTCCGTGTCCAGGGCGGCGGGACGGGCTACCGCGGCGACTTCATCGCCCACTACCTCCTCGCCGTGCTCTATCCGGCGGAGCTCACTCGGGGGATTCAGCTCCTCCTCGGCCTGCTGCTCGTCCTGTTCAACGCGGCCGTGTACGCATGGGTTCTGCGCTCGAAGCGGAGGAACAGCGAAAACACTCCGCGCCACGGTGCTTAGGCCAGGGCCACGGTCTCGCCCTGCTTCAGAATCTCGACCGAGCGCACGCCTAGCCCGAGAAGGTGCTCCCTGAGGTGCGCCTGAGCCGCAGGCTCGCCGTGGACCAGGAAGACGCGCTTGAGGCGGGTGTGGTCGAGGCCCGAGACGAACTCGCCAATTTCACGGTAGTCGGCGTGGGCCGAGAAGGCGTTGAGGATCTTGACGCGGGCTTTGACCTCGTGGAGCTGTCCGAAGATCTTCACCTCGGGGCGCTTGTCCGCCAGGGCACGTCCCAGCGTGTTGGCCGCCATGAAGCCGACGATGAGGATGGTGTTGCGCGGATCGCCCACCGCGTGCAGGAGGTGGTGGACGATGCGCCCGGCCTCGCACATGCCCGAGGCGGAGATGATGACGCACGGCATTCGCAGGTCGTTGAGCTTCTTGGACTCCTCGGGATCGCTGATGTAGTGAAGCGAGTCGAAGGCGAAGGGGCCAGCGGCGCGTTCGAGGAAGCCCGAGCAGATGTCCGCATCGAAGCACTCGCCGTGGGCCCTGAAGATGCCCGTCGCCGACACGGCCATGGGGCTGTCCACGTAGACGGGGATGGGCGGAATCCGGCCGGCATCGTGCAGGTGGTGGAGGAGGAAGATCAGCTCCTGCGTCCTCTCCACCGCGAAGGCCGGAATGATGACGCGTCCTCCCCGCGAGGCGGCGTCATTGATGACCTGCGCCAGCTCCGACTCGGCCAGGCTCATGTCGTCGTGGAGCCTGTCGCCGTAAGTGCTCTCGCAGACGAGATAGTCCACGGCTGGGAGGGGGTCGGGGTCGCGCAGAATGGGCATGTTTTTGCGGCCAAGGTCCCCGGTGAAGCCGATGACGAGGGGTTCGCCATCGTTCTGCACCTCAAGCCGCGCCATGGCCGAGCCCAGAATGTGGCCGGCGTCGTAGAGGGTCGCGCTCACCCCGGGAGCTATCGGGTAGGGCCGCCGGTAGGCGGTCGTGACGTACTGCCCGAGTGCCGCCTCCACGTCGGCCTCGTCGTAGAGCGGCGCGAAGATCTTGCGCCAGGGCTGGTGGTTCCGGTGCTCCTGCTTTTCGAGGAAGCGCGCATCGTAGGCCTGGATGCGAGCCGAATCGCGAAGGACGAGGCTGGCGATGTCGCGCGTGGCGGGGGTGGAGAGGATGTCCCCCGAGAAGCCCTGCTTCACGAGGACCGGGTAGGCGCCGCAGTGGTCAAGGTGGCCGTGGGTGTTGATGCAGGCATAGAGGGAGTAAGGCGAGAACGGAAGCTCCAGGTTCTTGCGGTGGGCCTCCTCTCGGTGTCCCTGGAAGATGCCGCAATCCACCAGGAGCCTGACGTGGCTGGTTTCGAGCATGTGCTTGCTCCCCGTCACCTCCTGCGCCGCCCCGTAGGCCGTGAGCTTCAGCATTCTCTCCTCCTCGAAGCCAGGGTACCGCCCGCCGGCAAGATAGGCAACCGGGAAACGGACCCCCAATTCCGCGATAGCGGCTCAACGCCTGCGTAGGAGCGGCGCCTCGCCGCGAACCGGGTGACCCTGCGACCAGGATGCGGTGCCCGCGTACGGTCCGTCGCGTCGGGGGCGGCGCTCCTAAAGTGCAATTCCATCGCGGAATTTGGGCGGACCGGCTCGGCCCGCTCACGGATTCTGCCATGCTCGGTTGGGGACGGAAGCCATGAGTGGGATTTCGGCTCGGGCGTGCTCGCCAAGAGGGCCCGCTAGGCTGGGTTCCCGTTTCTCCCAGGTGTCGGGACTTGCGGCCACCTATGAGGGGGGAAGGGCGACGTCCATCGGGGTGGATGGGGAGCCGCTGGCGCCGGAGCGCGAGTATTCGGTGATGTGCACGCAGTTCTTGCTGAATGGGGGAGACGGCCACGTCGAGTTCACGCAGGGCGCAGACCCCCGGGACTGGGGGATCAGCCTGCAGGAGCTGATGAGGCGCGCGCTGGCCGGATCGGGGCTCGTCATCCCCGCCGGGACTGGCCGGACCCTGCGGCCCGCCGCCGAGGCCCTCCAGCCGGCGGCCTAAGCCTCCATCCGCGTAGCCTCGGCGCGGAAATGGCCCCGGCTGAGCCGGGGCCATTGAGGAATGGTGAGGCTCGAAACGCCCTCATCGGGCCTCTCGAAGGGCGGCCGTATCTCCCGCGGCGCTTACTCTCCGTAGCGTTTCTGGTAGAACTCCTGGATCTTCGCGCGGTCCTCCTTGGAGAGCCCCCGCTTCAGCCAGCGGTTGGTCGGTTCGTTGATGACGTCGGCCGTGACGCCGGGCAGAAGCGCCTCCGCCTCGGGAAGGAAACGGCTGTAGAAGTCCTTCGCCACCTCGTAAAAACCATGCCACTGGACGTAGTCGGGGCCCATCATGGAGGCCCCCATTCGGGCGCGCCGGCCCTCGTGGTGCCAAAGCTCGAAGTAGTCCCACTGGATCTTCTGCGAGAAGGGCGACGGGCCCAGCTTGCCGGCCGCCTGGAGCTTGGCCATGATGGCCTTGGCGGGCTCCCCAAATTTGCTGTTGTAGAGGTCCACCACGTCGTCGTACTGGACGTAGAAGTTGTTCACCCAGTCCGAGGCGTGGCAGTTGAGGCAGACCTTCTTCATCTCGTCCCGCTTCTGCCGCCAATTCGGAAGATGGATCGACACTTCGGGGCGGAGCGTCCAGGAGAGCCGCGTTCCCACGTCGTGGGTTTCGGCCACGCCTTTGGCGGCCCCCATGTGGCAGGTGGCGCAGGTGGGGGCGGCGCTGTAGTCCTTGCCCAGCACCCAGGAGCGGGAGTCGAGGTTCATCTGCCCCTTCAAGGTTCGGTAGGTGACCCCGTGCTTGCTCTCCGCGTAGATCTCCTCCTGCGGGTGATCGGGGCCCAAATGGCAGTAGCCGCAGCTCTCGGGCTGCCGCGCGATGGCCACGGAGAAGGTGTGGCGGCTGTGGCAGACCGAGCACGAGCCCTTGGAGCCGTCGGGGTTGATGCGCCCGATGCCCTCGTTGGGCCACGTGGCGGGGTCCAGCTTGCCATCCTTCAGCACCTTGACCGTACTGCCGTGGCACTTGACGCAGCCGCTCACGGCGGCGGGGGGACCCTCCACGATGTCCCCGAGGACGTTGTCGAGGGAGCCCAGGATCTGGCCCGCCTGGGCGTGGTGGCTCGCCTCGAACTGGGCCGTCTCGTCGGGGTGGCACTCGCCGCACTGCTTGGGCGTCACGACGGCGGAAATCCGCTGTCCGAAGTGTTCGAAGCCGTCGGGGCGGCCCTTGTCCACCTGGTGGCACTCGAAACAGGCGATGCCGGCTTGGGCGTGGCGGCTCTGCGCCCACTGCTGGACGACGACGGGGTCTGCCTCCTTCTGGTGGCAGGCGATGCAGGCCCGACTCTCCTTGGAGGTCTGAGCGACGAGGGCGGGGAGGTCAGGTTGGGCGGCCAGGGTGGCGGCAGGAGCGAGCAGCGTGCAGAACGACCAGAGCGCGACGATTCGTTTTCGTTCCATGGATCCCCCCATGAAAGGTGAGACTCTCCATCCTTACGGCCTGTGAAGTTCCTCCTGGACGGTGCCGCCCGCGGGCACGGCGCCCGCGGGCGGGGACGCCGTCCGACCTATCGAATCGCCACGGGAGAAGCGGCCTTCACCATGGTCAGCAGGAAGACCAACCGCTCCCGCGCCGTGATGGCGTGGTTCAGGCCCGCGGGCATGACGAATAAGGCGTCCGGTGCGGCCTGGTGGATTTTGTCGCCCAGTAGGATGTCGCCGGTCCCCTCCAGGACGTGCACGACGGCCTCGAAGGGGGCCGCGTGCTCGCTGAGGGCTTGGCCGGGTTCGAAGCAGAAGAGCACGAGCTTGAGCGTCGGCGACTGGTAGAGGGTCTTGCTGACGATGCCGCTCTCGGCGAATTGGATGGCGGCGCGAAGCTCGTGGACCGACGGGACGAGGGGCTCGCTCATTCTTGGATTCTCCTCTCAGGCGGCCGCGGGGGCAAGGTCGCGCTTGGCGTAGGACCGCAGCGCCGCAATGACGATGGGCACGACGCCCGCGAAGATGAAGGTCATGTCGGCCACGATGCGGAGCCATTCGAGGGTGTGGAAGGTGCCCGTCATGAGGAAGCTCAGCCGCCGTGCGTGCCAGTAGCCGTGGGTCACGGAATCCCAGAGCTGAAGAACGCCCGCGGGGAAGAGGTCGAGCAGGACCATGAGGCCGAGCCCCACGTTCAGGCCTATGAAGCCGGCCTTGACGAACTTCTCCGTTCCGGCCCAGACGGCGTCGCTCTGCATCGCCCGCAGGCAGAAAACGAGGACGCCGAGGGCGAGGAACCCGAAGACCCCGAACATGGCGGCATGGCCGTGGTTGGCCGTCAGCGTGGTCCCGATCTCGAAATAGGAGACCACCGGCAGATTGATGAGGAAGCCGAAGATGCCGGCGCCCACGAAGTTCCAGAAGCCCACGGCCATGAGAAAGTAGAGGGCCCATTTCTGCTGGATGACCAGGGTGTTCGTGCCTTGGGGACCGGAGCCCTTCGTGAGCTTGATGAAGTCCCAGGCGTCGAGCGTGAGCAGGGTCAGGGGGACGATCTCCAGGGCCGAGAAGCAGGCGCCCAGAGCCATGGTGAGGGGCACCTCGCCCGTGAAGTACCAGTGGTGCCCGGTGCCCACGATGCCGCCCGCCAGGTAGAGGATGGCGTCCAGGTAGACCACGCGCGTGGCGTTCCTGGCGGTCACGAGGCCCATCTGGTTGAACATGATGGCCACCAGCACCGTGGCGAAGAGCTCGAAGAAACCCTCCACCCAGAGGTGAATGATCCAGAAGCGCCAGTTGTCGATCACCGCGAAGTTGGTGTGCGGGCCGTAGAAGAGCGCGGGCAGGTAGAAGACCGGAATGGCCACGGCGGCGTAGAGGAAAAGGGATGCGAGCTCGCCCTTCCCGGGCACTTTGAGGGCCGGTTTGAGGGCGCGGAACATGAGATAGAGCCAGAAGATCAGCCCCACCGCCAGCAGAAGCTGCCAGAAGCGCCCCAGATCCAGGTATTCCGAGCCCTGGTCGCCCACCCAGAACCAGAGGCGCCCCAGAAGATCATTCAGGCCGAGGTACTCGCCGAAGAGGCTTCCCAGGACGACCACCACGAGGGCACCCAAAAGCAGATTGGTGCCGAGCTTCTGCCCCTTGGGCTCCCGGCCGCCCACCCAGGGCGCGAGGAAGAGGCCGCCGCCGACCCAGGCCGTGGCGATCCAGAAGATCGCGAGCTGGAGGTGCCACGTGCGAAGGAGCGTCCACGGAAGATACTTGGCGATGTCGATTCCGTAGAAGGCGAAGGGCTCGACGCGGTAGTGGGCCAGGGCGCCCCCTACGAGGGTCTGCAAGAGGAAGAGGAGCGCCACGACCGCGAAGTACTTTCCGGTAGCCCACTGGCTCTGCGTCAGGCTCCAGCCTCCCTTCGCGGGGCCGGCGAGCTCATCGGTCGTCCCGTCCCCCTTCCACCCGAGGTAGTTGAACTTGCCGAAGATGAAGAGGACGAGCCCGAGCCCAGCGAGGAGGGCCACGAGGCTCAGGGCGCTCCAGAGGTAGGCTTCGGCGGGAGGGTGGTTACCGACGAGGGGTTCGTAGGGCCAGTTGTTCGTATAGGAGTAGTCCTTGCCGGGACGGCGCGCGACGGTGGCCCAGGCGGCCCATGCGAAGTAAGAGCTAAGGTCTTCAAGGTCTTTCGGATTCTTGATGTAGTCGGCGGGAAGTCCGGGCGCGTAGTCGTTTTGGGTGAAGTGGGCGCCCCATTCCTCTTGGGTGAAGTAGGCGGCCCACTCCTTCGCCTGGCTCTGGTAGGCGGCCACCTCGCCGGGCGTGAAGACCAGGGTCTTGGTGGCTGGGTCGTAGCGGTTCTTTTGAAGGGAGGTGGCCGTCTCCGCCTTAACGGCATCGGCTTCGCCCGTGGTGAGCTGGTCGAAGGGCTTGCTGAAATCCTCCTGAGCGATGGTCTGCTGGTCAATGAGCGCCAGGCGGTGAAGGTACTCGGCGCTGTAGTCGGGTCCCAGGTAAGCCCCGTGGCCCCAGAGGGTCCCGTGCTCCATGAGGCCGTACTTGAGGAACACGGCCTGGCCGTGCTCGATGTCCTGACCCGTCATGATGGTCGCCCCGGAGCCATCCACGACCTTCTCGGGAATGGGTGGGGCATATTTGTAGCTGAGCATGGTCACGATGGAAAGGATGGAGAATCCGGCGATCATCACCAGGATCGCCGTGTGCCGCCACCAGGGCGAGAGGGGCTGCGCGCTTTCCGAAACCGATGCCATGGGCCTGCTCCTCCTTACATACGCCAATAACCCTATGGTTCAAACTTTTACAAGGCCGAGCGGGGACCGCGCCAGCCGCTCTTCACATGTGCCCGGGGCAGCCCACGCAGGCGGCGCCTTCAGCCATTCGGGAGGCATCGGGGGGATAGGCTTCGATGAGGCGCTCGGCCAAGGTGTGGTAGCGCTCGTGGGTGCCCTCTCCCATCTCGTCGCGTTCGAAGCGCTCCATGGCGGCGGCGAGCTTATCCATTTCATCCGGTGGAATGGCCTGCTGGGCCATGGGGTAGAGGATATTGTCTTCCTTCATGATGTGGGCGCGGATGAGCGGGACGTAGGCACCACCGTGTTCGATGACCGCCTGGCGCTCGTCGTCGGTGAGGGGACCGTCGCCCGCGCCGATGGAGGCCAGCACTCCGATGTGGTCGCGTCCCTCGCGGTGTTCGGCGATCATCACGGCCACCGGGCCGAACTCCTTGGGGAAGCCGAACTGGTTCATGAGGACGAAGAGGCGGTCCTCCTCCTTGCCGTGGTGGCACTTGTCCGTGAAGGTGCGGAAGAAATCGGCGTAATCCCTCACGGTCTGGCGATCGGCCTCGGCCTGGCGGTCCAGATTGGCCACGAAGGTATCGAGTGAGCCGGCCACCTGCTCGATGAGGCGGTGCTCGTGCATGAGGGTCTCAAGGGCTTCGACCATATGGGTTGCCTCCTTCAAAAAGGCGCGACGGGGACCGTCGGCCGAGGGCAAAGTCACTCCGCCTAGGGCTGAAGCCCCGAACGGAGATCGGCGACGGTGGTTTTCTCCAACAGGGTGTCGTATTCGCTCTGCACGCGAGTCCAACGGCAATGCAACGGACAGGGATGGGCGTCGTCGCAGGCCCGGAGGCCGAAGACGCACTGCCTGACCAGGGATGGGCCCTCGAAGAGCTCCAGGACGCGCCCGATGGGCTGGGCCAGGGCCTGCTCCCTCAGCAAGAAGCCCCCGCCCCAGCCCTTCTGGCTCTCGACGAAGCCGCGCTTGCGGAGCTGGTTCAGGATCTTCGACAGGTAGTTGGCGGGAATGCGTGTGGCTTCGGCGATCTGCCCGCCCTGGACCCACTGGCCTGGTCGATCGGCGAGGAACCCGAGAGTCATGAGCGCATATTTGGTGGTCTGAGAGATCATCTCATCACCTCAAGACATGAACATATCTCCTGAGATCGAAAAAGTCAAGACCCTCATCCGTCGTCTTCTACCCTCTTATCCCTCAAGGAGAGATCGCGGCTTCACAAGAGAGGTCAACAGGATACGGAGCCCGGTTCGTTCATACGGGGTGCCGGGCAATCCGTCGCGGGCGGTCGCGCGTGCAAGGCTGGGCCATTGCCCTGTTGCCCGCGGCGTGGTTCACCAAGGCTTCATGCCGGGACTGCTCTCGGTATGCGGTTTGAGCTGGTCCTGCAGGGCCTTCGGTGGGGGCATGTGCAACTGCTCGAGGACGTCCGGCGGTTTGGGAGGCGGCGGTTGCCTCGGCGGGTTCTTCTCGGGTGGGGGAGGCGGCTCGGGAGGCATGGTGCGCAAAATCCATTCGTACAGAAGCTCCGCCTGCCGGTCCTGCGGGTCCATGACGAGGCGCGTCTTCAGGGCCCCCATGGCCTTTTCGCGATCGCCCTCCTGGACGAAGGCCTCGGCGAGGTTGTACAGGGCCGCCCCCTTCACCCGCGGATCGGGGCCCGCCAGGGCGAGCATGAACTCCTCCCTGGCCGCCTGGGGTTTCTTCAGCGCCAGGAGGCAGGTCCCCCGATTGTAGTGAAGCAGGGCACGGAGATCGGGCGTCCTTGCCTGCTGCTGGGCGCGCGCGTACAGCCCCTCGGCCCGCTCCACCCGGCCGGCATCGTAAGCATCGGAGGCCTGCTTGGCCAAGCGGGGGGCGGACTGGCCGCGCGTGGAAGAAGGCATCATCATGGCCGCGGCGGCTATGAGGAAAGCGACGACCACCGTGCCTGCGGCGGGCGCGCCGCCGTTGGGTCGCCTGGTTTGGGTGCGCGGGATTCTCCGCCCGGGAATCAGCATGGCGAGCAGGAGCAGAAATAGGGCGGGTCCGAGGAACCAGGCGTACTGCTCTTGACGCATGGCGCGGGACTGGGAGGCGTACTCCTTGCGCTTGAGATGGCCCAGCTCCTCCATGATGCCGGGCACGGCGCTTCCGGAGCCGCTCAAGGACCAGTAGCGGCCGTCCGTCAGGGCGGCCACCTGCCGGAGGACCTCCTCGTGAAGCGAGGAGTGGGCCGGTCCGCCGGTGGAGGGATCGGTCACCGGCTTCCCGTCAGGTCCGGGGACCGTGCCGCCCGCCGTGGTTCCCACGCCGACGCAGAAGATCTTGACTCCCCTGGTCGCCGCCTTGCGCGCCGCCGCGGCCGTGTCCTGCGCCTGGTCTTCCCCGTCGGAAAAGATCAGGATCACCTGATCCCGGTCCCTCTGCTCGGGAAGCAGCTTGAGAGCCTTCAGGATGGCGCGGCCGATGTCCGTCCCCTGCACCGGGATGAGATCGGAGTCGGCCACGTCCAGGAGCATGTTGATGGCCCCGCTGTCCTCGGTGAGCGGTGAGAGGATGACGGGAACCCCGCTGAAGGCGACGAGCCCGAAGCGGTCGTCCCGGTCGCTGGCCAAGAGGCTCCTGATCTCGAGCCGCGCGCGTTCCAGGCGCGAGGGCTGGGTGTCGTTCACGTCCATGCTTCGGCTGGTGTCCAGGCATACCACCACGTCCAGTCCGACCTTCTCCACCGTCTCCGCGACCTCGCCCCACTGCGGACGGGCGAAGCCGATGAGCGCGAGGGCGAACGCGAGCCAGAGGCACGCGGCCGCCACCAGGTCCCATTCTCTCGCCGGGGGTCTGGCCAGTTCCCGCACGCGCTCCTGCCCGCCCCAGCGCAGGAGGGCCCGAGATCTGCGGAAGCGCCCCACCAGGGCCAGCGCTAGGAGTACGGGGAAGAGCCAGAGAAGCCAGATGCCGGAGGGGTTGGCGAAGAGGGTCACGGCACCATCCTCCCCGGGCCGCCCTGCCAGAGGACCAGCGCGGCCAGGCAGAAGAGGGCGACGGCCAGCGGATAGAGGAACAGATCGCGGTAGCGGACGTAGCCCGAGGTGGTGATCTTGCTCCGCTCCAGCCGGTCGATAGCCTGGAAAATCTTGGAGAGGGCGCCGGCGTCCGACGCGCTGAAGTAGACCCCGTCCGTGATGTGCGCGATCTCTCTCAGCGTCTCCTCGTTAAAGCCGATATGGACGTACTGGAAGGTCTTGCGGCCGTTCTCGTCCGCGATGGGATAGGGGACGACCCCCTTGCTGCCGATCCCCACCGCATCCCCGCGGATCTTGTGGTCCTTGAGCAGCCTCGCGGCCTGCAGAGGATCGAACTGCCCCCGGTTGTTCTCCCCGTCGGTGAGCAGGATGATCACCTTGCTCTTCTCCGGAGCGGAAAGGAGCCTCTTGCCCGCGGCGACCAGGGCGTCGCCGATGGCGGTCCCGTCCAAATCGGGGCGGTTCACCGCGTTCACCTCCTCGACGATTGAGAGCAGCGTGCGGTGATCGAGCGTCAGGGGGCAGCGGAGAAAGGGCACCGCGGCGAAGGTGATCAGCCCCAGGCGGTCGTTGGGGCGCTTGCGGACGAAGTCGGAGAGGACGGTCTTGGCGACGTCGATGCGGTTGTTGGGTTGGAAGTCCTCGGCGATCATGCTGCCGGAGACGTCCAGGCAGACCATGATGGCCACGCCTTCCGTGGTGACCTGGGTCCGGGCCGTCCTGATGGCCGGCCTCGCCAGGGCGAGCGCCGCTGCCGCGAAGGCCGCCGTTATCAGCCCCGCCGAGATCCAGGGCAGAAACCGGTTGCGTCCGCCGAGGGCCTCGAGCAGCGTGGCCGGAGGGTAGGGAATGGCCCTCCGGGCTCTGTGAAGGAGCCAGGCCCTGTAAGCCAGGTGGGCCGGAACCGCGAGCAGCAGCCACAGCCAGGACGGGTGGCGGAATACGAACTCGCTCATGACGCCTTCTCCAGCGGGCGGGGACGAGCCACGGCCGCCAAGAGGCGGTGGATGCGGTTCCAGGCTTGGGTCTCCTCCTCCTCCTCGGGCCGATAGCGGGCGAAGCGGACGCGGTCACTGAAGACCAGGACCGAGAGGAGGTCTTCCGCGGCGGCGCCCTGGAGCTGCTCAGCCCGTGTCCAGTTCGCGCGGACCTCGGAGGTGGTCCACTCCAGGAAGGGAAGGCTGAATCGCGCCTCCAGATACTCGCGCAGCAGTTGGGATACCTGCGCGAAGCGTGCGTCCGGCGGGATGGCGGCGGCCCTCAGACGCTCCATCTCCTGGCGGATCCAGCGCTCTGGATCGGTCTCCCTCAGAGAGGGCTTCTGCTCGGGGCGCCTGGGCCTTCGGCGAAGGTGCCGCCTCCACAGAAAAGCGCCGGCGAAGGCGAGGCCCGCGGCGAGCAGAGCCAGAGCAGCCCAGCCCCACGGAAAGGGGAGGGGCACGGGCAGGGGCGGCTCGGGAGGCGGCTGGGGCTGGCGGCCCGGAGGAAGAAGAGGCGCGATGGAAATGGGCGGCGGAGTCACGGCGTAGACCAGGACCGATGCGGGCAGGTGGACCGCGACGCGGGCGGGAGGGAGCGACACCGCGCCGGTGGCGAAGACCTGGACCGTCAGATCGAGCCTCAGGACCCCGGGAAAGGTCTCGGGGGGATGCTGGCGGATGGTGGCGATGCGTGCTCCTCCCCAATCCGCTCCCTCGGTGAGGTCTCCCTCCAGGTAGAAGGAGGCCGCGGGGATGGGGATGTCGATCTCCAGCGGGATGAGGTTCCCGAGGTGGTACACGCCGGGGGCCCATTGGGACGGGACCGCCTTGGGCGGAGGCTCTGGAGCCGCGTGGATCGCACCGGACATGGGAAGCAAGGCGATCGCCGCGGCCAGGGCGTACGGTGCGAGCCGTCTCATGCCGCCCGCCCGCGGAGGCGGCTCCTGAGGAAGCGCACCAGCGGCGCCGCTACGTCGCCCGAAGTACTCAGGACGAGGGTGTCCACGCTGGCCCGGCGCAGGCTCTGCAAGAGCATCTGCTTCTGGCGGAGGCGGGTTTCCCGGAAGCGGCGCCTGAGCGATGCCGATCCCGTCCAGGCCCAGCCGTAGCGGCCCGTCTCCGGGTCCTCCCACTCGGTCCACCCGCCGGAGGGGAGCTCGAGCTCGGCCGGGTCCTCGACGTAGACCGCGCTGAGGTCGTGCCGACGCGCCAGGACCGGCAGACCCCGCCCGAGCGGCGCCTGGAAGTCGGAGCAGAGAAAAACCGTGGCTCTCCGCGGCACGAGCCTGCTGATGGTGGCGAAGCAGGCTGGAAAGTCCGTGCCCCGACCTCTGGGTTCGAAGTAGAGAATCTCCCGCACCAGGCGGAGCACGTGTTCGACGCCCTTGCGTGGAGGAATGAACAGCTCCGTCCGGTCCGAAAACAGGAGCAGACCGACGCGATCCTGGCTCCTGATGGCGGAAAAGGCCAGGAGGGCCGCGAGCTCGGCGAGCGACTCGCTCTTGAGGCGTGAGGTGGTCCCGAAGCGAAGGGAGCCGCTCACGTCCACCGCGAGCAGGAGAGTGCGTTCCCTCTCTTCGTGGAACTGCTTGATGTGGAGGCTCCCCGTGCGCGCCGTCACGTTCCAGTCGATGGAACGGTAATCGTCGCCGGGCTGGTAGGGGCGGACGTCACTGAATTCCATCCCCTGGCCCTTGAAGGTGGAGTGGTACTCGCCCGCGAGGACCTCGTTGACCGCCTTGCGGGTCTTGATCTCGATCTGCCTGACTTTCTTGCGGATCTCTTGGATGTCCAGCATGGGCGCTTCGAGAGGAGCCCTAAGGCACTTCCACGCTCTCGAATATCCGGGAGAGGAGGTTTTCCGGCGTAATGGATTCGGCCTCGGCCTCGTAAGTAAGGATGAGGCGGTGCCTCAGCACATCCATGCCCACGGCCTTCACGTCCTCGGGCGTGACGTAGGCGCGGCCCCTCAAGAAAGCGTGGGCCTTGGCGGCCAGCGTCAGGAAGAGCGTCGCCCTGGGGGAAGCCCCGTAGCGGATGTAGCCCTCCGCCGACAACTTGAAGCGGCTCGGGGTGCGCGTGGCCTGCACGAGGCGCACCACGTAGTCCTTGATCCTTCCGTCCACGTAAAGCCCGTCCACGACCACCCGGGCCCGCAGGATGTCTTCGGGAGCCACCACGGCGGTGGCGACGGGGATGCGCCCGGTGCTCATGCGGTCCACCATCTGCCGCTCCTCCTCCGCGCTCGGGTAGGTCAGGACCACCTTCATGAGGAACCGGTCCACCTGAGCCTCGGGCAGGGGATAGGTGCCCTCCTGCTCGATGGGGTTTTCGGTGGCCATCACGAAGAAGGGATCGGGAAGGGGAAAGGTCTTGCTTCCCAGCGTCACTTGGCATTCCTGCATGGCTTCCAAGAGGGCCGATTGCACCTTCGCCGGCGCCCGGTTGATTTCGTCGGCAAGCAGAAACTGGGTGAAGATGGGCCCCTTTTTCGGATCGAAGGTGCCCTCCTTGGGGTTGTAGACGAGCGTTCCGATCAGATCGGCGGGCAGGAGATCTGGAGTGAACTGGATCCGCTGGAAGGAAGCGCTCACGGCGCCCGCCATGGACTTGGCGGCCAGCGTTTTGGCCAGCCCCGGGACGCCCTCCACGAGGACGTGACCGCGCGCCAGCAGGCAGATGATGAGCCGCTCCAAGAGGGCATTCTGGCCTACGATAACCCTGCGCACCTCCTCGATGAGACGGGTCGTGGTGGCGGCTTCCGCGTCCACCCTCCGCTGGAGTTCTCGCAACTGTGCGTCCATGCAGGCCTCCCGGGGGCGATTGTACCGGCGGGACGGGGATGGAATCAAGAAGCATGGCCCCCCCAAATTCCGCGATGGAATTGCACTCGTAGGAGCGCCGCCCCCGGCGCGACGGACCGTACGCGGGCACCGCATCCTGGTCGCAGGGTCACGCGGTTCGCGGCGAGGCGCCGCTCCTACGCGGGCGTTGAGCCAATATCGCGAAATTTGGGAGAGAGGCCGCGGGTGATTGGCGCCGAGCGTCCGGAGCGGGTAACATGGCGGCGGAGGATAGGATGGCCATCATCGAGCCGGCGACGAAGGAACAGGCTGAGACCGCGGGTTCCTCCAAGGAGCCGCGCTACCACCTCCCCGTCTTCGAGGGCCCCCTGGACCTCCTGCTCTACCTCATCCAGAAGAGCGAGATCGAGATCACCGACATCCCCATCGTGCAGATTACCGAGCAGTACAGCGCCTACCTGGAACAGATGCGGGATCTGGATCTCGACGTGGCGGCCGACTTCATCCTGATGGCGGCCACGCTGATCCACATCAAGAGCCGCATGATCCTTCCCCGCCCGCAGGAGGGGGAGGTGGGAGATCCCCTCGAAGACCCGCGGCAGCCGCTCGTGGAGCAACTGCTGGAGTACAAGCGGTTCAAGGAGATCGCCCGACTGCTGGAGGAAAAGCTGGCGCTCTCATCGGCCCAGTTCTCCCGCGAGGCCGACGCGCTGGCGGCCGGGCTGGACCCCGAGCGTAGCTCGCTGGACGTGGACCTCTACGATCTGCTGGAGGCGCTCCAGCGGGTCGTCAAGCGCGCGGCGGACCGCAAAGAACGGCTGGTCTACGCACCCGAGGTGAGCCTGACCGCGAGGATCAACGCGGTCCTTGAACTGCTGGAGGGACATGGCTCCCTGCTGTTCACGGAGCTGTTCGAAGGGGGGTGCACCCGCCTGCACGTGGTGGTCACCTTTCTCGCCCTGCTGGAACTCGTCAAGCAGCGGGTGGTCCGGATCTTCCAAGAGGTGCCCCTGGGGCCCTTCCGCGTCGTCCTGGTGACCTAGCGCGGGAGTCCGGGGAGCGGGGCGGCTTCGCCGCACCGTGAACCCGGCAGGCGGAGATCGAGGCGGACCGCTCCTCCGTCCAGCTCCTGCCCGTGGATCTCGGCGTCCAGCCTTTGGGCGGCCATTTTGGCCGCCGGCAGTCCGAGGTGAAAGGAAGGGGATTGGAGGCCGGGCATCCGGCTGGGCTCCGGCACGAACCGTTCCAGGTAGCGCACCAGGGGTGGAGCGTCCCGCCTTCTCTCGGGGACGGTCAGACTCCAGGTGGCCGCTTCGCCTTGTGCGCCACAATCGGCGATGATGACAGCCGAAGGGGCGGCCATATCCAGGGCGTTGAGCGCGAGAATCTCCAGCACGTACAGAGCGAGGGGCTCGCTGGAAACGACGTGGAGACGGGAATGGCTGGTGCGGGCCAGGAAGCGCCCACGAGGCACCAGGCCCGTCTCCTCCCACCTTGTCAGGAGGTGGTTCCAGGCGTCCTCCAAGAAGACTTCACGGCGTCCTTCCTGCTCCTGGGAACGGAGCAGGCGGGAGAGGTCCAAGAAGGCCTCCACCATGGCCGAAAGGGTGGCGATGTTCCTCTGCACGGTGCGGACGGGCTTCTCCATCTCGGCAGATAGCGGGCCGTAACGGCCTCTCAGCAGCAGTTCGACATACCCCTGTATGACCACGGGCGGAGTCACGAGTTCGTGGAAGAGTACGGCAAGCAGGTCACTCTGGGCCGATGGGGGGTGCTCCGGCTTGTGGGGAGGCGAATCGTCCGCGTGGCTCTCCGATGAGTCAGCGGCTTCCGAGGGGAGAACCAGCACCGCGTAGGCCGCCTCCACGCCCGATCCCTTGGGGACAGGACGAATCTCGATGATCAGGGACTGGGAGGAGCCGCCCGACAGGGGAACCGCGATGCGGTGCGTGGAGGGCCGGCCAGGCATCACCGGTAAGTGGGTTTGAATGGCCTTCGAAAGAACTTCCAGGGAAGAACGGCCAGGTGGGGCGCCGGCCGGTAGCGCCTCCAAGGAGATGCCAGGCAGCGACGAAAACGAGCTATTGAAGAAAAAGATGCGCCCGCCGCCATCCGCCAGACAACAGGCCACGCCGATTTCGTCCAGCGTGGCGCACAACTCCTCCTCACTCAAGGACCCGCCCATCTCCAGCCTCCCTCCCGAAGCATACACCCGGACATTGGGATGTCCAAGAATCACGGGTGTCCCCATGGATCCGCCCTGCGGTGCTTTTCTGCCCGGCGGAGCGAAGCGGATGGTCCGGCCCCAATTCCGCGATGGAATTTGGCGCGTAGGAGCGCCGCCCCCGGCGCGATGGGCCGTTCACGGGAACCGCATCGTCTCGAAGGGTTCCCCCGGATCGCGGCGAGGCGCCGCTCCTACAGAGGGGTTGCGCCTCCACCGCGGAATTTGGGTCCGGGGCGCGGCTTGACCCCGCCGACGCCACAAAGCTATCCTCTCGGGGGAGGATATCCATTGGATTGGAGGAAGTGGCGAGTCTGGCAGGGACTGGAGTACCTGGGCGGGATCTCCGTCCTGGCTCGGGACACCGGGAAGGCCATCGTCTCCTCCCGCTGGGAGTGGGACCTCCTGAGCTATCAGATGGACCTCCTGGGCGTCCAATCGTTCTCCATCGTGTTGATCACCTCCGTGTTCATCGGCATGGTGCTCGCCCTGCAAACGGCCTACGCCCTGCGGTCTTTTGGAGCGAAGCTCTACGTCGGCGAGGCGGTGACCCTCTCCATGACCCGCGAACTTGCGCCGGTGCTCATCTCCCTGATGGTCGGGGGCCGGGTCGGGGCCGGGATCACGGCCGAGATCGGCTCCATGAACGTCACCGAGCAGATCGACGCGCTCAGGGCGTTGGGGGCCAACCCCGTCCGTAAGCTGGTGGTCCCCCGCCTGCTGGCCGTCGCGTTCACTCTGCCGCTCCTGGTGCTCATCGCCGACGCCCTGGGAATCTTCGGGGGATACCTCATCTCCACCTTCCAGCTTCAGATTGCGGGCCGCTTTTACATGTCTCACGTGTTTCGCCTGCTGCAGTTCTCGGATGTCTTTTCGGGACTCGGAAAGACGCTGTTTTTCGCGCTGTCCATCACCCTCATCGGCTGTTACAACGGGATGAAGGCGAGTGGCGGGGCGGACGGGGTGGGCCGGGCCACCACCTTCACGGTGGTCCTCAGTTCCATCGTCATCCTCATCTCCGATTTCTTCCTGACCAAGCTTTTCCTAGCCTTCTAGTCCATGGAAACCTTCATCGAGTACCGCGAAGTTGAGAAGGGCTTCAACAACAACCGGGTGCTCCGGGGTGTCGATCTGACCGTGGCCAAGGGGGAAACGCTTGTCATTCTCGGAGGGTCCGGTTCGGGAAAATCGGTCCTCTTGAAACTGACCATAGGGCTGCTGAGGGCTGACCGCGGCCACATCCTGGTCGCCGGTCAGGACGTGACCCATCACACCGAGGAGGAGTGGATGGCGGTGCGCCACCGCATCTCCTACATGTTCCAGTGGGGAGCCCTGTTCGATTCCATGTCCGTCTACGACAACGTGGCCTTTCCGCTCAGAGAGCACAGGGCCTGCGACGAGCCGGAGGTGGAGAGGCGGGTGTCGGAGAAGCTTGCCTTGGTGGGGTTGAGCACCGCCAAAGACTTGTACCCCTCGGACTTGTCCGGAGGGATGAGAAAACGGGCGGCGCTCGCCCGTTCCATCGTCATGGAACCGGACTGCATCCTGTACGACGAACCCACCTCAGGCCTCGACCCGATCACCGCCGACAGCATCAACCGGCTCATTAGAAGGACCCAGAGGCTCCTGGGCGTAACCTCGGTGGTCGTGACGCACGATATCCAAAGCATGTTTCGCGTTGCTGACCGCCTGGCATTCCTGTACCAGGGGACCATGGCCTTCATCGGCACGCCTGAGGAGGCCAAGGTCTCCGAGCACCCCGTGTTGAGGGGCTTTATCGAGGGGAGAAACCCCGATGAAAACGAACCCTGAGTGGCGTTCCGTAAGGATCGGGCTCCTGGTGGCCCTGGCCCTCGTCGTCGCGGCGCTAGCCATCGTTGGCATCAGCAGCCGGCAGAACCTCTTCGAGCGGAAGGCGGAGTATTACAGCTACTTCCCCGACGCCCTCGGCCTCAAGGAGGGCAGCGGGGTCTGGTACCAGGGCGTCCAGGTGGGGTTTATCTCCAAGATCTCCTTCAGCCGGAATCCTGACATTCAGCACGTAAGGGTGGACTACAAGATCAACGCCTCGCTTGTGCCGCGGATCCGCTCGGGGACGAGAGCCTCGATCCGTACGCTCGGCATGCTGGGAGACAAGTACCTGGCGCTCATCTCCCCGACCGTCACCTCCAATGAGCCGATCATCCTGCCCGGCCACGAGATCCCCATCGACAAGACGCTCAACTTGGAGATGCTCGGCAAGGGCGCGCAGGACCTGATCAGCAATACCATAGAGCTGTCGAAGAACATCAACCTGCTGGTCTCCGAGATCAACAGCGGCCAGGGAACGCTCTCCCGCCTGCTGAACGATCCGGAGCTGGGTAAGGAGACGGTGGAGCACCTCAAGCATATCGGCGACAGCATGGATACGATCGCCAGCAGCATCGCGGGCGGGAGGGGCCTGGCGGGCAAACTCCTCGTGGACCCCGTCTACGGCGAGAAGACGGCGCGGGACCTGAGCGATTCGCTGGCCCGCACCAATCAGATCCTCAAGGACATCCAGGAGGGGAAGGGCGGAGCGGGGGCCTTTCTGGCCAAGAAAGGGGATGGAGAGAGGATCGTCCGCAACCTCGCCCTCACCTCCGACGCCCTCGCCCAAGTGGCGGCGGGGCTCCAGAAGCCCGGCACTCTGGGAAACAAGCTCTTCATGGACGATGCCTACGGAGAGCAGCTGGGAGGGAACTTGCTCTCCATCAGCGATTCCCTGGCTTCAATCCTCAAGAAGGTGGACGAGGGCAAAGGAACGCTGGGGGCCCTGGTGAACGACCGCTCGGTATACGATACTCTCTCGGCGGTGGCCGAGGGCATCCGCAAGAGCCCGATCGTGAGCTGGTATCTGAAGCGGAAGGCGGAGACGGCGGCCGAGGCCGCCAAGCGGGCGCAGGAAAGGGGAACGACTCCATGAGAGTGTTGGTCACGGGAGCGGCCGGCTTCATCGGGTCGCACCTCTGCGAACGCCTGGTGTCCAGCGGCCAGCGGGTCACCGGGGTGGACAACTTCGATCCCTACTACGACCGGACGACCAAGGAGCGGAACCTCAGGGCGCTGACGGGATCGGACGGGTTCCACTTCCTGGAGCTGGACCTGCGGGAGCGGGCGGCCGTGGCATCGCTCGTGGCCCAGGGTTGGGACGTGGTGGTCCACCTTGCCGGGAGAGGAGGGGTTCGTAGGAGCATAGCGGAGCCCCTGGCCTACGCGGAGAACAACTACATCGCCACGCTCAACGTCCTGGAGGCCATGCGCGAGGGAGGATGCGGCCGGCTGGTCTTCGGCTCCACCTCCAGCGTCTACGGCTCGCGCAGCACGGCACCGTTTCGGGAGGACGATCCCACCGACCGGCCCCTCTCACCCTACGCCGCCACGAAGAAGGCCTGCGAGGTGCTCTGCCACGCCTACCACCATCTCCACGGCCTGCAGATCTTCGCGCTGCGGTTCTTCACGGTTTACGGTCCTCGGCAGAGACCCGACATGGCCATCTACCGGTTCGTGCATGCCATCTCCCGCCACCAGCCCATCGAGCGCTACGGCGACGGCTCCACCGAGCGGGACTACACCTACGTGGAGGATATCGTCGAGGCCACGTCCCTGGCGGTCGAACGCGTGAAGGGCTATGAGATCATCAACGTGGGCGGATCGAGGACCACCAGCCTGGGGACGCTCATCGAGCTCATCGAGCGATTGCTGGGCGAGCGGGCCATGGTCGTGGAGAAGCGCCTTCCCCCCGGGGACGTGCCGCTCACTTCGGCGGACACGACCAAGGCGGCGCGCCTCCTGAACTTCGAGTCGCGGATCCCCATCGAGGAGGGGCTGAAGAGATTCATCCAATGGTTTCGTGAGGAGCAGATTGCATGAGAGTGACGGTGGTGGGAACCGGCTACGTGGGTCTCGTCTCGGGCGCCTGTCTGGCCCATTTCGGATTGGACGTGACGTGCGCCGACGTGGACAAGGGCAAGATCGACAAATTGAAGAAGGGGATCATCCCCATTTATGAGCCGGGGTTGGAGGAGGTGGTTCACCGGAACGTTCAGGCCGGGCGCCTGCGCTTCACGACGGACGTGGCCGCCTCCATGCCCCCCGCCGAGGTGGTCTTCCTGGCGGTGGGTACGCCGCCCCTCCCCGACGGCAGCGCCGACATGCGGCACATCTTCGACGCCGTGACCATCTTTTCCGAGAACCACCGGGGCTACCAGGTGGTCGTGACCAAGAGCACGGTGCCCGTCGGGACCGGGGCGAGGATCGAGGCCATCCTGAGCGAGAAGCATCCGCGTGAGAGCTTCGCCGTCGTCTCCAATCCGGAGTTTCTGCGCGAAGGCTCCGCCGTCATGGACTTCATGAAGCCTGAGCGCATCGTGGTCGGGTGCGACGATCCGAAGGCCCAGGAGATCATGCGCAGGCTCTACAAGCTCCAGACGGACCAGAACGTGCAGTTGCTGATGACGGGGCGCGTGAGCGCGGAGCTGATCAAGTACGCCAGCAACGCCTTCCTCGCCACCAAGATCTCGTTCATCAATGAAATATCCCGCCTGTGCGAGGAGGTGGGCGCGGACGTCATGGACGTGTCGAGGGGGATGGGGATGGACACGCGCATCGGGCCGCGTTTCCTGCACCCGGGTCCCGGATACGGCGGCTCCTGCTTCCCGAAGGATACCCGGGCCCTTCTTGACGTGGCCAGGGTCCACAAGGTGGGCCTCAGGGTGGTGGAGGCGGCTGTGGCCGCCAACGACGACCAGATCCAGCGCTCGCTGAACAAGATCCAGCGGGCCTTCGGTGAGGTGAAGGGGAAGACCGTCGCCCTCCTCGGCCTGGCCTTCAAGAGCGATACGGACGACATCCGTGAGTCGCCGGCCATGAAGATCGCGGCGGCCCTCCTGGACGCGGGGGCCAAGGTGCGGGCCCACGATCCGGCGGCCTCCGCCAACGCGATGCGCGAACTCCCGCAGCTCAAGACATTCGGGGACCCCTATGAGGCGGCCAAGGGAGCGGACGGTATCATAGTGGCCACGGAGTGGAACGAGTTCAAGAAGCTGGACTGGCCCCGCATGAAGGAGTGCCTGAAGGCCCCGCTGGTGGTGGACCTTCGCAACCTCTACGACATCCGGGAGATGGCCGAGGCGGGGTTCTCCTGCTTCTCGGTCGGGCGCCCCTGAGTTTGCGGCCACCGGGCCGGAGGACGAGCCGCACGGCGGGGGAGCGGATCATGCTCGAGTGCGTGGACAACCCCTTCGGGGGGGGAGAGGTTGCTCTCCCCCTTCGCTTGATGCACGGGGATTGGTGGAAGGACGAGGACCTTCCCATCGCCTGGGAGCGCTACCTGGGAGCACGCCCACTCGCGGTGGAGGTGGGCTTCGGCAGCGGAGAGTTTCTCCTCGCCATGGCCAAGCTCCATCCCGAAACGGGCTTCGTGGGCATCGAACAGTTCGCCGAGGGTTATCGCAAGCTCTTGAAGCACGTGGCCGCGGAAGGACTCATGAACGTGTTCGCCGCCATGGGGGACGCCTTCATCCTCCTCAACCTGGCCTTCGAGGAAGGTAGCCTCGATTCCGTAACGATCAACTTCCCGGATCCTTGGCCCAAGGCGAGACACGCCCGCCGGCGGTTGCTCTCGGCCGAGTTCTTCAGGATCGCGGCTCGCAAACTTCGCGACGGTGGCCAGCTCCGCGCGGCGACCGACGATCCGACCTTCGCGCAGCAGGCGATGGAAGCCTTCGGCGCCGTACCCGAGCTCCTGCGGTGCCACCCCGAACCCTGGCTGAGCGAGTCTCCCTACCCCTTCCGGACCCGGTACGAGAGGAAGTGGATCGTGGAGGGACGGGCTCTTCACTATTTCATCTACGAGCACCGGCGCTAGCGCCGGATGCCGAGGGACACCCATGCCGCACGTAAAACTCGCCGGGGAACTGGATCCGGCCCGAGTCTGGAAACGGCCGCCCGCGTATCACTTCTCGATCCCGGAGGAGGAGCTTCACATCAAGTTCAGCGAATCGTTCCTGAATCACGAGGGGAACGTGCTTCTTCTGAAGTACATCTTGGTGGAGGGGCGATTGACCCAGCGGGTACAGGTGCTCATCGTGCGTACGGACGCCGAATGGCTCGTGAAGCTGGACGGGACCTATCCCATCTTGCGAACGGCCGGAGTCAAGGTCCTCCTCGCCACCATCGGGGCGTGGCTGGCCTCGCTGGGGCTGCGAATGGTGGCCTCGAACCTCGGTCCGTACGAGGCAAGGGGCGCATTCTACGCGCTGCACATGTCCGCGGAGATGGAAGGGCCCACGGAGGAGTGAGGCCGCGGAGGCCGGACTCCCGCCCCTTTCCCAGCATCCCGCCGGTTTGAACGTGGAGTCTTGCCCGCAACTTGTCGTCCGAGCGGCCTAGTACGAGATGGCATTCTTCGTCTGTTTGGCCGCGTACAGCCTCTCGTCCACTCGGCGCAGGATGTCCTCGATGGGCCGCTCGGGGACGCCCCCATCGCTCCAGAGCATGCCGATGCTGGCGGTGGTCCCCACGGCCTCCGAATCCACTTCATGGCCGAAGCGGTCGTTGACCTGCTTGAAATCGTCGCAGTCCACGAACAGGAGCCCGAAGGGCTGGCCTTCCTTGAGGCAGGAAGCCACGCTCTGTTCGAAGTAGCTCTTGTTGAAGAGGCGCGTCAGGGCATCTGCTGGAATGGGAGTGGCCGGTGTACCAGTCCTTGTCCTCCATGAGCTGGACGAGGTCTTCCACCAGCGCCTCCCGCGTGCGGCTCTGTTTGGCCCCGTGGAGCCCCTTGAGGATGGCGAGGGCCTGCTCCAGCACGAACTGCCCCTCGGATGGATAACTGTGACGGACGCCCTCGCGGAGCGCCAGGCGGATAGTGATAGGCGGACTTCCAGTCGCCTTTTCGAAGCCGGGCGTCCAGGATGTTCGAGAGCCGTTGGGCGAGGAAGTCGGCTTTGGATAAGCCGGTCCAGCGGCGCAGCTCGCCATCCGAATGGATGCGCTTTTGTCCGCCTCAATCGGGAGGGGTGGGACGGCGCGGCAGGGAGGAACGGCTGTGGAACGGCTACGGGCCCGCGGTCTCCGGCCGAGCCAGGGCGCCCTCCGTGAGTGAGGGCTCCCGCAGGAATTCGGCGAGCCGGATCTCGCCGAGGGCGGTATCGAAGGCCGACCCTTCCCGTTCGATCCACGCCTTCGAGGTCGGGCAGCGGTCCTTGAGGCTGGCCATGAAGGTCTGGTGGTAGAGGCGGCCCACCTCCCCGACGGTGATCATGGACGGGGGGCGAAAGGGGAGGAGACCGTCGTCCTCAGTCCGTGCGAGCAAGCCGGCCCTCTCCAGGGAGGCGAACCAAGTTCTGGCCTGGTCCGGATGGACGTAGTACCGCCTGATCAGTTCGTCTGCGTCCTGCGGCGCCTTCCCCTCCGCGAAGGCCCGAAGTATCTCCAGGAAAAGAGCGAGCGAGACCTGTCTTGAAAGCGGGACGAATCCCTTTGCAAGAGCTGAGCGCCGCCTTGCCTCCATCTGAAGCAGTTCAATGTGCTGGAGCACGTAGGCCAGCTCGGCGCCCACGAGCACGATGATCCACGAGTAGTAGATCCAGATCATGCCGATGGGAAGGATGGCCACGGAACCGTAGACTTTGCCCACCGTGCTGCGACTGAAAACGAGCTCCACGTATCGGCTCAGGGCGACCTTCGCCACCTCCCAAAGGAAGGCGGCCAAGAGGGCTGCGGCCAGGGCGGGCCTGGTTTGGACGCGGGCCCTGGGCACGAACCGGTACAGGCAGAAAAAGGCTGCCAGGGTCAGGAGGTAGGGGATCCCATAGTGCAGCAGGAGCAAGGTTTTGAACCACTCCTTGCGGATTCTCGCGGTGAGGGCGAAGGAGAGCCCGACCAGAATGGGCAGGAGCGTGACGCCCATCCAAAGCAAGGAGACCCGCGACAGGACGCTTCCCGTCCTCTTCTGGGACCGCCAGATCTCGTTCAGCGCCTTCTCTACCAGGAGGATGAGCGAGCTTCCGAGGAGCAGCAGAACCAGAACGGCGATGGCGCCCGAAACCCCCGAGCCCAGAAGCCCGAGGTTCTTGGAGATGCTGTCGAAGAGGTCCATGACCACCTGGCGCGCGGCGGGGGTCATGAGCTGCCGGATCAGCGCGCTCTGGATCTCGGCCACGTGCTCCTTGAAGAGGACCGAGTGGCTCACGATGAACAGGAACAGGGCGGTGAGCGGAAAAAGGTAGAGCAGGGTGAAGAAGGAGAGGGTGGCCGCCCTGAGCGTGACGAGATCTTCCCATCCCTTATGGGCGGTGTGGTAGAGAACCCGGAGCCATAGGTCCAGCAGGCTCCGCAGCCGCGAAACGTGCTGGGCCTCCCGGAGCACGACGGTGCTGATCCGATCCCTCCAGGGCGTCATGCATGCCAGCATAAGCGAGACGTTGGGCGCCCGCAAGAAGGAAGGGACGATCCCGATTGCGGTATTGGGGACCTTGGATTTGGGATCGGGCGGGGGGTGGAGCATTGGGCGATGGAACGGTGGGGCCTAGGACCAGCGCAGACATAACTTAACGTTTTCGCATCCCATCTTCGCGCGATCTTGACGCGATTCTCGATCGCAAAATCCTCAACGTAGTCTTCAGCTACGCCTGCGGTTTTGCTCCCTCCAATCGCGCCAATCTCACACGAATCTGGGCGCGAATTCCGTTAACCTATTCCTGCGCGGGTCCTTACTGGCGCTGGCCGCAGAAGGGGCAGTTCACGGCCCTGCGGGGCAGGGGCCGTCGGCAGTGGAAGCAGAAGGCCTCGCGTTGTGGATTGTCCCGCGCGGCGATGCGCTCGCGGATGTCCGCCAGCTCGCGTTCCCTGTGTGGCGTCAGGCGGATGTGCCGGAGGTCCTCCAGGAGGTCCAGGGCGTTGCGGTAGCGCTGCGACAGATCGCGGGCCATGGCCTTCACGATGATGTCGCTGAACTCCTTGCTCACCCGCCGGTTCTTGAGGACCGGTGGCGTGAACCGCCCGGCGGCCACGAGCTCCTCGATGCGCGAGGGGTTCAGGTCGAAGAACGGAAGCACTCCCGTGACCATCTCGTACATCATCACGCCGATGGAGTACACATCGGAGGCGAAGGTGGTTCTACCCTGAAAGTGCTCCGGCGCCATGTAAGGGGGCGAGCCGATGCGCGTCGAGGCGTAGGGGGCCCGTTCCAGGAGCCGCGAGATGGAAAAATCCACGACCTTGGCCTCCAGGTCTTTCGTTAGGAGGACGTTGCTGGGCCGGAGGTCTCGGTGCAGGATATTCCGGGAATGGGCGTAGCGGACCGCGTCCGTGATCTGGACGGACCAGGAGAGAGCCCGCTGTTCGTCGGCCTGTCCCTCGCGCGTGAGCCATTCGGCTAGCGATTCGCCCTCCACGTACTCCATGACGATGAAGAAGGTGCCCGAGGCCTCGTCCTTGTCGGCGGTGAGCACGGACACGATGTGGGGATGGTTCAGGGGAGCCATGAGACGCGCTTCGGAGGCCAGATCCTCGATGCTCAGGTTCTGCCGGTGGGGGACCTTCAGGGCCACCCATTTACCGATGTAGGTGTCCTCGGCTAGAAAAACGGCCCCGAATCCGCCGTTCCCCAGCGGCTTGACGATGCGGTACTTGCCGACGACCTGGTCCTTGAGGAACATGCCCCTCCCGAAGGACACAGTATACACGGAGAGGCTGAAGTCCCGAACCGTTCGCGAGACGCGTTCAGCGCGACAAACCCCTCGATAGGCGGCGGCCGGCCTTGCGGACCCTCGTCCGCACGGAGCGGCGGAGCGGCCTCCGGCGCAGGGGGCCCATCACCACGAGGTGGGGTTCCTGTTCGGCCTCGTCGAAGAGGACGTAGGCGGGGTTGGAGCTGAGCCAGGAAGAGGGATTCAGGAAGCCGACCTCACCCGAGAGGTCGCTCTCGCGGCGGTGGGTGTGTCCCACGACTACCCACCGGGCCCCCTTCGCCGAGGCCTTCTCCAGTGCCCTGCGCTTCACCTTGGCGACGGCGCGCGCGAAGATCACGTTGGACCGCTGGGCCCACTGGATGGCCGTCTTCCGCGGCACGTCGAACCAGATGGCGAAGCCGTAGAAGATGTCGCGAAGGTTCTTCAATCCCCTCGTCCGACCGTGGAAGTCATCGAACTGGTCACCGTGTACGACGTAGACCTTCTCCCCGCGGAAGAGAAATGAGTACTCCTCCCTGATCGGAACGCCGAGCAGGTGCCCCAGGACGCCAGCGGAGCCGTCGTGGTTGCCTCGGATCCAGATCACCTCGCGGCGCGCTGAGAGCGCGCGAATCCGCTCCACCACCTTCCAGTGCCGGTCCTTGAGGCGTCGGAAATTCAGATCGTCGAAGATGTCGCCGTTGAGAATCACACGGTCGAAATCGGCGCGCTCCAGGAGGGCGGAAAGTTGCCCTGCCCGGCAAAGCGGTGAGCCGAGGTGGACGTCACCCAAGACGATCGTTCGCATAGTCCAATCCTAGAAAAGATCTTAACATACGGAGGCAGCTCCTTGCCCCGCCGTGGCCCCCGCGCGATAATAAGACGGGGCCCGCTCGGAAGGGCGAAGACCGGCAGCTACCGAAAGGGGGGGACAGCGAGATGCCCGTGAACGTTCGATGGGTCGAGAAGAGCGCCTTCGCGGCCCGCTCCGAAGGCAACCACTGGATCATGATGGACAGCACCTTCAACGGTGGCGACGGCGCCGCTCCCTCGCCCATCGAGTACGTGCTCATGGGGCTGGGCGGCTGTTCAGGCATCGATCTGGTGGCCATCCTGCAGAAGATGCGGCAGGACGTGACCGGGGTGGACATCGAGATCGAGGGCGTGCGCGCCGATGAGCACCCCAGGGTCTACGTCAAGGTCCACGTCCGCTACAGGGTGCGCGGCAGGAATCTCAACCCGGCCCGCATCCAGGCCGCGGTCGAACTGGCCGACGAGGAGTACTGCGCCATCGCCGCCATGCTGAGGAAGACGGCCGACTACACCTACGAGGTAGTCGTGGAGCAGGAGGCGTAAGGGCGGCCTGGCGCGGGCAAGTCCCGCGTCCGGGCCATGAGCCTGATGCCTCGTGGAGCGAGGAGCGCCACGGACAGCCGGGAGGACGCGATGCAGATTTCGAAGCGGGCCACGACCATCCAGGAATCGCCTATCCGCAAGCTGGCGCCCCTCATGGTGCTGGCCAGGCAGCGGGGCCTTGCCATCCATCACCTGAATATCGGGCAGCCGGACATTCCCACCCCCTCGCCTTACCTGGACGCGGTGGCCGAATACAGGCGGCCCGGCGCCGTGCTCTCTTACGGGCCCAGCGACGGCCTGCCCGAGCTGAGGCAGGCCATCGCGGATTACTTCGGCCGCTACGGGGTCCCGTTGGGTGCGGGCGATGTGCTCGTGACCACCGGAGGCAGCGAGGCGGCCTTTTTCGCGCTCAACCTGGTGGCGGACCACGGCGACGAAATCATCATTCCCGAACCCTTTTACACGAATTATAACGGCTTCGCCTCCATGGCCGGGGTGAGGGTAGTCCCCGTCACGACACGGGCCGAGGAGGGCTTTCACCTGCCCCCCGCCGAGGCCTTCGAAAGGATCATCTCCAGGAGGACGAAGGCCATTCTGGTCTGCTCCCCTAACAACCCCACGGGCACCATCCTCACGACCACCGAGCTGGGCATGCTTCGGGAACTGGCCCTGCGGCACGGTCTGTTCCTCATCGCCGACGAGGTCTACAAGGAGTTCACCTACGAGGGCGCCGTGCACCACAGCTTCCTGGAGATGGAGGACCTCGCCGAGCAGGTCATCGTGATCGACTCCGTCTCGAAGCGATTTTCCGCCTGCGGGGCGCGCGTGGGGTGCCTCATCAGCAGGAACCGCGCCGTCATGGAGTGCGCCCTGAAGTTCGCCCAGGCCCGCCTGTGTCCCCCTACCATCGAACAGGTGGGGGCGGTGGCCGCGTACCGCATGGATCCGGCCTACTTCGATCCCATCCGGGGGGAGTACCAGGCGAGGCGGGACGCCCTCTATTCGGGGCTGACGACCCATTCCGGCGTGGTGCTTCGCAAGCCGGACGGCGCCTTCTACATGATCGTTAAGCTGCCCGTGGCGGACTCGGACGACTTCGCCCGCTGGCTTCTCTCCGACTGGTCGCTGGAGGGAGAGACGGTGATGGTTGCGCCGGGGAGCGGCTTCTACGCGACTCCCGAGTTGGGTCACGACGAGATCCGTGTGGCTTACGTCCTCGAGGTGGAAAAGCTGGTCCGCGCCTCGCGCATCCTCCTGGAGGGGATGGAACGGTATCTCTCGGCCGGCGCGGCCGGGCAAGCCGGCGCGGCGAAGCGCTAGGCGCTCGGTGGGGCAGGGGCGGGCTGGAGCCTTGAACGGAACGGACCTTGGCGAACCCATCCGGGTGACCTTCGCCATAGCCGCGGGCGACGGCTCCGAAGAGGCATTCCGGAAGCTGGCGAGGGAGATCTGTGCGCGACTTCCAGGGACCGAGGCGCGCTGGGAATCAGCGGGGGGGCCAGCGT
Organism: Acidobacteriota bacterium; assembly: GCA_021787565.1. Classification (GTDB taxonomy): domain Bacteria; phylum Acidobacteriota; class UBA4820; order UBA4820; family DSQY01; genus DTPS01. Next base: position 61,183 of record JAJYLT010000002.1, read on the forward strand.
GGGTCGCGGTCGATCTGCCGGAGGGGCGGATGTCCCGGTGGGAGATGATTCCCGACCAGGCCATGGAGGCGCCCTTCTTCGCGTTCTTGGACCCGAACGGTGCAGATTCCGATCTGGACGGCTCGACGAAGGCGGTCTTGGCTGGTCTTCGGCGGCCCCCCCAATTGGTCGTCTACGGCGCGAGGTGGTGTTTGGCCAGTGCCGAGATGGTGCGCCTGGCCTCCCGCTGCCTGTTGGCCAGACCGGGAACGGGCGTGACGGTCGTGGACGTGGAGCGCCTTCCCCGCGACCGCATCCCGGCTGGCATCGAGACCGTCCCGGTGACCTTCATCGGGACGGAGGCCAGGCTCTACGGAAGTCTTTCCGAGGCGGAGCTCGCGGCGGGTTTGGCGGCATGCTCCAGGGATCTCGGGCCGGATCACACGCTGGCCCAGATGCTCAAACAGAAGAAGAGGCGAGAGGCCCTCGCTCTCTTGCGGGCGCGCGTCCTTCCGGTCTCCGCCCTGGCGAGGGCGGCGGGTGACCCTCTTCACCTTGAACTGCGTCTGGGGGCCCTGGTGCTGTTCTCAGAAATTGGCCGCCATGACCGGGCCTTGGCGGCCGAAGCGACCCCGACGTTGTGCGCACGGCTTTCGGACCCCTCCCCGCAAATTCGAGGGGACGTGCTGATGGCGCTGGCCGAGGTGGGGGATCTGCGCGCGCTCCCATCGGTGGAGTCACTGATGGACGATGCCGATGCCGACGTCCGAGAGGCGGCCGTGGAGGCCGCTGAGCGAATCCGCCAGAGCAACCTCTGGGGTCGCTACTGAAGGAGGCGCGACGCGTCTCTCCAGGCGGTCACAGAGGGCTGCCGCAGAGAGCGCTCCTATCCCGCGAACTGCTTTCGAAGAGCCGCCTTGTGGAGCTTGCCCGCGCTGGTGAGGGGCAGGGTCTCCACGAAGACGAACCGTTCGGGGATCCAGAAGCGGGCCAACCTGCCCTCCCGAGCCTTGGATTGAAGATACTCGGCGCATGGGAGTTCCGCAAGCGTGAGGCGAAGCCGCCGGCGCGCCGCCGCAGTTCAACGTGGGAGGAAGCGAGCCCCAAATTCCGCGATGGAATTGCACTCGTAGGAGCGCCGCCCCCGGCGCGACGGACCGTACGCGGGCACCGCATCCTGGTCGCAGGGTCACCCGGTTCGCGGCGAGGCGCCGCTCCTACGCAGGCGTTGAGCCGCTATCGCGGAATTGGGGCGAGCAAGCTCCGTTGAACTGGAGGGAATCAGTTGTTATACTTCAAATGTATGGATTGGAGCCGGAGGCTTCTTTGGCCCACATAGATTGGGTATTGCTTTTCGGCGTGTGCATGAGCGGCCTGTCTCTGTGGGCGCTGCTCAAGTGGTGCCTTCCTCAGAACAACCCGCTCAAGGTCATCTGGGAGGTGGTGCGCGCCAACGCCGCCAGGACGGCCTCGCTGTTTTACGTCCTGACGATCTCCGGCATCATATTCCTGGATATCCTGGAGACGAAATACGACGCGGCCATCACCCGCTATCTGAACTGGGACTTCACGGGACTGTTCCTCCGGGTGGAGGGGTCGGCCACCGCCCTGTTCCAGATCGTCCATTTCACCGCACTCACCTACGCGCTTTCCGCGATCTACCTGTACATTTTCCCCGTCATGGGCGTCGTGGCAATCCTGGTGGCCTACCGAGACGGCGAACACAAGGTGGCCAGGAAGATCTTTTGGGGGGCCGTGTTCAACTATCTCTTCATCCTCCCGTTTTACGTTCTGGTGCCCGTCACGGAGCGCTGGGCGGCTGGGGATGGCGAGGTCACCCTCCTCATGAACCAGATCTCCCCGCTTCTCATCGAGGGGCTCCGGCCCATGAGCGGCCTCAACAACTGCTTCCCCTCCTTTCACGTCTCGCTGTCGCTCACCTTTGCCCTGCTCATATCGGAGAGCTCGAACCTGCGGCTCCGGCGGACCATGTTGGCACTCGCCGGCCTCGTGACCTACTCCACCCTGTACCTGGGATTCCATTGGGCCCTGGACGTGTTCGGGGGCGTCCTTTTCGCAGCCTTCTGCACCGTGATCGCCAATTGGGCCGTGGAGAATCTCCGCCTCGAACAGGTCCTGTACCGAGCCCGATGAACCCGCGGACCGCCATTCTCTCCTACGCACTGGGAACGGGCCACCGACGAGTGGCCGAACTGGTGCAGGGCGGCCTCACCAGCCTAGGTCACGACTGCGAGCACCGACCCCTTGAAGAGTGGGTGCCGTGGGAGTACGACGCGCTGTTCCGAAGCGGTTATCTCCTGCTGGCGCTCCGATTCCCGAAGGTCTGGGATTATATGTACAACTCGCCCTTCTTCACCCGTAGAGGAAAACTCGCGCTCCCCGGGATGGGGGGCAGGGTGATCCGGCGGTTCGCGCGCGAAGGTCTCTCGGAGTGTGACCTGGTAGTGGCTACCCAGTACAACGCGATGGAAGTAGCGGCGGACTGGAAGCGCGCCTCCGGATCACGACTGAAGCTGGCGGTGGTGATCACCGATTACGACGTCTATCCGCTGTGGGCACGGCCCGAGGTGGACCTCTACCTCATTCCGCATCCGGATCTCGTTGCCGTCCTGACGAACCTGGGAGTCGCGGAGGAGCGCATCGCCCCTACGGGAATTCCCGTGTCCCCTGTTTTCGAGGGAATCCACGACGGATTGGCCGTGAGGGCCTCACTCGGCCTGGACTTGGCCAAACCGACCGCCCTCATTTTCGGCGGGGGAATCGGGGCGGGACCGCTGCGAGAGGCGGTTGAGGCCTTCCTGGGGCTGGGAGAGTGGCAGGCCCTGGTCGTCTGCGGACTCAACGAAAAGCTCAGGCGCTCGTTGAGATTAACGGCGCAGAAACATTCGGACCGTCTCCGCGTGCTTGGATTCCGGAGCGACATGGCCCTTCTCATGGCGGCCAGCGACGTGGTGGTGACCAAGGGAGGAGGATTGAGCTTGAGCGAAGCACTCTACATGGGCAAGAGGGTGGTGGCCCTGCCCAGTCTCCCCGGTCAGGAACGGGCCAACATTGCCTTCTTGGCCGCGCGGGGATGGATCAGCGTTTGCGAGGATCCTAGGCAGATGGGCCGGATTCTAGACGTTCCTCCGGCCGATTCTCCCGTTTCCTTGCCTCCCGCTCCACTGGAGGCGGCCGTCGGGCGCCTGGACGCGCTGGCTCGCTCGTCCTTCTGAATGGTGCTCTCCCGCCGAGGGCCGAACCACCCGTCTCGTGCGTATTTCCGTGAAAAACCCGCGCTACCAGCTGACCTCTTCGGCGCGGTTTCTGGAAACGAACCCCCCCGATCCCGCGATGGGAGCCGAAATGGCGGTGCAAATCCCTATGGATCTTGCTGATCGGCATAGCCGCACAGCCAGCTGCCAAGGGATTGGGGGCATACGAGCCGGAGGCGAAGAATGCGCCAAGGGTGGGGTGAGGCTCCGCGGGCTTTGCCCACGGAGCGGGGAGGGAATGGCCCTCCCCGTTCAGGAGACAAAGCCTTTCCCCCGTGAGCCACCCGCACCGCCGAAGGAAGGACCATTCGATCGCGGAATTTGGGAACCCAAGGGGGGGGACCCAAGGGGGACCCAAGGGGGACTGGACAAGAGCCGCCGCGGAGCGTATGATTCCGCCGATGCGGAAGGCTCTTCTGAGCGCCTTGGCGCTGGGCTTGTTTCTGATCTTGATTCCATCCCGCCTGAACGGCATTCCCGTTCCAGACACCATGGTGGAGTCCTTCTCCAGCGCACGGGCGTTCTATTCCACCTGGAGGATCAAGAAGTGGACCGGGCAGGTGGACCTCTCGTTCCTGCGGAACGCTGAAGATCCGTACCTGCAGTTGGTCTGCCCGAGCTCCTCGTGGGCCTTCGTGCGGAACGTGAGCGTCAATATTCGCAATACCCCCATCCTTGCCTGGAGCTGGAAGGTGAAGGCGCTGCCCAAGGGGGGGGACGGCCGTTTCCGACCGACGGATGACGAAGCGGCCCAGGTATACGTAGTCTTCCCGGGCTCCGGACTTTTCGGCTTCGGAGCGTGGAGCAGCCGCATCCTTGGCTATACCTGGGAGACGGTTCCTGCGCCCGGCACCTTCTATCACTCTTCAAGGCCCGCCGATACCCGGATCTTCGTCCTGCGAAACGAAAGGGACGGACTGAACGTCTGGAAGTCTGAGAGCCGGGATGTGGTGGCCGACTTCGAACAGGCCTTCGGCGCTCCGCCTCCCAATCCCAATTACTTCTGCATTCAGATCGACTCCAACGACACCCACTCCCTGGCCGAGAGCGACTTCGGCCCGATCGAGTTCCGGGCTCGCTGATCGCGGACCATGCGCTTCCTCCTGAGGACCTTTCTGCTGATGGCCTCCATGGGAGTGGTCAGCATGCTCATGCCGGGCATCCACTTCGACGGATTGCTCGCGCTCTTCTTCGCGGCCCTCACGGTGGGGCTGGCCAACGCGCTGCTCCGGCCCGTGCTCATCTTTTTCACGCTTCCCCTGGTGCTGGTGAGTCTGGGACTCTTCATCATCGTGATCAACGCGGGTTTGCTCTACCTGGCGGCGTGGATCGTGCCCGGCTTTCACCTGGCGGGATTCGGCTGGGCGCTCGCCGCGGCCGTCCTGATTTCGCTGGTCTCCTTCGTGTTGAACCGGCTGGTGCTGGGGCCCGACAGACGCAGGAGATAGCGGCTCTTGGGCGGATTTGCCTTAGGGCTCCAGGTCCCCGCTCTTCTGCTGGCGCTTCCAGATGGAAAAGGCCGAAGGGCGCTTGAAACGGCCGATGACGTCGGAGACCTCGATGACCGTGACGAAGGCCGAAGGATCTTCTGAGCGGATGATGTCGCGCAGCTCCCTGAGTTCAAATCGGGTCACGATGCAGAGCAGGACGTCGCTGACGCTGCCCGTGTAGGCTCCTTCCGCCTTCAGGATGGTGACTCCGCGGCCCCCCAGCAGGAAGATCGGAGCGTTGAAGATCAGCACCACCAGGCCGACGGGGGTGCGAAAGACGGCGTTGAGCAGAAGCGAGAGCCCCGTGACACCACCGCTCAGCAGGTGGTTGGGCATGATGAAGCTTCGGACGGAGAGAACAAAACAGAGCGTGCCAGCCACGAGCAGGAAAAATCGCCAGCCCTCTCGGGCGGCCCGCAGCCCCCACCGGCGTCTCATGTGCCCCCTCTCTTCCCACAAGGCCATGGACCGAGCCTTACGATAGCAGAGCCTGCCGCTCGGCGCCACGGGCCGGAACACCGTCTTCATTCGTCCTCCACCTTCGCCCGTCAATGGGCATGGACCACCCAGGCGGGCGCGTGGTAAGGTGACTCCTTCGGAGAAGGGACGGCGCCAGCCAGGGAAACGGGAGGTCAGGCATGACCCGTAGCGACCACCACAACGCGGCCTGCGCCACCAGGAACGGAGGCCTGAAGGCCTGGGCCACGGCGTGCGGCGGTTCGGTGAACCACGAACACCCGGCGGAGCACCCCGCCCTGCGGACCTTCTTTCAGCAGGATCGGGACCGGGTGCTCCACTCCGAGGCCTTTCGCCGCCTCGGTTACAAGACGCAGGTCTTCGTGGTCCACGAAGGCGATTTTTACCGGACGCGTCTTACCCACACGCTTGAGGTGTCTCAGGTGGCCAGGGGCTTGGCCTGCGGCCTTGGGGCGAGCGAAGACCTCTGCGAGGTGATCGCCTACGCGCACGATCTGGGCCATCCCCCTTTCGGCCATCGGGGGGAAGCGGCTCTGGACCGCCTCTTCGGCCGGGCCCTGGAGGAGAGGTTGGGCATTGGACGGCCCGAACAGGGAAAGGCCTTCGAACAGAACTTCCAGTCGTACCGCATCGTGAGCCGGCTGGAGCGGCGCTATCCGAAATTCCCGGGCCTGAACCTGAGCTGGCCCGCCCTCCACGGCATCCTCAAACACCACACCGCCTTCGATTCCCCCACGCTGCCCTACCCCCTCGAAGTCAGCCAGCCCAAGGAGGCCGACCGCGTACGGCAATCCTACCTCACGACCAACGGATGCTCGGGGGAGGCGCAGATCGTCAACCTGGCCGACCAGATCGCCTGGGTCACGCACGATCTCGAGGACGCCCTTCGGGTCCGGTTCATAACGGTGGAGGAACTGCGCGACCTTCCCATTCCGCTGCTTCAGAGGGCGTGGGAGCGGGCCCAGGGCGGCGCGCCGGGCTGGGAGAAGGATCGGATTCTCTGGGGGCGGATCATGGTGCGCAACATGATCGATCTCCTCATCAACGATGTGCTTGCGGTTTCGGCCGAGGGCCTTTCGGCCATGAACTCCGTCGAGGAATTGATGGCCCGGCGCGAGCCCGTCGTGGACTTCTCTCCAGAGATGGCCTCCTCCGTCGGCGAGCTGCGGGAGTTCCTCTTCGCCCGCGTCTACACCCATCCCGTCGTAGAGCGCATGTCCGCCAAGGCGGCCGGCATCCTGGAAAGGCTCTTCCAGAGCTTCACCTCGGACCTGCTGGAGAATGGCTCCATGGCCGCCCGGCTTCTGCCCCACACCACCCGCGAGCGCCTCGAGGAGGCGCCCGATGCCGTGGGCAAATTCCAGGTCGTGGTGGATTTTCTCGCGGGCATGACGGACCGCTTCGCCACCGAGTTCTACCGCGTCCTCTACGCCCCCGACGAGAAGGGGATCACGAGCCTTTACTGATACCGGGCTCCGATCAAGACTCGGCCACAGGGGGCGGCCGTCGAAGGTCTGGCCTAAGCCCCGCACTTGACCCGCGGGCCCGTTTTCCCTATACTAAAGGCTCGGTGGGGCTATGGCGCAGCTGGGAGCGCGCTTGAATGGCATTCAAGAGGTCGGGGGTTCGATCCCCCCTAGCTCCACCAAAAAAATAGACGGGCTGCCCCGCAAGGTGAGGCGGGGATCTTGGGGTTGGGGTGCCGGGACGTAGGTTCCGGCGCCTTTTTCGTGTAGGCTGGGAGGAAGAGGCGCGTTGAGCAACGCGGGATGGATCCAGGCGGAAGGGTGGCAAGATTGGGCCCGTGAGGCCGTGGCGCGCCTCGGCGTGAGCGAGACGATGGCCATGCTCCTGTCCCGGCGATCGTGGGACAACGGAGATCTGGAATCCTTCCTGAGGCCGGACGGCGTGCCCTGGCCCGATCCGCTGCGAATCCCGAGCATGGCCGACGCCGCCGCCCGGATCAGGGCGGCGGTAGGCAACGGCCGCGCGATCCTCATTCACGGCGATTACGACGTGGATGGGCTCATGGGGACGGCGGTGCTGATGGGGGGGCTCAAGGCCCTGGGCGGCAAGGTGGAGGCCTTCATTCCCTCCCGCTTTGAAGGCGGATATGGCCTCTCGGAAGCGAGCCTGGAGGCGGTGCGGCAGAGCGGCGCATCGATGCTGGTGACCACCGACTGCGGAACGAACTCGCGAGAGATCGGCGAAGAGCTCGCCGCCAGGGGGGTGGAGGTCATCGTCACGGACCACCATCGCCCCGCGGAGGGGCAGCAGCCCCCGGCCCTCGTGGTGAACCCCCACCTGATGCCGGATCACCCGGACCAGAGCCTGTGTGGTACCTTTGTCGCCCTGCAGACGCTTCGGCAGGTGGCGGTCGAATTGGGGCGGGATCTTCCCTTGGAGCCCTTTCTCCGCCTGACGGCCATCGCCACCGTGGCGGACCTGGTTCCCATGTCGGCCGTCAACCGCAGGGCCTGCAAGGCCGGCTTCCGCGCCATGGAGTTCACGCCCAGCCCTGGCCTCGCCCTTCTGCTGGAGAAGGCCGGCATCAGAGAGGTGATCCGGAGCCACCACATCGCCTTCCACGTGGCTCCCAGGTTCAACGCGGCTGGCCGCATGGAAGACGCACGGCTCGTGCTGGATCTTCTCCTGGAGCGGGAACACGTCAGGGCGGCACACCTCATGGGGCGCCTGGAAAGTCTGAACCGCAAGCGCAAGGCACTGCAGGCCTCGACCTACGAGGAGGCCTGCGGCCAAGTGTTGGAGAAGGCGGGAGGCCGGGTCGTCTTCGTCTTCTCCGACCAGTGGCACCGCGGCATCATCGGGCCGGTGGCCGCGCGCCTGGCCGAGACCTTCCAGCGCAGCGCCTTCGTGGTGGCCGTCGAGGGGGGGGAGGGAGTGGGCTCGGCGCGAAGCTGGAACCACGACGACGTCTGCTCGGTCCTCGATCACGTCGGGCATCTCCTGGTGCGCTATGGCGGCCACGAAGGCGCGGCCGGCTTCACGGTCAAGGCGGAGCGCCTGGATGAGGTGGCCGGCATACTCCGAGCGCTTCCGGCGCAGGACGAACCTTCCTCAAGGGCGGATATCTACTACCCCATCGAGCTCGGACTGCTCTCCCAAGCCTGGGAGGCGTGGGGGGAGCTGGATCCCTTCGGGCCGGGCAACGAGGAGCCGATCCTTGGCATCACCGGCCTCTACGCGAGAGGGCAGAGGGTCGTGGGGAACCGGCACCTGCTGTGGAGCGCGCTCCTTCCCGATGGCCAGCCGCTCAACGTGATCGCCTGGGATGGAGTGCCTCGAGGCATGGAGCCATCCACGCTCACACCTTCTCGGATGGTCATCGGCCGTCCCGCGCCCGACTCCCGTCCGGGCGGGCTGCCCTACTATTTGAACGTCCAGGCCATCCTCTGACCTCCAAGTCTTCCGCTGAAGGACACGGCAGCGAGCGCCTGCCGTGGGGGCGATTGCTCGCGGTGTGGTACACTTTTCTCCGATTGATGGAGAGGTCACACCATGGCGAAATGGGTCTATTTCTTTGGGAACGGCAAGGCCGAAGGTCGCGGCGAGCAAAAGGAGCTCCTCGGGGGAAAGGGCGCGGGATTGGCCGAGATGACCAACCTCGGGATCCCGGTGCCTCCGGGATTCACCATCACTACGGAGGTCTGCTCCCACTATTACGCCCACAAGGAATCCTATCCCACCGACCTGAGCGGCCAGGTGGCCCAGGCCCTGGCGGGCGTGGAATCCATCATGGGGCGGAAGTTCGGCGACCCGACGAACCCGCTCCTCTTTTCGGTCCGCTCGGGCGCGCGCGCCTCCATGCCCGGCATGATGGACACGGTGCTCAATTTGGGCTTGAATGACCGGACCGTGCAGGGACTGGCTGCGGTCACGGGAAACCCGCGGTTCGCCTGGGACTCCTACCGGCGGTTCGTGGCCATGTACGGGGACGTGGTCCTGGGCCTCAAGCCCGTCAAGAAAACCGACGACGACCCCTTCGACGTCATCCTGGAACAGGCCAAGAAAGAGGCCGGGGCCAAGTTCGACACCGACCTGGGGACGGAAGAGCTGAAACGGCTCGTCACCCTCTTCAAGGAAGAGATCCGCAACAGGCTCGGCGTTCGGTTTCCGGAAGATCCGCAGGAGCAGCTCTGGGGAGCCATCGGGGCGGTCTTCGGGTCGTGGATGAACGACAGGGCCATCGCCTATCGCAAGATCTACAATATCCCCCACACCTGGGGAACCGCCGTGAACGTCCAGACCATGGTCTTCGGCAACCGCGGCGAGACCTCGGGAACGGGGGTGGGCTTCACGCGCGATCCGGCGCTGGGCGAGAACCGCATGTATGGTGAATTCCTCATGAATGCCCAGGGCGAGGACGTGGTCGCGGGCATCCGCACCCCGCGCCCCATCGGGGAGCTCGCCGCCATCCTCCCCGAGGCGCACCGGCAGCTTGTGGACATCCGCGCCAAGCTCGAGGCCCACTACCGGGACATGCAGGATTTCGAGTTCACCATCGAGGAGGGGCGCCTCTGGATGCTCCAGACGCGAACGGGCAAGCGCCACCCCTTCGCCGCGGCCCGCATGGCCGTTGATATGCAGGCGGAGGGCCTGATCACCGAGAAGGAGGCCGTGCTCAGGCCCGAGGCGGACGGCATCGCCGCCTTCCTCGCCCCGATCTTCGACGCGGAGGCGAGGGCCGAGGCCGTGCGCGCGGGAAACGTGCTGGCCAAGGGTCTTCCCGCCGGGCCCGGCGGAGCTTCGGGGCGGGTGGTCTTCAACGCGGCGGACGCCGAGAATTGGGCCCAGCGCGGCGAGAAGGTCCTCTTGGTGCGCAAGTTCACGAGCCCGGAGGACATCCGAGGCATGAACGCGGCGCAGGGCATCCTCACGGCCCAGGGAGGGATGACCTCCCACGCGGCCCTCGTGGCGAGGCAGATGGGCAAGGTCTGCATCGTCGGCTGCGGAGCGCTGGAGATTGATTACGAGAAGGGCGAGATGGAGGTGGCCGGTCGCATCGTCCGGGAAGGGGACTGGCTCTCCATCGATGGCTTCACCGCCGAAGTCGTCCTCGGACAGCTCCCCACCAAACCGAGCGAGGTCTTGCAGGTGCTCGCCGGCCAACTGAAGCCAGATCAGTCCAGAAACTACCAGCAGTTCAGCACCCTCATGGGCTGGGCCGACCGCCACAGGCGCCTGCAGGTCTGGAGCAACGCCGACACGCCCGGGCAGGCCGCCATGGCGGTCAAGCTCGGGGCCGAAGGCATCGGACTCTGCCGCACGGAGCACATGTTTTTCGAGGGCGAGCGCATCCACTACGTGCGCCGCATGATCCTCGCAAAGGACGTGGAGGAGCGCAAGAAGGCCCTGGCTTACCTCTTCCCCATGCAGAAAGAGGACTTCATCGGCATTTTCAAGGCGATGGGAGGCCAACCCGTCACGGTGCGGCTGCTGGATCCTCCTCTACATGAATTTCTGCCATCCAGAGAGGCGCTTAAGCCAGAAGATTTCTCTGAGAAGGTCAAGGCTGTGGCCGATGAGCTGAAGGTGAGCGTCCACGAGATCGAGGAGCGCATAGAGGCCCTCCACGAAAACAACCCCATGCTCGGCCACCGGGGCTGCCGCCTGGGCGTCACCTATCCGGAGATCTACGAAATGCAGGTCCGCGCCATCGTGGAGGCTGCCTGCGAGGTGGTTGGCCAGGGCGTCCCCGTGAAACCCGAAATCATGATTCCCATCGTGGCGACCGAGCAGGAGATGAAGATCTTCAACGACATGACGCGCTCCATCGCGGATCCCATCATAGCCAAGGCGGGCGTGCCCCTGCACTATCTCGTCGGGACCATGATCGAACTGCCCAGGGCCTGCGTGACGGCCGACCACATCGCCCAGCAGGCAGAGTTCTTCAGCTTCGGCACCAACGACCTGACGCAGACCACCTGTGGCATCTCCCGCGACGACGTGCGCGCGTTCCTCGCGGAATACGTCAACCGGGAGATCTACGCGGCGGACCCCTTTCAGCGGATCGACCAGGAGGGGGTGGGACAGCTCATGAAGCTGGCGGTGGAGAAGGGGAGAGCCACCCGGAAGGATCTCCAGATCGGAATTTGCGGCGAGCACGGCGGCGAACCCACCTCGGTGGAGTTCTGCCACAGAATCGGCCTCAACTACGTCTCCTGCTCGCCCTACCGCGTCCCCGTGGCCCGCCTGGCGGCCGCCCAGGCCGCGCTCAGGGACGAGTAGGGGAAGAGGTCACGAGGCGGCGCACCTCTTGCCACCCGTAGGCGCCGCGAAAACGCAGCGGGCGCCGGTCCCATCGGACTGGCGCCCGCTCGCTCCGTCCCAGCGCGCGGTGCCGTCTATTCGCCTCCCAGCTTGGGCATGCTGTGTTGCATCTTGTGGAGCTGCAGCTCCAGGAGCGCCTTCTCCATGGCCAGGCCGGCCTGGGTCATGAAGATCTCCACGCCCGTCAGATCCTCGATGGGAGAGCCGGACATCGCGTTGTCGCCGTAGAGGACGGCAATCACCCTTCCCCGGCTGACCATGGGGATGGCCGCCATCTCTTGGGGTTCATGCGCTCCCAAGGCCATGGCGTAGTCGCTGTCGGCCTGCGTGTAGGCACCCTGGTGGCGAAGCACCGTAGAGCGCTGCTGGGCAGCCGCGTCGAAAATGGAGGCGGTCCCGACGGGAACTTTCAGCCTGCGGACCTTCTCCATCATCTTCTCCGTGTCTCCCGTCTCCCCGAAGCCTCCCAGCCCTACAATGAGGTCCCTCTTGACCAGGAAGAGAACCGCGCGTTCGAAATACTCGGCGGCCAGTCTCAGGACCAGCAGCGATATCTCGCTGGACTCCCTGGGGCTGGCCAGTTCCCCCATGAGTCCCTTGAGCAGACCGAGCTGGTCGCGGACTCGGTAGCCCTGGCTGACGGCCTCGGCTCCCAGGTCGCGAAAGAAGGTCACTACCTCCTCCTCCACCTCGACGGCGGGCAGGAATTTCTCGATCTGGCTGACCAGCTCCGTTGAGAACCCGTCCAGGGATTTCTCGAACTGGTCTACGCGCAAGTGCGCCAGCCCAGGCTTCGGAACGATGGCGGCGGCTCCCCTGCTCCTGGCTACGCCCAGGATCCCCTCGTCCTCGAGGTCGCTCATCAGGATGACCTTGACCTGCGGGAACCGCACCGACGAGGCTTCGAGGATCTCCAATCCTCCGAGGTAGCCCTCGCCGTTCTGCGTGGGCATGAGGAGGTCCACCAGGGCGAGGAAGGGCTGGCGGTCCTGGAGGTAGTGATCGCAGGCCTGAACGTATTCGGCCAGCGAGCCGACGGCCTCGACCTGGGCGAAGCGGTCGAGAAGCCTTCGACGCAGAAGGTTCTTGAAGATGGATTCGTCGGTGGCGAGCACGACGTGAGCCCTGTTTTTCGCCCAGGGCGTGTGGCCGGCGTGACTCAGTTCGAAAGCGGTCCGCTCCGTTGGCTGCTCCTGCCGAGGTGACGGCTTGAACTCAGGTTCCACGGTGGCGGGAGCGGCCCGTACCGGCGCCTCGACCGGCAGCGTGGGGGCAGCCGGCATCTTGGGCGGCGAAGACGTAGCCGCTCTCTCTTCCCCCTGGGGATGGGAGGTCGGGCCGGAGAGCCAATCGGACATGGAGGCCTCGGCCATGGTCTGGGTCAGCAGGTTCTGGGGCGAAACGGCCTTCGCGAGGGAACTGAAGGATGGGGGCGCATCAACTCCGGGGGTATCTCCCGCCTCGGTCAGGGCAAAGGAAAACTCGCCCGAGGACTGCTGGGTCAGGAGTTTGAGGCGACCTGCCAGTTCGATGCGACGGGCCTGATCGAGAAGTTTCGGGTTCAGGGCGCCGGTGTCGGACAGGCGCTTGAGGATTCCATGCGGATCACTCCCGCCCCTGAAACGGGCCTCCCTGATCTCCTCCGCGTCCACCAGACCGTGCGTTTCAAAGAAGTCCAGGAAGGCCGTCTCGTCGAAGTCGCCTACGATATCCAGGACGTTCCCACCGCTAAAATAGACGAACGCTCGCGCCACCGCCGGCGTCGCTAGACGAAGCACGCCGCTCCGCCGCGACACGTTGACGATCTGCAAGATGTCCAGGAGGGAGAGATCCTCCAGGCTGCCCACCAAACTCATGGCACGCTCCGCAAGCCCCGCGCCCCGCCGTTTCGACTATAGAATACTAGACTACGCTTGTCCATCGGACCGAGCGTTATCGGGGCTTCCACCGGAGGGCCTCCGGTGGGACGCAACACGACTCGGTACCGTCCGGGCTCCAGGTCGCGGAAGAAGAAATTGCCCTCCCAGAGGGGCATGGAAGTGGAGGCGCCGCCGCCGATGAGCTCGGCCTGGCCGGCGAGGGGCGCATCCATGGGGCCGAGCAGCTTTCCCGACAGCAGTATCCCCGTGAATGAAGACTGCTCGGGACGCTTCCAGAGAACGCACGCTTTCCCGGGGGCGGGCTCGTAGAAGAGGCGGTCGCGAAAATCCAGGCGCGTCAGGGTTGCGCCCGCGTATCGAGCAAGCGTTCCTACGGAGAGACCCTCGCCGGATCTGAGGACGATATACTCCGCCGACACCCAACCGGCGGACCTCAGGGCATCGCAATAGACGCGGTTCGCCTCGCCGTAATCGACTTCGACCCACGCGTGCAGCATGCCTCCTTCCAGGCGGACGGAGGAGGTACCCGAAGGGAGGAGAATCCCCACGACCTCGCGGCTGTGAATGCCCAGCGCGTTGAGGATGCCGCAAGCGGCCGCGGTGAGGCCCACGCAGGAGGCCTCGCCGCGCTCGAAGATCCTCGGAATGCTCTCGGTGAAATCCGGCCTGCCCGCGTAGTGCAGATGGGTCCGAAGGTAGAGCAGCACCGCTTCCACGGCCTCATCCGCCCGTTGGCAGCCGGCCAGCGCTTCCTGAAGACCGCGGGCGGCCTCCGGCGGCAGGCCCAGGCTACGCGGCAAAAGGCCCGGACGAAAGGGAATTCGCACGCGCAAGGGCGGAGCCGAGACATCCACGTCAATGCGATAGCCTCGGGGTGTGCGTTCCACGGTCTGCTGGTAGCCGTTGATCTTCACCCCCGGTGGAACGGGGGCTTGCGGAGCATCCAGAAGATACTGCCCTTGCTGCTGCCCGGAGACCCATCCGTACCCTTCGGCACGAAGGGGCTCAGCGGCCGGTGCGCTCGATGCTGGAAGACTGGCCCCCGCGAGAAAGATCAGGAGAATGAAAAACCGCATCCAACACGCCGTTGAGGAAGCGGGCGGATTCGTCGCCTCCGAACTTCTTGCCGATTTCCACGGCTTCATTGATGGCCACCTTCCCGGGGACTTCCGGATCAAAACACATCTCGTAGACGGCCATGCGCAGGAGGCCGCGGTCCGTTCGGGTGAGGCGCTCCAGCTTCCAGTGCATCAGGTTGGCGGAGATGAGGCGGTCCACCTCATCCCTCTGCGCCCATACGCCCCGAACCAGCTGCCGGGCAAACTGCTTGACCCGGCTGGAGGTCTTTCGCTCCTGGCCGATGGAGGCCTCCACGGAGGCTATGTCCTCCACCCCGAGATCCAGCTGGTAGAGGTAGGTGAGGGCCAACTCCCTGCCCTCGCGGCGAATGCCCATCACAGCGCCTTGTAGAGGTTCGCCATCTCGATGGCGGCCATGGCGGCATCGAAGCCCTTGTTGCCCGCCTTGGTGCCGGACCGCTCGATGGCCTGCTCCAGGGTGTCCGTCGTGATGACCCCGAAGGCCACCGGAAGGTTGGTCTCGAGGGCGGAGGCGGCGAGGCCCTTGGCGACCTCTGCGGCGATGTACTCGAAATGGGGCGTATTGCCGCGAATGAGGGCTCCCAGGGCGATGACGGCGTCGAACTTACCGCCGGCCGCCATCCTCTTGGCGACCATGGGCAGCTCAAATCCCCCGGGCACCCAGGCCACGGTCACGGCTTTCTCGTCGCCGCCGTGGCGCACGATGCAGTCCAGCGCACCATCGAGCAGCTTCTTGGAAAAGAACTCGTTGAATCGGCTGACCACGATCCCGAACGAAAGCCCTTTGGCCGATAGGGCCCCCTCCAGCGTCTTCACCATGGCGTCCTCCATTCATCGTCCCGGGCTCCAGCAGCCCCGGTCCGCTTCCACTCACTCTCGTGCTTCAGAGATCCCCAAATTCCGTCAATCGCCGGAAGCCCCGGTATCTCTCGTCGATCTCCTGGCGGGAGAGGGAGGCGAGACGGGCCGTCGAAAAGTCCTCCACGTTGTAGGAGGCCATGACGCTCCCCATGATGATGGCCTGTCGGAGCGCCTCCGGCTGCAGGTTCCCGTTCCCCGCGAGGTGCCCGATGAACCCCCCGGCGAAGGAGTCACCCGCTCCCGTGGGGTCGAAAACCGATTCCAGGGGGTAGGCGGGGGCGGCGAAGACGGAGTCGTCGGTGATTTTCAAGACTCCGTACTCCCCGCGCTTGACGATCAGCATCTTGGGGCCGTAGGAGAGAATGCGGTGCCCGGCGCGCAGCAGGTTATAATCACCCGTCAGTTGGCGGACTTCCGCTTCGTTGATCACGAGGATGTGGACCCGGGCCAGGAGATCCAGAAGCCCCCCGCGTTTCTGCTCGATCCAGTAGTTCATGGTGTCCGCCGCCACCACCTTTGGCCCCGTGAGCTGGTCGAGGGTTTTTATCTGGATCTCGGGATCCATGTTGGCCAGGAAGACATAGGGAACCTCGCGGAGGTGTTCGGGTACGATCGGATCGAAACTCTCGAGAACGTTCAAATCCGTGCGCAGGGTGACCGCCGTGTTCAAGTCGAATCCGTATTCGCCCTGCCAGTGGAAGCAGCGGCCGCCGGCGATAGTGGAAAGCCCGGACAGATCAACTTTGTGTCGAATTAGCAATTCTCGGTCGCTATCATTGAAATCCTCACCTACTACTCCAAGAATGGCCACCTCCGTGAAGTAGGAGGCCGCCAAGGCGCAATAGGTGGCCGACCCGCCCAGCGCCTGTTCGCGCCGGCCGAAAGGAGTTTTTACGGTGTCGTAGGCGACCGTTCCGAGCACCAGCAGCCTCATCGTGACGCTCTCTTTTCTTCCAGCCTTTGGAGTAGTGGCCGAAGCCGGTGGTACGTCGCTTCCGGCCAATGCTCCCTGGCCGTCACGACGGCGTGTTCCAGCGCGCGCTGGCAGGGGCAGCCCCGGGGGGGCGGAAGGCTCGCGACGGCAGCCAGGATCGCCTGCGCGTTCTCGGCGTTCTGCTTCAGGACCTTGAGCACGTCCTGAATGGCCACGGAGTCGTGGTCCGGGTGCCAGCAGTCGTAATCGGTGACGAGGGCCAAGGTGGCGTAGCAGATCTCGGCCTCTCTGGCCAGCTTGGCCTCCTGGAGATTGGTCATTCCGATGACGTCCATGCCCCAGGCCCGATACAGGTTGCTCTCGGCCCGGGTGGAGAACTGCGGGCCCTCCATGCAGAGGTAGGTGCCCTGCTCGTGCACCGGCATGTCCTTCTCGCGGCAGGCCGCGATCAGCCGGTGCCGCAGCTCCGGACAGAAGGGATCGGCGAAGCCGGCGTGGGCCACGATGCCGTCGCCGAAGAAGGTGTCGGGACGGTGGCGCGTCCTGTCCACGAGTTGATCCGGAACCACCATGTCGCCTGGATGCAGGTCCTGCTTGAGACTTCCCACCGCGGAAGCCGAGAGGATGGCCGAGGCCCCCAGGAGCTTGAAGCCGTATATATTGGCGCGGAAATTGACCTCAGAGGGCAAGATGCGGTGGCCCTCTCCGTGCCGGGCGAGGAAGGCCACGCGCCGGCCGGCCAGGGTTCCCAACACGTAGGCGTCCGAAGGCTCCCCGAAGGGGGTCCGCAGGGCCACGCGGCCGGTGGCCTCCAGTCCGGCCATGCGGTACAACCCTGAGCCGCCGATGATTCCGTAGTCCACGGAGTCCATGCGTTCTCCCTCAAGCCAGACAGCATAGCATAGGGCCGTACGGAGGCAGAAGGCACCGAGCACGGGCCCGCGGTGTGTACTTTGGCCCGGCGGGCGCCCTGCCGCCTATGCTCCTTGACAGTCCACCGATGGCTCCCTAGAATGATCGTCCGCCACGAGTCGGGGGACCCGGACAATGCGAAGGAGACAACGATGGGTGAGAACCTAGTGCAGAAGATCCTCGGCAGCCACCTGGTCGCGGGCGACCTTCACCAGGGAGACGAAATCGCCATCCGGGTGGACCAGACCCTCACCCAGGACGCCACGGGGACCATGGCATATCTCCAATTCGAAACCATGGGCATCCCGAGGGTCAAGACCGAACTCTCGGTGTCGTACGTGGATCACAACACCCTTCAGGTGGGCTTCGAGAACGCCGACGACCACCGCTACCTGCAGACCGTCGCCGCCCACCACGGCATCTATTACAGCAAGGCCGGCAACGGCATCTGCCATCAGGTTCACCTGGAGCGCTTCGGCGCGCCGGGCAAGACCCTGCTGGGCTCGGACAGCCACACCCCGACGGCGGGAGGGATCGGCATGATCGCCATCGGCGTAGGTGGGTTGGACGTGGCGGTGGCCATGGGCGGAGGGGCCTTCTACATGCCCAGACCCAAGGTGGTCAAGGTCTACTTGACGGGCAAGTTTCCCCCCTTCGTGTCGGCCAAGGACGTGATCCTCGGGCTGCTCTCGATCATGACCACCAAGGGGAACGTGGGCAAGATCGTGGAGTACGCCGGCCCGGCCCTGGCCCACCTCTCGGTGCCTGAACGCGCCACCATCACCAACATGGGCGCCGAACTGGGGGTGACCACGTCGGTCTTTCCGAGCGACGAGCAGACCCTCTCGTTCCTGAAGGCGCAGCGTAGGGAGTCCGTGTACAGGCCTCTGGCTGCGGATGCCGACGCGGCCTACGACGAGGTGATCGAGATCGACCTCTCCAAGCTCCAGTCCATGGTGGCCCAGCCCCACAGCCCCGACAGCGTGGCCACCGTGGCCGGCCTCAAGGGCAAGCGGGTGAATCAGGTCTGCATCGGTTCCTGCACCAACTCCTCCCTGCGAGACCTGGCGGTCGTGGCCCAGATGCTCAAGGGGCGCCACGTACACCCCGACGTGGAACTGGTGATAGCACCGGGCAGCCGGCAGGTGGAGATGGAGGCCTCGCAGCGGGGCTTCATGACCCTCTTCCTCCAGGCGGGAGCGCGGATTGCCGAGACGGCCTGCGGCTTCTGTATCGGCTCGGGTCACGCCCCCGGGTCCGGAGAGGTATCGGTCCGCTCGAACAACCGAAACTTCAAGGGCCGCTCCGGTACGGCCGATGCCATGGTCTTCCTGGCCAGCCCCGAAACCTGCGTGGCGTGCGCGCTGACGGGGGAGTTCACCGAACCCCGCGGCCTGGGCATCGCTCCGCCGGTCTTCGATCTCCCCGAGAGCTTCATGATCGATGACTCCATGGTGCTCACTCCTCCGCCGGACGGTTCGGCCGTCGAGGTGATCCGCGGGCCCAACATCGGCGCCCCGCCAAAAACCCAGCCCCTGCCGGACCGCATCGAGAAGAGCGTGCTGTTGAAGGTGGGTGACAAGATCACCACGGACCATATCATGCCCGCCGGACAGTTCCTCAAGTATCGCTCCAACATCCCCCGGTACGCGGAGGTGGTCTTCAACGGCGTGGATCCCACCTTCCCGAAGCGGGCCTTGGATGCGGGCGGCGGCTTCGTGGTGGGGGGCGACTCTTACGGCCAGGGCTCGTCCCGCGAGCACGCGGCCATCTGCCCCAGCCACCTCGGGGTCAAGGCCGTCTTCGCCAAGGCCATCGAGCGGATCCACAAGGCCAACCTCGTGAATTTCGGCATCCTGCCGCTCGTCTTCGAGAACGCGGCCGATTATGACCGCATCGAGCAGGGAGATACGTTCGTCCTGGAGGGGATTCACGCCTCCCTCCTCGGGGATCGGGTTCTGACCGTCAAAGATGTGACGCGAAATTTCGAGTTCCGCGTGAAGGCGGACGTCACCCAGCGGCAGGCGCTGATTCTCAAGGACGGCGGGTTGTTGAACCACATCGCCATGGGAGGCAAATAGGCCTTTCCGCGGCGAATGGCTTTTAGGGTGAGGAAAGCGGGCGGCCGCCGCAAGACGACCGCCCGCTTTTTCAGTCCGCCGTCTCGGCGATGAATTCCTGCAGGCGCCAGCGGTCCGCTTCGGATAAGCCGGCAAAACCCAGGCCAAAGCCTCCGGGCGCGAGGCGAACCACGAACGCGTCTGCCCCGATCTCCTCGTGCGGCGGGCGGTAGGGCAGGCGGAACCGGACCGTGACCCGGTCGCCCAGCGACAGGTGCAGGTCCGTTTCGAGCCGCAGACCCGACACTGAGACGTCCGCCGTCACGCCCTCGCCTCCGACCCCATCCGCGGTAATCCTGCACCGGGCGAGGACTTCGCGCCTGGCGTCCATCCGTTCCCGAAGGGGGACGTGACGCCGGACGAGGTCGAGAAAGCGCTCCTCGTCCAGGGGCTTGGTCACGAATTCGCGCGCCCCGGCGGCCAATGCTTCGTCCCTGCGCTGCGTCCCGGACACCATCACGACGGGTATGGCGGAGAGGCCGGGCGTTGTCTTCAGGACGCGCGCCGCCTCGATGCCGTTCATCTCCGGCATCTCCACATCCAGGAGGATGAGGTCGGGCCTGTGGGCATGGGCGGTCTTGATGGCTTCCAGCCCCGTCGAGGCCGTGAGAATCTTGCAGACGGCCCTTCGCAGGAAGGTCCGCTCCAGATCCAAGAAGGCCCCCACGTCATCGACGATCAGCAGGGTGATGGCTCTATCCATGGGAACAGGATACACGGTCGCCGCGGGGGCGCAACCCCCAGTCATTCGTGCTCGGATAGCTGTCCCCAGAGCATGCCCGCCACGATGAGACCTCCTCCGAGGAGACCGCGGAGCCCGAGGGTTTCCCCGCCGACCCACACGGCGAAAAGTCCGGCGAAGACGGGCTCCATCGTGAAGATGAGCGCTGTCTTGACCGCGGAGACGTGCCGCTGACAGGCGGTCTGAACCAGGTAGGCGAGGGCCGTTGCCAGCAGGGCGGTGAGCAGGATTGCCCATGCCGCTACCGACGGAATGGGCCAGATCTTTCCCAGCCGGGGAATCGAAGCCAGCCAGGCGAGGCCCGCCACGGTGACGAGCTGGGCCAGGACCAGGACGCCCGTGTCGTGGCGGCGAGCCTGATGGCCCGTGACCAGGAGGTGAACGGCGTAGACCGCCGCGCAGATCAGGCTGAGAAGGTCTCCACGGTTCAATCCCTCAAGGCCGCCCGCAAAGGAGAGCAGAAAGAGGCCCGAGGAGGCCAGCAGCACGGCGGCGATGACGGCCAGTCTCGGGGCGCGCCTGAGCCAGAGGGCCTGAAAGACCGGTGTCAGAACCACGAAGAGGCCGGTGATGAAGCCGCTATGCGAAGCACTGGTGAAGAGAAGGCCTAACGTCTGGAAGGCGTAACCGCAAAAGAGGGCCAGCCCCATCCAAAATCCGCCGAGGAGCGCGCCCCGGTCTGAGCGCGAGAGCCTGCGCCCAAGGAAGGGCAACAGCACCAAGGCTCCCAGGGTGAAGCGAACGGCGAGGAAGGGGAAGACGGGGTAGACGGCCACGGCGTCCCGCACCCAGACGAAACTGATGCCCCAGACGGCCGTGATGGATAGGAGTGCCGCGGTGGAAAGCAAGGGAAGGCGCGACGCTCCTGCCACTGCCCGAGGCGGGGAATCAGGACCGTCGGCGTAGCTCACGCTCGCTTCTCCTCATCGGGTCCCCAAACGAAAACGGGGCCGCCCACGGCGAGGGCGGCCCCGCGTCGGTCAAGGCGTCACCCGTCAGGCCAGCACCTTCCCGATCTGCTCCACCGCCCAGTCGACCTCCTCGCGGGTGATGACGAGGGCAGGGGCGAAGCGGATCACCTGTTCGTGCGTGTCCTTGGCCAGGATGCCGTGCTCCATGAGCTTCATGCAGAAGGGCCGGGCCGGGCCCGAGCCCGTCTTGATGACCACGCCGATGAGCAGTCCCTTGCCGCGCACCCGCTCGATGTGGGGACTCCCCAGCTTCCTGAGCTTCTCCATGAAGTGTTCGCCAAGCTCGGCGGCGCGCTTGTCGAGCTTCTCATCCCGCAGCACCTCGAGGGCCGCCTTGGAGACGGCGGCGGCCAGCGGGTTGCCCCCGAAGGTGGAGCCGTGGTCGCCGGGATGGAAGACGCCCATGACCTCCTCGTCCGCCACGATGGCGGAAACGGGGAACAGGCCGCCCCCGAGAGCCTTGCCCAGGACCATGATGTCCGGCTTGACGGCCTCGTAGTCGCACGCGAACCAGCGGCCCGTGCGGCAGAACCCCGTCTGAACCTCGTCGGCCACGAAGAGCACGTTGCGCTTCTTGCAGAGGTCGTAGGCGGCCTTCAAGAAGCCCTCCGGGGGCACCACGACGCCGGCCTCCCCCTGCACCGGCTCCACGAGAAACGCCACGGTATCGCTCGTGATGGCCGCATCGAGGGCCTTCACGTCACCGAAAGGGATCATCTTGAAGCCGGGCGTGTAGGGACCGAAGCCCTCGCGAGTCTGGGCATCCGAAGAAAAACCGACGATGGTCGTGGTGCGGCCGTGGAAATTCTGCTCGCAGACCACGATCTCCTGGCGGCCCGCCGCCACCCCCTTGACGGTCTGGCCCCATTTCCGTGCCGCCTTGATGGCCGTTTCCACCGCCTCGGCGCCGGTGTTCATGGGCAGGGCCTTCTGGTAGCCCGTGATCTCGCACAGGAGCTTGAGCCAGGGGCCCATCTGGTCGTTGTGGAAAGCCCTCGAAGTGAGGGTCACGCGGTCCGCCTGGGCCTTGAGCGCCTCGACGATCTTCGGGTGGCGGTGGCCCTGATTCACGGCCGAGTAGGCCGAGAGGCAGTCCATGTACTTGTTGCCGTCCACGTCCCAGACCCAGACCCGTTCCGCCTTCTCGATGACCACCGGCAGTGGGTGGTAGTTATGGGCCCCGTAGGCATCGTCCATCTGGATGTACTCTTCGGTGCGCGAGGACATGACAACCTCCAAAGTCTCAGGAAATCCGGTGAGGCCCCCCCGCCACCGCGAGGGGAACTTCCCGCCGGCATGGCCTTCAACCTTAACAAAATAGGGCTCTTTGGGCAAGCGCCCGTGGTCGAATCCGGGGCCGGGTTCTCTCCGGGAGGGGTTCGGCCTGCCGACGGGGCTGGAGACGGGATCTCAGACCTGGAACATTTGAATCGAGCAGAGCCCCAGATGGCCGTCCAACAGGCCGTACGAGATGGTGCAGGAAGGCAGACCTCCTTCCAGTGCCAGGCGCGCGGCCAGAAGTTCGGAGAGGGGGACCACCTTCACGCCCTTCCGGGCGGCCGCACCGAGAAATGCCTGGAAGGCTTCAAGGAAGACCATCCCCTCCACCTCCGGGTAAACGGTGAGGACGGGCCAGTGCCCCCCTCCCGTCTCCGCCAGGACCGACTCGTAAAAGGAGGCGGCATCGGGCGCGCTGATCCCCAAGGCGTCCAGAAGGGTGGGGGCCGTGTTGGGGACCTGGGGAACGCGGAGGGCGTGGGCTTCGATGCTCGGAAGGTACGGGTCCGTACCGTGCGAGTCCGAGGCGAGGCGCAGCCCGAGTTTCTCCTCGTGCCGAAGGCTTTCGTTGGAGCACACGAAGCCCGGCGAAGCCATGGTTTGGGGTTCCCGGCCGAAGATTTGTTCGTAGGCTTCGGCGGCCCTTTCCATCTGCAAATCGATGAGATCGGCCGACATGTGTTCGATGCCCGTCTGCCACGCGTGTCGGTCCCACGGCTGAACGCCCACCTCGTGTCCTTCTTCGGCGATCCGTCTGGCGAGGGGCGCCGCCTCGGCACCCACCACCCTCGGGGGAACAAGAAGCCCCGACAGCCTTGTCCGCCAGGAGCAGCCGCGGAGGAGTCCGAACCGGCGCAGGCGAAGGAGCTGGCGGGGATTTCTGAGGAGCCTGACGAAATAGAGGCCGGCGCGGTCTGGGCCCAGGTTCAGGTAGAAGGTGGCCCTTGCCCCTCCGGCCCGGAGCGCCTCCAGCAGCGGGGGAACTCCTTGAAAGAGACCCTCGTGGCTGGCGGGTTCCACGCGCAGACCCAACCGCGGGACCTCTGGCGCATCGGGCACGGGAAAAGCCTCCAGCAGCTTGTCCGCCGCCGTTCTCTCCTCCAGGCGCTTCTGGCGCCGCAGTTCCATCCGCGCCTCCTCGGGGATGTCGTAGATGTTGCGGTGTCCGCTACGTTGGGACTGCAGGCCAAACACCCGCTCGAACCAGCTCATGGATACCACCCCCACATTGCACCCGAGAAGTCAGTCATCGTGCCGACCATTGACAGTGTGCCCCTCCGGGGATTTCGGCGCAAGCCGGCTGGCGCGAGCCGGCTGGCGTGAGAGTCGCCCCGCCTCTTCCAGAGGGAAAGTCCCCCCGTCGCCGCAAATGCGGCCCGAGCCTGCATCTCGAAGCCGAACCGCCGCAGATCGGTGTATCTATAGCCGGGACCCGCGTGCTCCAAGACCCATCCTATACTCGGAGCATTGCCCTGTATGGGCTCCACCAGCGGAACGACCGTGCGTTCACCCAGAAAGGAGACCCAGCCGCGGAGGTCTTGCTCGCCGGCGGCAATCCCCACGGCCTGCCCGGGGGGCACCTCATCCTGGAGCCAGCGAATGGCGGGCGTGGGGTCCCGGCTCAGGTTCAGAAGGGGAACCAGCGACACGAGGACCGCCATGCAGAAAAGCGCGGCTCCCATTCTCTGGAGGTCCCATAGGTTGCGCCAGCGCCCGGCGCGGGCCGAGGCCAGTCCTCCTGCGCTCGCCAGCGCGCCCAATCCCAGCATGAGCGCGTAGGAGGGCCACAGGGAGCGGCTCCACAGGATGGCCAGCGCCGGTGCCGCAACCGCGAGGAGCGCGGGGAAGTCCAAGAGGGGAAGGGCCAGGGAAGAGGGGAGCGCCGCGACCCACGGAGGGTCCGGCCCCACCAGCTCCCGGGTGGCCGCGGCAACCAGGAGGAAAACGAAAGGAGCCAATGCCAGTACCAGACCTGGCCGTCCGCCCGGCCACAAGAGCAAGGCCCCGAAGGCCCCCGCCGAAAGCACCGCCAGCTCTGACAGTTCGGAGTTGCGGGCCACGACGCGGCGCCAGAATGCAGGCCGCCCCAAAGAAACGATCGGCACCAGCCACGGCACGGCCATGCTGCTCAGGATGAGGAGATCCAGTCCCATCCCCGACAAAGGCCAGAGGGAACGGCCAGCCGGCAACCCCATCAAGAGCGTGGTTCTCTGCGAAGGCGATGCCGTCGGCCACGTCGCCAGGAACCACGGAGCGCACCCGGTGATCGCGAAGAGGGTGGCCGTGACCAGAAGACGAACGGGGTGTTCCCTCTTGTCGCCGGTAGGGCGACTGTGGAGAAGGATTCCGGCCCCCGCCGTAACCCAGAGGCCGGCGACTCCCGAACACCAAAAAGTGAGCACCAGAGAGGCCGTGAGCAAAGCAGCGCGGCGCGGTGACGGCCCCCGCACGAAGTGCCACAGGGCCGAAAGCGCCAGGGCCCCACAGAGTCCTTCCAGGGCGGTGGGGCCTATCCAGTGGCCCGCGCCGAGGAGCGTGAGGCTCGTTGCCATGAGGAAGGCAGCCCTTCCGGCCAGCTCCCGCAGACCGGCGGCCGAGGCTAGCCGGTAGGTCAGCAGGAGGAGAAGGAAGGCCGCGAGCGCACTCACGATACGCATGGAAGCCGGGGTGAAGGATCCGGCGAGGGCAAAGGAAGAGGCGGCGAGCCAAGCGTACAGGGGAGGGAGATCGAGGACGAGCTCACCGTTGAAGCGCGGAACCATCGTCGGGCGAAGGGTCATCTCTCTGCCGATTTCCGCTTGTCTCGCCTCTCCGCCCGGCCAAAGGGGCCGATCCATGCCGAGAAGGCAAAGGCCGGCCAGGAGGGTCCACAGCAGGATCGAGGAGAGTCTCGGGCCGTCGCGGGGGATGGCCATGCTCTCGTCCTAGCACGGACCACGGCGGGGTACCGCCGAACGGGTCATCAGGCAGCTCCGCGCGCGCTGAGCACGGCTGGGACGGTCTTGATCAGGATGACGAAATCCAGCATCAGGCTCCAGTGGTCGATGTACTGCAGGTCCAGGCGCATCCAGGTGTCGAAATCGAGGTTGCTCCGCCCGGAGATCTGCCAGAGGCAGGTGATGCCCGGGCGCATCGAGAGGCGCCTTCGCTGCCATCTCTGGTATTTTTCCACCTCCGAGGGGATGGGGGGGCGCGGTCCCACGAGGGACATGTCGCCCTTGAGGACGTTCCATAGCTGTGGAAGTTCGTCCAAGGAGCTCTTGCGCAGCAAGCGCCCTACGGGCGTCACCCTTGGATCCTCCCGAATCTTGAATACGGGCCCATCCACCTCATTCATGTGCTCGAGATGGTCCTTGAGGGTTTCAGCGCCCTGCACCATGGTCCGAAATTTGACACACTTGAAGCGACGGCCGTTCAACCCCATTCGCTCCTGAACAAAGAATATGGTGCCAGGGCTGGTAGCCCTAATGGCGATCGCGACAAGACCTAGTAGCGGTGCCAGAAGAAGCAGCCCTAGCGAAGAGACACATACGTCCAGGCTTCTCTTGAGGAAGAGTGCCACCTGATCGTGCGGCACCGTCGTGTAACGGAGGAGGGGAAGTTCCTCGATCCGCTCCATCTGCACCGTCGCCGAGAGATGCGGGAAGAGGTTGGCAGCCACCAGCGTATCCAGTCCGAGGTCTTCACAGATCAGAAAAAGCTCCTCGAGTTCGGCGAGATCCTGGGTATCCACGCAGAAGATCACGCCGTCGACCACCTCCCTCGCGAGGAAGTGCGGCAGGGCCTGGACGTTCCCCAGATTGGCCACCCCCAAGGCCTCCAGCGCAGCAGTGCCCTCCCTCTCGCCCTCTTGCCCGAGAGTCATGAAGCCCCGCGGGCAGACTCCCAGCTCAGGCCTCTCTAACAAGCGCTTGGCCACTTTCTGAGCCTTTTCCCCAGTTCCGACCAGAACCACGAGGCGGCAGTCCTTTCCGGCGGCGGCCCTTCGCCGGAACCAGATTGCCACCACGTGCTTCAGAACCGTGGAGTGGATCACGAAGAGGCCAAGGAACGAGGCTAAGAAAAGCCGGCTCATGAAGGTCAGCTTCAGAAGGTAGGCGAGGGCCAGCGTCAGAAGCAACGCGATGGCGGCGGCCTTCACGTTACTCGCGAAGGTCAAAGTCAAGGAGACGCCCGGATTCTGCCGGTAGGCGCCAGCGGAGAAGAGGGTACCCATGATTACGAGTGAAGCCAGGAGAAACACCGGAACATAGTCGGCGAACCCGAACATCGGGCGTGAAGCCAGAATGGCGGAGAGGCGAGGGACAAGATCCCGGCGGGCCCAGAAGGCCAGGAAGAACGAAAAGAGCAGGGCCAGCAAATCGGCCAGGACACAGACTGAGTTGAATTGGTGACGGTAGTACTTCAGCAAGGGGCAAAACTCCTTCCTTAGTCTAGCACAAGCCTTGGCCCAGTTGAATGCTGTCCCTTCTCCGACGCCGCCGTGGCTCGGGTGGCCACCCCTTGCTGTGGCCACCCCTTGCTTGCGCGGCAGCACCTCATCCCCTAAGATGCAAGATTACGTTAAGGAGACCAGATGCACATCGGGTCACAAGAGGTGGATTTCCTTAGGTCCGGCCGAAAATTCGTTCTGACGACCCACGTTTCCTCGGACGGCGACGGAGTGGGGAGCCAGCTTGCGCTCGCGAGGGGGCTGCGGCAGTTGGGTTGTGACGTCGCGATTATCAATCCTACGCCCGTTCCGGAAAACCTCCGGTTTCTTCTCAAGCGCGCGTCGGAAATCCAATCGGTTCGGGAGATGGAGTCGCCGGAACGCTATTTCACCGGCGCCCTAACGGTGGTGCTGGATATCGGCGCCTTCGAGCGCCTGGGGGACGTGCTTCCGCTGGCCCGTCTGAGCGAGGGAATCCTGGTGGTGGATCACCACCGCATGGACAGGACGAGCGGAGTCCACTACCTCTTGGACACACAGGCCTGTGCAACGGGCGAGGTCACGACGAGGATCCTGAAAGAGCTCAGCATACCCTTGACTTTGGACATAGCCGAACCCCTCTACGTGGCCATCCACACCGATACCGGTGGTTTCCGCTATCCCGGAACGACGCCCGAAACGCACCGACTCATAGCTAAGCTACTGGAAGCGGGCGTGGATCCGCAGAAAGTCTATACGGAGCTCTTCGAACGGCTGACGCCTCTACGGCTCTGGTTGACGAGTGAAGTCCTCTCCACCGTGCGCATTTCCCCCGGCGGAAAGGTAGCCTGGCTCCAAATCCGTCAGGCGGTGCTCCAGAAGTACGGAGCCCGGATGGAGGATGCGGACGATATGGTCAACTTCACGCTTGAACTGGACGGTGTCCTGGCCGGTTTCTACTTCAAGGAGTTGGGCGCTGGGGTAACGAAGGTTTCCTGCCGGTCGAGGGGGGATTTCGCCATCGACAAGTTCGTGAGCCCCTGGGGAGGTGGCGGCCACCAGCACGCGGCAGGGGTGAAATTGAACCTTCCCATCGAGGAGGCCACGAAGATGTTGGTCTCTGCCGCCGCCGAGGCCTTGGAGAAGAAGCCTTGAAGCGAAGGATAGGGGTCCTTCTGACCGGTTGCGGTGCGTACGACGGGACGGACCCGCAAGAAGCCGTACTGGTCATGCTCGAGATACAGGCCGCTGGACACGAATTGGTGCCTTTGGCCATGGATGTGCCCCAATTTCATACCGTCGATCATACTACGGCTCACGAGGTGGAAGGAGAAAGCCGCCGACAAATGCAGGAAGCGGCGAGGCTTGTGCGAGGGAAACTATATTTGTTGGATGAAATATCACCCAACTTACTGGATGCGCTAATTATTCCTGGTGGTCAAGGTCCCGTCAAGAACTTGCTGACCGGTTTCGCCACCTTGGAGGAACGGAGTGCCGTAGAGGCCGTAGGCCGTTTTCTTGGAGCCGTCCACGAATCTGGAGGGCTGATTGGCGCCATCTCCCTCGCGGAATTCGTGGTGAGTTCGGTACTGGGTCCCTGGCCGGAGGGGAAGGGCTGCTTCGATCTTCAACAGGACGAGGTCCTTGTGGACGCTCAACGGGGGATTTACCTCACGCCAGGTTATACGGTGGCCACGTCACTGCCGCACCTGCAATCTGGAATCCACAACCTGTGCCAAAGAATATTCCAGGACCTTGAAAAACGAGAAGAGAGCCAATGAACGTGCGCGTGGTTCACTTTGCCTTGATGAGGGAACTCTGCGATTGCGACGCGGAGCTCTTGTCGATTCCAGCGGGGGCCAACATTCTGGAAGCATGGAGAGGCCTTTGCAAGCTCCATGCGGGGTTGCGGGATCTGCCCTACGACCCGAGGCCCGCGGTGGACCGGCGCTTTGCCTCCTGGGATGCCCCGCTTGTGGAGGGGCAGGAGCTCTGTTTCCTCTTGCCGACGAGTGGAGGGTAGCGTGAGGCCTCAATCCGATATGCTAATTGATCTTACTTATGAGCCCATAGATGAACAATCTATCATACGTCAGGTGAGAGATGAATCTGCTGGCTGCGTGCTGACGTTCACGGGGACGGTGCGGAACCATCACGAGGGCAAGCGCGTCTTGAGGCTGCGCTATGAGGCCTACGAAACCATGGCCGCCGAACTCCTCCAGCAGATCGCTGAAAAGGCACGACAGCGATGGGGGCTGCTAAGGATCGCCATCGTCCACCGCCTTGGATCCGTCGCCATAGGCGAAACAGCGGTGGTCATCGCCGTCTCCGCGCCGCATCGCGCCCCAGCCTTCGAGGCCTGCCAACACTTGGTGGACGCCCTCAAGGACGATGTCCCCATCTGGAAGCTCGAAACCACGGAGGAGGGGAGCGCGTGGGTTGCCGAGAGCCGGGCCTTCAAGCGGCCGGAGGCCGGCAAGGACGGATGACACCCGGGAGGCGAAGCCTGTGGGCGCCGCCCTTTCCGCAGCCGCTCACTTCCAACACGACCTCATCCCTAATGTGCGAATGCCGTCGGCCTCTCTCTTGTTTCGCTGAGTATTTAACATAAGATATCTTATCAGACTTTGCTTGAGCGCGGTCACTCGCTCTTGCTGCTTTGACGATACGGCCAGCCTTCTTAATCCACGCCCCATTCTCTTGCTCTTGGCGTCACCGCTCCCGCAGCGCGGTCTACTCCGGCAATGCTGGCGACGGCAAGCCGTCTCCCGCTTTCGCGCCCCGGCTCGGAGTGCGGTCCGGCTCGTCGCCCAGCCGCTGCTCCCACAGGTCCACACATAGATCCTTATCTTCCAGCACCTCGCGGTCGTCCATCCAGTCGTCTGGGGCCACTGGAACCAAGGGTACGGTGGAAACCTGTGTTGAAGTCCCCTTCCGCTGCCGCTTTGAGCGTACCTGGATTGCTGGCATGTGTGGGCTCCTTGTTCCGAACGTAAGGTGCAAGTTGGCCGGGTGCAACTGTGGTGCCTCCCCGGCCTGCACCGCCGCCCTATCACCAGCAGCCCGCGCGCCAGACATTCATACGCTTATTATACTGCAATGGCAGGTCACAGTAAGCCGCTATCAAATACTCTGGATTAGTATATTAGTAGTAAGGGAACTCCAATACAGCAACTCCAGGCGGACAACCCGCCTGGAGTCAGTGCTCGCCTGCCGTACGTTTTCAGGGGCCGCTCACGGCGACCTGCGGTATCAACCCGCTCAGCTGAAGCCGGATCCGCATCCCGACGAGGAGGAGCCCCCCGAGGAGCCAAAGCCGCCGGACGTTGTTGCAACCCCGCAGGCACCCGGCACGGATATCAGTTTGTGCACCTTCTCCGAACCGCAGTTCGGACAAGGAGGTGGTGGCGCATCGGAGCGGAAGATGATCTTCTCGTACCGAAGCGCGCAGTTCTCACATTGGTACTCATAGATTGGCATTGATATTCACTCTTTATTAGAGGACCTTATCCAATAGTCCTTTAAGTGCGGCCTTAGAAAGAGCGCCCACATGCTGCTGCGCCACCTGCCCATTCTTGAAGATGAGCAGTGAGGGTATGGCCATGATCCCAAACTGCGCCGCCACGTTCTGGTTCTCATCCACGTTCAGCTTGGTGAATTTGATTTTCTCGGATAGCTCGCCGGACAGCTCTTCCACTACTGGGGCTACCATTCGGCATGGCCCACACCAGGGTGCCCAGAAATCCACGAGGACCGGCTTAGTGGACTCGAGCACCTCGGACTGAAAGGAGTTATCCGTCACTTCGGTTACGTTCTTCGCCATCACTTGGCCTCCTTGCTTCCGTGGGACCGGACCCGGTCCCGCAGGATTGAGACATTCAGGTACCGACCCCCATCTTCGGCAACAGGAAGCGGTTGAGGAGATACCATGCCGCAATCACCGCGCCGTAGATGAGCAGGTCTCGTCCTGTCATTGAAGCCCTGCCTTTTTCAGAAACCACATCATGGGGCACCAGTTGGTGAGGAAGGACTGAAGCAAGTTCAGCCCCACGAAGGCGGTAAGAAGATACCACAACGGGCTGGCCCAAAATCCAAGCGCCACCGAGAGCAAGATGAAGAAGCCCGCAATTCCTCTCAGCGTACGGTCTACGCTCATTTCTCACCTCCACGTCAGGGTACTATAGATGCGTGAGAGGGCGCAACGGTAACATGACCTGTGATCGAGAAACGGCGGACCTTTCGCGTTGAACCCCCCGCGGAACCGAATGGACCGGGCCTGGGTGGAATGCCCCTCACCGGACCAGAAGCTTCCGGACCTCTTGAAGGGCGCCGAGAAGGACCTCCACCTCCGCCCGAGTATTGTAGAGATAGAGCGAGGCGCGAAGGGTATTGTCCATGCCCAGGTGTGTCATCAGCGGTTGGGCACAGTGATGGCCCGAGCGCACGGCTATGGCGAAGCGGTCCAGCAGGTTGGCCGCGTCGTGGGGATGAGCGCCCTCGACGTTGAACGAGAACACCGCCAAGTGGTCCCCCGCAAGATGTCCGTACAGAGTAAGCCATGGACAGTTATTCAATCTTTCTAAGGTGTAGTGCTCCAGTTCCTTCTCATATTGATAAACATTGCCCATGCCGATGGAAGAGAGATAATCCACGGCGGCACCCAGCCCGATCCCTTCCGCGATGGCGCTCGTACCCGCCTCGAATTTCCACGGCAGCTCGTTCCAGGTAGCTCCCTCGGTGGTGACCGTGGCGATCATGTCGCCTCCGGTCAGGAAGGGGGGCATCTCCTGCAGGAGGGCCTTGCGCCCGTAAAGGAACCCGATCCCCGTCGGGCCGAGCATCTTGTGGCCGGAGGCAACGAAGAAATCGCATCCTAGCGCCTGCACGTCGACGGGCAGGTGGGGAATGGATTGGGCTCCGTCTAATAATAGAAGGGCCCCGACCTCCTTGGCCATGGCTCGAATCTCTTCGACCGGATTGATGACGCCGAGAACGTTACTGGCGTGCACCAGCCCCACGAGCCTGGTCCTGGTGGTAATCAGGCGGCGGGCGGCTTCAAGATCAAGGGTCCCCTGGGGTGTCACGGGGATGAACTTCAGGACGATGCCGAGCCGGTCGCGCAGCATCTGCCAGGGCACGATATCGCTGTGGTGCTCCATGAGCGAGACCACGACCTCATCCCCGGCCCTCAGATTGGCCTGCCCCCAGCTCATGGCCACAAGGTTGAGCGCTTCGGTAGCGTTCCGGACGAAGACTATTTCGCGCCACGACTTGGCGTTGATGAAACGCGCCACCTTCTTGTGCGCATCCTCATAAGCCACCGTGGCTTCATAGCCGAGGGTGTGGATCGCCCTGTGGATGTTGGCGTTGTACTCCGTGAAGTAGGACACCATCGCGTCCACGACCTGCCGGGGGCGCTGCGTAGTCGCGGCGTTGTCCATATAAATCAACGGATGGTCGTGTACCCTGCGCTCGAGAATCGGAAAATCCCGGCGCACGGCCTCCACGTCGAAGCCGTTTGGGGCTACCCGCAAAGCAGACTCGGTCATGGCTGTGACTCCTTGAGGAAGACTTTTCCTTCAACAATCCGGACTTCGCGGGTGGCAATCGCCTCGATCGCGGGCATGGAGATAGCCTCTCCCGTCGCCACGTGGAATCGGGCACCGTGGTGCGGGCAAACCCAGGCGTCCCCTTCCAGGTGTCCTCCCTCCAGCTCCATGTCCTGATGGGAACAGAGATAGCCTAGCGCGAAGACCTCCTCGCCCCGGCGGACAAGCAGTACCTCCTCGCCATCGACGATCACGCGGAGCCCTTCGGGGCCGATGTCATCAAGGGCGGCGACGGCTTCAAACCCCTCCATCGTCATTCGTCCTCCTCCTCACCGGGCCAATGAGCCTGCCCATACACCCCGGACTTGAGCACCTTGAGAGCCAGCAGGGCGCACTTCAGGCGCATGGGGCCGATGGGGATGCCGAGGTTTTCCAGCATGTCGTCCTTGGTGAACTCCTTGACCCGCTCCAACGACTCCCCCTTCATCAGATCCGTGAGGATGGAGGCGGCGGCCTGGCTGATGATGCAGCCCTTTCCCTCGAACTTGATGTCCTGGATGAGGCCGTCGTGGGTCTTAAGGGCCATGCGCATCTGGTCGCCGCAGGATGGGTTCCCTTCCTCGTGAACGATGTCCGCACCGGGCAGGGGGCCAAAGTTGTGGGGATGCTTGTAGTGATCCAGGAGCAGATCCATCATCAGCGGATCCACATCCAGGATCTGGTTGGGATTGGGGATTTCCGTCATAGGCTCACCCTGTTCTCCAATAGGGGGTCGAGGATCTGCGGCACGAAAGCAAATGGAGCCCTTCCGAATAGGCTTTCCAGAAAACCAACCACCAGGAGCCGGCGCGCGTGCTCGGGGCTCAAGCCGCGGCTTTCCAGGTAGTAGAGCTGTTCCTCGTCCACCTGCCCGACGCTCGCCGCGTGGGATGCCTTCACGTCGAGGGCCTTGATCTCCAACCCTGGAATCGAGTCCGCCCGGGCCTGGGGTGAAAGGAGCAGGACGTGGTCGGATAAACGGGCTTCGCTGAAATTGGCCTCCTTTTCCATGAGGAGGTTGCCCGTGAAGATGGCTCGGGACGCACCCGCGGCCACCGTCTTGACCTGGACGTCGCTGCGTGTGTGGTGTTCCAGCATGCGCACCCGGCTGTCGAGGTCGAAGTGCTCCCTTCCCGTGGAGAAGACGAGATGGCTCTCCGTCCAGCTCGCCCCGGGGGCGGTCAGATCCGCCTGCATCCGGGCGACGCGCCATCGTCCGCCCATCCACGCCGAGAAGATCTCCACGGCCGCATCCTTGCCCACCTTGAAGGAGGCCGAGAGGTGATGATGCGAGGCATGCCCTTCGTGGAGCAGGAAAAGCTTCAATCTGGCCCCGTCGGCGATCCGCATGCCTAACGTGCTAACCCGATACGACTCCGCCTCCGCCAGATCCCTGAAATGCAGGAAGATGGAAAACTCCTCCCCCTCCCCTACCTCCAGAAACAGGGGTTCAAGAACGAGGCCGTCGGCCGCCTCCAGGGCAAGGTAGGCGACGCCTTCATCGGTCCGTCCGGAGGGCCTCTTCAGGTAGTACCCATTCTGCCACCCGGCCATGACCAAGTGGTCCCAGGCGGTGTCCGGCAGGGGCAGCCTGTCGAAGAAGGCGCGATCCCCGCGGAGCACCTCGCCGAGCGGATGAACCGACTGCGACATTGCCTTCATGGACGCTAGGCCGACGACCCCGGGAGGGGTGGCCAAACTGGACGAAGGGGGCGCCGGAGAAAGCCGCTTCCAGTTCAGGTTCAGGCGGGAGTACCGGCCGAGGGCCGGGGGCGTTTCACCAAAGCTCAGGAGATGATCCTTGCGAGCTTCAAGCAACCATTCGGGCTCCCCCAAAGACCGCGAGGCCTCCCGCAGGGTTTCCAGATCAAAGGGGGCGACCGGTTCCGCCCCTTTCCCCCATCCGTTCGCCTGGCCCTGAGTCATCCCACCGCCCCTTCCATCTCGAGTTGAATGAGCCGGTTGAGTTCGATGGCGTATTCCATGGGCAGCTCCTTGGCGAAGGGCTCGATGAAGCCTTGGACGATCATGGCCGTGGCGTCCGACTCGGAGAGGCCGCGGGACATGAGGTAAAAAACCTGCTCGTCGCTGATCTTGCCCACCGTGGCCTCGTGAGCGATGGCCACCTTGTCCTCATCGATTTCCATGGTGGGATAGGTGTCCGAGCGACTTTCGGGATCCAGCATGAGGGCGTCGCATTTGACCGACGCCTTCACGCCGGTGGCGCCCTTTGCCACCTTGAGCAGGCCGCGATAACTGGTCCGACCCGCCCCCTTGCTGATGGACTTGCTCGTGATGGTGGAACTGGTGTTGGGGGCCTTGTGGATGATCTTCGCGCCTGCATCCTGGTGCTGGTCGTTGGTGGCGAAGGCGATGGAGAGAATGGTGCCGCGCGCATGCTCTCCAACCAGGTAGATCGATGGGTACTTCATGGTGAGGCGCGATCCCATGTTGCCATCCACCCACTCCATGGTCGCCCCCTCGTAGGCGATGGCCCGCTGGGTCACGAGGTTGTAGATGTTGTGAGCCCAATTCTGGATGGTCGTGTACCGCACCTTGGCCCCTCGCTTCACGAAGATCTCGATGACCCCCGTGTGCAGGGACTTGGTGGAGTACTGCGGCGCCGTACAGCCCTCGATGTAGTGGAGCTGAGCGCCCTCATCCGCGATGATGATGGTACGCTCGAACTGGCCCATGTTTTCCGAATTGATCCGGAAGTAGGCCTGGAGGGGGATGTCCAGCTTCACTCCCTTGGGCACGTAGATGAAGCTGCCCCCGGACCAGCAGGCCGTGTTCAGCGCGGCGAACTTGTTGTCTTCGGGCGGCACCAGGGAGGCGAAGTGCTCCCTGAAGAGCACGGGGAATTCCCGAAGCCCCGAATCCGTATCCAGGAAGATGACCCCCTTCTTGGCCAGGTCTTCGTGGATGGAGTGATACACCATCTCCGACTCGTACTGCGCGCCGACGCCCGCCAGGAATTTCCGCTCCGCCTCGGGGATGCCCAGTCGGTCGAAGGTCTTCCGGATGTTTTCCGGGACGTCCTCCCACCGGTCCTCCCGCTTGTCGCTCGGCTTGATGTAGTAGGTATAGGCGTCGAAATCCATCTCCGAGAGGTCCCCGCCCCACCGAGGCATGGGCTTTCCCAAGAACACTTCATAGGCGCGCAGACGGGCGTCGGTCATCCAGTCCGGTTCCTTCTTTTGGCGCGAGATGTCGATGACCGTCTCCCGAGTAAGCCCCCTCGCCGAACGGTACACGGCGCTTTCGGGATCGATGAAGTTGTACTTGCTCTGATCTAGGTCGAGAGCGCTCGTGGTCTTGGCGTTCATTGCCCGCTCCTTGTATGGCGAAGGTTCCCCCGCCGGAGCCTGGCCCCCGCGGAAGGCCCGGAAGCATTACACGACATTGAATTCCTTGAGAATCCAATCGTAGCCCTTCTGCTCCAGTTCTCGCGCCAACTCCATGCCGCGGGAGCAGAGAACCTTCCCGGCGGCCATCACGTGCACCCTGTCGGGCTGAAGGTACTCCAGGATCCTGGGGTAGTGGGTGATGATCAGCGCCGTGAACTCCGAGCCCTTGAGTGACCGTATTCCCTCGGCCACGACCTTGGTTGAGTCGATGTCCAGCCCCGAGTCGATCTCGTCCATGATGACCATCCGGGGGGTTAGCATCTGCATTTGCGCGATCTCAACGCGCTTCTTTTCGCCGCCGGAGGCTCCCACGTTCAGGTGGCGCATGGCGAAATCCGCCGGCATCTTGAGGCTCTCCAGCGCGGCGTTCAGCCGCTTCCGGAAGGCCAGGATCTCCTTGGGGTTCTTCTTGCCGTTCCCATCTGCCCCGCTCCGACCGGCCTGACAGGCATTCCAGAGAAAGTGCGAGAGGGTGACTCCCGGGACTTCCACCGGGTACTGATAGGCGAGAAAGAGGCCCTTACGGGCGCGCTCGTGGACCTTGAGGGAGAGAAGATCTTCCCCGAACAGGCACGCTTCGCCCTGCGTCACGGTGTAGCGGGGATGTCCCATGAGCGTGTGGGCCAGCGTGGTCTTGCCGCTACCGTTGGGGCCCATGATGACGTGGATCTCGCCCTTGGGGACCTCTAGGTCGATGCCCTTCAGGACCTCTTTTTCTTCGATGACCGCATGGAGGTTGCGGATATCAAGCGCCAGCTCGGGCATACTTCCTCTCCTTCTCCTTCAACTGGGTCAGCCTCTGTTCCCCGGTCGGTTGGGGAAGGAGGTCCTTCAGCGTTGTCTCTCGGAATATCTCTTCGACGGCATTCTTAAGCCTATGCCACACGGATACCTGCGTACATCCCTGAGAAAACATGCAATTCTTCTGGTCTTCCATGCACTCTACGAGCCGCATCTCGCCCTCGATGACCGCGTAAACCTGCATGAGAGTGATCTCTTCCGGAGAGCGCCGAAGGCAGTAACCGCCATCCCGCCCCAGGGTGGAGCTGACCACTCCTCCCCGCACCAGGTTGCGCATCACCTTGGCCAGGTAGGAGAGCGGAATGTTCTGCGATTCGGCGATGGTCCGCAGCTCAGCAGAAGCGCCATCGGGGAGGAGCGCCAGAAACACCAAGCTCCTCACCGCATAGTCGAACCCTTTGCTCAGTTGCATGAGCTTCTCCCTAAATCGTACAATCGTGGAGTTAATGACTCCACGATTGAGAAGTTAATGTAACACTGGCCTCTGAGGCTGTCAAGCACACCCAGGCACACCCAGGCGCCTTTGCACACAGGTGGGTGAGTTTCCCATCGCCCCCATGCTAGAGTGGCTTCATGGCTGCGGTCTCCAGCATGCGCTTCTTCAACCATTTGCTGCGCTCCATCAAGCGACAGATCCGCGAGGTCCGGGGACCCGAGGACGACGAGGTAGAGGCCTACTACCGGCCCTATTCCGACTTTTTTCGCCACCGAGGCGCCGTTTCCGTTGAACATTCCGCCTTCCTGGCGGAATGCGAGCTATCCCCTCTCGTCCTGGTGGGCGACTTCCACACCCTGGACCAGGCCCAGAAGACCTTCCTGTGGATCCTCGACGAAATGGGCAAGAACCGCATCAGACCCATTGTGGTCCTGGAGATGGTCCTGGCCCGCTACGACACCCCCCTCCTGCAGTACGTCCGCGGGAAGATCGGAGAACTCGAATTTCTAGAGCAGACGCACTATTTCGACAACTGGGGGTTCGACTTCTCGCACTATAAGCCCATTCTCGCGCATGCCAAACGCTGGAAGCTAGCCGTGCACGGACTCAACCAGGGCCAGTCCCTTTCCTACCGCGACCACTTCATGGCCCACCGTCTCAAGCATCTGCGGGACCGATACCCGGGCCAGCCCCTGCTGGTCCTGGTGGGTGATCTCCACCTTGCACCCACTCATCTCCCCAGGGAGCTGGCCCAGGTTGGCTTCGCCCCCCCACTCGTTCTCTTTCAAAACAGTGAATCGGTCTACATGCGCAAGCTGCGCAACGGCGCCAACCCATCGGGATGGTTTCGACTCGGCGGAGGACGGTACCTGGTGAACAACACCCCTCCGTGGGTCAAGATGCAGACCTACCTGACCTGGCTCGAACACGGTGGAGAGGCGCTCTGCCAGATGTACGGCTTCTGCCGGCGAGGCGAAGATCCCGAAGAAGCCCCCGATCTCACCGACACGGTGGTCCGTTACCTGGACGCGCTCGGCAACCTGCTCCAGATCCGGCCGGCTCCCCCGCCGGACTTTGAGGTCTACACCTTTCGCTCGCTGGAGTTCCTCCAGGATCCTTATTTCAGGAGGGGGGCCGGGCGACGCTTCGCGGCCCTGGTGCGGGACGGCCGGTCGGTCTACATCCACAAGCACCAGATCCTCTACGTTCCCGAGCTGGATCTGAACCGCACCGTCGAGGAAGCCATGCATTTTCTGATGCATCGCGGCTTCCGTACCCGCTCCTCCCCCACCGCCTTCATGGGGCGAATCCATTACTACGCGTGCGGGTTCCTGGCATCCAAGCTGGTCAACCCGTTGCGGAAGACGCCGGATGTTAGCCAGATGCGAGACTCCCTCTCGAGCTTCTACTCCCTGGCCAGGGAAAAGGACAGGATCAAGCTCGGCCGGCAGACGCTCGTCTTCTCAAGGGCGCTGGAGTTCTTTCGGCTCATGAAACGACCGCTGGGGCTAGCCCGCCTCGAGCTGGAGCCCATGCTCCTGGCGGACTGGAAAACCCTCTATGGGCTTTCGCAGCAGATCGGCTACACCTTGGGGCTATGGCTGTACGAGCGATTCGACCGAGGAGAGCTGTCCGCGCTCGACCTCCGCCGGTACGCCTTTGAACAGCAGGATCCGCTTCTCTTCCATGACTTGCGCATCGAGGCCGAGGTTTTATGAGCCGCGGTCGGACTGAAGAGGTCAGCTTCGCCGCGCTGCTGGCGCGAGTTCCAGATCTGATGGGGACACTACTGGATTGGTATCGGAGGTCCCACAGAGACCTGCCGTGGCGGCATACTCACGATCCCTATGCCCTCTGGGTGAGCGAGGTCATGCTCCAGCAGACCCAGGTCTCAACCGTCCTGGCGTACTACGAGAGATTTCTCCGCCGGTACCCGGACGTGGAGTCCCTGGCGGCAACCGATGAGGAGGCCCTTCTCAAGGCCTGGGAAGGCTTGGGGTATTACGGCCGCGCCAAGCGCATGCACCTGGCCGCGAGGGCCATTCTGCAAAGGGGCGGTTGGCCGCGCCGGGCGGTCGAGTTGCAGGCCCTTCCCGGCATCGGACGCAGTACCGCCGGCGCCATCGCCTCGTTCGCCTTCGGCGAGGCGGCGCCCATCTTGGACGGAAACATCAGGCGGATCTGGGCCAGACTTCTGGGGTTGGATCGGCCCGCCTCCGGCCAAGTCCTGGTCAGCCTTTGGCGACTGTCCGGGGCGGCCGTCCAAAGCGCAGATCCGGCCCTGGTCAATCAGGCGCTCATGGAGTTGGGGGCCACCGTTTGCCGGCCGCGCAACCCCTTCTGCGGAGTATGCCCGCTTCCGAGCTGGTGCGAGGCGGCGCTCAGCGGTGATCCCGAGCGGTTCCCGCCACGGAGCCCCAGGCACGCCCGCCCCCTCCTGGAGGTTTCCCTGGGGATCATATGGCGAGGCGGACGTTTCCTGGTAACCAAGCGCGCCCCGAATGGTTTTCTTGGCGGCCTCTGGGAATTGCCTGGGGGCAAATGGCAGGAGGGCGAGACCGCCCCCGAGGCCCTTCGGAGGGAGCTGCGAGAGGAACTGGCGCTTGAAGTCATCCACCTGCGTCCCCATCCAGCAGT
Organism: Acidobacteriota bacterium; assembly: GCA_021787565.1. Lineage (GTDB taxonomy): Bacteria > Acidobacteriota > UBA4820 > UBA4820 > DSQY01 > DTPS01. Next base: position 100,776 of record JAJYLT010000002.1, read on the forward strand.
GCGCCACGGCTACTCCCACTTCGAGGTGCGACTTCACCCGTTCGAGTGCGAAGCCGCCGACGATGCGGAGCCCCATACCCCCCTCGCCCACCGGTGGATACTGAGCGAAGAAATCGGAACGCTCGCCTTTCCGGCCGGCACCCACAAGGTCTTCGCCAGGATGTTCCCCATCAGGAGCCGAGCGGCCGAATCCGCCGGTCGGTACGGCACGCGGGACGGCCCGTGACGGCCGCCGCAGCGCGGCCCTTGACCGCGCCGCGCCTTCTCTGTTTTCATAGGCGGGGGAGGCCGGCATTGGCCAGTCGGACCGACAAGGTGTTGCTCTACGCGCTCGTTACGCTGATCCTGCTGGGCGGCCTCTGTGCCTGTTGCCTTTTTGCTGCCATCTTCACCCCGCTCCGCTTTTGGACCCACGGTGGAGCCCCGGAGGCGGCCAAGTCCTATCTGCGCAACAATCCGGTCGTCGTGACTCAGATCGGCCAGGTCACCGGTTTCGGTTGGTTTCCCAGCGGCTCCGTGAGCGATGTGGACGGGCGGGGGAAGGCCCATCTCGTCTTTGCCCTCAAGGGAACCAAGGGCGAAGGGCGAGCCGTTCTGGATCTGGAGAAAAAGCCGGATGCCAACTGGACCGTCGTTTCCGCCCGTCTCCACGTGGGGGGAAAGGAGTTCATCCTCCAAGAGCCCCCTCTCGGAAGCCAGCCGACGCCTCCTCTTCCTGGAAGCAAGTCCGAACAGGACTCGGATGGGTACAACACCTGATCCGGCCGTCCGCCCATCGCCGTCATCCTATTTCAAAATTCTTGCTGGTGGCCTATAGCTGGGCCGAGGCATGGTTCAGGTGGATTCTGGGATCGACTGGGTGATCGGTCAGCCCTCGAGGTCCAGGAAAAGGCGAAGCCTGTAGCGGCGACCTTCCAGCTCGATGGGGATATCGAGGGGCACGCCGGGGAGCAAGCGGACCCGGGAAAGGGCCTCCATCGGCGTCCCACCGGGAACGGCGAGATTCCCGTCGCTTCCCAACACCGCCTCCGGTTCCTGGGCGGCACGAGGAGTCCCCGCACTTCCAAAGGGCGAGCCCTCGAGGAATCCCTCCTCGAACAGGAGTTCGGCGGAATCTTCCACGGCGGACGCGAGGAGCGGATCCAGGGGCCTGCCCGGCCTCTCGGCACCGCTTACGTTCTCGGGGAGAAAGTCGCCACGTCCCACAGGGCCCTCCTCCAGAGGGCCGGCGCCCGACACCTTTCCCCATGGCCCTTGGCGAGACTGCAACGATGAGGGGGCCTCCATGCGTGGAGCGCCTTGCAGCGACTGGGTCATAAGGGTCCGTAACACCAGGGAGGTGATGGACTTGAGCGTGTCCTCAACTCCCACGCCTTCGCTGGCGATCGCTTCGAAGAATGGGCGATTGGAGGGATTCAGTTCGCGGTCGAGCTCATCGAGGCCCAGGATATCCTGAAGATCCCTCTTGTTGTACTGAATCACCATGGGCGTGGAGTCGGGATCCAGCCCGTTGTCCTGGAGGTGCTCGTGGAGCTGCATAAGGGACTGGAGGTTGGCTTCGCGCATCCTTCTCTGGCTGTCGGCCACGAAGATGACCCCGTCGGCCCCCTTGAGAACCTTGCGGCGGGTATCTTCATAGAAAACTTGGCCGGGAACGGTGTAAAGCTGAACGCGCAGCTTGTGGCCCTGCACGGTTCCCAATTCCAATGGGAGGAAGTCGAAGAAGATGGTGCGGTCGGCATCCGTGGAGAGGGTGAGGAGCTGGCCGCGCTGGTTCTCGTCCATGTTGTCGTACACGAACTTGATGTTGCTCGTCTTGCCGCCCAGGCCGGGGCCATAGTAAACGATCTTGGAGGTGAGCTCCCGGGTCGTGCGGTTGATGAGCGCCATCGGCCCCCCTTCTCCGAGTCACGAAAACATGTCTTCGAGCGCCTTCTCTTCCGAATCGTAGATCCTGATGATTTCGTCCAGACGGGTGAGGCGCATGAGCTTCCGGATGGTCTCGTTGGGCCTCACCAGCTTGAGGCGCTTCCCGCTGTCCTCGAAGCGCGCCAGGTACCCCACCACCTCCCCCAAGCCCGTGGAGTCCATGTAGTTGATGTTCTCCAAGTTGAGAATCACTCCTTCGACGCCCTCCTCGCCCAGGAGCTTGGCCAACTCCTGGCTGAGTTGGCCGGCCGACTGCCCCAGCGTCACCTCTCCCGTGATGTCCAGAATGATCACGCTGTTGTCCAGCACCTTCTTCACGATCCTCATGGCGAGCCGCCCGCATCCCCCGTCCTGTCGAGGGAGAACAAACCCGTGATGGGCTGGCCCGAGGCGATCTCATAGCTGAACCAGGATCCCTTAACGCTCTTCTGGTCACTGGAGAGCGTGCCGTCCAGCCGCCCCATCTTGCCGAACTTGGCGTCGATCCGTTCGAGGAAGAGCCGGTTGTTGATGAAGGTGCCCTGGAGGCTGCCGGCCTGGCCGTTGTCGAGCGTGTAGTCGCCGGTCAGGAGCGTGCCGTTCTGGGAGAGGTACACGTCGCCGTGAGTGCCGGCCGGCATGAGCACGAGGGTCCAATGGCCATCGAGCACCTGCCGGGCCTCCTGGAGATTGGTCCTGAGCTTCTGGATCTCGCCTTGAAGAACGGCCAGTTCGAGGTAGCCGTCGTGAAGCGAACGCAGGAGATCGAGCCTCTCCGTTTCCAGGTTTTGGCGGCGGGTGGCATTGCGCAGCAGCGCCTCGACCCGGTCCGCGTTCTTCGCGTCCGTTTCGGAGGCGGCCTGCTCGTCCGAGGACGCCAGGTCCTTGATCTGAGAATCGAGCTGGGCAAGGCCCCTCCACTTGGCCGCCATCAGCGCCTGCTGGGAAGTCTGCATGGCTTCCAGCGCGGCCAGCCGCATTTTCTGGACATCCCTTCCCCCGTCAGCGGCGAGCGCGCACACGCCTATGCCCACCGCTAGCAGAACTGGCAGTCTCTTGATCATGGCCGTCTCCATGGTGCGAAGATACCATAGGGGCATCACCTCGGCAAGCTCGCGCCCGCGGCCGTCCGCCCGGAGAATCGATTTCGCTCCGCCACCGAGGTCTGTGCTAGTGTAGAGCGCGGAGGGGTGGAATGGCGAAGGAACGGGCATTGCTCGTCGGATTGGTCCTGCAAAACGTGCCTTTGCACAAGGTGGAGGAGTACCTGGACGAACTGGCCTCACTGGTGGATACGGCCGGCGGGCTGGTCGTGCGGCGAGAGGTCCAGTCGCGGGAGCATCCCGATCCCGCCACCTTCGTCGGGCGCGGCAAGGCCGAGGAGCTGGGAAGGCTCTGCGTTGCGGAAGGGATCAAGCTCGTGGTGTTCGACGACGATCTAACGCCCGCGCAGGTCCGAAACCTGGAGAAGGCCGTGGGCGTCAGGGTGACGGACCGGACGGGCGTCATTCTGGACATCTTCGCCCGCCGGGCGCGGACCCGCGAGGCCAAAACCCAGGTGGAACTCGCTCAGTACACCTACCTCCTGCCGCGCCTGACCCGTGCATGGACGCACCTATCCAGACAGGCCGGAGGTATCGGCACGAGGGGCGTGGGCGAAACGCAGCTCGAAACGGACCGGCGGGTGATCCGCCGCCGGATCGCCGTTCTCACTCGCGACCTGCGGCGTATTGCCGATCAGCGCGAGGTCCAGCGAAGGAGCCGCGAGGAGACCTTCGAGGTGGCCCTGGTCGGCTACACCAACGTGGGCAAGTCCTCTCTCATGAACAGGCTGACGGCGGCGCACGTGGCCGTGGAGGACCGCCTCTTCTCCACCCTGGACACCACCTTCCGGAGGATGCCGTCGGACGGGGCCGGCCTCCCGATCGTGCTCATCGACACCGTGGGTCTCGTGCGCAAGCTGCCGCATCACCTGGTCGCCTCCTTTCGATCCACCCTGGAGCAGGCGAGCGAGGCCGACCTGATTCTCCACGTGGTAGATGTCAGCCACCCCTCCTTCGAGGAGCAGGCCATCACCACTCTGGAGGTCCTCGCCGATCTTGGGATGGACAAAATCCCCGTCCTGACCGTGTTGAACAAAGTGGACTGCACCGGCGAAGGAGTCCTTGCGCGCGCCGCCAGCCTCTACCCGGATTCCGTAGCGGTGTCGGCGACCACCGGGGAGGGCCTCGGTAGATTGCGCGAGGCGGTATCGGCGACCGCCCGCCGCGCTACAACAGGCCGAACGCTCTTCGTCCCGTACGAGGCCTGGCCGCAATTCGTCACCTTGCGAACCGGTTACCGGACCCTCAGGGAGCACTACGAAAACGACGGCGTGACCGTCGTGCTGAGGGCCGGAGAGGAGGAGCTGGCCGAGCTCGCCGCGCGCCTGGGGATTCCCGCCGAGGCTCAGAAGACCTAGGTGAGGAACCTCACCCCGCCTTCCCAGGATTGCGTTTCAGCAACGGGCTTGGTACACTTTCACCTCGTAAGGCCGGGGGGGGATCTACCCCACATAACGCGACGAGGGAAGGAAAACCATGAGATTCTCTCTGGCTCCCCGTGAGGTGCGTTTCTTCGATATGTTCGAAGCCTCGGTGGAGGTGGTGCTCAAGGGCGCGCGCCTCTTCAGCGAGATGCTGCGCGACTACACCGACACCCCACAGAAGGCCAAGGCCATCAAGGCCGTCGAGCTCGAAGGAGACCAGAACACCCATCAGCTGATGGACGCCCTCAACCACTCCTTCATGACGCCCATCGATCGCGACGACATCTGCGCGCTCAACTCGGGCCTGGACGATATCCTCGACTGCGTGGAGGCGCTCGCAAGCCGCATGGTGCTCTTCAAGATCCAGGAGCCCACGCCGGAGATGTGCGAGTTCGCGGACCTCCTGCTGGAGGCGGTGGAGCACTTGGCTGGAGCCGTCCATTCGCTTCGGAAGATGGACACGCTCATGCTTTACTGCCGCGAGGTCAAGCGACTGGAGAACCTGGGGGACGACCTGAGCCGGAAGGTCATCTCGGACCTCTTCGAAAATGAGGGGGATCCGATTCGGATCATCAAGCTCAAGGAGATCTACGGCCGGATGGAATCGGCCATGGACCGTTGCGAGGACGTGGCCAACATCATCGAAACCATCTTCGCGAAAAATGGCTAACCCGCTCTGGTTGTTCATCCTCTTCGTCGCCACCGCCCTTTTCTTCGACTACATCAACGGCTTTCACGACACCGCGAACTCCATCGCCACGACGGTCCTGACGGGCGCCCTCTCCATTCCCAAGGCCCTCCTGCTGGCGGCGGCCCTCAATTTCGTGGGCGCCTTCCTGGACAAGGCGGTCGCCACGACCATCGGAAAGGGCATCGTGGACCCGCACACGGTGACGCTCTCGGTGGTCTTCTCGGCCCTTCTTGGAGCCATCGCCTGGAACCTCATCACCTGGTGGAAGGGACTTCCCTCCTCCTCCTCCCATGCCCTGATAGGCGGCATCGTAGGGGCGGTCGTGGCCCGGTACGGCTTCGGCGTCTTCCACCCCAGCGGCCTGAAGCTCATCATCGCCGCGCTCCTCCTCTCACCTCTCATGGGCCTGGTCGTGGGGCACCTTTTCATGACCGCCATCGTGTGGGCCTTCCGCCACCAGCGGCCCAGCACCCTCAACCACTACTTCAAGTTCTTGCAGGTCCTGTCGGCTTCGGCCATGGCCCTCGCCCACGGCGCCAACGACGCCCAGAAGACCATGGGCCTGATCACCATGGCGCTGGCCAGCGCCGGTTTTCTGAAAAGCTTTTCAGTTCCCCTCTGGGTGGTCGCCTCTTGCGCCGCCGCCATGGCCCTGGGCACGGCCGCCGGAGGTTGGCGGATCATCAAGACGGTGGACCGCCAGGTCCTCACCCTTCAGCCCGTCCACGGCTTCGCCGCGGAGACCTCGAGTGCGGGCGTGATCTTTCTGGCCACGGCTCTCGGCGCGCCCGTCTCCACCACGCACGTCGTTTCGTCGGCCATCATGGGTGTTGGCTCGGCCCAAAGGCTCAGCGGAGTCCGCTGGAATGTAGTGAAACAGATTGTCTTTGCGTGGATGCTCACGTTGCCGATCTCCGCCCTGTTCGCCGGCACAGCCAGCTGGCTCTTCCACTTCATCTCTTAAGCGCGCTTGCCCTCCCACCGACACGGCGGTAGCCTACGGCCACCCCGGGAGGTGGAATGGCTCATCATAAGAAAGAAAAGCAGGGCGCCGAAGGGGGAGAGAGCGGACGGACGCGCCTGCGGATCCGCTGCACCGGCTTTGTCCAGGGGGTGGGATTCCGCCCGGCCGTGCACCGCCTCGCCACGAGCATGGAACTCGCCGGATGGGTCCTGAACGGGCCGGACGGCGTGGTCATCGAGGTGGAAGGCGCGGAGGACTCGCCGCGGCGCTTCGCCCAGGCCCTGCCCACCTCACTGCCGCCCTTGGCCAGCCTGGAAAGCCTGAGCCTGGAACCGCGGGCTCCCCTGGGAGAAACCTCCTTTGAGGTGAGGGCATCGGAGCTCGGCGCCCGAGGCAGGGCCCTGGTTCCCCCCGACGCGGCCTTGTGCGCCGATTGCCGTCGGGAGATGGACGCGGCCGCCGACCGTCGGTTTCGCTACCCCTTCACCACCTGCACCAACTGCGGGCCACGCTTCTCGCTGGTTCGCTCCCTCCCCTACGATCGCGAGCGCACCTCCATGTCATGCTTCCCCCTCTGCAAGGCCTGCCGAACGGAATATGAGAGCCCCTTGGATCGGCGCTTCCACGCCGAACCGGTCTGTTGTCCCGAGTGCGGTCCAGATCTCTGGCTCTGTGCGCCGGACGGAGCGCGCCTGGCCCTCGGCGCGGAGGCGCTGCACGAGGCCCGGCAGGCGCTGGCTCAAGGGTCCATCGTCGCCGTCAAGGGGATGGGCGGGTTCCAGCTCGCGTGCTGCGCGGGTGACGAACGAGCCGTGGCGGAGCTTCGCGCGCGAAAGCACCGGCCGCGCAAACCCTTCGCGGTGATGGTCCGGGACCTGCCCGCGGCCCGAAATCTGGTCCAACTCTCGGTGGAAGGTGAAGCGCTCATGGCCTCGCCTCGCTCGCCGGTGGTGCTCGCCCCGCGGCGGTTGCCCTCTCCCCTCGCCCCGAACGTTGCTCCAGGTATCGGCGACCTGGGCCTCCTCCTTCCCACCACGCCGCTTCACGTCGAGCTTTTCCGCGGCGCCGTTTACGACGCGCTGGTCATGACCTCCGGAAACCTCTCGGAGGAGCCGATCTGTCTGGGAAACCGCGAGGCCCTCGCGCGCCTGTCTGAGCTGGCGGACCTCTTCGTGCTGCACGACCGGGACATCCTTCGCCGGGTGGACGACTCGGTCGTGCGGCTCCGCGAAGGAGAGATCATGATGATCCGTCGGGCCAGGGGTTACGTGCCCGAACCCCTGGAACTCCCGAAGCCGGCCGCGGAACCCGTGCTCGCCCTCGGGGGCCATCTTCAGGTGACCGCCTGTCTCGCCGCCGGAGACCGGGCCTTCCTCTCGCAGCACGTCGGAGACCTCGAGGGTGACGCGGCCAGGGGCTTCTTGGCCGAGGCGGCGCTAGGCCTCGAAGATTTCCTCGAGGTGCGGGCGCGCCTGCTCGCCGTGGACGAGCATCCCGATTACCCCAGCGCCTGGAAGGGCGAAGAGATGGCTCGCCAGCGGGGAGGGCGCCTGTTGCGGTTGCAGCACCACCTCGCCCACGCCGCCGCGGTCCTGGCGGAGAACGGAGTCTTTCCTCAGGGCGAGGACACCGCGGCCGCGTTAATTCTGGACGGAACGGGCTGGGGGCCGGATGGAGAGGCGTGGGGAGCCGAATGGCTTCTCTTGGAGGGGATGGGACACTGGCGGCGCCACCCCGTCTTGTCTAGCGTGCCGCTGGTGGGAGGGGAACAGGCGGTGCGAGCCCCCTGGCGCGTGGCGGCGGCGGCCCTGGCCCTGGAGGATCCCGACCTGCTCGCCGCGGATCTTCCTATGATGCACCTGGTGCCGCGAGCGTTCGCGGCCCAGTTGGGTAGCCTGGCGAAAGGCCCATGGCCCATGGCCTGCGGCGCGGGCAGGCTGTTCGAGGCGGCCGGAGCCCTCCTCGGCCTCGCGGTCGAGAACGAATGGGAGGGGGAGGCCGCCGTCCGATTGGAGACCCTCGCGGCTCAGCACGAAGGTCCGGCGCCGTTCTGGAACGAGGTCGAGTTGAAGCCACGGGGAGAAGGCATGATCCTGCCCTTCGGCGCTCTGCTGGCCGCCGCTGCCCGCCGCCTCCAGGGCGGCGCGGAGCCGGCCGCGGTGGCCGCCGGCTTTCACGAGACCTTCTGCCGCCTCGCCGCCCGCTGCGCTCCGACCACTTGGCTCGCGGGACGGCCCAGCGTCGTGGCGCTGGGGGGTGGATGTCTGGTGAACCGACTCCTCCTCAGCGGCCTCAAGGGCGCCCTCGCTGAAGACGGGGCCACGGTAGTCATCGCCCATCGGCTTCCCCCGGGCGACGGTGGACTCTCTTACGGCCAGGTGGTTCTGGCCTGCTCGCTCGCGCCTGGACTCTCCGGATGGGAACTCAGTTCCTCTTGTATTCCTCGGTCGCCGGGCCGAAGATGAACAGGTCTCCAGCTGGTCGCGCTTCGGTGAGGATCGCGTTTTCTTCTGCCGTGCATCTTCAAGGAGTCCGGGCATGTGCTTGGCCATCCCCATGGAACTCAAGGAGCGCGACGAGTACGAAGCCATCGTGGAGCTGGGAGGGGTGCAGCGCAGGGTCTCCCTCCTGCTTTTTCCGGAAGCCGCCGTGGGTGACCATCTGCTCATTCACGCGGGCTTTGCCATCGGCCGAGTGGATGCCGAAGAGGCCCGCCTGACCATCGAGGGGCTGGAACGGATCGCAGCCCAAGCGCGGCCCTCATGATCTCCCAAGAGCCATTCCGCGACCCCCGCCTTCTCGACTCGCTCTTCCAGGCCATTCGGAGCGAGGCGGAGCTCGCCGGGCGCCGATTCAGCTTCATGGAGGTGTGCGGCACCCACACCCACGCCATCGCCGAGGCGGGGCTGAGGCGGCGGCTCGGTCCGCAAGTCCGCCTGATCTCGGGCCCTGGGTGTCCCGTCTGCGTGACGCCCGTGGAGTACTTGGACCGCGCGATCGCGCTGGGCCGCCTCCCGGGCGTCCGCCTGGCCACCTTCGGGGACCTGTTCCGCGTGCCTTCCAGTCGAGGCAGCCTCGAGACCGAAGCGGCCGAGGGGCTCCGCGTGGAGGTCGTCTACTCCCCGCGGGATGCCCTCACCCTGGCCTCCGCCCACCCGGAGGAGCGGGTCGTGTTCCTGGCCGTGGGATTCGAGACCACCGCGCCGGCCATCGCCGCCACCCTGGCCGAGGCCGACCGCCTGAACGTCTGCAACTTTTACATCTGGAGCGGACACAAGGTCGTCCCTCCGCCGCTGCGGCTGCTGGCCTCGGATCCGGGGCTGGCCCTCGACGGCCTGCTTCTTCCCGGCCACGTGAGCGTGCTCACGGGCTGGGGGATCTTCGAATTCCTGGCCACCGACTTCGGCCTCCCCTCGGCGGTGGCCGGCTTCACCCCGGCCGACATCCTCCTGGGCGTGCTCGAGCTCGTGCGCCAACGCCGCAAGGGAGAGGCGCGCGTAACCAACCTTTATGGCAGGGCCGTTCGCAGGGAGGAGAACGCGGACGCCCGCCGCCTCATGGACCGCTACTTCGCTCCCATCGATTCGGACTGGAGGGGCATGGGCGTGATTCCCGGCTCGGGCCTGGCGCTCCGTCCGGAATGGGCCGAGCGCGACGCGGGGCTCTGGCCCGTCACCGTGCCTGAACCGATCGAACCGGCGGGTTGCCGGTGCGGGGAGGTGCTCAAGGGCGCTATCTCGCCTCCTGAGTGTCCTCTCTTCGCCGCGGCGTGCGACCCGGATTCCCCCGTGGGGGCCTGCATGGTCTCCAGCGAAGGCACCTGCGCCGCTTGGTATCGCCACGAACGGTACCGCGGGGAGGCGGCGCCGTGACTCTGCCCGACCGCATCCTCCTGGCCCACGGGGCCGGCGGGCGCAAGACCCGGGAACTCATCGAAGAGCTTCTCCTGCCTTCCCTGAGCAACGAGTTCCTGGCCACCCTTTCGGACGCAGCCGTCATGCCCCGCTTTCCGGAGGGCCGTCCCGCCCTCACCACGGACGGCTTCGTCGTGGATCCTCCCCTCTTTCCGGGCGGCGACCTGGGCTACCTTTCCGTCTGCGGCACGGTCAATGACCTGAGCGTGGCCGGCGCCGAACCCCTTTGGCTCACCTGGAGCCTCATCCTAGAAGAGGGGCTGGAGACATCGCTGCTCCGCACCTGCCTTGAAGGCGCGGTGCGGGCCGCGCGAGAGGCCGGGGTGCGCATCGTGGCCGGCGACACGAAGGTGGTGCCCAAGGGCAAGGGAGACCGGCTCTTCATCACCACGGCCGGACTGGGCGTTGTGCCGCCGGGGCGCGACCTGGGCGATCACCGCGTGCTACCCGGAGACGTCATCCTGGCCACCGGACCACTGGGAGACCACGGAGCCACCATCATGGCCAGCCGCCACGGCATGAGCGGGGCCGCGCTCCGGTCGGACTGCGCCCCTCTGAACGGCCTCATCGCCGCCCTGCTGGCCTCGGGGGCCGAGGTCCACTCCCTCCACGATCCTACAAGAGGAGGCGCCCTCGTCACCTGCCACGAGGTCTGTGCCCGCACGGGACTGAGGATGGTCCTGGACGAGGCCCAGCTCCCCGTTCGGGCGGAGGTGGCGGCCCTCTGCGAACTGCTCGGGCTCGCCCCCGTGGCGATGCCGTGTGAGGGACGGGCCCTGATCTGGTTGAAGGAATCGGACGCGCCCCGCGCCATCGAAGCGCTCCGCAGCCACCCGCTGGGACGATGGGCGTGCGCCATCGGGAGGGCCGAGGCCCCGAGGAAGGACCGGTCTCCCGTGGCCATGAGGACGCCCACGGGAGAGGAGCGGCCGCTCGATCTGCGAGCGGGCGCCGATCTGCCGAGAATCTGCTGAGAGGGGCGCCGCGTTGCCCCCGCCGGGGAGGGACATGCACGAGTGGAGCCTGGCCTGCGAGTTGGTGCGTGAGGCCGAGATCGAGGCCCGCCGCCGGAGCGCGCTGAGAGTCCATGCCGTCAAGGCCTCGGTGGGGGTGCTGACGGGGGTCGTCCCCGAGCTCCTCCAGCGGGCCTACGAGATGGCCCGGCAGGGCACCTGCCTGGAGGAGGCACCCTTGGAGATCGAGGTGGAGGCGGTCCGCGCTCGGTGCCCCCAGTGCGGACGGGAGGTCACCCTGCACTCCCCTGCCCTGGTCTGCCCGGACTGTTCCAGCCTGGGGTTGGAAATTCTCGGGGGCGACGGGATCTTCCTCGCGAGCCTGGAGCTCGAGGTCGCCGAAGCGGCGGGAGGGAATCATGTGTGACACCTGCGGATGCGGGCTTCCCGAGGAGGCCAAGAATCACGCCCATGAACACGATCATGATCCGGGACACACGCATCGCGAAGAGGCGGTGCTCTACCGCAACCTCCTGGCCGCCAACGAGGCCCAGGCGCGCGAAAACCGCGAGCACCTCATGGAACACGGCGTGCTGGCCGTCAACCTCATGTCCTCTCCCGGGGCGGGGAAGACCAGCCTCATCGAGGCCGTGGTCGATTCCCTGTCGGGAAAGCTCAGGGTGGGGGTCATTGAGGGGGACCTCGCCACTGACCGCGACGCCGAGCGCATAAGGGCCCTTGGGCTCCCCGTCTGGCAGATCACCACGGGCTCCACGTGCCACCTCGATGCCGCCATGGTCCACGAGGCGCTCCACCGCCTGCCGCTCGATTCCATCGACCTGCTCTTCGTGGAGAACGTGGGCAACCTCGTGTGCCCGGGCCTCTACGACCTTGGCTGTCACCTGAATGGGGTCCTCCTGTCGGTGACCGAGGGCGACGACAAGGTGGCCAAGTACCCGGTAATCTTCAGGTACGCCCAGTTCTTCTGCATCACCAAATCCGACCTCCTTCCCTACGTCTCCTTTGATTCCTCCAAGCCCCAGCGCGAGGCGCGGATTCTCAAGGGAGACCTCAAGACCTTCTCGCTCTCCGCCAAGGGCGGCGAGGGGGTGGAGGCCTTTCTGAGCTACCTGTTGGCCGAACGGCACGCGCTCTCATCGTGAGGCCGGCGCCGCGCCGAAATCGAATGCTTGTGGGGTCCGCGGCCCCCGTGCGGGATATTGTAACAATGAGAAACGATGGGGGCATCTAGACAGGCGCAGGATGACCCGATTGTTATCCGGAAAGAGTGAGTATTTACAAATTACTAAGGCCGATTGACAAGGGAAGCTCGGGAACCTACATTAGCGACAGATTCTCATCCTTGGGGGGAACATCTTGAGCCGTTATCGGTCTTTTAAGGAGGTGGCCATGGGTAAGGCCAGGGGGTTTCCCATATCGCGCGGCAGTGTAACTGACGAGAAAACGAGCGGCGTGGGCCGGCGGGATTTTCTGAAGGTGTGCACCATGGCCGCCGCCGCCGTGGGCCTTTCCGCTTCGACGGGAAGGGCCTGGGCCGAGGCGGCGGCGAAAGGGTTGAAACCCTCCGTCATCTGGCTCCACTTCCAGGAGTGCACCGGCTGCACCGAATCCCTCCTGAGAACCAGCCACCCGGCCGTGGCTGAGCTGATCCTCGACCTCATCTCACTGGACTATCACGAGACCCTCTTCGCCGCGGCCGGGCACCAGGCAGAGGACGCGCTGAAGACCGCCATGGAGAAGGGCGCGGGCAAGTACATCTGCGTGGTGGAGGGCGGCATTCCCACCAAGGACGGCGGCATCTACTGCCAGATCGCCGGGCGCACGGCGCTGGATATGTTGAAGGAGGTCGCGGACAAGGCCGGCGCTATCATCGCCATCGGCTCCTGCGCCTCCTGGGGCGGCATCCAGGCGGCCGATCCCAATCCCACGGGCGCCAAGGGCGCGCCGCAGATCCTCGAAGGCAAGACCGTGGTGTCGATTCCCGGCTGCCCTCCCAACCCTTACAACTTTCTCGGTGCGGTTCTCCAACTCGCGACCTTTGGAACGCTTCCGGCCCTCGATGAGAAGGGGCGACCGAAATTCCCGTACGGGCGGACCATCCATGAGAGTTGCCCCCGCCGCGCGCAGTTCGACGCTGGCCACTTCGCCCACCAGTACGGCGACGACGCTCACCGCAATGGCGCATGTCTCTTCTCCCTGGGGTGCAAGGGGCCCTACACGCATGCTCCGTGCGCCACCATCGACTTTGGCGAGGTGCCTGGCGCGTGGCCGATCGGAATCGGCCATCCTTGCATCGGCTGCACCGAAGCGAAGTTGCTGTGGCGGGTATCGGCCTATCAGACGATCGAACCGCCACCGACGCTGCGGCCGGTGCTCGAAAGTAGTCAGGCCGAGGCTAGAGAGGCTGGAACGAGTGGCGGTCTCAACCGGGCCGTGGTCGGAGCGGTCGGGGTGGTCGGCGGCGCGCTGGTGACTGCGGGCGTGATGGCGGCGCGGAAAGGGGGGGGACAGGAACCGCCAGATCCTGCGCCACACGGTTCCAGCCCCACCGCCGACTGAGGTGGGAGCGCTTCGAGCAAGGAGACAGAAGATGTCCAGAAACGGACTCAGCCGCAGGACCTTTCTGGCCACACTCGGTGTAGCGGGCGCATCCGCCGCCCTCTCGACCATCACGAAGGCAAAGACGGGGAGTAGCCGGCCAGAGTTTCGAGGCATGCTCGTCGACACGACTCGGTGCATCGGGTGCCGCGACTGCGAGGTGGCCTGTGCCAAGGCGAAAGGGCTACCCATGCCGCAGCTCGGCATGGCAGAGCTCGACACCGTTCGCCAGACCGGCACCACCCAACTGACCGTCGTCAACCGTTTCAATACCCGCAACGGGTTCGCGTTCGCAAAGAGACAGTGCATGCACTGTGACGAACCGGCCTGTACCTCGATCTGCCTCACCAAGGCGATGCTCAAGACCCCCGAAGGGCCAGTCATCTGGCGAGGCGAGAAGTGCATGGGCTGCCGTGGGTGCATGATCTCGTGCCCCTTCGACATCCCGAAGTTCGAGTACCACAGCGCCAACCCCAAGGTCGTCAAGTGCGACATGTGCTTCGACCGTCAGAAGCAGGGCAAGCGGCCGGCGTGCGTCGAGGCCTGCCCAGCTGGGAGCCTCACCTTCGGCACCCGGCGCGAGCTGCTCGAAGAGGGACGGCGGCGCATCGCCACCAAGCCTGATGCCTATGTTCACCACCTCTATGGCGAGAACGAGGCGGGAGGCACCGGTGTGCTCTACCTGTCGGCCTCTCCCTTCAAGACCATCGGTATGAACACGAGCGTCGACCGAGAGGCCTATCCCGAGCTCACCGTGCCGTTCCTGTCGTCAGTGCCGCTCATCCTCACCCTCTTCCCCGTCTTTATGCTGGCGGCAAGCAGGGCCCGAGGCGGGGACCACCACAACGGCGAGGTGCCACGATGAATGGCGACACTCAATCCATCACAGCCCCCCATCCGACAGCCCGCGAGGTCTGGCACCACGTGCGCACCGAGCTCAGGCCCAAAGGCAGGCTCCTGACGTCCTTCAACGTCATCTCGGGGGCCGTCATCGCGGTGGGCATAGTGCTGGTGATTATCCGGTTCGCGTTCGGCTTGGGGTCGATTACCAACCTCTCGCAGGCCTTTCCGTGGGGGCTATGGATCACCTTTGACGTGATCACCGGGGTCGCCTTTGCAGGGGGTGCCTACGTCCTCACCTTCATGGTCTACGTACTCGGAATCGACCGCTACAAGCCGATCCTACGGGCGACGATTCTCAACGCCTTCCTCGCCTACGTGTTCTACGCAGGAGCGGTGCTTCTCGATCTTGGCCGGCCGTGGCACATCGCAAACCCGATCATCGGCAACTCCTTTGGCCTGAGCTCGGTTCTCTTCCTGGTTTCGTGGCACTTCGCGCTCTACATGCTGACCGCCCTCGTCGAGTTCTCACCTGCGATCGCCGAGTGGCTCGGCCTCCGACGCCTGCGCAAGCTGCTCGGTTCGCTGACCTTCGGCGCGGTCATCTTCGGCGTCACGCTCTCGACGCTGCACCAGTCCGGTCTCGGTGCCGTCTTCATGATGGCAAAGGACAAGATCTTCCCGCTTTGGTATTCGGAGTACATCCCAGTGCTCTTTTTCGTTTCGAGCATCTTCGCCGGTTTGTCGATGGTCGTGTTCGAAGGCACAATCAGCGAGCGGGTGTTCGACCACCTGATCACCTCGAAGTCTCGCTTGTCCCGCGCCGACATTCTCGTCGGGCTGGCGCGGATTTGCGCCGGTACCATGTTCGTCTATCTCTTTCTCGAGGTGCTGAGTCTGACCCACAGCCAGACTTGGCGCTATCTGTGGAGCAGCATGGGGCTCTGGTTCCTGGTGGAAGTAGTTGGCTTCGTAGCGGTGCCCTGCGTCTTTTATGTCGTCGCACTTCGCCAGCGCAACTTTCTCCTCATTCGGATCGCCGCGATCATGACCATGGTTGGCGTCGTCCTCAATCGGATGAACATCGCGATCTTCGCCTACCGCTGGGACGCTCCCCACCACTACATACCAAGCTGGATGGAGGTCGAGGTGACGCTGGCCATCGTCTTCGCCGAGATCTGGGCCTTCCGCTGGATCGTCAACCGGATGCCGGTCCTCTCCGATCCACCCCTCTGGGCTAGCGAGCAACCTAAACACGCGAGTACGTAGGAGACGCCGATGGACCCCTATCACTACGTCGACATCTTCGCCACCAAGGGCGTTGAGTACCTGCTGATCATCGGATTCTTGGTGGCCCTGCCCTTTGCGTGGCGTTTCTTGAACCGGCGTCGAGAGCATGGCCGAATGAATCATCAAACGAGAGGATGAGGCGATGAACACAACAATCACTATCGACCCGATTACGAGAATCGAAGGTCACCTCCGGATCGACGTGGAGGTGAACGGCGGGGCGGTACAGGACGCCTGGTCCTCGGGCCAGATGTTCAGGGGTATCGAGATCATCCTGCAGGGAAGAGATCCCAGAGACGCCTGGCTCTTCACGCAGCGGTTCTGCGGCGTCTGCACGACGGTCCACGCCATCACCTCGGTGCGGGCCGTCGAAAACGCGCTGAACCTGGAGATCCCCATCAACGCGCAATACATCCGCAATCTCATCCTCTGCGCCCACGCCCTCCACGACCATATCGTCCACTTCTACCAACTGTCGGCGCTGGACTGGGTGGACGTGGTCTCCGCCCTCAAGGGCGATCCTACGCGCACCGCGGCCCTGGCTGAAAGCCTCTCGCCATGGCCCGGCAACAGCCGCAAGCAGTTCGAAGCGGTGAAGGACAAGCTGGCGGGATTCGTCCAAGCCGGACAACTCGGCATCTTCACCAACGGCTACTGGGGCCATCCGGCCATGAAGCTTCCGCCGGACGTGAACCTTCTGGCCGTGTCCCACTACCTGCAGGCCCTCGACATTCAGAGGAAGGCCAACCAGGTGGTGGCCATCCTGGGCGGGAAGACACCCAACATCCAGAACCTGGCCGTGGGGGGCGTGGCCAACGCCATCAACCTCGACAACGAATCCGCCCTAAACATGAACAAGCTGTTCATGATCAAGGATCTGCTCGATGAGGTGGCCACGTTCGTGCAACAGGTCTACCTCATCGACGTCTGCGCCGTGGGAGCGCTCTACGCGGACTGGCTCAAGTACGGAGCGGGCGTGACCAATTACCTGGCCGTCCCCGATCTGCCCCTGGACACGAAGGGAACGCAGTTCGACCTGCCCGGAGGAACGATCTTCAATAAGGATCTGGGCACGGTGAAAGCGATCACCAGCTTCCAGGACCCCTATTTCCGCGACAACGTGACCGAATGCATCGCCCACTCCTGGTACGATGGCGACTGGGACAAGCATCCCTACGAGGAGACGACCGAGCCGAAATATTCGGACTTCAACCCCTCCGGGAAGTATTCCTGGGTGAAGGCCCCGCGCTTTCAGAGCAAGCCCATGCAGGTGGGGCCCCTGGCCCAGGTGCTGGTGGGCTTCGCCACGGGACACGAGCCCACGAAGCGGTGGGCCACCCACGCGCTCCAGACCGCCGGCGCCGTCGCCAAGGCCCAGCTGAGCCCCGCCGTCCTCCATGGGACGCTGGGGCGCCACCTCGGCCGCGCCGTCAGGGCGGCCGTCATCTCCGAGCTCGCCCTCCAGCAGTGGCAGCGGCTGGCCGAGAACATCGGCAAGGGTGACGTGGCCATCTTCAATCCCCCGACCTTCCCCAAGGGAGAGGTCCAGGGCTTCGGCTTCCACGAGGCGCCCCGCGGGACGCTTTCCCACTGGGTGGTCATCGACAACGGAAAGATCAAGAACTATCAGGCCGTCGTGCCTTCGACCTGGAATGCCGGCCCGCGCGACGAAAAGGGGCAGAAGGGGCCGTACGAGGCCTCCCTGGTGGGGAACCCCATCGCCGATTCGGCGCGTCCACTGGAGGTCCTGCGCACCATCCACTCCTTCGATCCCTGCCTCGCCTGCGCCATCCATACGCTGGACGTGGAGGGAAAGGAACTCTCGAAGGTCAACGTTTTCAACTCCCGCGACGTATGAGCGAGGAGACGAACGAGAACACCCGCCAGCGGATTCTGGTTTTGGGCCTGGGCAACGTCCTCATGGGCGATGACGGCTTCGGACCCACCGTGGTGACCCTCCTGGCGGCGCAGTACGAACTTCCCGAGGGGGTGTCGGCGCTGGACGCCGGCACCCCCGGTTTCGACCTGTCGCCCCACGTATCCGGCCTCGCCTCGCTGATCGTGGTGGATACGGTCAATCTCGACGCGCCTCCAGGCACGCTGCGCCTCTACCGCCTCCCCGAAATAGTGGCCCACGTGCCCGTGGTCAGGGCCTCACCACATGAGCCGGCGCTCCGGGAGACGCTGCTCGCGCTTCAGTTCGCGGGCCAAGCACCGGCCCAGGTCCTGCTCGTCGGCGCCGTCCCCGAGATCATCGATGTGGGGCCCGGCCTCAGCGCCTCTCTGCGGGCGGCCGTGCCTGATGCCTTGCGGGAGGTGGTGCTCGAATTGGAGAGGCTCGGGCGTCCCGCGCTTCAGCGGAGTGCTCCCCTGCCGGCCAACCTCTGGTGGGAAGAGAAGGTCACCTGACGCTGCAAGCTGGAGGTTGAGTGGCGCGCCTGGAACGCTGGCTGGTCATTCTGATCGCTCTGCACGTGGATCGTTCCCGCGTCAGGCCTGCGCGATGCCCTGATGGGGATCAGCATCATCTTCGTCCGACGCTGGCGCGCCTCTTCAGAGCGCCGGAGACCTCACTAACAGCCCCCATGGCCGGGTCCCGAACCGGCTCAGTTCACATTGCGAGGCACGGGAGAGGTCCCGCTGAGGGCTTCGTAGGTGTCCTCCACTTCGTCGATCCCCAGGCGAAGGGTCATGGTGACGTGGTTGTAGAGGCACATCTCCAGGCCCTGGCACGCGGGGTCCCGTCCCAGTACCCTGACGATGACCTCGTTCGTGCTCGACAGGGCTTCGCAGACCTCCTGCACGCTGAAGCCCTGGCTGAACCTGCGTTCCGCCAGGTCGCGGCAGTAGCCGAGGAAGGTGGACCGTTCCCGCGTGCGCACGGCGTTCATCAAGTGCCGCATGAGCTGACGGAGGTACCACCTCAGGTCCTGGGCCTCTAGCCGCCGGTAGCCGAGAAACCACTGTTTGGCCCGCGGGCCCTGGAAGGCCTGCACGAGGGCCTCCATGATCTCCTCCTCGTGCTGGTCCATGAGGCGGTGCACCCGGAGATTGGCGCGAACCCGCACCTCCTTCATGGCCGCTCGGTTCCGGGCTGCCCACTCGCTGGGATTGCTCTTGAGGTTCTCGATCAAGAACGGCATGCGCCGGAGGATCTCGAGCCGCTCCTTGGGGCGCCATCCGATGCGCTCGAAGGAGTGGCAGGCATCCACGGTCATCGCCAAGTCGATGTAGCGGCCCATCCACGGGCGCTCGAAGGGGCGCTCGCCCAGAAGCCGCCCCGCGATGTCCCTGGCGTACAGTCCGGGCCAGCAGACCAATCGCGGTAGAAAGATGGGCTCCACCTTGCGACCGAAATAGGCCGCGCAGGCCGCCTCGTAGAGTTCTACGTGGCTGACGGCTCCGTTCGCGCTCGCGATGACGATCTCGCCAGGATTGAGGATCTGGTGGCGTTCCAGCAAGGCCAGCAGGAAGGATGCTCCATCCCTCACGTGGAGGTAAGGGACGGACGAGGCGCCCTTTCCCGCCAAGATCCTCGCGTTCCAGGCCTTCGAGAGCCAGGTCTGGAGGAAGACATACAGCGGCGGATACTCGCACCAGTCCGAGAAAATGGCCCCGAAGCGGACGATGCACGAGGGGATGGTGTCCCGGTATTCGCCGAGCATGGCTTCCCCGATCCGCTTGGTCTTGGCGTAGATGTGGTCGCCATCCGGAGGCGAGCTTTCGTTCAATGCGCCTCCAGGCGGCGGAAACTGGGAGGCGGCCACGGAGCTAGCAAAGACGAACCGCCTGAGGTGCAAATGCTTGCACCGCTCCAGCATGTTGCGAAGGCCGTGGACGTTGGTGCGCCAGTATTCCGGGTGGTCCTCCCCCGTGAAGTCATAGTGCGCAGCGAGGTGGATGACCACCTCCGCGCCCCCCTCGCCCTCAATCTCGCGAAACACCTCGTCCAGCGGTTCCCCCTCGCCGATGTCCACCTGGTACCAGGAGATGCTGTCATGGATCGGCGCGCCGCATTCGTGCTGCGACCGTCTGGCGATGGCGAGAATCCGGTAGCGGCCCTTGAGCGCCTCCAAGAGATGACGCCCGAGGAAACCCGAGGCCCCCGTGACGACTAATCTCGGAAGATCCATCCCCCCATCCTCTGCTCACAGCATAGCAAGAAGCGCCTGGCGTAGGAAGATACTAGTGAGGATCCACGGCCGCGCGGCGCCAACAGCCTGTAACGCCGCGTCCGGCTCACGTCACCCGAAAGGGTGATGGCGGACAGGGCCACGTTCACCAAGATGAGAGGGCTCGTAGGTCTTGACGCCGTTCAGGCTGAGGCCCAGTTCATCGGCGATCTCCCGAAGGGTCAGCTTCCCAGCCAGCCGCTGGAGGATCTCCCTCTCCTTGGGGCTCAGCCCGGAAGGCGGCCGGGCCGTCGGGTGCTCACCCTCCGCTGCCCGCGCAAGCGCTGATTCTCACACCACGGGCTGGCCCCGTTGAATCAGCGCCCTCGCGCCGCCCGGTCGAGGAACCACGCCACCGGACCCGCGGCCCGGACGCGGCCGGCCGGCAGTTGTGCGGCCTCGGACTCAGATCCATCGAGAAGGATGCGGACCACGGGAGCCTTTTCCGCGCCCGCTACCAGGAACCAGATGGCCCTTGCCGCGGACAGCCCGCGCAGAGTGAGGGTGATCCGGCTCCGGGGGATGATGCCCGGCGCGGCCTCCGCCGCCGCCACCCAGGCTTCCCGTTCCGCGAGCGCCGGCGAGCCGGGGAAGAGCGAGGCGGTATGGCCCTCGTCCCCCAGCCCGAGGAGCACCAGGTCGAAGACGGGCTCGCCCTCATCGGCGAAGAAGGCGCGAAGCTCTTTCTCGTAGGAGGCGGCCGCCTCCGCCGGAGAGCCGAGGCCGACGGGCACGGGGTGGAGGTTGCCCGGGGGGATGGGAATCCGCTCCAGGAGCGCCTCCCTCACCATCCCGAAATTGCTGGCCGGATCGCTCGGCGGAACGAACCGCTCGTCGCCCCAGAAGAGGTGGATGCGGTCCCATGGAAGCTCCCCCGCTCCGCCCTCGGCGAGGAGTACGTACAACCGCCGAGGGGTGTGGCCTCCCGAGAGGGCCAGGGAGAAGCGCCCACGCTCGCGCACCGCCTCGCGCGCCATCCGGCCCAGGCGCTCGGCGGCACTCAGACTCAGTGCCTCCAGCCCATCGAAAACCAGGACCTCCGGCTTCATCGCGTCACCCAGCCGCCCGCCAGGTCCGACACGAGGGAATCGGCCTCCTCCGGCCCCATGGAGCCCGCGGCGTAGCCCCGCACCGGGGCCCCCGTCTCCAGAAGCGGCGTGTAGAGGCTCCATGCGGCCTCGACCTCATCCGCGTGCACGAAGAGGGTCTGGTCGCCCGCCAGCACGTCGTAGAGCAGCGTCTCGTAGGCCTCGGGAAGTGGCTTGAAGGCCTCCGAATAACGGAAATGGAGCTTCTGGGTGGCGAGTTCCACCCCCTGGCCCGGCGTCTTCACCTCGAAGTGCAGGTCGAACCCCTCCTCCGGCTGGATGGTGATGACCAGGACGTTGGAGTGGATCGCGCAGGTGTCGAAGGGGTGGAAGATGAAGACGGGAGGGCACCGAAAGGCCACGGCGATCTGGCTGACCCGACGGGCCATCCGCTTGCCGGTCCTGAGGATGAAGGGCACGCCGTGCCAGCGCCAGTTGGCCACCTGGAGGCGCAGGGCCGCGAAGGTGGGCGTGCGCGAGCCCGCGGCCACGCCGGGTTCTCCGAGGTAGGCCGGCACCTCCCCTCCATCCACCGCGCCCGTCCCGTACTGGCCCAGGACCATCTCCTCCGGACCGATGGGTGCGACGGCCCTCAGTACCTTGGCTTTCTCCTGGCGGATGGCGTCCGCCTCGAAGGCCCCCGGCACCTCCATGGCGGTGAGCGCCAGAAGCTGGGTCAGGTGATTCTGGACCATGTCCCTCATGACCCCGGCCCGCTCGTAGTAGCCTGCTCTCCCCTTCACACCCAGGGTCTCGGCCACGGTGATCTGGACGCTTTCCACGCGGTCCCGGTTCCAGAGCGGCTCGAAGAGCGAGTTGGCGAAGCGGAAGACCAGGAGGTTCTGCACGGTCTCCTTGCCGAGGTAGTGGTCGATCCGGTAAATCTGGGATTCGTCGAAGCGCTGGTGGATGAAGTCGTTCAGCGCCTTGGCCGACGCCAGGTCGCGGCCGAAGGGCTTCTCGATGACCAGCCGAGTCCAGCCCCGGCTCCGGTTCAGGCCCGCCTGACCGAGCGCCCCGATGACCTCCGGGAAAGCCTGGGGGGGCAGCGCCAGGTAGAAGACGCGGTGTCCCGGGTGGCCAAGCTGGTCTTCGATCTGGGCCAGTCGGCGGTCGTAGGCCTCGTAGCTGGCGGCGCTCCGATCGGGCACGACCTGGTAGAACAGGCGGCTCGCCCAAAGCTTGCCGGCTTCATCCCCCGAGGGAGGAGCACCGGCCTCCTTCAGCGCTTCGGCGGCCATGGCCCGGAAGCCCCCGTCGTCCATGTCGCTCCCCCGGCCCACGCCGACGATGGCGCTGCCCGGGTGGAGGCGTCCCTCGTTCGCCAGGTGCGAGAGAGCGGGCAGCAGCTTTCGCATGGAAAGGTCTCCCCTCCCCCCGTGGATCACGAAAAGCACGGGCTCGGGGCCTCCTGAAGCCATTGGTCAGCCCTCCTTCTTGATGGCGTGGCCGCCGAACTTGTGGCGCATCATGGCCAGGAGGCGGTCCGAGATCGAATCGGCGTCCCGCGAACGAAAGCGCTCCCTATGTCCCTGATCGAGCAGCCGCTCGGCCACGTTGGCTCCCATGCGGCCAAGTCCGATCATCGCGACTTGCATGTCCGTCTCCTAGGGTGGGGCCGGCCCGCGGACGGTCCAATCGTTCAGCCGGCCAGCGCGACCAGGAGGAGGTCCAGGCCGGCGAGCGCGTCGCGTCCCGCATTGACCCTGAGCACCCGTCGTTTTCTCTGCCGCAGGGCATCCAGGTCACCCAGCGCCTGCGCGCGGATCAGGGCGCCGAAGGTGAAATCGGTCTCCGGCACCGCTACCGCCGCGGCCGGCTCGTCCACGATCTGTAAAAACAGGCCCGTGTTGGGGCCGCCCTTGTGAAGCTGCCCCGTGGAGTGGAGGAAACGGGGGCCGTAGCCGGTGGTCACCGCGATGCCCAGCCGTCTTCGGAGGCGTACCGCGATCTCCTCAAGGCGCCGGTCCACCTCCGCCCGCGGGGCGAGGTAGGCCTGAAGGCACGCGTAGTCGCCGGGATGGCCCTGGCCGAGCCAGGCCTCCAACGACCGGGCAAGGGAGCTCGCATCTCCTGTATTCACCTCTTCAGCGGGCGCACCTCCGCCCCCCCCTTCCGCCATGGCCTTTTTCGCGAGGTCCTTCGCCAGTTGCACGTCGGGCTGGTTGAAGGGCTGGATGCCCAGCACCACTCCCGCCGAGGCCACCGCTACCTCCCAGCGGAAGAACTCCCCGCCCACGGCCTCCAGCGAGGAAAGCGACAACTCGATGACGGGGTGGCCCGCCTGGCGAAGATCAGCCTGAAGTTTCGCCACGGCTTCTCCATCCGTCCCACCGAGGGTCAGATAGATGAAGAGCCGGTCCTCGCCGTACTCGCTGGCCTCTCCCAGGGGCTCCCCCGCGACGGGGACGATGCCTTTGCCCTCTTTCCCCGTGCTCTCGGCGATGAGCTGCTCGATCCAGACGGGAAAGGCGGCCAGGGGCGCATCGGCGAGGAAGGTCACCTTGTCGCGGCCCCCCTCGGCCAGCTCTCCGAGGATCGCGCCGAGCTGGAGGCCCGGGTTCCGGGCGGCGTCATTTTCCGCGCACCGTCGGGCCATGGCGCGGCCGGACTCCAGCAGGGCCCGCACGGGAACGCCCATCAGGGCCGCCGGCACCAGACCGAAGTGGGTGAGCGCCGAGTACCGGCCCCCCACCTCGGCGTCGGCCAGGAATACTCTCCTGAACCGGCGCTCCTCACCGAGCGCCTGAAGCGGCGTCCCGGGGTCGGTGACGGCCACGAAGTGCCTTCCGGGCGTCTGGGTGAGGGCCGCCACCTGGGCCCAGAAATAGCGGAAGAGGGAGAGGGTCTCCAGCGTGGTTCCCGACTTGCTCGACACCACGAAGAGCGTCCGCTCCGGATCGAACCGCGCCGCCACGTCCAGGACGGCCTGCGGGTGGGTGCTGTCCAGCACGATCAGCTCCGGGGCGCCTTGGGAGGCCGCGAAGGTCTTGCTGAAGACCTCGGGCGCCAGGCTCGAGCCGCCCATCCCCAAGACCACCGCGTGGCGCATCCCCTCGTGCCTCACCTCGGCCGCCAGTCCTTCCAATTCGGCCGCCGCCGCCCGCATCGTTTCGGGGAGGTCCAGCCAGCCCAGCCGGTCGGCAAGCTCCGGGACTTCCCGCTCGGACCAGATCGTCGTGTCCTTTTTCCAGAGCCTTGCGGCGACCTTCTCTCTGCTCCACGCCGCCAGGCGCGCCTCCACGGCACCCGCCGATGCGCCGAGGCCGAGACGCGAACCGACGGTCCCGCCGGACATCGCGAGGGCCTTTCGACGCTCCGCAATGGTTTCCAGCAGGCGGTCGTAGGAGTCGGAGAAGGCCTTCACCCCCTCTTCCTGCAACTGTTCGGTAATCGCCCTCAGATCGATCCCGAGCGCGGCGAGTCTGCCCAGGTCGGCTTCGGCCCGCTCCATCCCCTCCTCGACCGAGGCCCTGGCGCGTCCATGGTCCCTGAAGGCTTCCAGGGTCTCGGGGGGCATGGTGTTGACCGTATCCGGGCCGATGAGCTCCTCCACGTAGAGGACGTCACGGTAGGCCGGGTTCTTGGCGCTCGTGCTGGCCCAGAGGGGGCGCTGCGGGTGCGCTCCCTTCTCGCGGAGCGGCTGGAAGGCCTTCCCGTGAAACAGCTCACGGAACCGCCGGTAGGCCATCTTCGCGTTGACGATGGCGACGCGGCCCCGCAGCGCCAGCGCCTCCTCGCCGCCGACGGCATCGAGCGCCTTGTCCACGGCCGTGTCCACCCGGCTGACGAAAAAGGAGGCCACGGAGGCCAGTCGCTCGGGCTGCCCGGCCCTGGCCAGGCCCCTGAGGTAGGCCGCGCTGACGGCCTCGTAATGATCCATGGAAAACATGAGCGTCACGTTGACGCTGATGCCCTCGGCGATGAGCGTCTCGATGGCCGGGATCCCCTCTCTCGTGGCGGGGACCTTGATGAGGAGGTTCGCTCTGTCCACCTCGCCCCAGAGCCGGCGCGCCTCATCCACCGTGCGCTCCGTGTCGCGCGCCAGCCGCGGCGACACCTCCAGGCTGACGAAGCCGTCCGTTCCGCCGCTCTCTTCATACACGCCGAGAAGAATGTCGCAGGCGCGCTGGATGTCGTGCACGGCGATGCGCTCGAAAAGCTCGGCCTCCGTCGCCCCTGGCACCTCTGCCAGGAGAGCCCGCAGCCGGGCCTCGTAGCCTGGATCCCCGGCCAGCGCCTTCTGGAAGATGGAGGGGTTGCTCGTGACGCCTCGCACGCCGTCCTCCCTCACCAGGCGGGCCAGTTCGCCCGAATCCAGAAGATCGGCGCGGATGTAATCCAGCCACACCGACTGCCCGTACTCGTGAAGCTCCTGCAAGGGATTCATGGGGAAACCTCCTCTGGTCCGCCGGCTCGCCCGGCGGATGACGGTCATCTCGGGATGCCTTCTCTCACGGTTCCGCCAGCCGGTGGCGCGCCATGGCGGCCGCTCCGACCACGCCGGAATCGGGCCCCAGCCTGGCCTTGGCGAAGAGGACTCCCCGCGCCGCGGCGGCCAGGGCCAGGGAGGGAACGCTTCGGGCCACTTCATCCAGGAGGGAGGGGTTGCCCTCCACCACGCCCCCTCCGAGCACGACCACGCTCGGGCTGAAGGCGTTGACCATGCCGGCGAGGCCCGTTGCAAGGTACTCCGCCGTCTGCTTCATGAGCGCCCGGCAGAATCCATCGCCCTTCGCCGCGAGCTGTGCCACGTGTTTCGCCGTGACGGCTCCCGCGTCCCCGGCCAGGGTGATCAGGGCGGCACCCCGCCGTGTATCCATGGCCGCGGCCTCTCGGGCCCTTTCGGCGATGGCCCACCCGCCCACGTACGCCTCCAGGCAGCCGCGCCCGGGGCAGGAGCACTTCCGCCCGCCGAAGAGCAGCACCGTGTGGCCCAGCTCCCCGGCCGTGTTGTTGGCCCCTTCGAGCATGCGGCCGCCGCACACTACGCCGCCCCCCACGCCCGTCCCCACGAAAAGACAGATCATGTCCGCCCGCCCCTCGCCGGCGCCGTGGCGCCACTCGCCCCAGGCGGCGGCCCGCACGTCGTTGGTGACGTGCACCGGCAGTCCGAGGGCGCGGGAGAGATCGCCCGCCAGATCCACATCGAGCCATCGCAGGTTGGGCGCGGAGCGCACCCTGCCCGAGCGTCCCTCCACCTGTCCCGCCACGCCGACGCCCACCGCCTCCGGGTGCCCTCCGTGGGCGCCGAGTCCGCCGCTCACGAGGCCACAGATGGTGGCAACGACTGCTTCGTAGCCCTTCTCCGCCTCCGTGGGGCGCTCTTCCACCCACGCGATGCTTCCGCCGGCGTCCACCAGGGCGGCCCTGACCTTGGTTCCCCCCAAGTCCACGCCCAGGGTTACGGACGGCATCACGCCTCCTCCAGAGAGACCGTTTCTTCTTGAGAGCGACCTCGTGACTTCCCGGTTCTTCGACTCTTCCGGCGACCGGCTCATGGGACCCTCGTCCTCATTGTAGGGAACTGGCGCCCGCCGCGCAAAATTCCTGCGCCCAGGGGATGCGGCGTCCCGCGCCGCCTGGATGTCCCGCGCCGCCTGGATTGCAGCAGTGGAATCCTTGGTGTATGATTTCTCGCGTGCCGTCGGTGGAATGCGTCCCCCCACCCATCCGTTTAACCATCATCGGTTAGATGGGCAGGTTGTTCTGGCGTGGACACTCTTGAGAGGAGGGTTCTCTGCATGAATCGTTCGAAGCGATATCTGTTGGGGATGTCAGCGGTGCTGGCCGCACTTTGGGGAGTCTCCCTCGCGGCGGCCCAACCCGCAGGCATTCAGGCCTCGTCCTCTGTGGTCATCCGATACCCGGTGAGGATGGATCTCTCGCCGCCGCTGCGGGACATGAAACCCATTCCCCCGCCCGAGGGCACCACCGCCGGAGGTATCCACGTCGTCCCCCTCGTCCGGCCGCCCCTGCCCAAGCTGCGCAACGAGAGCGGGGTGGTGGACCCGGTGGTCCAGAGCTGGCAGGGGAAGGAGAGCATGCCCGCCCCGCTCCAGAGCTGGGACGGGATTGGAAACATCTACGGCTACGTGCCGCCGGACACCAATGGTGACGTTGGGCCCAACAACTACATGCAGTGGGTCAACGTCAGCATGGCCATCTGGGACAAGAGCGGCAATCTGCTCTGGGGGCCGGTGGATGGCAACACCATCTGGAACGGCTTCGGCGGCCCCGCCGACTCCTGCAACGACGGCGACCCCATCGTCCTGTACGACCGTCTCGCGGACCGGTGGATCGTCAGCCAGTTCGCCCTCTGCGCCAACAACTATAACGGTCCCTACTACCAGTACATCGCCGTCTCCCAGACGGGCGACCCCACGGGCGCCTGGTACCGGTACGCCTACGAGGTGGGCACCAGGAGCTTCGGAGACTATCCCAAGTTCGGGGTATGGCCCGACGGCTACTACATGACCGTCAACCAGTTCGGCAACTCGTGGGAGGGCGTGGGCGTCTACGTCTTCGACCGGGCCGCCATGCTGGCCGGAAACCCCAACGCCGCCGTGCAGTACGTCAACCTGGGGGCCGTGGACCTGAACCACGCCTCACTCCTCCCGGCCGAGTTCGAGGGCTCCAACCCGCCGCCGCCCAACGAGCCCGAGTATTTCCTAGAAATCGGCGACGCGGGCTCGCCCACGGACCCAGATTTCAAGCAGAACACACCGACGCCTGGAACTCTGAACCTCTGGGCCATGCACGTGGACTGGAACAACCCGGCCAACACCATTTTCGGCGTCAACGACGAGCCGAGCCAGGCCATCGACGTGGCACCGTTCCTCTACATGTGCGGGGGCAACGCCGGAGCCTGCATCTCCCAACCGGACACGACGGCCAAGCTCGACACCCTCGGCGACCGCCTCATGTATCGCCTGCAATACCGCAACATGGGCGGTTTCCAGTCTCTCGTCGTGAACCACACGGTGGACGTGGACGGCACCAACCACGCGGGCGTCCGCTGGTACGAATTGCACGACAACTCGGGCACCTGGAGCCTTTACCAACAGGGCAGCTACGCCCCCGACGGCGACAGCCGCTGGATGGGCAGCGCCGCCATGGACCACGAGGGAGACCTCGCCATCGGCTACAGCGTCTCCGGCAGCACCACTTACCCCTCCATTCGTTACGCGGGGCGCCTCGCCGGCGACCCCCTCAACGAGCTGACCCAAGGTGAGGCCACGCTGATCGCGGGGACGGGATCACAGACCACCCAGTACCACCGGTGGGGCGACTACAGCACCCTGAGCATCGATCCTTCGGATGACTGCACCTTCTGGTACACCCAGGAGTACTACCCGACGACCAGCCCGGTGGGCTGGCACACCCGGATCGGCTCCTTCCGCTTCCCCTCCTGCGGCGTCACCGTCACCCCCGCGGCCACTCCGGCCACGGGCAGCATTCCCTTCACGACCACTCTCAGCGCCGCCGTCACCGGCGGTCCAGCCCCCCTCACCTACGACTGGGATTTCGGCGACGGCAGCGCCCACTCCAGCGACGCCTCGCCCAGCCACACCTACACCACCGTGGGCACCTTCACCTATTCGGTGACGGTGACGGACGCCCTGAAGCTCTCCGTGACGACCCAGGGAACGGTGGTCGCCACCGTCCCACCGCCCGTGATCTCCGCCGTCAAGAAGGCGGGAGCCCCCTTCCGTTTGATCGTCACGGGCAGCAACCTGCACGACGGCTGCACCGTGTTCGTCAACGGGACCTCCGTGCCTCAGAGCCTCTGGAAGAACGCGGGCAAGGTCGTCGCCAAGGGCGGCTCGGCCCTCAAGGCCATGATCCCCAAGGGCACGACCGTCCAGATCACCGTCAAGAACAACGACGACGGAGGAATCTCCGCGCCCTACAGCTTCAGCTATTGAAACCGACCTCTGCGGTGCAATGAAATGGATTGGGGCGCGCGGCTATCTGCCGCGCGCCCCATGCATTTTTTGACCCCTCCCGAACGAATGAAGCTCCGGAATTCTCCTTTGGCTTTATCACTGATGGTTCTTGAGGCGGTCCAAAGTCGGCCGCGGCGTACCTCGCTCGGCTGAAGGCCCGTGCTATAATGCGCGGTCAACGGGGCCGGGGGCCTTCGAGCGGAGGTGGGCGTGAAGCGGGTGGGCATTCTCATTTCGGGCCGCGGCTCGAACATGGTGGCGCTGCTTAAAGCCATGGAGCGGGGCGAGGTGCCCGCGCGGTGCGCGCTGGTGCTCTCCAACGTGCCCGGCGCGCCGGGGCTGGCGAGCGCGGCCGAGCGGGGCGTCCCCACGGCGGTCGTTGACCACAAGCTATCGGCCACGCGAGAGGAGCACGACGCCAAGGTCATCGCCAGGCTCCGTGAGGCGGGCGCCGAGATCGTCTGCCTGGCGGGCTACATGCGCCTGCTCTCTCCCCTCTTCGTGCGGGCCTTCCCCGACCGCATCCTCAACATCCACCCGGCGCTGCTGCCGGCCTTCCCGGGCCTCCACGTCCAGCGCAAGGCCATCGAGCACGGCGCGCGCTTCTCGGGATGTACGGTGCACATCGTGGACGAGGAGTGCGACCACGGCCCGATCCTCCTGCAGGCGGTGGTGCCGGTGATGCCCGGGGACACGGAGGAGAGCCTGAGCGCCCGCATCCTCCGCTACGAGCACCGGACCTATCCGGCGGCGCTGCGCCTGATGTGCGAGGAGAAGGTGGTCATCGAGGAGCGGCGGGCGCGCCTGCTCCTCTCCTGTGAGGAGTACACCCAACTGGTTTCGGCCCTCATGGACCGGGGAGACTGACGCATGGACGCGACCGTGGACGAGGCCCTGGCCTACCTCACCAAGGGGGCCGTGGACCTGGTGGACGAGGCCCTCCTCAAGAAGAAGCTGGAACGCTCCCGAAAGACCGGCCAGCCGCTGGTCGTGAAGGCCGGCTTCGACCCCTCCGCGCCGGACCTCCACCTGGGCCACACGGTGGTGCTCCGGAAGATGAAGCACTTTCAGGACCTGGGGCACACCGTGGTCTTCGTGATCGGCGACTTCACGGGAATGATCGGCGACCCCACGGGGAAGAAGGCCACCCGCCCCCAGCTCACGCGCGAGCAGGTGGAGGAGAACGCCCAGACCTACCGGCGGCAGGTCTTCAAGATCCTGGACCGGGAGCAGACCTCCATCCGCTTCAACTCCGAGTGGCTCTCCCAGCTCGGCGCCGAGGGCTTCATCCGCCTGGCCGGCAAGTACACGCTGGCCCGCATGCTGGAGCGCGACGACTTCAAGAAGCGCTACCAGGCCCAGCAGCCCATCCACATCCACGAACTGCTCTATCCCCTCGCCCAGGCCTACGACTCCGTGGCCCTGAAGGCGGACGTGGAGCTGGGCGGCACGGACCAGCTCTTCAACCTCCTCGTGGGGAGGGACATCCAGCGCGAATTCGGCCAGGAGGAGCAGGTGGTGCTCACCATGCCCCTGCTGGAGGGCACCGACGGCGTGGAGAAGATGTCCAAGTCACTGGGCAACTACATCGGCATCAACGAGGCCCCCGCCGAGATCTACGGGAAGGTCATGAGCATCTCGGACGCGATGATGTGGCGCTACTACCTGCTGGCCACGGACAGGACGCCAGCCGAGGTGGAGGGGCTGAAGGCGGCGGTCGCCTCGGGCGGGCTCCACCCCATGCAGGCCAAGCGCGACCTGGCCGCCACCCTGGTGTCCTACTACCACGGGGCCAAGGCCGCCGCAAATGCGGGAGAGCAGTTCACGCGCGTCTTCAGCCAGAGACAGGAGCCCGAAAAGCTCGAAGAGTCCCGCCTGCCCTGCTCCGACTCTCCCCTCCCCTTCTACAAGCTGCTCACCGAGCTGGGGCTGGCCTCCTCCGGGAGCGAGGCGAAAAGGCTCATGCAGCAGGGAGGGGTGACGCTGGACGGCGAGAAGATCACGGACATCGCCGCGGCCTTCGACCGCAGCCGCAAGGCGTGCTATGTTATTAGAGTGGGCAAGCTCAAGCACAGGAAGCTTGTCGTCGAATAAGGAGAGCGCATGTCCCTTCTCCCCGCTCTGGCCCTCTTCGGAACCCTCGGCACGCCCGAGCTGCTCATCATCCTCTTCATCCTGGTGCTCATCTTCGGCGCCTCCAAGCTTCCCCAGCTCGGGGGCGCGGTGGGCAGGACCATCCGGAACTTCAAGTCGGAGATGAAGGACGGCCTGGCCGAGGAGCCGAAGGATGCGAAGACGACGCCCTCAAGCGCGGCAGAGCAGGCGCGATTCTGCCCCTCCTGCGGCGCTCCCGTCGGCGACGAAGGGGCGAAATTCTGCGCCAAGTGCGGCAAGAGCTTCTGAGCCTGCGCCCCGCCCTTCGGCGGGGATGCGGCCCGGGCGCGCATCGGGCGCCCGTGCCATTCGCCGCCTTTGCCCCTTCGGGTGGACGCCCCTCCCTCTTCCTCTTATAGTAATAACTCGGATTCGATGAGCGGATGCCGCCGCGGGAGCGCGCCGCGAGGAGGAGCGCCTCATGCTGGTCCAGGACGTGATGACGAGGAGGGTGGTGACCGTCTCTCCTGCGGCCACCCTGCAGGAAGCCTATGAAACCATGCAATCGGAGCACATCCGCCACCTCCCGGTGGTGGAGGAGGGCCGGCTCGCGGGCGTGATCACGGACCGCGACCTCCGCCTCGCCACGAGCTCGCTCGCCCCCGCCCCTTTCGCGCCGGACGCCAAGGTGGGCGACGTCATGAACCGGACCGTCCGGACCGCCGACGCCATGGACCCCGTGGAGGACGCGGCGAGGACCATGCGGGAGCACAAGATCGGCTGCCTTCCCGTGGTGGAGGAGGGCCGCCTGGCGGGGATCGTGACCGGCATCGACCTCCTCGACGCGCTCCTCAAGCTGACGGGGGTCACGGCGCCCACGGGACGGCTCGAGATCCGGCTTCACGACCGGCCCGGCGAGCTGGCGCGCCTGACCGGACTGGTGAGCGAGCGAAACGTCAACATCCACTCGCTCCTGACCTATCCGGAGGAGAGGCAGCACGTGCGCACCGTGCTGCGCGTGAACACCATCGAGACCCGCCCCCTGGCGACCGCCCTGCGCGAAGCCGGCTTCGACGTCGTCTGGCCCCCCGACAAGCCATGCCCCGCGTGATCTACTCCCAGGCCTACAAGGCCTACGACTTCGGCGAAGACCATCCCTTCAGCCCGGCCCGGCACGACATGCTCCTCGACCTGCTCGCCGAGCTGGGCCACTCTCCCGTCCTGACCGAGCCCCGGCCGGCCACGCGCGAGGAGATCCTGACGGTCCACGAGGAGCCCTACGTGCAGAGGGTCGAATCCCTCGGCCGGGGAGAGCCCGTGGCCGACGCCCAGAACTTTGGGCTCTGCACCGCCGACAATCCGTGCTTCCCAGGCATGGACCTGGCGGCCCGCTGGCTGGTGGGGGGCGCCCTGGAGGGGGCCAGGATGATCGCCGAGGGAGAGGAGCAGAAGGTCCTGCAGCTCGGCGGAGGGCTCCACCACGCCCAGCCCGACCGGGCCTCCGGCTTCTGCATCTACAGCGACCTCGGCGTGACCATCCGCCGGCTCACGTCCCAGGGATTCTACGTGGCCTACCTGGACATCGACGTCCACCACGGCGACGGGGTCCAGAAGATCTTTTACTCGGACGAGAAGGTGCTGACCATCAGCTTCCACGAGTCGGGCCGGTACCTCTTTCCCGGCACGGGCGACGTCCACGAGCTCGGCTCCGGATCGGGACGAGGCCTCAAGCTCAACCTGCCGCTGGAGCCCTACACGGAGGGCGCGAGCTACCTGGAGGCCTTCGATCAGATCGTCCCCAACGCCCTGGAGTGGTTCAAGCCCCAGATCCTGGTGGTCCAGGCGGGGGCCGACGCCCACTTCGAGGACCCCCTGGCGGACCTGATGCTCACGACGAGGACCTACGAGGCTCTCTACCGCAGGATCCTCGACTGCGCCGACCGCTTCGCGGCGGGGAAGGTCCTCTTCACCCTCGGCGGGGGCTACTCCCCCCGGGCGGTCCCGAGGGTCTGGGCCATTCTCATGCTGCTGCTGCACGGCTGGCCCCTGCCGGAGAAGCTGCCCCCCTCCTGGGTGGACCGATGGTCGGCACGGCTTTCCCTGAACCTCCCGGATCGCCTCCATGATTCCGAAGCACCCTTCGAGCCCATACCGCGCGCCGAGGAGATCACCCGGAGAAACCGCCAGGTCTGCGATCGCCTCCAGGAGGCGACCAGCCGTTACTGGTTCTGATCGCCCTCGGCCTCGGCCCGCGGGACGGGCCCGAATTTTTTTATTTCCTAGGGTGTTGCCTTGGGAGAGTGAATGGCCGGCTCCGGCCGGCGCGCATTCTTGACCGAGTGAAGCAAGATTGTCTGGAGATGCCTTCCCGTTGTTCAGCTACTGGTGCCTAGCCTTTTGTGGTTTCAGGATATTTCGATTGACAACATAGGAGCCGACCATGAGCCCCGCGTCCTACCCCGTGCAGACCCTCGACCTCCACTTCCAAGGCGCACCCTCCATCATCGCGGCCTTCCTGATCCGCTCCAGCGCAGGCCCGATTCTGGTGGAGACGGGCCCCGCCTCGACCTATGAGGCGCTGGCCTCCGGCCTCAAGGCTGCGGGCGTGGAGCCGGAATCGGTGCGCCACGTCCTCGTCACCCACATCCACCTGGACCACGCGGGCGCGGCGTGGCGGCTGGCCCGACACGGCGCCACGATCTACGTCCACCCGGTGGGCGCCCCCCACATGCGAGACCCCTCGCGCCTGCTCGCCTCGGCCCGCAAGATCTACAAGGAAACGATGGATCCCCTCTGGGGGCCGCTGGAGCCCATCCCCGCCGAGCGCATCCGGCCCCTCACCGACGGTGAGGTCCTGCGCTTTGGAGACGTGGCCATCGAGGTCCTTTTCACCCCCGGTCACGCCATCCACCACTCCACCTTCCGCCTGGATGGAGCCCTCTTCACGGGCGACATCGGCGGGGTGCGGATAGACGGAGGCCCCCCCATTGCCCCGTGCCCGCCCCCAGACATCGACATCGAGACCTGGAAGCATTCGCTCGCCCGGCTCAGGAAGCTGCGCCCGGAACTCCTCTACCTGACGCACTTCGGCCCCTTCGCGGACGCCCAGGAGCACTTCGACGGGCTGGAGTGGAACCTCAGGAGCCTGTCCGAATGGGTCTTGGGACGGCTTCGCGCGGGGGTTGCCGAAGCCGATCTCGTTGGACTCCTGGAGTCCTACTCCAGCGGATACCTGGACGGTTCCACCAGGAAGGACTCCCTGGGAAGGTCGTACGCCCTGGCGAATCCCTTCTTCATGAGCGCGGCGGGCCTTGCCCGTTACTGGCGCAAGGCCCACCCCGAGGCCCTCGCCGGGCGCGGGTAAATCGCCCCACCACCACCGGCCACCTGAGCTTGGATGGGAGCGGCGGTACATGGGGCTTGATCTTCCCCGCCTGCCACTCATGGGCGCGCCCCAGATAGGCCATGGCGCCGCCGAGAAATCGCGGCCGGGGCCTTGGGTTGCACCGGCCTGTTGGAGTATGCTGTAGGCATGTTCCGGATCATCGCCGAGGGGGTTGATTTCCGGGAGTACGTTCTGTTGAGGGACGGTCAGAGCCTTCTCCTGCGCATGGCCCGCCCCGAAGACGTGCCCGTGGTCGAAGCCCTGATGTCCAGGGTCTCCCGTCAGAGCCTGCAGATGCGCTTCATGGGGGGCGTCGCCCTGGTGCCGCGCAGCTTCGTGGAACAACTCTGCTCCGGAGACCCCAAGGACCGCGCCTGCATGCTCGCCGTGACGGGCGAGGGCGATGCCGACAAGGTGGTGGGCACGGGCAACTACGTCGGACTGGGCGCCCGTAATATCGCCGAGGTCGCCTTCCTGGTGGACGACGCCTGGCAGGGCCGGGGCATCAGCACCCTCCTTCTGGAGCGCCTCGCAGGCATCGCCTGCGCCCACGGCTTCGTGGGCTTCGAGGCCGAGGTGCTCTTCGATAATCAGCGCATGCTCAACGTCTTCAGGGATTCGGGCTTTCAGACCCGCCAAGCGCTGGACGGCGGCAGCATCCACCTCGAATTCCCCGTGAGCGGGGCGGCGGCCATGAGAGAGAGGGCGGAGGTCCGCGAGCGGATCGCCACCGCCAACTCCATGGCGCGCATGTTCCGGCCCAAGGCCGTGGCGGTGGCCGGCGCCTCCCGGGACCCCGCCAGCGTGGGAGGGATGATCTTCCACCACCTGCTGCACAACCACTACACGGGGACCGTCTTCCCCGTCAACAACCAGGCCGTTTCGGTGCACGGCGTGAAGGCCTACCCCTCGGTCGCCGCCCTCCCCGAGCCTCCCGACCTGGTCGTGGTGGCGGTGCCCGCCGAGCAGGTGCAGGGCGTCGCCGAGGAGGCCCTGAAGGCGGGAACCAAGGGGTTGATGGTGGTCTCCAGCGGCTTCGCCGAAGCCGGTCCACACGGGGCCGACCTCCAGCGCCAGCTCGTGGAAGTGGTGAGGGCGCAAGGCGCGCGGCTCGTGGGACCCAGTTGCCTGGGATTCATGAACACCCACCCGGAGGTGTGCCTGAACGCCAGCCTCGCCGAGCGCCTGCCTCCCCAGGGGCGCATTGGCTTCTATTCCCACTCCGGGGCGCTGGGGCTCGTGATCCTCCAATACGCCACCGAACGCGGGCTCGGCTTCTCCACCTTCGTCTCGGCCGGCAACCGCGCCGACGTCTCGGGCAACGACCTCCTCCAGTACTGGGAGGAAGATCCTTTCACGGACATCGCCCTCCTCTACCTGGAGGCCTTCGGCAACCCACGCCGGTTCGCGAGGATCGCGCGCCGCATCTCCTACAGGAAGCCCGTGCTCTGCGTCAAGAGCGCGAGAAGCCGCGTGGGCCGAGACGCCGCCATGGCGCACACCGGCACGGCCAGCCAGAGGGACGAGGAGGTGGACGTCCTCTTCCAGCAGGCGGGGGTCCTGCGCGCCAATACCCTGGAGGAGATGTTCGACGTGGCGGCTCTGCTCGCCACCCAGCCGCTTCCCCAGGGGAACCGCGTGGCGGTGGTCAGCAACTCGGGCGGCGTGGTCACGATCACCGCCGACGCCTGCGACGCCAGCGGCCTCTCGATCTCCGGTCCCGGCCTCGTGGACCTGGGTTCCATGGCCACGGCCGACATGTACGACAGGGCCGTGCAGGAGGCTCTGGAGCGCGACGAAGTCGATTCGGTGATCGTCATCTTCGCCTGCGTGGGCGGATGCGACCCCAAGCCCGTCGCTCGCGCCATCCGCCGGGCGGCCATCCGCGCCGAGCGCGCCTCGGGCAAGGCCAAGCCTGTCCTGCTCTGCCTCATGGGAGCGTCGGGCGCGGTGCAGGTGGCCGAAGGCAACGCGGCCGTGCTGCCCGGACCCAGGCGGGTTTTCCCCTCCTTCCGATTCCCCGAGTCGGCGGCCCACGCGCTGGCCCGCGCCGTGGAGTACGCCGCCTACCGCCGACAGCCTCCCGGCCAGATCCTCTGGTACGAGAACGTCGATGCGGGCCTAGCCCGCAGGCAGGTCGAAGAGCTGGTGACCAATGTCGCCCCCGGCCTTCCCGTCGAGGCGACGGGAGATGCGGCCAGGAAGCTCCTCGCCTTCTTCGGCGTCGCCGTGGAAGAGCCGGGCGCCGGCGAGGAGATGCCCGAGGGGGGCGGCCTCTGCGTGGCGGTGCGCTCCCACCCCGACTTCGGTCCGCTCCTCGGCCTGGGGAGCCAGGGCAAGCGCCTCGTGGAAAGGATCACGCCGCTGACCGACAGCGACGCCGCCGGCATGGTCCAGGCGGTGGGCATCACCCACGGTGCCCAGGAGGTCCGGGAAGTGCTCGGCAGACTGTCCCAGCTCATCGAGGAACTGCCCTGGCTCTGGGAGATGAAGGCGCGGGTGGCCATCCCCCAGTCCGGTGAGGCTGCCCCAGCAGTCGCGCTGGGCGCCGATGTGCGCCTCGGCTTCCGCGAGCCGGGCCCGCGCGCCCGCTGAGAACGGTGTCACAACGCCGGCGGAGCGGCCGCCGGACCATCCAGTCGAGTCCCCTTCCCGGCGGGCCGTGCCCCCGGATTCGTTTTAGGCGCGCACCGACCAGGCGTCCTTCATCAGGAGGAGACGTTCATGAATGCCTTCGACGGAATGAGCAGGGAAGAGCTTCGCAAGGCGCTCGAGGCCTTCGCCAAGAACTGGCTCGCCCACGACGGCTGCTGGTTCCTGGCGGCGGAGGAACGCCTCGGACTGGAGGACGCCATCGACCTGGACGCCCGCTCCTGGGCGCGCTTCGCCGTCGCCGAGGCGCGGCGCATCATGGGGACCTTCGGCGTGCCGGAGGGCGGCGGGCTGGAGTCGCTGGAGAGGGCCCTGGGATTTCGCATGTACAGCCTGGTCAACGAGCAGCACACCGAATGGTCCGAGGACCGCTCGCGCCTTCGGTTTATCATGGACGCCTGCCGCGTCCAGCAGACCCGGCGCCGAAAGGGGCTCGCCGACTTCCCCTGCAAGAGCGTCGGCATCGTGGAATTCTCCACCTTCGCCCGCACCGTCGATCCGCGCATTCGCACCACCTGCCTGGAGTGCCCTCCCGACGCCAAGGATGGGCGCTACTGCTGGTGGGAGTTCACGCTGGGGGAATAGCGTGCCGTCGGGACCCTTGGGAGGGACGACCCCATCCTTAGGAGGTGACCATGAGCAGCGAGAGACGTTCGATCCCGTCGGACCAGGAGAAGACGAAGGCAACCGGCGGCGCGGGTACGGGGGCGATCTTCGAGGGAAAGCCCCTCGTCCCCCCGACCCCCGAACTCGTGGCCCAGGCCCCCATGAGCCTGATGGAGACCAACCGGTACCTCGAGGAGGCCCGAAAGGATCCGGCAGGCTACTGGGGGCGCATCGCGGGTGAACTGGAGTGGCTCTCCTCGTGGGACCAGACCATGGAGGGCGGCTTCCCCCATTTCCGCTTCTTCGTGGGCGGCCTGACCAACGTCTCCCTCAACTGCGTGGACCGCCACGCCCGCACCCAGCCCAACAAGGTGGCCCTCTTCTGGGAGCGTGAGGATGGCGCCCACGAGACCTGGACCTACCGGCAGCTCTACGAGGCCGTCTGCCGCTTCGCAAACGTCCTCAAACGCCTCGGCGTGAAGAAGGGCGACCGCGTGGCCATCTACATGTCCAACATTCCGGAGGCTTTCATCGCCTGCCACGCCTGCTACCGCATCGGCGCCATCTACGGGGTGATCTTCGCCGGCTTCTCGGCCCTGGCCGTCCGCGAACGGCTGGCCGACTCCACCCCGAGGGTCGTCGTGGTGGCGGACGGGAGCACGCGGCGGGGCCAGGTTGTGCCCCTGAAGGAGACCCTGGAGAAGGCGCTGGAGGGGGTGGACTCGGTGGAGCACGTGGTGGTGGTCCCGCGGATGGGGCGGGAGGTGCCCATGGTGGCGGGGCGGGACCTCAGCTACCCGGACCTCATGGCCGCCGAGCAGGCCCACTGTCCCGTGGAGCCCATGGAGGCCAACGAGGCCGGTTTCATCATCTACACCTCGGGCACCTCGGCCAAACCCAAGGGGCTCATCCACGCCGGCATCGGCTTCATGGTGGGCGTCTACGCCGACGTCAAGTGGTCCCTGAACATCAGGCCCGAGGACGTGATGTGGTGCACGGCCGACGTGGGCTGGCTCACCTTCCCCATCTGGTCTCTCGTGGGGGGGCTGGCCAACGGCGCCACGATGGTCGTCTACGAGGGGGCCCTGGATTACCCGGCTGCGGGCAAATTCTACGAGGTCCTCGAACGCTACGCCGTCAGCAAGCTCTTCACCGCGCCCACGGCGCTGCGCATGCTTCGGAGGGCCGGTGAGCGGTGGATGGAGGGGCGCGACCTCAACCGTCTGTGCCTGGTCTCCCTCGTGGGCGAGCCCCTGGATCCGGAGACCTGGTACTGGACCCGCGACAAGCTCGGCGGCGGGCGCATCTTCGTGAACAACACTTACGGCCAGACGGAGACGGGCACCGCGTGGACCTCCAGCATGGTGGGCATGACTCCCACCAAGCCGGGCTCCTGCGGCCACGCGCTGCCCGGTTACCTGGCCGAGGTGGTGGACGACGAGGGCCGCCGTGTGGCCCCCGGCCAGCTCGGCTACCTGACCCTCGCCGCTCCGTTCCCGTGCCTTGCGCGCACCGTCTGGGGCGACCCGCAGCGGTACGTGGAGGCCTACTACTCGCGGTTCCCCGGCCGTTACATGAGCAACGACGCGGCCATCATCGATCCCGAGGGGCAGATCTGGGTCACGGGCCGCGTGGACGACGTCATCAACGTGGCGGCCCACCGGATCGGCACCATGGAGATCGAGGCCTCTCTCATCGGCCACCCCGCGGTGAGCGAAGCGGCGGTGGTCGGGGTTCCGGATCCCGTGAAGGGCGAGGTCCCGCTGGCCTTCGTCATCCTGAGGGCGGGCCAGACCGCCGGGCCGGATCTCGAGCACGAGCTCTCGGCGCACATCGTCGAGGACCTGGGCTCCTTCGCCAGGCCCCAGCGCGTCATCCTCTCGCCCACCCTGCCCCGCACGCGCAGCGGCAAGATCATGCGCAGACTCCTGCGAGACCTCGTGCGCGACGGGGAGGTCAAGGGCGACGTGAGCGCGCTGGAAAACCCGGACGCCGTGGAGCAGGTGCGGGCGCTGCTTGAGCCCCGCACTCCTGCTCGGTAAGCCTCCTTGGAAGGCGCAGGCGGCGAGCGGCTCCTTTTTTTGCGGCTGGCCGATTTCCACTGCTTCGAGCGAGAACCCGGGGCGCGGAGGTCCTCTCAGGTGGGACGGTTTGCATCCTCGAAAGGGGGAATTTATATTCGCATCCTTGTTCCCCAGCGAAATCACCGACCTCCACCAAGCGGGGCATGGGGTGCGCGGGATCTCGAAAGACCCGAATGAGAACAAGGGAGGTGTCCATGCGTGACTGAAATGGCCTCTCTTCTATCCTTTGGAAGGAAGGTTCGGGCTGTACGAACCCTGAAGGTGGATTCTTGGGTAAACAAGGAGGCGCCCATGAATGCCCTGCTCCCTTTGCTGGTGACCATCATCGCGATAGCGGTCGGTTACGGGTGGTACGCCAGAACCGTCAACAGGAGAGTGATCCAGCCCGACTCGAAGAAGGCCACCCCGGCCACGCTTTATATGGACGGCGTTGATTTCACTCCGGCTAACCGCCACGTCCTCTTCGGGTACCAGTTCAAGTCCATCGCCGCGCTCGGCCCCATCATCGGCCCTATCGTTGCCGTGCAGTGGGGCTGGCTACCGGCCCTCCTCTGGGTCGTCTTCGGCACTCTTCTGCTGGGCTGGGTGCAGGACTATTCCAGCATCATGCTCAGCGTCCGCGAGGACGGCCAGACCTTCGGGGCTCTGAGCTTTAGGCTGATCTCCCCCCGGGCGCGAACGATCCTGGTCCTATTCATCTATTTCTATCTGCTCCTGCTCATGGCGGCCTTCGGCAAGATCGTGGGTTTCGACCTCATGACCAACCCGGCCGTCCCCCTGGGGGTGCTGCTCGTCATCGGCATCGGACTCCTGGCCGGGCAGATGACCTACAAGTGGAAGCTGGACATCCTCCTCACGACGCTCATCACGGTGGCGCTAGCCTTCGTCGGCATCTGGGCAGGAACCCTCTCTGGAGTGAAGTCCTTCGTTCAGATGCTTGGAGGCGGCGCCCAATCCCCCCTCATCTTCGGCAACGTCACCTGGGCTCAGTTCCTGTGGAGCCTGGTGGTTCTGATCATATGCTACTTGGGAGCCGTGCTTCCCATCTGGCGATGGGCGCAACCCATCAACTACGTGGCCTTCTGGATCGTCTTCTTGGGCATCATCGCGGGCACCTTGGGCCTGCTCATCTGGCACCCCTCCATTCCGGATTCGTTCCCGGCCTTCACCAACTGGGACGGCAACCTGACCTCCGCTGCCGCGGGGGCGGGCGTGACCAAGACCTTCACTTCCCTTGGTCCCCTCTGGCCGATCCTGTTCGTGACCATCGCCTGCGGTGCCATCTCCGGGTGGCATAGCCTCGTCTCCTCCTCGGGGACGGCGAGGCAGCTCGAAAACGAGAGCGACGGCCTGTTCGTCGGCGCCGGCGCCATGTTTCTGGAAATGTTCCTGGCCGTCCTATCCATACTCACTGCCGTGGTGGGCATCGGGGCCGTCCAGGGGTTCGGCAAGTACGCCGAGCTCATCGGCGCGGGAAAGGCGGGCGGCGTGTTTGCGCTCGGCTTGGCCGAGATGATGAACCACGCGGGCATCCCCGTCGCCTTCGGCGTCTCCTACGGCGCCGTCTTCCTGACCCTCATGGCGCTCACCATCATGTATCTCGTGGTGCGCTTCATGCGCGTGGCTTCGGCCGAATTCCTCGGCGACACCATCCCCTTCTTCCGGAA
The DNA here is from genome assembly GCA_021787565.1 of Acidobacteriota bacterium. Lineage (GTDB taxonomy): Bacteria > Acidobacteriota > UBA4820 > UBA4820 > DSQY01 > DTPS01. The sequence goes on from JAJYLT010000002.1 coordinate 142,179, forward strand.
TGCTTCATTCGGCTCCATCGTCGCCCTGGTCCTGTCGGCCTTCCTCATCTACACGGGTTTCTGGGCGAGGATTTGGGTCCTGTTCGGTGGGGCGAACCAGCTCATGGCCTCCATGGCCCTGCTCCTTGTCTCGGTCTGGCTGATGGCGAAAGGGAAGAGCTACCTCTGGGCCTTCATTCCGGCGATCTTCATGTTCGTGACCACCGTGGCCGCGCTCCTCTGGACGGCCTTCGCGGTCTTCCGGCAGGTGGCGAACACGCCCAACCTGGCTGTCAACATCATGGTGGGCAACATCGCGGCGGGCGTCATCGCCATCCTCCTCGTGCTGGCGGCCCTGATCCTGGTGTGGGACGGCATCAAGGCGCTGCGCAGATTGAAGACCGGGGCGCTGGCGGAGGCCAAAGCGTGAGTGAGCGCGGAACCCCTCGCGGGCCGACGCGCGTCCGACTGGACGTCATCGCTCCGCTTCCGGAGCGATGGAACACGTGCCGCGGATGCGAGACCATGGCCCGCGCCGCGGGCGTGGCGCTCGATCTGGAGGACCGCGGCGAGGGGGGCTATCCGCCCGAGTGGAAGAGCCGCTTCGATGCCCTCGCCGCGCTCCTGAGCCAGGTCGGCGAGCGGTTCGGCGACAAGGTGAGCGTGCGCCTATGGGACCCTCGGACCCCCTTCGGCCTCTGGTACAGCCTGCGGCACGGAGCTTTCCGGTACCCGGCCTTCGTGGTGGGGGGCCGGAAGGTTCGGGGCTCGGGAGACAAGATCTTCGGCGAGGTGATACCGGAGATCGCAAAGAAGCTATGAAGACCTTCTTGGCGGCCATGCGGGAGACGCCCCTGGCCCGCAGGGCGTCGAAGCTGCTTCAGGCGGCACGGGACGTGTTATATGGCGCCACGGTCTATGAGATGGTGCGCGATCTCAGAAAGGAGAAGGCCCAACGGGAGCACCTATTCATCCTGATGGTTTTCGGCGACCTCATCGGCATTCCGATCCTGCCGCCGTATTACACCCTGCGCCTGTTGCCCTACGCGATCGAGGGCCTTCCGGGCTGGAAGCGGGCGCTCTTGCGGGAACGCGACATTACCGACCTGTGCGACATGGAAGCTTAGACCAGCAAGCAACCTAGGAGATTGGGATGGGTGACGACGAAAAGAAAAAGGGGCTCATGAGCGGAATCAAGGGCGTGCTCTATGGAATGGCGGGTCACGACATGACCCGTTACGCGCTCAAGACGCGCGGCAGCATGGAGCACCTCTTCATCCTCATCACCATGGGGGACCTGTTGGGCATTCCCATTCTTCCGCCCTACTACAGCCTCCGTCTGCTGCCCTACGTGGTGCCCCAGATCTCCACGTGGAAGCGCAGGATGCTGAGGGAGAAAGACCTGACGGACGCACTCGCCTAACCCTGGGGGAACAGCAATGGATCTGCGCGAAATGTTGGAGAAGAACCCGGACCGCCGCTACATCATGTTCGGCGGCAAGGGGGGCCTGGGAAAAACCACGTTCAGCGCCGCCACGGCGTATTACCTCGCCAAGAAGGGCTTCAAGGTCCTCGTCTTCTCTGTGGACCCGCAGGCCAGCCTCTCGGACATCTTCCAGCGGCCCATCTTCGGCAAGGGTCCCGTGGAAATCATGCCCAACCTATTTGCCCAGGAGATCGACGCGGACCAGCGCATCAAGGCCTACCAGGACGAGATCCGCCAGAAGATCCTGACCATGTACGGCATGGAGAAGGTTCCCGAGGAGATCGAGAACTACATCCAGGCCGCCGCGGCCGAGCCGGCTATGGAGGAGAGCGCCATCTTCGACGCCGTGGTGGACATCGTCGTGGGAGGCGACTACGACTACTACATCTACGACCTCGTGCCTTTGGGCCACGCCCTTTACTATCTGAGCATGGCCTCGGTCTACGATGAGTGGATTGACAAGATCACGGCCCTGCGCTCCGAGATGGCGGAGTACGACCAGGTGGCCGCCGTCATGCAGCGCAAGAAGGAAAGCTCCGAGGACCAGATCCTGGAGGAGCTTCAGCACATCAAGAGCCGCATCAATACCTCCTCCGGCATCCTCACGGACCGGAAGAAGACGGCCTTCTTCTTCGTCCTGACCCCCGAAGAGATGATCATCCTGGACACGCAGAAGGCGGCGGGCCTCTTCGCCAAGTTCGACGTGCCCCTCTCCGGTTACATCGTCAACCGCGTCATCCCCGCCGAGCTCGCTAACCAGGACATACCGGCCTACCTGCGCAACCGCCTTTCCATGCAGGGACACTACCTGGAGAGGATCGACGCCACCTTTGGCGACCAGGTGCTCCAGCGGGTCCCCGAACTGGAGCGCGACGTGACGGGGCTGGACATGATCCAACTCATGGCGCGGTCCATGTTCGGGGAGATTCCGGATTAGGAGGGGGCCATGCCCGCGATCGAGAAATCCATGCTCCAGTTCGCCAGCGAGAAACCTAGGCTCAAATACCTCTTCTTCGGCGGCAAGGGAGGCGTAGGCAAGACCGTGCTGGCCGGCGCGACCGCCCTTCAGATGGCGCAGATGGGCCGCAAGACGCTCCTGGCCTCCACCAACCCCGTCCATTCCCTCTCGAGCATGCTCGGCACCAGCGTCTTCGGCAAACCCACGCTCCTGTCCGACGTGCCCAACCTCACGGCCTACGAGATCGACACGAAGGAGACCATCGAGAAGTCCAAGAAGGGCATCCGGGAGAAGATCGAGTGGTTCCTCAAGTTCGCGGACATCAAGACGCGGGCCGACGAGTTCGTCGAGACGGCCACCATGAACCCCGCCTTCGAGGAATCGGCCATGTTCGAGAACATGATCGACCTCATGTTCAAGGACGAGTACGAGGTCTACGTTTTCGACACGGCCCCCACCGCCAACGCCCGCCGGCTCCTCGGCATGTCCAGCGTCTACTCCATGTGGGTCAACAAGATGATGGAGAGCCGCAAGGAGGCCATGACGCTCAAGGACATGCTGTCCTACAGCCGCAAGAAGGCCCAGAAGGACCCGCTCATGGAGTCCCTGACCGAGCTGCGCAGTCGGATGGAGCGGGCCAAGGTGCTCCTCACCGACCCAGAGCTGACGGCATTCTTCTTCATCACGCTGCCGGAGGCACTGCCCATCGCCGTCATCACCCGGTTCATCCAGTGGTTCCACGACTTCGGCATCCCCGTAGGCGGCGTCGTGGTCAACATGCTCATCGACCGGGCCAGCGTCAAGGACAACGCGCCCGACTTCGTGAAGAACCGCATGGCCATGCAGGCGGGCCACATGGAAACGATCTGGAAGGAGTTTGACGGCCAGGTGCGGGCCATCCTTCCCCTCTTCGAGACGGAGATCCAGGGGACGGATATGCTCAAGCGCCTCGCAGCCGACCTCTTTGTTTGAGGCCGAGCAGCGTCGGTTGGCCGAGCCCTGAAAGGAGTCACTCCGTGGGCGCCCCAGCCTCCTGGTCGGAATCCCAGGTGCTCCTCCTCGCGGGCTGCCTTCTCATGCTCGCGGCTTGGCTGATCGCGCGGATTCGAGGCGAGCATCTGCCGACGCGCACGCTCGTGGAAGGCCTGGGGCTCACTCTCGCCGGCTACGGGGCGGCCCTGGCCGGACATCCTCCGAGTCTCATTCCCTCCCTCGCCCTGCTGTACCTGGTGGTAATGCGCGTTCGCTTGTTCATTGACGCCGGCAACTTTGCGGCTGGCCATGGACATCCTCTGGCGGCCGGGAGGCTTTTCGGAGTTGCCCGGCATCTGGCCCCCACATCGCCCGAACGAGCGCTGATCGAGGTGAATGAAGCCATCCTCCACCTCAGGGCTGGCCGGTACCAGGAGGCTCTGCCCCGTCTCGAAGCGGCCGCGGAGCGCAAGAACCTCCTCGGACGCCAGCAGAGGGCGGGGTGTCTGTACAACCTCGGGCTCTGTTACCACAAGGCGGGAATGGAGGCCAAGGCGAGGAGCTGTTGGGAGGAGGCCCTGCAAACCCACCCAGGCTGCGAATTCGGACGAAGGGCCCGGCGAGCCATCGAGGAAAGCAGAGAAAAACTCTAGCAGTTTTCTTGTCGGTGCCGATAAAGGGGCACCCTCTCGTCGCTCTCGTCCGTCCCCAGAGAGCGACCGCTGGGCGCAACCCCTCGGAAGCGTCCCTGAAGACCAGGGCTCATCGATTCATGGCGGGGCCCAGAGCTTGCAGCGCCTCATGCTCCAGGCGGAACAGATCCTCGCTCAGGTGGGCACAAGCCGCAAATCCCCCGGGGTAGCCCTGAATGAAGACCTCCTTGAAGGCCGCCGATAAAGCGCGCCAGCCGTCGCCAGCCTTCTGGTAGAGCTCCGGGGCGCAGCTCGCGGCCAAGCCGGGAAGGATCGAGGCCGCCTCCCGAAGGAAGTCGGCGTAGAGGTAGCGGAAGGCGCCCCCGCCGGTGCCCCGCTTCTCGATGCTCTGGTAGGCGAAACGGGCGCACCAGCCAAAATCCGGCGCCTGCTCCCAGGAGGGCAGCCGCTCGGCCAGGCGCCGCAAAGCGGGAAGGCCCTGGTCCGGGTACAGCTCGCCCGCCATGAGGCGGCGGGTCCGCGCGATGGCCGCGCGGAAGGCGCCGGGACCGCGGAGGCGCTCCCCCGCAACCCGTGGGGCCGGAGCCCACCGGTAGGGCGCGGGCAGGAGCGGTGGGGCCACCCCTTCCATCGCCAGGCGGAGGTTCTCCAAGTCCGTGCGCTGGACCTCCGGGAAGCCTTGGTCGGAGATGTCGGCGGTGCCAGCGTGGAGGTCCAGCCCGATCACCACCACGCCGTGACCCGGGAAGTGCACCGGGGGCTGGTAGTAGGGAAGGTGGAAGAGGTCGGTCTGCGCCAGAATCGGCCGTCCGCTCCGGAGGCAGGATTCCATGGCCGCGGGGTCCCAGCGACCGGACCACTCCAGCGCCAGACCCACGTGGGCATAGAAGGAGCCCTCCAGATCGGGCGCCCGCCCGTTGAGAACCCGGCTGGGCGTGAGGCGGTCGTCCTCCAGATAGAAGAAGCCGAGGCCGCTGCCCAGCCCGAAGGCCAGCGCCTCGCTCGCCGGCAGGCCGTCGAAGGCCAGCAGGTTCCATACCGACGTGGAGGAGCAGTGCAGCCCCGCCCGGTGGACATAGCCTTGAAGGCCCACTGCGCCGTCCTTGGCCATGAGGTGCCGCCCTGTTCCCCTCTCATCAACCGCGGTGAGGGATCTCAACCAGAACAGACCCCTCGCCGCCCTCCCTCTTCTTCACTCTTTACTCTCTGCTTCTCCCTCCGCCGCCCTCTCCCGCAGCTTGAACTTCTGGATCTTGCCGGTGGAGGTCTTGGGCAGGGGGCCAAATTCGACGAGCTTGGGGCACTTGAAGTGGGCGATCTGGGACTTGCAGAAGGCGATGATCTCCTCCTCCGTGGCCTGGGCCCCTTCCTTCAATGTCACGTAGGCCTTCGGAACCTCGCCCCACCGAGGGTCGGGCACCCCCACCACGGCCACCTCCAGAACGGCGGGGTGCCGGTAGAGGGCCTGCTCCACCTCCACCGTGGTGATGTTCTCGCCGCCGCTGATGATGACGTCCTTCATGCGGTCCCTGAGCTCGATGGCGCCGTTGGGGTGCATGACGGCCAGGTCGCCGGAGTGGAACCAGCCGCCCCGGAAGGCGCGCTGCGTGGCCTCCTCGTCCCGGTAGTAGCCCTTCATGACGTTGTTGCCCCGCATCACCACCTCGCCCAGCGTCCGCGCGTCGGCGGCAACATCCTCCATGGCATCGTCCACCACCCTCACCTCGGGCGCGTGGACGTAACCCACGCCCTGCCGCGCCTTGATCTTGGCGCGCACTTCCATGCTCTCGCCGTTCCACTCGGGCCACCACTCGCACACCGTATGGGGACCGAAGACCTCGGTGAGGCCGTAGACGTGGACGACGTCCGCGCCCATGCGCTCCACGCGCTCGATGACCGCGGGCGGCGGGGGCGCCCCCGCGGTCACGATCCGAAGCGGGTGGGGAAAGCGAAAATCCTTGGTGGGAGCGCCTTCGGCGAGCATGATGAGGACCGTGGGCGCGGCGCAGAGGTGGGTCACACCCTCCGTCTCGATGAGGCTGAACACGCGCGAGGGCTCCACCTTGGGTAGGAGCACGTGCCGGGCGCCCGCGCCCGTCACGGCCCACGGGAAGCCCCAGCCGCCGGCGTGGAACATGGGCAGCGTCCATAGGTAGACGCTCTCCACCGAGAGCCGCGCCGCGAGCATCTCGCCCAGGGCGTTGAGGTAGCCCTGGCGATGGTGGAGCATGACGCCCCTCGGGCGGCCCGTGGTTCCGCTCGTGTAGTAGATTCCGAGGGTCGCCTCCTCGTCGTCGAGCACGTACGGGAAAGGCTCCGGCCGTCCTCCGGCCAGGAACGCCTCGAAGTCGAGACCACGGGGCGCCGCCCCGCCGGGATCTCCCCCGAACCAGATGAAGCGTTGAAGGGAGGGCGCCTGCGCCGCGGCCGGCCCCGCCACGGCGGCCAGCTCGGCGCTGGCGATGAGGGCCGTGGCGCCCGAGTGATCCAGGATGTAGCCCACCTCCCCCGCGGACAGGCGGATGTTGATGGGCACGAGAACGGCGCCGATCTGCGGGACCGCCATGTGGGCCTCGAGGATCTCGTGGGAGTTGGGCCCGAAGAGGGCCACCCGGTCTCCCTTCTTCACGCCCCCCGCACGCAGGGCGCTGGCCAAGCGGTAGACGCGGTGGGCGAAGTCGCCGTAGGTCATCCTGGTGTCCCCATCCACCACGCCCACCCTGTCCGTGAAGGCGCTCGCCGCGCGCTCGAAGAGGGCGACCGGAGTCAGGAGGGCCCGGTACACGGGCAGGCCACCCCACTGGTCCTTCGACCAGATCTGCTGATACAAGGTCTTCTCGCTGCTCATGGATGTTCCTCCACACGACCGGGGACCGCCGGGACGGGGAGGCGACGCTTCGCCCTCGCTCCTCCCGGGCGTCTCTCGCCGCCTCTCACTCGGACTTCTGCCCGCCCTCCTCCCACTTCCAGTTCTGAAATTTCTCCCGCAGGATCAGGGCTCACTTGAGTTCGGGAAAATCCTCTTCCCAAAACTCGCCCTCCGCGCGACTCCCGCCGGCCGCCCGGCGGCGCAGATCCACCCTGCGGATCTTGCCCGAGATGGTCTTGGGCAGCTCGGAGAACTCGATCCGACGGATCCGCTTGTAGGGGGAGAGCCTCTCGCGCACGAAACGGAAGAGGGAGAGCGCCGTCTCCCGGTCGGGCTTGTGGCCTGCGCGCAAGACGATGTATGCCTTGGGAACGGCGAGACGGAGAGGGTCCGGGCTCGGCACCACCGCCGCCTCGGCCACCGCCTCATGCTCGATGAGGAACGATTCGAGCTCGAAGGGGCTGATGCGGTAGTCCGAACTCTTGAAGACGTCATCGGCCCTGCCCACGTACCACAGGTAGCCCTCCGCGTCCCTTGTCGCCACGTCTCCCGTGCGGTAGTAGCCGCCGGCGACGGCCTCGGCCATGCGCTCGGGATCGTCCAGGTAGCCCTCCATGAGCCCCAGGGGCCGGCCGGGCGAGAGCGCGAGCGCGATCTCGCCCTCGTCCGCCTCCTTCCCGTCCGCATCCAGCAGCACCACGCGATATCCCGGCAGGGGCCGTCCCATGGAGCCGGCTTTGACCTTCTGCCCCGGGGAGTTGCCCACCTGCGCCGTGGTCTCCGTCTGCCCGTATCCGTCGCGGATGGTGAGGCCCCAGGCCTTCTCCACGCGGCTGATGACCTCCGGGTTGAGCGGCTCCCCCGCTCCCACGAGCTCGCGAAGCTTCACCGGGAAGGCCTTCAGATCCTCCTGGATGAAGAGCCTCCATACGGTCGGCGGCGCGCAGAGCGTGGTCACGCCATGGTCGGCGATGGCCTGGAGGGTGGCCTTGGCGTTGAAACGCGCGGTGCGGTGGACGAAGATCGTGGCTCCAGCGTTCCAGGGGGCGAAGAAGCTGCTCCAGGCATGCTTCGCCCAGCCGGGCGAGCTGATGTTGAAATGGAGGTCCCCCTCTTTCAGGCCGATCCAGTACATGGTGGAAAGGTGTCCCACCGGATAGGTGTAATGGGTATGGAGCACGAGCTTCGGCTTGGCCGTGGTGCCCGAGGTGAAGTAGAGAAGGAAGGGATCCGAAGACGCGGTCGGCCCGTCGGGCGCGAATCCGGAGGGTTCGGCGTAGGCCTCGTCGAAAGAGCGCCAGCCCTTCTCCGCCTTGCCCCCCACCGCCACGCGGCTGAGCCCCTGCCCCAGGGATCCGAACTTGGCGCAGTGCTCCGAGGCCACCACGAGGTGGCGCACGGCGCCGCGCTCCAGGCGATCCTTCAGGTCGCCCTCCGCCAGAAGGGTCGTGGCTGGAATCACCACCGACCCGAGCTTCATGGAGGCGAGCATGATCTCCCAGAGGGGAAGGACGTTGTCCAGCATGACCAAGATGCGGTCGCCCTTCCGCACTCCGATCTTGCGCAGGAAGTTGGCGACGCGGTTTGAGCGTTCGGCCATCTCGGCGAAGGAGGGCGACTGCACGGAGCCGGCCTCATCCACCAGAGTCAAGGCGGGACGGGAGTTGCCCCGCGCCATCTTGTCGAAGTAGTCCAGGGCCCAGTTGAAGTGCTCCAGGTCCGGTGCCCGAAACTCCTTGTAGGCGGCCTCGTAGTCCTGGTGTCGGGCCAGAAGAAAGTCCCTCGCCTCCATGAAGCGGTCCGCGCCCTGCATGAGCTTGCCTCCTCTTATCGATCTATGCGATGGTGTCGATCCCCGTTTCCATCCCGCGAGCGGCAGGGGAGCGGCCGTCGAGGCCGCCCCCCTGAATCAATGCCTTCAGATCCTATTTCTTGAATGGACCCAGGGGCAGGACATCCCTGCCCGCCGTGGTGTTGATGACGCCCGCGAAGCTCGTGTACATGGCCAGAAGCGCACACACGATGCCGAGGTAGCCCCCGGCCGCGTGCAGGCTCCCCGAACCCATGATCTCCCCGAATCCCAGCAGGAAGAAGGTGATCCAAAGCGTCAGGAAGATGAGCCAGAGCGCCCTGTTCAGCTTGAAGGTCGCGATCCACATGTACAGGCTGAAGACGCCCCACGCCAGGAGGCACACCCCGATGCTCGAGCCCGCACCCTTCAGATCCACGACGCCCTTGCTGTTGAAGATGAGCATCACCGCGAACCACCACCAAAACGCCCCGTACGCCACGAAGGCAGTCTGCCCGAAAGTGTTACCGCTCAAGAACTCGAGGACTCCCGCGATGACCTGCGCCGTCCCGCCGAACATGAGGGCGAGAGGAATGACGACGGCCATGCCCGCTGGGGGCAGAAGGCCGGCGTTGATGCTGCTGAGCATGATGGTCGTCAATCCGAAGCAGATCAGGCCTAGCGGGGCGGGATTGCCGTAGTGCGGTCCACTGGATTCAGCCATCGATCTCTCTCCTTGTGTCGGGAGAAATCCGCGGGCCGCGCCTCAGACCCGAGGAGACTGCGCCCGACGGCCCAGAGTTCAGAACGCGTAGGCCAGCATCAGGTACACGGCTTTGGTCTTGGTGGTGTTCTTGCCCGACACACCATGCTCGTACCACACGTTCACGATGGGGAACTTGGGGAAGGTGAATCGGAGGCCGATGCCCGCCGCCCCTTCGTAGTTGTCGCTGAAGGGCACGTCCATTCCGGTCTGCTCGATGGTGGTGCTCGACTGGTGGTTGTAGTCGTAGCGGATGTTGGGCTGAACGTGGGGCGTGGCCATCCAGGTAAAAATCATGGATCCGAAGTACGCTGGCCCGACCTTGAGGTCCGGCGCGCCCGTCTCATGCCGTACCGTGTTCCAGGTGTAGGCGAAGGTCCCCGTAAGGGCGAACTTGCCGTTGTCCAGCATCCAGTTGAAGGGGAAGATCGGGGTGAAGGACCAGAAGTGGTTGGTGAGCTGGCTTCCGCCGATGGGTACGTTGATCAGCATCTGGGGTTCGATCTGGAACCCTCCCCACTTTTGGATCCAGCCGAGGTCCAGGAGCGGGTCGCCCATGCCGGACACCTGGAAGCCGGGGCCCTGAACGTTGGCGTAGGGCTGCAGAACTTCCCAGAAGTATCCGACCGTGGGATGGTCTCCGTATGAGAATACATGGGCGAAGCGCGAGAGGCCGATGAAGCTCTGTCCTCCCGGAGCCTTTCCGTTGTAGGCGCTGTCGTTGCTGTTGTACAGCGCGTTCTGGATGTAGACGTTGACCGAAGGCACGATGGGGAGCGTCCACTCCAGGGGGACCACGATGAACAGGGGCGGGTTGGCGGCCATGGTGCTCACGCCGCAGGTCAGTACCACGGCTATCAGGGCCCACAGGGAGGCTCGCAACAGGGACCGACTGAACCGCTTTAGCATGTTCTCTCCTCTCATCAAAACCACGCTTTCCTCCAGCAGGAATCGAGGCTGTCACGCCTTGGGACACCTGCCCTCGCGAACACCCGGGCGCCGGCTCGCAACGGACGACATAGGCCGCGGCCCTTTGTCCGCAAGGTGAAGCAGGAATCCCTCCAGGGGCCAGCGAGGCGGACCGCGGCTGGTTGCGGAGCCTTCCTCGGCCAGCTTCAAATTGGGGCTGACGGATATCGTTCCCCGGACCCGAACGATCCGGAGCATCTCTGGATTGCGGAACCATGAGGCACACCATCGCCTGCACATCTCGGTCGCGGTAGGCCGCCCCCGACCCATCGAGACGAGGGCACGCCTGGCCCAAGCGTTTCCGCCGGACCTGCGCGGCCACGTGGGAACCCGCGCGGCGCCTAAGGCCCCGCACGGATACCCGAGGCTGCGCTTCCCATCCCCTTGATTCCACCGCTTCCGAGGAGGCCGCCGCTAGCGCCTCTCACATGTAATGTGGCTAATGTAGCCGCCCTTTCGCGGCAGTGCAACCCCCCTCTCCAACCCGCGGCGCAGGGCAAACGGCAAGACCCGCCCCCTCACGAAATGGGGCCTCGCCTTTCCGCCCAGCGACTACGGCCTGAGGGCACCCGCCTGGGGGTTGCCAGCCACTTGACGCCTCCCTACCCCCGCCCTACATTTAACCTTTGATCAGTCACCTCGGATGAGCTCCTCTTGAGCGGGTACGCTGGGTAGCCCTTTCCCATTGGGGAGACCCAGCAGGGGGTGCCGGGCAATCCGGCAACGATCTGGAGCGCGATATTGCGGAGGGGGACGTTATGTCCTCCTTGTGTGTTTTTTGCTTCCAGGTGAAGAGGGGCAGTGAAACAAGACACTTGTGTCCTGTACGCTCCCAAGGGGTGCGCACTTCGTCGGCGGGGGTCGAGGTTCGCCGATCCCTGCCTGGCTCCTAGCGGGAGAAGCAGCAGGCTTTATCTGTATGGCGCGCCGGACTTCCGTCGCGCCGTATGCAGGTGTGGGACCGACGCGCGAGCCGCAGCGCCTCTGCCGGTAGGGCCCGCGGCGAGGACTCACCCAGCCCCTGTGCGGCCGGTAGGGCCGCGAGCGCAAGGGATGGCGCCTTCTCCCCAAATGCAGAGCGGCATACTCCCAAGCCCCACCACCCCATGCACATTCACCGATGCCACTCTGTATATCGATCAGGGGGCATGTTCTGTAACCACCCGCACAGGCGAAAGGAGGTGCACGGGGCAACACCCGTCGAGCACGACAACGTGGAGATCTCGGACGGGCCGACTTCTGTTTCGGAGCTGAGCATTGCGATCAGGAGCCGCGAGGGGACAAAGCGGCGCTCGCGAGGCGCCAGTTGCGAGTGCTCCTGGCCGCAAGCGCGAAAGGAGGTGATAAGGAGGATCCTTGGGGCGTAGCGGGAGCGTTTCGAGGTATTGGTTATAGGAGACCGGGTATGAGAGAGAGAGGTATCCCCTTCCTCTGGGCGGCCATGGCGGTCCTGCTTTTTCTCGGCGCGCGGGTGCCGCTGCAAGCCCAGACCACCGATGACGATCTTTTGAAGAGGCTCCAACAACAAGTCGACCAGCTCAATCAGCGCCTTTCCGAGCAGGAGAATCAGAATAAGGCCCTGCAGGAACAAGTGAACGAATTGCTCAAGGGGCAGCAACCCGCTCCCGCGCAGGCACCCGTCAAATTGAGCGCCGCCAAGATTCCCACCGTGAAGACGGGGGGGGGCGAGGTGCTCACCATCAAAGGATTCATTGATACCACCTTCTTCTCGCAGGACCAGAACTTTGAGTTCGGCAACGGACAGAACGCCGAGTGGCCCGCGCCGCCCCAATCCGAGCACAACCGCTGGTTTTCCGGCGGGGATGTCCGGAACACCAGGCTGACGCTTGACTTCGCGGGACCAAAGCTCAGCAACGGCTGGTCGCTCCACAGCGTGATCGAAGGGGATTTCTTCGGCGGCTACAACGGAACCGGGCCTTTCAGCAACGAACAGACCACGCCGCGGTTGCGTTTGGCCTATATGGACCTGGTTCGGGGTGGAACGACGATCCGCTTCGGGCAAGATTGGACGCCGCTCTTTGGCAACGTTCCGGTCTCCGTGTCCCACATCGCCTTTCCCTTGGGCTACGGCTCCGCGGGCATGGTTGGCTGGAGGTTCCCCGGCGTCTACCTCTACCAGGATCTCACGGGAAAGAACGCTCCCACCAAGGTCCAATTTGAACTCGGCCTCTTCCAGGGTTCTTGGAACGGCCCGGGCAACAACTTGGCCTGGCAGAGCGCCGGCAACGTCTCCTTCAGGCCCCAGATAGAGGCCCGGTTCAACTTCAGCGGCAAAGCGGCGGGCGGCTCGTGGAGCGCTTACGTCGTAGGGCACTACGACCGCAAGGACCTGAGCGGGGTGGACAAAACCTACACGGGCACCCTCCACAACGGTTCGCTCGACGGCAAGGCCGCTGAGATCGGCGCCAAGTTCGAGAGCGAGCACTGGCTCTTCCACGGCAACGCCTACTACGGCGAAGCCATCGGCCAGCAGTTCGGCAACCTCACCCAGTTCGGGGACATCAAGGGGTGGGGGGCCTGGTTCCAGACGGGGTACAATTTCACGGAGAATTGGAGCTTGTTTGCCTTCTACGGTATTGATAACCCTAACGACGGTGACGTGCGGGAGTGGGTTCCATCGTCGGGCCGGCTCAAGAATCAGCAGACGGACCTCATGCTCCGTTACAAGATCGGCCCCTTCGCCCTGGGTCTGGAGTGGCTCCACGCTCAGCTCGATTCGGCTAACACGTCCAACACGATCCTCAAGACAAAAGGCAACCAGGTGGCCCTCAGCGCCCTGTACGCGTTCTAGGCTCGGCAATAGGGTGTGACTGTGCGGTTGTTACTCAAACCAAGTAATCGGGTCGCCGCTCTGCGGCGGGGACCTGAGGGGAGAAAGCTCATGGCAGACGAGAAAAGCTCGGTAGTCGAAACCGTGATCTTGGACACTACCGCCAATCCCGCACCTCTCGGCCTACTCGCCTTCGGCATGACCACCGTCCTGCTCAACCTGGCCAACGCGGGCGTCATCGGCCTCAGCAGCATGATCCTCGCCATGGGGCTCTGCTACGGCGGCCTCGCGCAGATCATCGCCGGAATCGAAGAATGGAAGAAGAAGAACACCTTCGGCGCCACGGCCTTCACTTCCTATGGTCTCTTCTGGTGGTCCTTCGTGGTTCTCTTTCTCCTGCCCAATACGACCGCGGGCCAAGGCTTCAAGAACGACAAGGGCGGTGTCATCGCTTACCTCATCATGTGGGGCATTTTTACCTTCGTGATGTACATCGGCACGCTCAAGCTCAACCGGGCCCTCCAGGTTGTCTTCCTCACGCTGTGGATCCTCTTCTTCCTGCTGGCTCTGGGGGACATCACCGGCAGCGCCGCTCTCAAGACCTTCACGGGGTACGAAGGCATCTTCTGCGGCCTGTCCGCCATTTACGCAGGCTTGGCGCAGGTCCTCAACGAGGTGTACGGCCGGACCGTCTGGCCGCTCGGCGTGGTCAAGAAGTAGCGAGAGAATAACGACCGCTTCGTCCAGTAGCCCGCCGGGGGAAGGGGCGTCGCTCCCCTTCCCCCGGACGTCCGGAGGAACCTCCGAGAGATCACGCAAGGAGAAGAAAGCATGGCAAACCGAGAGAGCACCGAAGTCAGCGAAGCCCAACTGGCGGTCCACTGGAAGGAAGAGGAGTACTACTATCCGCGCGCCCAGTTCATCGCGCAGGCCAACATGACCGATGCCGACGTCCTGGAGCGCTTCGGGGAGAAAAACTTTCCGGAGTGCTTCAAGGAATACGCCGACATGCTCACCTGGTACAAGTACTGGGAGAAGACGCTGGACACCTCCCACCCGCCCTTCTGGAAGTGGTTCGTCGGGGGCGAGCTCAACGCCTCTTACAACTGCGTGGACCGCCACCTCGCCAAGTACCGCAACAAGACGGCGATCCACTTCGTCCCCGAGCTGGAGACCGAGGCCATCCAGCACGTCACCTACCAGGAGCTGTACGTCCGCGTCAACGAGTTCGCGGCGCTGCTGCGTGATTTCTGCGGCCTCAAACGGGGCGACCGCGTGACGCTCCACCTGCCCATGACCGCCGAGCTGCCCATCACGATGCTGGCGTGCGCCCGGCTGGGCGTGATCCACTCCCAGGTCTTCAGCGGCTTCTCGGGGAACGCGTGCGGGGAGCGCATCGAGGATTCCCAGAGCCGCGTCCTCATCACCATGGACGGCTACTACCGCTCGGGCAAGCTCCTGGACCACAAGAGGCAGGCCGACATCGCCTACGAGACTGCTCACAAGTTGGGAAAGCCACCCGAAAAGGTCCTCGTCTGGCAGCGCCACCCCGGAAAGTATTCCGCAGAGACACCGTTGGTGGAGCGTCGTGATTTCGTCGTCAACGACCTACTGCCGAAATACCGCGGCCATCGCATCGAGCCCGAGCGGATGAAGTCGGAGGACATTCTCTTCCTCATGTACACCAGCGGGACCACGGGCCGTCCTAAGGGCGCCCAGCACAGCACGGGCGGGTACATGGCTTACGTGACCGGCACCTCCAAGTACATCCAGGACATCCACCCCGAGGACGTCTACTGGTGCATGGCCGACATCGGGTGGATCACGGGCCACTCCTACATCGTGTACGGACCCCTCGCGCTGGCCGCCTCGTCGGTCATCTACGAGGGCATTCCCACCTACCCCGACGCGGGCCGTCCGTGGCGCATCGCGGAGGAGCTGGGAGTCAACATCTTCCACACCTCCCCCACGGCGATCCGCGGCCTGCGGAGGGCCGGAATGGACGAGCCCTCGAAATACAAGCACCACTTCAAGCACATGACCACGGTGGGCGAGCCCATCGAGCCGGAGGTCTGGCGCTGGTACTACAACGTCGTGGGCAAGAAGGAAGCGGTCATCGTGGACACCTGGTGGCAGACCGAGAACGGCGGCTTCCTCTGCAGCACGGTGCCGGCCCTCGCCCCCATGAAACCCGGCAGCGCCGGGCCCGGCGTACCGGGCATCTATCCCGTCGTTTACGACGACGAGGGCAAGGAGCTGGCCGCGGGCGTCGGCAAGGCGGGCAACGTCTGCATCCGCAACCCATGGCCTGGCCTCATGCAGACCATCTGGGGGGACGATGACCGTTTCGTTCTCCAGTACTACAGCCGGTACTGCAAGAACAAGGAATCCAAGGACTGGCGCGACTGGCCCTACTTCGCGGGTGATGGCGCGGTGCTGGCCGCCGATGGCTACATCCGCATCCTGGGCCGTATCGACGACGTCATCAACGTGGCGGGCCACCGCCTGGGAACGAAGGAACTGGAAAGCGCCGCCCTCACCGTGGAGGAGGTGGCCGAGGCCGCCGTGGTCCCCATTCCGGACGAGGTCAAGGGCCGGATCCCCGATCTCTACGTCTCGCTCAAACCGGGCTACAAGCCCAGCGAGGAGCTCCAGCAGAAGATCGCCAAGGCCCTCTCCGACGCCATCAGCCCCATCGCCCGGCCCAAGCACGTCTGGATCGTTCCCGACATGCCGAAGACGCGCTCCGGCAAGATCATGCGCCGCGTCCTGGGGGCCATCTCGAGCCATTCCAACACCGGCGACGTCACGACGCTGGCCAACCCCGAGGTCGTCGAGACGATCCGCGTCATGGTCCAGGGGGAGGGCAAGTGAAGGCGGGTGATCATCGCCTCTCGGCAACTCCTCATTGACCAGAGATAGTTTCAGGCTCCCGGGGGGACCTCCCTCCGGGAGCCCTTCTCATCACGCAAGGAGCTCGCCCATGCAGCAGACCGTCAACCCCATCGTCCAGCGCTGGCTGAAAGAGGCGCATGAAGACCCCGAGGCTTTCTGGGCCAAGGCCGCCGACGAATTGCCCTGGTTCCAGAAGTGGAGCCAGGTGCTCGCCTGGGAACCGCCCACCTTCCGATGGTTCGTCGGTGCCCAGACGAACCTGGCCTACAACGCCCTCGACCGGCACGTGGCGAATGGCCGCGGCGGGCACGCCGCGCTCATCTATATCAGCGAGCGCGGCGAGGTGCGCGTCTTCACCTATGCCCAGGTGCTGCACGAGGTCAAACGCGTCGCGGCGGCCCTTCACGCCCTGGGGCTCGGGCGGGGGGACACCCTCACGATCTACATGCCCAACTGCCCCGAGGCCATTTTCGCCATGCTGGCCACGGTGCGTATCGGGGCGATCCACTGCGTCGTCTTCGCCGGCTTCGCCGCCAGCGCTCTGGCGGAACGCATCAGCGCCAGCGGTTCCCGGGTGGTGCTGGCCGCCGACGTGGTCTACCGGAAGGGCAACGATATCGCGCTCATGGGAATCGTCGGCGAGGCGCTTCAGAAGGGCGGAGAGAAGGTCGAGCACGTGGTGGTCCTGAACAGGAGCCAGAAGGCGGCGCCCCAGGTCGACGGCCGCAGCATGGACTGGAACGCCTTCCTGAAAAAGGGAGAGGGCCACCCCTCCGCCCACGAGGTGATGGAATCCAACGACCCCGCCTACATCCTCGCCACTTCGGGCACCACGGCCCGGCCCAAGCTCGTCGTCCACACCCACGGCGACTACGCCGTGGGGATAGTCACGTCGGCCAGGTGGTGCTTCGGCATGAAGCCCGAGGACGTCTGGTGGTCCACATCGGACATCGGGTGGGTAGTGGGTCACAGCTACATCGTCTACGCGCCGCTCCTCATGGGCTGCACGACCATCGCCTACGAGGGGGCGCTCGACTATCCCGGCCCCGAGGTGCTCTGGCGCATCGTGGAGCAGTTCGGCGTCACGGGCATCTTCACGGCTCCCACGGGCGTGCGCCTCCTCATGCGCTACGGCGAGGCGGTGACGAAGAATTATGACCACTCCTCACTGGAGCGCGTGGTCTGCGCGGGCGAACCGCTCAATCCTCCGGCATGGGAGTGGCTCCAGCAGAAGGTGTTCGAGGACAGGATCCCCGTCATCGACCACTACTGGCAGACCGAAACCGGCGGCCCCGTCCTCGGTAACCCTTACGGACTCGGCATGCTGCCTATCCGGCCGGGTTCGGCATCCCTTCCCCTGCCCGGCAAGGAGATCGCGGTCGTGACGCTGGATGGGAAGGAGTGCGGCCCGGGCGAAAAGGGCATTCTGGTGATCAAGCGCCCCTTCCCGGGCCTCACCGCCAGGCTATGGACCGAGACGGAGCGCTACGGGAGCGACTACTGGCAGAGGATCCCCGGCGTGTACTTCACGGGCGATTCGGCCCACATCGACGAGGACGGCTACGTCTGGGTGGCGGGCCGCGCCGACGAGGTGATGAACATCGCGGGCCACCGCATCGGCACCATCGAGGTGGAGTCTGCCTTCCTCAAGCACTCCGCCGTGGCCGAGGTGGGGGTCACCGGGCGCGCCGACGAGCTGCGCGGCGAGGTGGTCTCGGCCTTCGTCGTGCTGCGCAAGGGATTCGAGCCCTCGGAAGCGCTGCGCCAGGAGCTCCTCAAGACCATTCGGCAGGAGCTGGGCGCGATCGCCGTGGTGGGAGAGCTGAATTTCGTGGAGGCTCTCCCCAAGACGCGTAGCGGCAAGATCATGCGCCGCGTGCTCAAGGCGGTCGTGCAGAACCTGCCGCCCGGCGACGTCTCCACCATCGAGGACGAGGGTTCCGTGGAGGAGGTCAAGGTCGCCTGGGAGGCCATGCGGAAGGCCATCGAGAACAAGCCCTGAGGCATCGGGAGCGGCACGAAGGCCTTCGAATCGAGATGCCGCGATGAGGAGATGAGGAATTGGGTCCGCGGCCCGTACCTTCCCCGTCTCTCCATCTGAGTATCCCGGCATCGCGAAAGCAATCGTTGATGCCGGAGCTCTGCGAAAATTCGCCGGGCCGGCCCTTTGCGGCGCCGGCCCGGTTCTTTCTTGTCGCCCTAATTCCGCGATGGAATTGCACTCGTAGGAGCGCCGCCCCCGGCGCGACGGACCGTACGCGGGCACCGCATCCTGGTCACAGGGTCACCCGGTCCGCGGCGAGGCGCCGCTCCTACGCAGGCGTTGAGCCGCTATCGCGGAATTGGGGTGTCGCCCCTCCGCTTGATTCACGGCCCGCGTGCGGGTATCTTGGGAGCCTGCTTCGGCCTCACTGAACGGGTTCATGGCGCAGCGCACCTTCGCACCGAGGCGGCGAGCACGGGAGGGAGAGCATGAAGGCCATCGGCGTCCGACGCTTCGGCGAACCCGGCGAACTCCAGGACCTAGAGCTTGGCAAGCCCGAGCCGGGGCCTGGCCAGATCGTGGTCAAGGTGTGGGCTTGCGGGCTCAATCCCGTGGACTACAAGGTGCGCAAAGGCATGGTGCCGCTCGGCTTCGCCTTTCCCCTGGTGCCCGGCTACGACATCTCGGGGACCGTCGAGGAGGTCGGCCCGGGGGTGGACGCCTTCGCCCCAGGCGACGAGGTCTACTACAGCCCCGAACTT
This sequence comes from Acidobacteriota bacterium, assembly GCA_021787565.1. GTDB lineage: Bacteria > Acidobacteriota > UBA4820 > UBA4820 > DSQY01 > DTPS01. The sequence goes on from JAJYLT010000002.1 coordinate 161,048, forward strand.
CTGCCGCCAGGAGGCTACGCCGAGTACAACTTGGCCGACGCGGGCATCGTCGCGCTCAAGCCCGTGGGTCTGACCCACCTGGAGGCCGCCGCCGTGCCGCTGGCCGGCTGCACCGCCTGGCAGGGCCTCTTCGATCGGGCGGGCGTGGAACCCGGCGATGTGGTTCTCGTTCATGGAGGGGCGGGAGGCGTAGGCTCGCTGGCCGTCCAACTCGCCGCCTGGGCGGGCGCCGAGGTCTTGGCCACCGCGGGCGCGGACAACCTCGAATACGTGGAGGACCTCGGGGCCTCTCTGGTGGTGGATCACGCGGAAGAGGACTTCGTCGAGGCGGTGCTGGAGGCCACGCAGGGGCGTGGCGTGGACTGCGTGCTGGACTGCGTCGGGGGCGAGACCCTCTTGAGAAGCTTCCAGGTGCTGGCCGACGGGGCCAGTGTCGTCACGATGGTCCCGGAAAACCTCGGCACCCTCCCCTTGGAGGGTCTGGCCCAGGCCTACTTCAAGAATGCAGACGTGCACTTTCTCTTCATGCAGCGACGCAGGGAGACCCTGGACAACCTGGCGCGGCTCCTGGAGCGCGGCTACATCGAGCCCCGCCTCGAAGAGGTCATCGCATTCGACGCCGCGCGCCTGGCCGAGGCCCACCGCCGCTTGGAGACGGGGCACGGGCGGGGCAAGCTCGTGGTCAGGGTGGCCGATGCGTGAATCGGTGAAGGCTGAAAGGCGGCCATCGCCTCCCGCGGCCGGCCGCCGGCCTTCGTCTTCCTCTGGCATAGGGATCAGGATTCTCGCTCCGACCGCCATGGTCGCGCGCTATCGGGGGCGGATCCGCTACTGGAGCCTCTGGAACGAGCCCAATTCCCGCACCTTCTTCCGGGGCTCCATGGAGCAGTACATCCACGGGGTGCTCATCCCTGGGGCCAGGGCGGCCAAGGCCGCCGACCCGGACTGCCGCATGGTCGGACCCGAACTGGCCCACATCGACCCCACGGATTCGCGAGCAGATTCCCCGCTTTCCTCCGCCTCGTCGCCGGCCGCGACGTGGGACGTGGTCCTTATAGGAGCGGGGCCGGCGGGTTCCACCGCCGCCCTTCACCTGGCGAGGGCCGGCCACCGCGTGCTCCTCGTGGACCGCAAGAGCTTCCCCCGCGAGAAGGTCTGCGGCGACGGACTCATCCACGACGCCATCGAGTGCGCCAAGCGGGGGGGCCTTTGGGACGAGCTGAAGGCCGCCGCCCATCCCCTCGAGGGACTGCGCGTCTATTCGCCCAACGGGCTCTACGCGGATTTCGCCGGCGAGTTCTGGACCCTCGAGCGCCTCCGTCTGGACCACCTCCTCCTGCGGGGGGCCATTGCCGCGGGGGCCAGCTTCGTCCCCGGTGAGGTCACGGGCGTCAGCCAGGGGGACGCGGGCGTCGAGGTGACGGTGAAGGGGATGACCGCTCCCGTAAAGGCGCGTTCGGCCCTCCTCGCCACGGGCGCGGACCTCTCCCTGCTCCGGCGGATGGGGTTCACCGCCCCGTCGTCCCCCAGCGCCATCGCCATGCGCTGCTATGTCCAGTCGGAGGTCGAGATCCGCCGGTTGCTGGTCTCCTTCGACGGATCCTGCCTGCCGGGTTACGCCTGGATCTTTCCCCTGGGGCAGAGCCGGTACAACGTGGGCTGCGGCCTCTTCGGGCTGGCCCCCGGCGGCGGGGCGCCCTCCCTTCAGGCCCTGTTCAACTCGTTTCTGGAGGGTTTTCCCTTGGCCCGGGAGCTGATGGCCAAGGGGGTGCGCCTCAGCCCGCTCAAGGGCTCTCCCCTCCGCTGCGGCCTCGATGGCATGCCCGAGCGCTGCCGCCCGGCCGGGAGGATTCTCGCCGCCGGCGAGGCTATCGGCACGACCTTCCCCTTCACCGGCGAGGGAATCGGCAAGGCCATGGAAAGCGGTGAGCTGGCCGCGGGCCTGCTGGATAGAGCCCTTCGGACCGACCATTGGGATGGGCTTTCCGACTATCCCGGTCTCCTGGAGAGGGAGTTGCGCCTCAAGTACCTCGGCTACCAAAAGGCGGAGCGCTGGCTCTCCAAGCCCTGGGTCGCCAATTTGGTGGCCCGGCGGGCCAGCAAGAGCCCCTTCCTCCGTGCGGCGCTTGAGGGCATCCTGAACGAAACGGCGGACCCCCGGCGCGTCTTCTCGCCCGCGACGATCCTGCTCTCTTTCCTGCGCTGACGCCGCTCCATCCACCCGGTGCCCGCCCTGGTCTTGACCATGCCATGCCTCCCTGGCAGGCTTGGCATTGCCTTCATCCCCTCTTCCGGTCCGTGGCAGCCGAAGCTAGTCCGTTCCTTGAACACCGGCAGCCTCGACCCTGTTTCTTCCCCTCTGCTTGGCCGAATAGAGGGCGCCATCGGCGTCCCGGAAGAGTTCCTCGGCCGTGCCGCGCCCTCCGGGGACCACCGCGGCCACACCGAGGCTGATCGTCACGAGGCCGCGTCCGTCCGCAAACTCGTGGGGCATCCCGAGCGCCTCGACCCTCCGGCGCATCTCCTCCGCCACCGCCACGGCGGCCGGGAGGTCGGCCCCCGCAAGGACCGCCACGAACTCCTCTCCGCCGTACCGCGCGATGAAGTCACCCGCCCTTGAGAGCGTCTCGCTCAAAATCCTCGCCACCGAGCACAGACATTCGTCCCCGCGCTGGTGTCCGTAGGCGTCATTGAAATCCTTGAAGTGGTCGATGTCGGCCACTACAAGCGCCAGCGGGCTCCCGGCGCGAGTGGCGCGGCGCCACTCCGAATCCAGAACCTCCTCCAACCTTCGCCGGTTGGCCACCCCCGTCAGCGCATCCTGATAGGAGAACCCTTCCAGCAGGGCATTGACCGCCGACAGCCTGCCCGCCTGATCCTTGAGTTGTGCGTTGGCCTGCTCGAGCTGGCGGGTCCGATCGGCCACCAGGGCCACGAGCCGACGCTCACGCCGCTTGAGCTCGCCAACCCTCCAGAGGTAGGCCGCGTATCCCACCAGGACGAGGCCCAGCGACGCGATGGCGTAGAACCAGCCCGTCTGGTAGAAATAGGGCTCCATCTCCACCTCCACCGTCGCTCCCTGCTGGCTCCACACCCCTTCACTGGTGCTTGCCTCCACCCGGAAGGTGTAGACGCCGGGAGGGAGCCGGGAGTAGTCCGCACTCCGTTGCCGCGTCACCTCCTTCCACTCCTTGTCCAGACCATCCAGACGATACCGGAAACGGACCCGCTTCGGCGAAACGAAAGCGAGGGCTGTGAAGCGGAACTCCACCGACTCGGTGCCGGGGGCCAGGCGGACGGGGCGTCCTGGGTCGAGCGGCGTCCCGTCGGCCGCAACCGACTCCAGAACGACGCGCGGGGGCCTCCCGCTGTCCATCTCGTCGCCGGGATCAATCGAGGCCACGCCCCGCATGGTGGGGAACCACAAGGTGCCCGATCGTGTGACCGTGCCGGCCGGCTGGCACCCCCCCGCGCATTCGGCGCTCCTGAGCCCATCCTCGCGGCCGTAAGTGGTGCAGGACACGGTGGGGCTCTTCCCCGACAGAACGGCCTCCACCTGGCTTTTCGCCACACGGAAGATTCCGCGGCTCGACCCCATCCAGAAGTTGCCTTTCCGATCCTGAAGGATCCGGTATATTACGTCGTCGGCCAGCCCCTGGCGCCGCGTGCAGCTCTGGAAATTCCCTCCCTCGAACCGCGCCAATCCGTTCCAATACGTGCCGATCCAGAGTACGCCCGGACGCTCTTCAAAGAAGCAGATGCCGTTGATTTTCATCGATTTCAGCTTCCCGCCCTCCAGGATCGAGGTCCTGCCTCGCGTGGCGATCCAGAGCCGCCCCTCGTGGTCCTCCAGGAGGCCGATGACGGTGTTGTTGGCCAGGCCGTCGCGAGTGGTGTACGCAGTGAAGCGCCCGTCGAGGAAACGGTCGAGTCCTCCCCCGTCGGTTCCCACCCACAGGGCTCCGTGACGGTCCCTCAGGATGGCGAGGACGCGGTTGTTGGAGAGCCCGTCCCTCGTCGTGAAGGTGGTGAATCGCCCCTCCCGGTAGCGCGTCAGCCCTCCCCGCGTCCCGATCCAGAGGGTTCCGTCCGTGTCCTGACAAAGGGACCAGACCAGGTCATCGCCCAGCCCGTCCCGCTTCGTGAAGACCCTGAAGCGGCCGTCCCTGAAGAGGGCGAGGCCGTGGCTCGTGCCCACCCAGACCCCGCCCTGCCGGTCCTCCAGCGTGCACCACGCCAGGTCTCCCGGGAGGCCTTCCTGGGAGCTGTAATTGGTCACGCTCGTGTCTCTCATTTGCTCGAGAGCCGCGAAGGTCCCCACCCACAGGTTCCCCTCGGCATCCTCCAGCAGGCAGGCCACGATGTCGTTGCTCAGTCCCTCTTTCGCGGTGAAGCGGCTGGCTCCGCTGGGCGACAAGCGGTCCAGTCCCCCACCGTAGGTGCCGACCCACAGGTTTCCCTGCCGGTCTTCGCGGATGCAGAGAACGTAATCGGACGAGAGGCCGTCACGGGTGGTATAGACGGTCGGATTGCCCCTCCAGAGCTTGACGAGTCCAGCCCCGTACGTCCCGACCCAAAGGGCCCCGTCCCGCGCCGTCCATAGGCATGACAGGAAGTCGCTCGGAAGTCCGTCGGCGGTCGTGAGAGCCGTGACGCTCCGGCCTCTCAGTCTCAGCAGCCCGCCTCCCTCGGTTGCCGCCCACAACACCCCTGAGGCGTCCACCGCGATGGCCCTGATGGGGGCGGGGGGGTGACCCGCGGGTTCCGGGTAGCTGGTGGTGGAGCCGCTCCCCAGAGAGAGCAGCCTCCCTTTCGAGGTGCCGATCCAGAGGTGGTCCCGGCCGCCCTCGGCCAGGGCGGTGACGTGCTCATCCCCCTGGAACGTCGGTCCGCTGACCCGCGAGAAGAGCCCGTTCCTGTAGTGAAGCAGGCCGCCGACCTGCGGCGCGACCCACAGTCCTCCCTCCTGGTCTCGAAGCATGGCCAGGATGGCCGTGGAGGGGTATTCCTTCCCGGTGATCGGGTCATGCGTGGAGAAGCGGACGCCGTCGAAGCGCCCCAGCCCTCCCATGGTGCCGACCCAGAGGTAGCCGTCCGCGGTCTGCTGCACGCAGAGGACGCTGCTGGCGGGCAGACCCTCCTCCACGGTCCAGACTACGTGTCCATACTGAGTGATGGCCTTGTCGGGATCCAGGGCCGCGGAAGGCTGACCGGCGCCCAGGGCCAAGCACAGAACGGCTCCTAGAGGGGCGCAGCACCGCGCCACCTTCCGCCAATGCCCGATGAAATGCCTGCTCCGCCCGCCCGCGATCCCCACCCGTCCCCCTTCGGCCGGGGCCAAGCCGGGAGCCCCACGGGCGCCCGCGAGCCGCATTGGCCCACCGCGACGACTTCAACCCGCCGCCTCCATGGCCAGCCCCGTTCGTTGGAGCTATTCTGGCATGGGCCGCGCGCTCCGTCCAGACGCGGCTTCGCTTCTCAAACGCCTTTTGCGCCGAAGATCTCGGCTAAGAAGTCCTTCATGGCCTGCCAGCTCCGCCGGTCAGCCTCGGCGTTGTAGGCCACACCCGTCTTGGGGTCGTTGCCGCGGGACGGATGGGAGAATCAGTGGAGCGCCCCGCCGGGGCCGCCTCCAGGGTGGCGGGGCCCCTGTCCTGGGGCAGGGAGAGGCCTGCGGCCCAGGCGGTGACGGCAAGAACCAACACAGCCAAGAGGATCATGGTGGGACGACCGAAGGCTGCGCGCATGACTCGAAACCTCCTGAAGGATTCCCGAAAGGTCGCGATGGCCCCGCGGGCGGGCCAGTAAGTGCCACAACGAGCAGGATGGCCTGGCGCACGCAAGCCCGAGCCAGTCTAGCGCGCGCCCCCGTGCTCCTCCCTCAGCACGCGGCGCAGGAGCTTGCCCACGTTGTTCTTGGGGAGCTCCTTCCGGAACTCCACGTACTTGGGCACCTTGTAGGCCGTCAGCTTGGTCCTGCAGAACTCGATGATCTCCTCCTCGGTGGCGCTCTGCCCCTCCTTCAGCACCACGAAGGCCTTCACGCGCTCCCCCGACCTCTCGTCCGGTACGCCGATGACCCCGGCCTCCAGCACCTTCGGGTGCTCGTAGAGGACCTCCTCCACGTCCCGCGGGTAGACGTTGAAGCCGCCCGTGATGACCATGTCCTTCTTCCGGTCCACGATGAAGACGTAGCCGTCCTCGTCCATCCGCCCGATGTCCCCCGTGTAGAACCAGCCTTCCCGCAGGGCCGCCCGCGTCTCTTCGGGCCGGTTCCAGTAGCCCTTCATGACCTGCGGCCCCTTGATGAGGATCTCTCCCGACTCCCCGAGCGGCATGTCCGTCTCCCCCGTGGTCTGGTCCACGATGCGGATCTCCGTGTCGATGAAGGGAAGTCCGACGGATCCTGGCTTCCTCAAGCCCAGGCGCGGGTTGGCCGCGGCCACGGGCGAAGTCTCGGAAAGGCCGTAGCCTTCGAATATCTTGCCGCCCGTCATGGCTTCGAACTTCTGGAGCACCTCCACCGGCAAGGGCGCCGCGCCAGACATGCAGCCCTGGATGCAGTCGATCTTGTACTCTTTGGCCCTCGGGTTGTTGGCTATGGCGGTGTAGAGGGCGGGGACGCCGGGGAGATAGTCCGGCTGCTCGTCGCGGACCATCTCCAGCAGATCCGAGACGTCCGGCTTGGGCCGCGTGGGGAAGAGGATCAGCCTGCCGCCCCATAGGATACTGCTATGCATGCAGATCGTCATACCGAAAGTGTGGAAGAGCGGTAAGACCGCCATGATGGAGTCCTGAGGAGTATCATGCATCTCGCCAGCGCTGGCCCAGCAAAAGAAGTGGTAGGTGTTCGCCACGATGTTCGAGTGGGTGAGCACGGCGCCCTTCGACACCCCGGTGGTGCCTCCCGTGTACATCAGCGCGGCCGTGTCCTCGGGCTCCACCTTCACCTCGGGGGGCGCCGAGTGGTCGCCGTCGACAAGATCCCGGAAGCGAACGTAGCCCCCGTCAGCGGGTATCCCCGCCAGGTCCCTGCGCTTCGCCAGCGGGTAGAGGAGGCTCTTCGGGAAGGGCAGGTAGTCGCTCACCCGGCCGACGATGACCTTCTCCAACCCCACCGTGTCCTTGACCGCCTTGACTTTGGACAGCGTGAGCTCCAGGTCCAGCGTCACGAGCACCTTCGCGCCCGAGTCCTTCACCTGGTAGGAGAGCTCCCTCTCGGTGTAGAGGGGGTTGGTCGGAACGCAGATGGCCCCGGCCTTGAGCACGCCGTAGTACGCGATGATCATCTGCGGGACGTTGGGCAGGTAGAGGGCCACCCGGGCCCCCTTGCGGACCCCCATGTCGGCCAGCCCCCGGGCGAACGCGTTGCAGTATCCCAGAAGCTCACCGTAGGTGATCTGCTTGCCCAGAAAGGTGATGGCGACCCGGTCTGGGAATTTGGCCGCCGAGTCGTCAAGAAACTGCTGGAGCGGTACCTTCGGATAATCCAGGCTCGGCGGTACCTTCGGATCGTAGTGACGGTGCCAGAAACGCTCTTCCATCATCCCACCTCCCTGTGAGCTGCCTCTGGATAGCCCGCGCCGCCCCATCTGGAGCGAAGGCGAGCCCTCCGGCTTCCGCGCAAGACTTCAAGACCCAACGGTCTGTGGTCTGCCGGTCCCCCGCCCCTCCGCCCCGCGGAGCCCGGCCCCCGGCTTGCCAACGTCGTGAATGGACCTGCGGCTATTATCTTCAAGCTCCCCGCGCCCGTCAACGGCTGCATTCCACCCAAATTCCGCGATGGAATCGCACTCGTAGGAGCGCCGCCCCCGGCGCGACGGACCGTACGCGGGCACCGCATCCTGGTCGCAGGGTCACTCGGTTCGCGGCGAGGCGCCGCTCCTACGCAGGCGTTGAGCCGCTATCGCGGAATTGGGGTTCCACCCAAGTTCCGCGATGTCATTTCACCCGCGGGAGCGCCGCCCCGGGGCGACGGGCCGTTCACAGGGCGCCCATCATGGTGCCGGGGTCACCCTGGTCGCGGCAAGGCGCCTCTCCTGCGCAAGGGTTGAGCCCCCATCGCGGAATTGGGGCGGGCTTGGGGATGGACGCGCCAAGAGCATTCCGCCCCTCATCACTCATCACTCATCACTCATCCCTCATCTTTCATCTCCCCTGCCTTTTTTCCGAACACCCATCCCCTGCGCTATACTCATTCCTCAAGTCGAGGGGATTCCCATGGCCACCACATTCGAACTGGATTTCGAGCAGCTCCCGCCCAAGAAACCGTTCGCGGTGGGTATTCGCCGCGCGCCGAGCCGCGGCTTCCGGCTGAACCGCAAGGACGCCGAGACCGCCCTCAAGAACGCCCTGCGCTACGTCCCCGCCCGCTTCCACGAGGAGCTGGCGCCGGAGTTCATGGAGGAGCTCACGACCCGCGGGCGCATCTACGGCTACCGCTTCCGCCCCGAGGGGCGGCTGTACGGCCGGCCCGTCCACGAGTATCCGGGGAAGATCCTGCAAGCCCAGGGCATGCAGGTCATGATCGACAACAACCTCGATTTCGACGTGGCCCTCTACCCCTACGAGCTCGTCACCTATGGCGAGACGGGGCAGGTCTTCCAGAACTGGATGCAGTACCTCCTCGTCAAGCGCTACCTCGCCGAGATGGACGAGAACCAGACGCTGGTGGTCTCCTCGGGCCACCCCCTCGGCCTCTTCCCCTCGCGCCCCGAGGCGCCCCGGGCCGTGATCACCAACGGCCTCATGGTGGGGATGTTCGACACCGCGGAGGAGTTCCACCGCCTGGCCGCCATGGGCTGCGTGAACTACGGCCAGATGACCGCCGGCGGGTGGATGTACATCGGGCCTCAGGGCATCGTGCACGGCACCTACATCACCCTGCTGAACGCGGGCCGCCTCTACCTGGGCATCCCGCAGGACCAGGACCTGCGCGGCCACCTCTTTTTGACCTCGGGCCTGGGCGGCATGTCGGGCGCCCAGCCGAAGGCCGCCGACATCGCGGGGGCCGTCTCCGTCACCGCCGAGGTGGACGCCAGCCGCATCGAGACGCGCCACAAGCAAGGCTGGGTGGGCCGCCTCTCCGCGGACCTGGCCGAAATCGAGCGCTGGATGAAAGAGGCCCTCGCCAGAAAGGAGCCCCGCTCCATCGCCTACCACGGCAACGTGGTGGACCTCCTCGAATACGCCGAGGCCCACGCCTGGCCCGCCGAGCTGCTCTCCGACCAGACCTCCTGCCACGCCGCCTACGAAGGGGGCTACTGCCCCGCCGGCCTCACCTACGATCAGGCCACGGCCCTCCTCAAGGAGGACTTCCCCGCCTTCAAGGCCAAGGTCCACGAGAGCCTCAAGAGGCACTACGCGGTCCTCAGGCGCCTGACGGATCGGGGCGCGCGCTTCTGGGACTACGGCAACTCCTTCCTGAAGGCCGTCCTCGACGCGGGTGTCTCCGAGATCGCGAAGAACGGCCGGGACACCAACGACGGCTTCATCTGGCCCTCCTACGTGGAGGACATCATGGGGCCCCTCTGCTTTGATTACGGCTACGGCCCCTTCCGCTGGGTCTGCCTCTCCGGCAAGCCGGACGACCTCGACAAGACCGACGCCGTGGCCGCCTCCTGCATCGACCCCTCGCGCCGCTCCCAGGACCGCGACAACTACCACTGGGTGAAGGACGCCAAGAAGAACCGCCTCGTGGTGGGCACCCAGGCCCGCATCCTCTACGCGGACGCCGAGGGCCGGGTGAAGATCGCCCTGAGGTTCAACGACATGGTCCGCAGGGGCGAGATCGGCCCCGTCATCATGGGCCGGGACCACCACGACGTGCAGGGCACCGACTCCCCCTTCCGCGAGACGGCCAACATCTACGACGGGAGCGCCTACGCCTCCGACATGGCCCACCAGTGCTGGGCCGGCAACGTGGCCCGCGGCATGACCTACGCCGTCCTCTCCAACGGCGGCGGCGTGGGCACCGGCAAGTGCTTCAACGGCGGCTTCGGCCTCCTGCTCGACGGCTCCGAGCGCACCGACGCCGTCATAACCTCGGCCCTCGACTGGGACGTCACCGGCGGCATCGCCCGCCGCGCCTGGGCCCGCAACCCGAACGCCATCGAAACCGCCCGAAGCTGGAACGCCAAGATGGAGGGCCGGGGTCACATCACCGAGCCCGCCCTCGCCGCCGAGGCGCTGGTGTCAAGGACCGTGGAGGCCGCGTCGAAACGGGACTGATGGAAACATGGCGAGGAGGGGGCCATGGCTCGCACCAGAGGAAGGGAAAGGGGTATTCACAGGGAGGTCAGGGAGATCGGGGAGGGAGGCCTGGCGAGACGCTAGGACGCTAGACGCCAGAGGCAGGATGCGAGACGCAAATTCGCTCGTCCTGCGCTGGGGCATGGCTTCGCTCGTCATGGAAGACGTCCGCCGCGGCCAAGGAGGAGTCCACGCTGAACCCTTTCCACTTCCCCAAGCCCTTCGTCCACGAACATCCGCCGGTCAAGAACGTGAACGAGCTGTTCAATGAGCGAATGACCTCCGGCCAGCGGGCGGCCGACCGGCTCGCCGGCGTGGTGGGGTCGTGGGGCTTCATCATCATCCAGTCGCTGATCCTTGCAGTCTGGGCGGTGCTCAACGTCACGGCGTGGGTCAGGCACTGGGATCCTTATCCCTTCATCCTCATGAACCTTTTCCTCTCGCTCCAGGCGGCCTACACGGCGCCCGTCATCATGATGAGCCAGAACCGCCAGGCGGCGAAGGACCGCATCGAGGCCCACAACGACTTCCTCGTGAACCAGAAGGCCGAGGAGGAGGTCCGCGCCATTCTCGAACACCTCGCAGCCCAGGACGCGGCTCTCGTTCACCTTCATGAGCAGATGCAGAAACTGCCCGAGCAGATCGCCAAGGCCGTTCCGCCCAAGTGCTGACCGGCCCGCCTGGACGTAGCGCAAGCTACGCCTGCGGTTGCCTCGGTCGCTTGCCTAGCGTGCCGTCCCGGTAAGGCCTTTGCGCTGGATGGAGGTCGGCCGGGCGCCAACGGCACAAGCCTAAGGACGGTTTGAGACGGGGGTGCCCTTGTCCTCGAAGGCCCGTACACTCGCTGAAGCTCTGGAGGTCAGCGGAGACTACTTCCTTTTCGAGCACGCGAAGATGGAAGGGATTCCGAAGATTTCCGGCCCCACCTTGTACGAGCGGTACTTCGTGCTGGAGACCCTCAGGGAAGACGACCGGACGCCGGCCTTCAACCTGATCGACGCGCTCATCGAAAGGCACCGCGTCAGAGAAGCGGCAAGCAAGCCCCCTTTCCTTAGGCCTTGACGCGGCCGACTATTACACTATAGTGTGTATCTCTTTCGAGGAGGAGGCTCCATGCCGGTGAAGCGTTCGACTCTTGCTCCGGGCCGCTGCCCCGTAAAACCGAGGTTGGCCGCGCGTCCTCTCCTGACCAGCGGCGAGGCGGGGAGCCTCCAGCGCCTCTTCAAGGTGCTGGCCAATGACAGCCGTCTCCGGCTTCTCCATGCCCTGGTCCGGGCGGGGGAGCTTTGCGTATCCGACCTCGCCGAGAGGGTGGGGATCACCCAGCAGGCCATCT
>JAJYLT010000028.1 GCA_021787565.1 Acidobacteriota bacterium
ATGGTCGTCGAGACGAGCACGTCGTACCGGCCGTGAAAGAAGGCGATCATCACCTCCTCCAGGGCCCTCTCTCCCATCTGGCCGTGGGCCATGGTGACCCTGGCCTCCGGGACCAACTCCTGGATCTTCCTGGCCGCCCCCGCGATGGTCTCCACCTTGTTGTGCACGTAGTACACCTGGCCGCCCCGCGAGAGCTCCCGGCGGATGGAGGACCTGAGCAGATCGGGATCGAAGGGCTGGACGGAGGTCTGGATGCTGAGGCGGTCCTTGGGCGGCGTCTGGATGAGGGACATGTCGAGGATCCCCGAGAGACCCATCTGGAGGGTCCTCGGAATGGGCGTGGCGGTGAGGGTGAGGACGTCCACCTTGGTCTTGAGCTGCTTGATCTTCTCCTTGTGGGCCACGCCGAAGCGCTGCTCCTCGTCCACCACCAGGAGGCCGAGCCGGGGCATGGCCACGTCCTTGGAGAGGATCCGGTGGGTGCCGATGAGCACGTCGATCTCCCCCGCCGAGGCGGCGGCGGCCACGCGCTTCTGATCCCTGGCCTGGACGAACCGGGAGAGCATGGCCACGCGGACGGGAAAGGGGGCGAACCGCTCGCCGAAGCGCTCCATGTGCTGTAGCGCGAGCACGGTGGTGGGGCAGAGTACGGCCACTTGCAAACCGTCTGCCACGGCCTTGAAGGCCGCCCGCAGGGCCACCTCCGTCTTGCCGAAGCCCACGTCCCCGCAGACGAGACGGTCCATGGGCTTCACCGACTCCATGTCGGCCTTCACCTCCTCCACCGCTCTCGCCTGGTCCGGCGTGAGCTCGAAGGGGAACTGCGCCTCGAATTCGGTCTGCCATTCGCCGTCCGGCCCGAACCGGTGGCCCTCGACCGTCTTCCTTTGCGCGTAGAGCTTCAGGAGGTCGCCGGCGATCTCCTTGACCGCCCGGCGCACCTTGTCCTTGGTCTTCTTCCAGGTGGTGCCCCCGAGACGGTCCAGGGGCGGGACGTAGCCCTCCGGCCCCGAGTACTTCTGGATGAGATCCATCCGCTGGACCGGCACGAGCAGCCTGCTGTCTCCCTGGTAGGTCAGCACCAGGTAGTCTTCCCGCAGCCCCTCCCTGACCAGCGTCTCGATGCCCTGGTAGAGCCCCACCCCGTGCTCCAGGTGAACCACCGGGTCGCCCGCCTTGAGGTCCCTGAGCCCCGTGAAGAAGGCCTCGCGGCGCTGAACGCGCGCCTCCGGGAGCGCCCGTCCGCGCCCGAAGATCTCCTTCTCCGTGACCGTCATCCACCCCAGGCCGGGGAAGACGACCCCCTCCTCGGCGGGGGCCAGGGCGCCGTAGAAGCCGGGCGGCAGCTCGTCGCCCCCCGGCGCCTCCCTGAGGAGCGGCAGGTCCTCGGCCAGCGCCATCTCGGCCAGCCGGTCCAGGGTGCCTTGCCCCTGGAGCAGGGCCAGGCAGCGGTACCCCTGCGCCACGCGATCCTTGATGTGGGTCAGGAGGCGGTAGGGCTCGCCGGGGTAGACGGGGGCGCGCTCCGTGGGCACTCCCTCCCCCGCTCCGCCCGAAAAGCGGACGGTTCGAGGATCCTGGAGCAGGGCCTCCAGCTCCCCGAGGCCCATGAACAGCCGCTCCGGATCGAGGAAAGGGGGTCTGTGCCTGGCCTCGAAGCCGGACCGCCAGCCCTCGAGGGTGCTCTTCGCCTGGTCCAGGACCTGGGGCGGGTCCCAGAACGCCCACTGGGCGGAGGGGAGGAACTCCTTCAGGGTGCCGAAGAACTCACGGTCCTGGCGCACCTCGACGGCGAGCGAGGGATAGGTACCCACGCTGGAAAGCCCTTCCAGGCGCAGGGCCCCAAATTCTCCGGTTCCGGCGAGCCGGGCCTTCACGTTCTCCAGCAGGGCGTCGTCGCGAACGGCCTCGGAGAGCGGCGGCACGAGGAGGGGGCGGCCCACGGCCCCCAGAGAGTGCTGCGAGGCGGGATCGAAGAAGCGCAGGGAGTCCACCTCGTCGCCGAAGAGCTCGAGGCGCGTGGGCAGGTTTTCCAAGGGAGAGAAGAGGTCCACGATGCCCCCGCGGAAGGCGGCCTCGCCCGGTTCACCCACCTGGTCCACCTGCCGATAGCCCAGACGCCACAGGGCGGTGCGGAACTCCCGCCGGTCCAGGGCCTGCTCCTCCTCGATCGTGATCAGGCAGCTCCTCCACCAGCCGAGCATGGGCACCCTGTAGAGGAGGCTCTCCGCCGTGGCGAGCAGGGAAGGGCGGGCGGAGGCGGCGAGGAGGGACAGGGCGGTGGCCCGCTGGGCAAGGATTCCGGGGTGGCCGGGCAATCCCTCGTAGGGGTCCGCATCCGGGGCGGGCAGCCAGAGGGGGGCCTTTCCCTCGCCCAGCAGGGCGCGCAGGAAGCCGTGGAGCCTCAGCCCGACGGCCTGGGAGGGGACCACGATGGCGACGGCGACGTCCCGCTCGCCGAGCAGCGCCGCCAGGGCGTAGGACCGGCCGGCTCCGCCCACGGAGGCCAGTCCTTGCGCACCGCCCAGCCGACGTCCGAGTTCGGCCAGGAAGGCTCTGACCAGGGGCGTCACGGCCGCACGCCTCCCAGCCGGGCCAGCAGGACGGTAGTGGACCGGCCCTCCACGACCGGAATGGTCAGGACGCGGCCGCCGTGGGCCAGGACGTGATCGCGTCCCACGATGGCCTCCGCGGCCCAATCGCCGCCCTTCACCAGCAGGTCCGGCGTAAGGAGCTCAATGAGTCGGAGGGGCGTGTCCTCCGCGAAGAGGCAGACCGCGTTCACGGCATCGAGAGCCGCCAGGATCTCGGCCCGCTCCGCCTCGGGCGTGACGGGCCGGCCCTCCCCCTTCAGCCGCCGCACCGATAAGTCGCCGTTGAGCCCCACCACCAGGCGGTCCCCGAGGCCGCGGGCCGCGTTCAGGTAGCGCACGTGTCCCGCGTGCAGGAGATCGAAACAGCCGTTGGTGAAGACCACCCTCTGCCCGTCCCGCCGCCAGCGGCGCCGGCGGCTCAGCAGGTTCTCGAGATCGAGCACCTTCCCCGCGATCATCTCCCGAACCTCAGCTCGTCGACTCGGCGCTGCATGGGCGGCAGCACCTGGTCGAGGACCGATTTCAGGGGCACCGCGCGCCCCCCCTCGGCCACGCAGGCCTCGTAGGTCTGGATGACGTCTCCCCTGGCGTCGAAGCTCATCGACCCCGAGGCCCCCTGGAAGTCCTTCACGGAGAGGAGTCCCTTGCGGACATCCTGGGCCGAGAGGCCATCTCTGGCCATCACCGAAACCAGGACCATGACGGCATCGTAGGCGTGGGCGGCATAGATGTCGGGCACGTCGTCGTAGCGACGCTCGTACGAGGAGGCAAAGACCTGCACCGCCGGGGACGACGAGTCGGGGTCGTAGGTCGGCCCCAGGAAGACCACCCCGTCCAGCAGGCGGCCGGCCTTGGCCATGAAGTGCCGCTCCGCCAGGGCGCTGACGGAGAGCATGGGGCGATCGACTCCCTCCTTCTTCAGCCCCGCGATCAGCGGCAGCAGGTCCGGGCCGTACCCCACCAGGTACAGGAGCTGAGCCCCGCGGGATCTCTCCAGCGCGCTTTTCAGGAAGGGCTCGCTCCCCGCCTCTCCGGCGTTGAAATCGAGGCGGTCCACGCCCCGCCCCTCCGTCGAGAAGCGCTTTTCAAAGGCGGAGGCGAGACCGTCGGCGTAGGCGTTGCGCTCGGCGAGCAGGAGCACGCGGTTGGCATGGAGCGTGTAGGCCGCCAGATCCGCGGTGGCGCTGCCCTCCAGGGCGTCCGAGGGCCAGTTTCGAAAAACGAAGTCTCCGGCCTGAGAGAGCTTGGGGCTGCTCGCGGAGGGCGAGAAGAGGACCCGCTGGTACTGGTCGGCCAGCGGCGCCATGGCCAGAGCCTCGTCGCTGCTGCCGCCGCCCACCACGACCGCCACCTTCTCATCGAGGATCAGGCTCCGAAAGGCCTCCACGGCCTGCCTGGGATCGGAGGCGGAATCCCGGACGAGGACCTCCAGCCGCCGGCCCTCGATCCCGCCTTCGCGATTCACCTGGTGAGTAGCCGTGAGGACCCCGCGCTCGAGGCTTTGGCCATAGGCCGCCAGGCCGCCGGTCAGCGGCAGCACCGCCCCGATCCGGACGGGCCTGGGGCCGCAGCCGAACAGCAGGAGAAGCGCTCCCAGGCCCGACAGCGTCCGCCAGCCACCTGGAAGGAGAGGAATGAGGTTCCGCACGCGTGCCCTCCCGGGAGGTCCACTCTAGCCACCCGGGCCATTCCGGTCAAGGAGCCCGCCAAGTGTTCGGGCGCCGCCCGGGGCGTGCTATCATCTGGCCCCAAGGGGAGGAGGAACTTCCATGCGCGCTCGATGGCTTGTAGCGGCAGCATTGGGATTCGCCGCACTCACGGCGACGGCCCGGGAACCCAGCGTGGTCCTCATCAGCCTCGATACCTTTCGGGCAGACCGGCTCGAGGCCTGGGGAGGGCCCAAGGGTCTGGCGCCCAACCTGAACGGGCTGGCGGCCGGGGGACTCCGTCTTACGCGATGCTTCACGCCCGCGCCCCTCACGCTCCCCGCCCACGCCACCCTCCTCACCGGGGACTTCCCCTCCCGAACGGGCCTTCACGACAACGGCCTGGGCAGGCTGGCCGAGGGGATCCCCACCTTGGCCCAACGCTTCACCTCCCGCGGCTACAAGACCTATGCCGTGGTGGCCAGCTCCGTCTTGGCCTCCCGGTATGGCCTCGCGAGGGGGTTCTCGCAGTACGACGATGCCGTGGGTCCGGCTGGTTCACGCGGCGCCGAGCAGGTCACCGACCGGGCCCTGAGCGACGTGAAGGCCGCGGGGCAGGCCCCCTTCTTCCTGTGGGTCCACTACTTTGACACCCACGAGCCGTACGACGCCCCCGAGCGCTTCGCGGGACGGGGGAAGGGTCCCTACGACGGAGCCGTGGCCTACGTGGACGAGCAGGTCGGCCGCCTCCTGAAGGCCCTTCCTCCGAAGACCATCGTGGCTCTCGTGGCGGACCACGGCGAGGCCCTCGGGGAGCACGGCGAGCCCACGCACGGGATCCTACTCTTTCAGTCCACCATCCATATCCCGCTCGTGATCAGCGGTCCAGGGACCGGCGAGCCCCGTCAGATCGACACTGCGTGCTCCCTCGCCGACGTGGACCCCACCCTGTCGGCCTTGGCCGGCCTCCCGGCATCTGTCTGCGACGGGCGGGACCTATTGGCACCGGGCAAGGCATCTCCGCCAGCCGCCAGGACCTTCCCGCTTGAGACTTGGCTCCCCTTCGACGCCTACCGGTGGAGCCCGCTCGCCGGGGTGACCGACGGACGCTTCAAGTGGATCCGGGGACCTTCGGACCGGCTCTTCGATCTCCAGAAGGACCCAGGGGAGACCCACGACCTGGCCTCCTCTCCGCCCCCCGAGGCCGAGAGGCTGCGCGCGGCCCTCCCCAACCTGGCCCAGGCCCGCCCCCCCGAGGGTACGGTAGATCCATCGCTGCGCGGCCTGGGGTACACCCCCGTGCCGGCGGGCTCCTCACCCGGCCCGAACCTCCCCGACCCTCAGGCCCGGGTGGCTCTCCTGCCCCTCCTCGACCAGGCCCGCCGGAATCGCGCACTGGGGGCGTGGGACCGCGCCCTGGACCTCTGCCGCCAGGTCACCGGCAGGGACCCAGGAAACCCAACGGCATGGTTTGAATACGGCGAGACGCTCCGGCGGGCCGGCCGGTTGGATCAGGCTCTGACCGCTCTCTCCCGGGCGCTGGCCCTGGCGCCCAACATGGCCGAGGCGTGGACCGCCAAGGGACACGTCCTGGTGGCCCAGGGCAAGCCGGATGATGCGGCGCGACAGTACCAACGCGCTTTGGAACTCCAGCCGGAGGAGGTGGCCGCGCTCAATCCGCTGGCCGCCTACTACCTCGACCGCAGCGACACGGAGAAGGCCTTCCCGCTCCTCGACCGCGCCGAGGGGGAGGGCATCGCCAATGAGAGGACCTATCTGCTCCAGGGGCGCGTCCACCTGGTTCAGAACAAGGAGGACCGGGCGGCCAGGGATTTCCTCGCGGCCCTGCAGATCAGCCCGTCGCCCCGGCGCACCCTGAAGGAAGAGGCGGACATCTATCTGCTCCTGAAACGCTTCAGCCAGGCCGAGCAGCTCTACAGGGAGGGCATCCGGCTCTATCCCTCCTATCCACCCAACTACCTCACCCTCGGCACGTTCTGCCTCCAGACCGACCGGCCCGAGCAGGCCCTGGGGCTGTTCCGAAAGGCCCTGGACTGCCAGCTCGACCCGGCGACCCGAAAGGACGTGGCGGACATGGTGGGGCAGCTGGAGAAGGCGCAGGGCGGACGATGAAAAATGAACCACCAAGACACCAAGACACGTAGGATTTGAGAGTGGGGACTGGAAGAAAGCCACCGCGGCGCCGAGGCACGGGCGGGGATCGGGAAAATGAAGACAGGGTGAAAACATCGCCGAATGAGCAGGTAAGGTGAATCCCCGGGCCTGTTCGTCCCCGTTCCCCTGCCTCCCTGCCCCCGTCCCAAATTCCGCGACGGAATTGCACTCGTAGGAGCGCCGCCCCCGGCGCGACGGACCGTACGCGGGCACCGCATCCTGGTCGCAGGGTCACCCGGTTCGCGGCGAGGCGCCGCTCCTACGCAGGCGTTGAGCCGCTATCGCGGAATTGGGGCCCGTCTTCACCTATCCCCTGGGCATCGGCAGGAGCGCCCCACCGGAGCAGCAGAGATCCACGCCAGTGAGGTGGCGGCTCGCCTCGCTCGCCAGGAACAGCACCGCCGAGGCCACATCTTCCGCCTCCGCCACGCGGCGCAGCGGTACCGCGGCCACGATCCGGTCCTCGCGCTCGGCCAGGGCCGCTTCGCTCATGGGGGTCCGGACCCATCCCGGAGAGACCAGATTCACGCGGATGTCAGGTGACAACTCCTGCGCGATGGAGGAGACGAGCGACTGGACCGCTCCCTTGCTTCCGGCGTAGTGGCTGTGCCCCGGCTCACCGCGCTGGCCCGCCGTGGAGCCGATGAAGATCAAGCTGCCGTGCCCCATCCGGCGCGCCGCTTCGCGGGCCAGGTAGTACGAGGAGAAGGTGTTGGTCCGGAAGGTGGTCTCCAGGGTCGTCCGGTCCATCTCCAGAATGGGCCCGTCGGTCCAGATGCCGGCCGAGTGCACCAGCACGTCGAGGCCCCCGAGCACGGCCTGGGCGGCCTCGCACAGGCCAACGCACCCCTCCTCCAAGGCCAGGTCGGCCTGGAGGGCGAAGGCCCGGCCGGCAAAAGCCTGGACGAGCCCGCTCAGCGGCGCCTCCTGATTGTGGAACTGGGCGGCCACCCTGGCCCCCTGGGTGAGGAAGGCTTCTGCGCAGGCCAGTCCGATTCCGGAAGAGGCCCCGGTGATCAGGACCCTCCGGCCCTCGATATCCGCGTAGCGCGCGGTTGCTGTCATCTGACATCCTCCTCGGCTCTCGGCCCTTACAGATCCAGTTCCAGCCCGTCGAACGCCGGTTCGGTTCCCTTCGGCAGCGACGCGGCCAACTCCTCGTGCTCCAGCTCATGGCCCATGTGGATCAGATAGGTTCGGCGCGGCCCGATCTCCTCCGCCGCCGCCAGAGCCTCCGCCACCGTCATGTGGGTGGGATGGTCGGGACGCCTGCGCAGGGCGTTGATCACCAGCGTGTCCACGCCGCGCAGGGCCGCCACCGCCTCCCCGGGAATCCGCTTGCAGTCCGTGAGGTAGGCGAAGCCGTCCATTCGGTAGCCAGTCACGGGCATGCTGCCGTGGTCGGCCTCCACGGGGGTGACGGCGAGGCCCGGAAGAAGCAAGGGGCCCTCCAGCGGCCTTAGCTCCAGCCTTGGAACGCCGCCTCCCTGGGGCACCGGCTCGAAGGCGTACCAGAAGGTCCGCCTGACGCCCTCCAGAGTGGTCCGGCTTCCATAGACGGGAAGGGAACTCTTCTGCCAGTAGGCGTAGGGGCGGGTGTCGTCGAGGCCCAGAATGTGGTCGGCGTGAGGATGGGTGAGCAGGATGGCGTCGAGGCACCGGATGCCGAAGCGCAGGGCCTGCTGCCGGAAATCCACGGCGGCGTCGATGAGCACGGAGAGCTCTCCCTGGCGAATCCAGATCGACTGCCGGAGCCTGTGGTTTCTGGGATCCCGCGACGAACAGACGGGGCAGCGACATCCCACGACGGGAACCCCAACCGACGTTCCGGTACCGAGGAAGGTGACCTTCATCGGGCCTCCAGGGCGGGATGGTACCACGCCCACGGGGATCACCCAAAAGGGGGGAGAGGGGTTCTGTCACTTGACATCTGATCATCCGGGGCCTTACCTTGGGTCCATGGAGGATGACCTTCTTTCTCTGTTTGAACATGGGCGTTGCGTGCTGGCGCGTGCCGACTACGGCTACGAGGTGGCGACTCCCGCCGGATGGTCCGAAGCCGACCTGGAGCGGTTGCCCTTCCAGGCGGCGGTTGCCGAGGCATCGGCGGGCAAGGGCCTGCTGGTGAGGAACTCTGCGCTGCTCCTGGGCTGGAGCAAGACCCGCTCCGCCCACGAGTTGTGGGGCTCCCTGCGGGCCCTTGCCCGGCGCGGCCCCCTTCTCCTGCTGTGCAGGTTTCCCCGGCACGCCAAGGAGATCCGATCCCGGCTCAAGACGGCAGGGGTCCCTCCCGCCCTCTGGGAGACCCCGGCATCCGGAGAGGTTCCTCCGCTCTACCGCCGCCTGCCACCGGGCTCCGAGCTCAGGCGCCTTCACCTGAGCTACGAGTGGGCCACCGGCCTGGCGGCGGCCCGGGGAGGCGTGGCCTTGCGGCGCGTGGCCTTTCTGGTGGCCGAGGCGGGGCCGATGACGGTGCCCGCCCTGGCCCGATCTCTGGGGCTCACGGCCGGGGCCACGCGCTCCTACGCCCGCTGGATGGAGGAAGCGGCCCTCGTGAGGCGCTCGGGCAGCGCCCTGGACTTCCGCCATCCTCTGCTCGCCGAACTCTTTCAGGGGCCCCCGCCCGCAGAGGTTAAGCTTCCGCCGAAGGAAAGGGCGTGGGACCCCGTCGAGCTGGACTGATCACTCACTGGCTCCGCACTCCGACGGGTGCCGAGCTGACCCTCCGTGAGTGGCCCCCTCCCGCATCCCGGATGCGCCTCTTGTGCAATAACTCGTTGACTCATAAAGGATTTTTCGATAGGATCGGGTGAGGAGAGGGTGATGAGGGCCTTCCTGGCACTGGACATCCCGGAAGAGGTGAAGGGGAGGCTCACCGAATGGATCGCGAGGCTGCGTCCGCTGACCCGAGGCGTGAAGTGGGTTTCGCCCCAGGCCATGCACCTCACCCTGCACTTCTTCGACGACCTGCCCGAGGAGGAGCTCGCCGCCGTGTCCGGCTCCTTGGCCGGAACGACGGGCCGGGCGAAGCCTTTCACCTTCGCCCTCAGGGGGCTGGGCTGCTTCGGTCAGGCGGGCAAGATCCGCGTCGTCTGGTGCGGCGTGGAGGAGCCGTCCGGCGCCCTGGCCGAACTGCACCGGTCCGTGGAGAGCTCCCTGGCGGCGATCGGCTTCCCCGGCGAGTCCCGCCCCTTTCATCCCCATCTCACCTTGGGCCGCCTCAGGGTACCCTCATTCGAGCCGCGGCTCTCCGAGGAGCTGAAGCGATCGGCGGGTAGCGCCGCCGGCGAGGTGGCGGTCCGGGATGCGACCCTCTACCAGAGCACGCTCACCCCGGCCGGACCCGTCTACAGGGCCCTCGGCCACTTTCCCCTGGGAGGCACGCCTTGAGCTTCCGAGATCTCCTGCTGGTCCTCCTCGCTTACTGCCTGGGTTCCATGCCCTTCGCGTTCGTCATCACCCGCTGGCGGACGGGGCGCGACATTCGGGAGATGGGCTCCGGCAACGCGGGAGCCACCAACGTGCTGCGCACCCAGGGCAAGCTGCTGGGTCTCCTGACGCTCCTTCTGGACGCCGGGAAAGCCGCTCTCTCCGTCTGGTTCTGCCGGAAGTGGGGGAGCGCCGAGTGGATGGGCGCGGCGGGGGGCGCGGCGGCGGTGGTGGGCCACTGCTTTCCCTTCTCGCTCCAGTTCCGCGGCGGCAAGGGCGTGGCCTCCGGCCTGGGGGCCTTCCTCTTCATCGCCCCCCTGCCCACCTTGCTGGCCCTGGCCGCCTTTCTGCTGGAGATTCTGGCGTTGCGCTTCGTCTCTCTCGGGTCCATCCTCGGGTCGCTCACCTTCGGATTCTCCCTCCTGGCCTTCCATCTCATCAAAGGGTGGTACAGCCTGCCCACGGCCCTCCTGGGACTGGGCACCGCGCTCCTCCTGGTGGCCAGGCACCACCGCAACATCCGGAACCTGCTGAAGGGCACCGAATCCACCCTGTGGGGCAGGGGCAAGGAGAAGAGACCTTGAGGGCCGGCCGCATCGTCGTGTGGGGCGCGGGCGCCTGGGGCACCGCCCTGGCCATCCACCTGGCCTCCATCTGCGAGGAAGTGGCTCTCTGGGTCTACGAGGAGGAGCAGTTCGAGCGGATGCTTGCCTCCGGAGAGAACTCGGACTTCCTGCCGGGGCATCCTCTGCCGCCCAACCTTCATCT
Organism: Acidobacteriota bacterium; assembly: GCA_021787565.1. Taxonomy (GTDB): domain Bacteria; phylum Acidobacteriota; class UBA4820; order UBA4820; family DSQY01; genus DTPS01. The sequence continues at coordinate 10,613 of JAJYLT010000028.1, forward strand.
TTTCCATGAAACCGCCAGCGTTCCCTGGCCCGCGCGGACCTGGCTCTCCGTCGCCCCGGCCCAGGCCACGCGCGCGCTCTGGAGAAGCATCGGCCCCATCTGCCCGCCAGGCGCGCTGGTCATCTCCGCTTCCAAGGGGATCGAGCAGAAGACGCTCCTTCCGGTCAGCGCCCTGATCGAGGAACTCCTCCCCGAATCCTGCAAGCCGGTGGTGGTGCTCTCCGGCCCCTCCTTCGCGGCGGGCCTGGCCGCGGGACACCCGACCGCAGTGGTCCTCGCCTCGCCCGATCCGGACCGGGCCGAAGCCGCACAGCGCCTGGTCTCGCGGCCTCCCTTGAGAGGCTACGCCAGCACCGATCGCACCGGCGTGGAGCTCGGGGGCGCCCTCAAGAACGTCATCGCCCTGGCCTGCGGCATAGCGGTCGGGCTGGGGTTCGGACCCAACACCATCGCCGCCCTGATCACCCGGGGACAGCGGGAGATCACCCGCCTGGGCGCGGCCATGGGAGCCGATCCCCAGACCTTCTCGGGCCTGTCGGGAGTGGGCGACCTCGTCCTCACCTGCACGGGAGCCGAGAGCCGCAACCGCACCGTGGGGGTGCGCCTGGGGCGGGGAGAGACCTTGGACGCCATCCTGAAGTCCATGAAGATGGTGGCCGAGGGTGTCCCGACCACCCGGTCGGCGGCCGATCTCGCGCGCACGAGGTCCGTGGAGATGCCCATCACCTTCGCCGTGGAGCAGATCCTCTTCGAGGGCCTGCCTCCGGCCAGGGCGCTCGAGGAACTGCTGGCCCGGGGCCTCAAGCACGAAATGGCCTAGAGGCAGACAACCGCGCCATCGATTTGACAGGACCGGAAGGGTTTGATAGCCTGTTACGGGAATCGGAAACCGTAGAGTCAAGGAAGGATCGCCTTTCGCTGTGGAGGAAAACGTATGAAGACCGCAAGCAAGATTCTCATCGGCCTGATGCTGGTTCTGAGCCTCACCGCCTTCGTCTCCTGCCAGAAGGCCGAAGCCCCGGCCGAGGCGCCGGCTCCCGCCGAGCAGCCCGCCCCCGCGCCCGCCCCCGCCCCAGAGGCCACCGCTCCGGCCAATACGGCCGAGCAGCCCCAGGCCGCCCAACCCGCGACCACCGAGCAGAAGCCCGAGGCTTCCAAACCCGCCGCCAAGTAAGACCCGCAAGAACTTCGCCGATGAGGGGGGAGCGCCCGAGGCGGTTCCCCCTCTTCGTTTTGGTTCGATCGGCATGGGGGTGCGGAGACCTGGGCGGGCAATGGAGCAACAACCCTGCCGCCTCCCCACCTGACCGCTCACCCCGCTACCGTCCGGGCGTCTCTTTTCCCAGCGCCTCCTGAAGCAGGGACAGGTAGCTCTCGTAGCGGCGGGGGCTGACCCGGCCCGCCTGGAGGCCCCCCTTCACGGCGCACCCCGGCTCGCGGGAGTGCTGGCAGTCGGGAAAGCGGCATCCAGCCCCAGCCTCGTGGATTTCCGGGAAGGCCACTTCCAGATCGCGCCAGCCCACCTCCCAGAGCGCGAATTCCCGAATGCCCGCGGTGTCCACGAGGATGGTGCCGTCCACGAGCCGGTGGGCGATGGCGCTGGAGGTGGTGTGCCGCCCCTTGCCGGTGGCTTCGCGGACCTCTCCCACCTTCTCCTCCGCCCCCGGCACGACGGCATTGACCAGGGTGGTCTTGCCGACCCCGGAGTGGCCCACGAGGACCACCCACCGGCCCGCCACGGCGGAGAGGAAGGCGTCCAGATCGCGGCGGAGCTTGGCGGCCATGGGGAATATCGGGTAGTTGAGCCTCCGGTAGGGCGCCAGGGTCTCGTCCACGTCGGATTCCGAGAGGAGATCCATCTTGTTCACGAGGACCGCCACCTCCATTCCCTGGGACAGCGCCGCCACGAGATAGCGATCAAGCAGGGCCGTGTTCAGGAGCGGGTTGGGAGCGAGCATGACCGCCAGCACGTCCACGTTGGCCGCCACCACGTGTTCCGCCCCCGTGAACGACATGCGCCGGGAGAGCTTGTTCTTTCTGGGCAGGATGGCCTCGATGAGGGCCGAACCGTCGGACTGGAGCCTGAGAGTGACCCGGTCGCCCACCCCGACTCGGTTCTTGCGCCGGCCTTCGCCCAGCGCCAGGCGGCCGCCGGGGAAGCCCTGCCTCACTACGGCACCGTCCCAGACCCAGTGCCACTTCCCCATGGTCTGGTAAACCTGGCCCTCCACTTGCAAATCCGGCCCTCCAGGCATTATAATTCGCCCCTCTTTTCCGGGGGGGCGACCGCGTATTTTAGCATGCCCGCGGGTAGACGGCATCGCGTCCGAAGGGGGTTCCATGTACCGAATCACCGGCAAGACAGTGCTCGCCACCGGAGTGGTGGAGATGACCATCGAGGCCCCTCGGGTGGCCAAGGCCCACAAGCCCGGGCAGTTCCTGATGGTCATGAACCGGGAAGACAGCGAGCGGGTCCCGCTCACCATCGCCGACTCCAATCCGGAGAAGGGCGAGGTCACCATCGTCTTCCTGGAGGTCGGCCGCTCCACGATCGAACTGGGTGAAGAGTTCCAGGTAGGGGACGATCTCTTCGCCGTCCTCGGTCCCCTGGGCACGCCGACCCACCTGGACCGGGTGGGAACGGTGGTGGTCATCGGCGGCGGCTTGGGAGTGGCGCCCATCTACCCCATCTGCAAGGGGCTGCGCGAGGCGGGCAACCGCGTGGTCACGATCATCGGCTACAGGCGCAAGGACCTGATGTTCTGGGACGACAAGCTTCGGTCGGCCTCCGACGAGCTGATCGTGACCACCGACGACGGCTCCTTCGGCATGAAGGGCTTCGTGAGCGACGCCCTGAAGAAACTCCACGACGAGGGGCGGCCCATGGACCGCGTGGTGGCCATCGGCCCGCCCATCATGATGAGGGCCGTGGCGGAGATGACCCGGCCCTGGGAGGTACCCACCACGGTCTCCCTGAACACCATCATGATCGACGGCACCGGCATGTGCGGGGGGTGCAGGGTGGGCATCGGGGACGAAACGAGATTCGTCTGCGTGGACGGGCCCGATTTCGACGGCCACAAGGTCCACTGGGACGAGATGTTCGCCCGAATGAAGGTTTACCAGAGGGAGGAGCGCGAGGCCATCGCCTCAAGCCCTTCCTGCCGGCTCTATTTCGAAACGCTCAAGCGGTAGGGGAGATGGATTCATGAGCGAAACCGTTGACATCGCAGCCCTGGGCGGCGTGAAGGAGGGGGAGAAGAAACGTCCCCGCTCCAAGGACCGGCGCCTGGAGATCGCCTGCCAGAGCGTTGAGGCTCGCCTGAAGAACTTCGACGAGGTCGCCCTGGGCTACTCGCCCGCCGAGGCCGTGGCCGAGGCCATGCGCTGCCTCGAGTGCCCCAAGCCCCGGTGCGTGGTGGCTTGCCCCGTCCACATCGACATCCCCACCTTTATCGGCCACATCTCGAGGGGCCACTTCGTGGAGGCCGCCGAGGACATCCGGAAGTACAACAACCTGCCCGCCGTCTGCGGCCGCGTCTGCCCCCAGGAGAACCTCTGCGAGGCGGCCTGCATCATCAACGACACCAACCCGAATAACCCCATCGCCATCGGCCGCCTCGAACGCTTTTCGGCGGACTGGCAGTTCGGCCATTCGGAGCGGCGGGCCGACTCGGTCGCCAAGGCGCCGGCCACGGGCTACAAGGTGGCCGTCATCGGCTCGGGCCCCGCCGGCCTCTCCTGCTCGGCCGACCTGGCCAAGATGGGTCACACGGTCCACCTCTTCGAGGCGCTGCACAAGGCCGGCGGCGTGCTCATGTACGGCATCCCCGAGTTCCGCCTCCCGAAGACCATCGTCCAGAAGGAGGTGGAGTACGTGCAGGCCCTGGGCGTCCAGCTGGAGTGCAACGTGGTGGTGGGCCGCACCATGCCCGTCAAGGAGGTGCTGGACGAGTTCGACGCCCTCTTCGTGGCCTCGGGCGCGGGTTATCCCAACATGATGGGCATTCCCGGCGAGAACCTGAACGGCGTCTACTCGGCCAACGAGTTCCTCACCCGCGTGAACCTGATGAAGGCCTGGAAATCCGAGGTCGGCACTCCGATCCGGAAACCCCGCAGGGTGGTGGTCGTGGGGGCTGGATTCACCGCCTTCGACGTGGTGCGCATCAGCCTCCGTCTGGGGGCCGAGGAGGCGAGGATCGTCTACCGGCGCAGCCGCGAGGAGATGCCGGGGCGGGGGGAGGAGATCGAGCACGCCCTGGAGGAGGGCGCCATCTTCACCCTTCTCACCAACCCCGTGCGCTATATCGGCGACGACAACGGCTTCGTGAAAGCGGTGGAGGTGCAGAAGATGGAACTCGGCGAGCCGGACTCGTCCGGGCGCCGTCGCCCCGTCCCCGTTCCGGACAGCAACTACATCATCGAATGCGACACGGTCGTGGTCTCCATCGGCCAGACCCCCAACGTGCTCATCCCCTCCAATCTGCCGGGGCTGGCCACGCGCTGGGGCTCCGTCATCAAGGTCAACCGTGAGACTTACATGAGCACGGTGCCGAAGGTCTTCGCGGGGGGCGACGCCATCACGGGGGCGGCCACCGTGATCCTGGCCACGAGGGCGGGCCGGGAGGCGGCGCGCTCCATCGACGGTTACGTCCGCGACCCGAACCGCGGCTGGTACCCACCGGCGGTCTGAGGGAGGGGGAGCCATGGATCTGAAGAGTGTATTCGAGAGCTACCTGAACGCCCCCTACACCGAGAGCCTCGCCAAGGACTTCGAGGCGGCCATCGCGGCCCTCGGCCAGGAGCCGCTCCCCCTGGGCAGCCTTCAGGAAGCCCTTCAAACCATCGTTCCGGCCCGCGGACATATGGCCTTCGCGCGGAAGGCGGGGCTCTTCCTCTCCGCCGTCCGCCGCCGCCTGCCGGCCGACCAGACCCTCGATCTCTCCGGTCTGGAGGAGGCGTTGCTCGACTGCGTGGGCGTCTTCGGCCGCAACTTCGACCTGACCGTCAAGGGGAACCTCGGCGCGTTCACCGGAGCCCACATGGAGTCCGGCACCCTGACGGTGGAGGGCGATACGGGCGATCAGGCCGGCGCCGGGATGAAGGGCGGAGTCCTCCACGTGAAAGGATTGGCCGAGAACAACCTGGGGCATTCCATGGTGGGCGGCGAGATCCTGGTGGAGCGCAACGCCTATGACCTCATCGGGAACTCCATGGTGGGCGGGCGCATCGTGGTCCGGGGCAACGCGGGCTACTCCGCCGGCTATCGCATGATGGGGGGCGTGATCGATATCCGGGACCTCGCGTGGGATCAGGCCGGCGAGGAGATGGTGGGCGGGCGCATCCAGATCGGGGGCCACATCGGGCGCGAACTGGGGCTCGCCATGGCCGGCGGCGAACTGGCCCTCAACGAGAAGAACGATGGCGCCCAGCGGACCAAGGCCAGCGGCGGAAAGCTGGTGATCCTCAAGAAGGGCAAGAAGACGGCTTGAGGATAGGAGAATGCAGGACTCCTACGGGCGGACCGTCCACTACCTACGGGTCTCCATCACGGACCGCTGCAACCTCCGGTGCGCTTACTGCCGCCCCGCCGCCGCCATCGAGCCCGCCAACCACCCGTGGGTTCTCTCCTACGAGGAGCTCCTCCGGCTCTGCGGGCTCTTTTGCTCCCTCGGCTTCGACAAGTTCAGGCTCACGGGAGGCGAACCGCTCGTCCGGCGGGACCTAGTCCCCTTCCTCAGCCGCTTGAGGGCGCGGCTTCCCTCGGCCTCCCTGGCCCTCACCACCAACGGGGTGCTCCTCGCCCGTTACGCCGAGGCTCTCCGTCTGGCGGGCCTCGACCGAGTCAACGTCTCGCTCGACTCGCTCGACCCCGTCACCTTTGAGGAAATCACGGGCTCTAAGGGCATCGAGGCCGTCCTGGCCGGAATCGGCGCCGCGCTGGCCCAGGGATTCTCGGCCCTCAAGCTGAACGTGGTCGTCATGCGAGGGGTCAACCACGAGGAGATCCCCCGGTTCGTGGAGCGCTTCGCCGGTTCCCCCGTGTACGTCCGCTTCATCGAATTCATGCCCTTTGGGATCAACGGGTGGGATCGCGAAAGGGTCTATCCCTACGCCTCCATCCTCCGAGACCTGGAGGCCAGGTTCACCCTCACCCCGCGCCGTCGGGACGGCTCGGGCCCGAGCCGGGATTTCGACGTGGAGGGGGCCGCCTGCCGGGTCGGGATCATCTCCCCCCTCACCCGCTCTTTCTGCGAGGACTGCAACCGCCTTCGCCTGACCAGCGACGGCAAGATCCGCTCGTGCCTCTTCTCCGAGGAGGACGTGGACCTGCGGGTCCTTCTGCGCTCGGGGGCCGGCGACGAGGCGATCTTGTCCGCGATCGGTCAGGCCGTGGCGAGCAAGCCCAGGGAGCACCGGCTCTCCGCCGACACTACCACCCCGTCCCACTTCACTCGGACCATGCGCCAAGTGGGCGGATAAGCCCCCAACAAGAACGGGGCCTGATGTTCATGCATGCATTGATTCTCGAAGCGAACCCCCCTTCTCATGCTTTTCTTTTCTTCCTTGTCCCCTGTCCCCCCACGACCACGGGTGCCAGCGTCACAAGCTGCCTTTCAATAGGACTGCCTGGCCGGGATGACCCCGCGGACCCCGCCCCTGGGGTTGGCTACGTCCCCTTTGTACCGCGGGATCAGGTGCACGTGGACGTGCCAGACGGTCTGGCCAGCGCAGGCGCCCACGTTGACCCCCAGGTTGTATCCATGGGGGGAAAAGCGCAGATCCAACAAGGTCTTCGCCTCCTCCATCAAGTCCATGAGCGCCTGTTTCTCCTCCGCCGTGGTATCAAAGAAATCCGATACGTGGCGGTTCGGTATCAGCAGGAGATGGCCCGGGTTCACCGGAGAGGTGTCGAACCGGGCGTGGGCCAGCTCATTGCGGAGGAGGGCATCCTTTGCGTCGCAGAACGGGCACGGCCGAGCACCTTCCATCATGGCCTCTCCTTTCGGCGGGTCGTTCCCGCCGTTGCACTCATGAAGATCGTCGCCTGGTGTGGTTGCAGGGCTGAACGATGAATCACCTCGGCTCCTTCGAGCCCGAAACGTCGGGAAACATCAACCCGGTTGGGCGGATCCAGGGGAACTCCTTCTCCAGCACAAGATAGATAGACGGTAACGGGAATGCAACCGCCGGCCGATTCCTCCCGGCATCTCCTCGTTTCCTCATCTCGGAATCTCGGGGATCCGAGACGCGGCACGGGACGAGGGACAGGCGGATGATGGATGAGGGATGAAGGGATGCGGGGCGGGGTCCGCCTGTCGCCTCAGTCCCAAAGCCCCAATCCCTTCGTGCCTTGGTGCCGTGGCGAATCCTCATCTTCTTACTTCTCACTTCTCACTTCTCCCTCCCCTTGGCACCCGTCTTGCTAATAGGTTATTCTCGCCGTTAGGAGGTGTGCCAAAATGGCCCTGGGTTCGATTCTGATCCTCGAAGACGAGGAAGAAAATCTTCGAAGCCTGACCCGGGCCCTGGAGAAGGTGGGCTATGAGGTGCACCCGTTCCAGCGCCCCGACGAAGGCATGGCTTACTTCAAGACCCACGATTCGGTGGATCTGGTTCTGACCGACCTTCGGATGCCGGGCATGGACGGCATGGAGGTGCTGCGCCAGGTGAAGCAGTCGGAGAACTCGGTGGGCGTGCTCCTCATTACCGCCTTCGGCTCCGTCGAATCCGCGGTGCAGGCCATGAAGGTCGGGGCCGATGACTACTTGGCCAAGCCCGTCGATCTCTACGAGCTGAGGAGGCGGGTGCAGGCCCTCGTGGAGAAGCGCCGCCTGAAGGTCGAGGTGGACGAGCTCAAGGCGAGGCTGGACGAGCGGTTCGGCTTCGAGAACATCGTCGGCAACTCGGACCCCATGCGCGAGGTCTTCCAGCAGATCCGGATGGTCGCCCCCACGCGTGCCACGGTGTTCATTCAGGGGGAGTCGGGAACGGGCAAGGAGCTCATCGCCAACGCCATTCACCAAAACTCCGAGCGCAAGCGGAACCGGTTTCTCCCCATCAACTGCGCGGCCATCCCGGCCAACCTCATCGAGAGCGAGCTCTTCGGTCACGAGAAGGGTTCCTTCACGGGAGCCGACAAGGCCCACGCCGGCAAGTTCGAACAGGCCAACGGCGGCACCCTCTTCCTCGACGAGATCGGCGAGCTCTCCCTAGACCTCCAGGCCAAGCTGCTCCGGGTCCTGGAGGAGCGAGTGGTCACCCGCGTCGGAGGGACTCAGCCCATTCCCGTGGACGTCCGCTTCATCACCGCCACCCACCGGGACCTCACCAAGATGGTCCAGGAGTCTAAGTTCCGCGAGGACCTCTTCTACCGGCTGAAGGTGGTCGAGATCGTGATCCCGCCGCTGAGGGAGCGGCTGGACGACATCCCCCTCCTGGCCCACTCCTTCATGGCACACTTCAATCGTGAACACGGTAAGACCATTTCGAGCATCCACCCCGAAGTCCTGAGGGCCTTAGGAAGCTACGGCTGGCCCGGGAACGTTCGGGAGCTGAAGAACGTCGTGGAACGCATGGTCATCTTCGGCACGGGGGAGGAGTTGCTCCCGCGCCACCTCCCGCCCGAGCTCAAAGCGGGCACCGATGCCGGTCCCCTAGGGTCGCCCCTTTCGTCCCTCTCGGGCCGCCGTCCCTTCGCGGAGCCCGGACGGCCGGTCCAGGCCTTGGATGAACTGGAAAAGCAGGCCATACTGAGGGCACTCGACCAGACGCACGGCAACAAAACGCAGGCCGCGCGCGTACTAGGAATCGGCATCCGGACCCTGCACCGGAAGCTCAAGCAATACCTCGTTGAGGAACAGGAAAGGAGCGTTCAATGAAGATAGCAAAAACGTTGATGTTTGCAGCCGCTGGGAGCCTGTTGATCCTCATGGGCTTCGGGTTGGCTCAACTGCGAAACGTCAGCGCGCCCACCGCCCGGGCCGTCACCAACATGAGCCAGGCCGCCACCACCAACGCCATGGGCCTGCCGAGCTTCGCCGACATCGCCGCCAAGGTGAATCCGGCGGTGGTCAGCATCACGGCCATCTCCGTGGAAAAGAGCCAGGGGATGGGCAACATGCCCCAGCAGTTCATGGGCCCCTTCGAGTTCTTCTTCGGAAATCCCCACCAACGCGGGCCCCAGGGCCAGCCCCCCGTGCAGGAGGCCGGCGGCAGCGGCTTCATCATCAGCCCGGACGGCTACATCCTCACGAACAACCACGTGGTGGATGACGCCACCAAGGTCACGGTGACCTTGGACGACGGGCGCACCTTCAACGCCAAGATCGTGGGACGGGACAAGGAAACGGACGTGGCCCTCCTGAAGATCGACGCCAGCAATCTTCCCACCGTCCCCCTCGGCGATTCCAGCGCCATGCGTCCCGGCGACTGGGTCATGGCCATCGGCAATCCCCTCATGTACAGCCACACCGTCACGGTGGGCGTGATCTCCGCCAAGGGCCGCCGCATCTCCTCCAATTCCCTGGATGACTTCCTCCAGACCGACGCGGCCATCAACTTCGGCAACTCGGGCGGCCCCCTCGTCAACGTCCAGGGCCAAGTCATCGGCATCAACACCGCCATCACCCGCAGCGATTACATGGGCCGGATGGTGGAGGGCATAGGCTTCGCCATCCCCATCAACATGGTGAAGAGCGAGCTGGAACAGCTCAAGACCACGGGTAAGGTGGAACGCGGCTACTTGGGCGTGCGGGTCAGCGCCGTGGACCAGGACGCCAGGGATTACTTCAAGAAAGCCTACGGCCTCGACCTGAAGGGCGGTGCTCTGGTCCAGAGCGTGGACGACGGCACCCCGGCCGCCAAAGCCGGCATCCAGAAGGGCGACATCATCGTCTCCGTGAACGGCGAGCCCATCAAGGACAGCATGGAGCTGACCCACAAGGTCGCCGGCTATCCGCCCGGCAAGACCATCACCCTGGAGGCCTACAAGGACGGCAAGAAGAAGGAGTACCGGGTGACCCTGGGCAACCGAGCCAAGGCGCTGGCCGGCCAGGAGTCCAGCGAACAAGGCCAAGGCGAAAAGCCCGCCAAGGACGTGCTGGGTATCCAGGTGCAGAACCTCACACAGGACACGCGGATGACGTACCGGATCCCTCAGGATGTCCAGGGCGTAGTGGTCGTGGGGGTGGATCCCCAGTCCAACGCCTTCGCCAAGGACATCCGAGAGGGCGCCGTCATCTCCGAGGTGAACGGCCACGTGGTCAACAACCTGGAGGACTACCGAAAGGCCATCGCCAACATCAAGAAGGGCGACCCTGTCTCCGTCTACCTTCAGGACGGCCAGGGCGGCGGCTTCTACGTCTACTTCCTCGCCGGCTGAGGCGAAGCACAACAAGGCCAAAGCGGCGCGCCATTTTGGCGCGCCGCTTTTCTTTTGGGGAGGCTCGCCGCCCGCGCAGAGTGCTCCATTGCTTGATTTTTCCACCACCCTTGCCTATAATCCGGCAACCGGCGGCCCTGGGCATCGCCGCGCTGGACGAGGACCGGAGTCTGGCCATCGGAGAGCCTTGCGGCCCGCCTCCTCCAATGGGGAACCCCGTGGAAGACGAATTGATCGCGCAGCGACGAACCAAACTGTCCCAGTGGCCGGAGGCCTTTCCCGGGTGCTGCCCGGTCCGATTCGAGACCGACCGGTCGCTGGCCGGCATCCTCTCGGACCACGGGCAGGAAAGCACCGAAGCCCTCGCCCAGAAACCACCATTGGTGAAGACCGCGGGGCGCCTGCTCACGCTGAGGAAAATGGGCAAGCTCGCCTTCGGCCACATCAGCGAGGGCGGTGCCCGGCTCCAGGTCCTGTTCGAGCGCCAGCGGCTGGGCGAGGCCTACGGCCACCTGTCCCTGCTCGACCTCGGAGACTGGATCGGCGTGGAGGGGACCCTCTTCCGCACCAAGACCGGCGAGCTGACCGTCTCCGTCGAGCGATGCCTGCCCCTCCAGAAGTGCCTCCACCCGCTGCCCGAGAAGTGGCACGGCCTCTCCGACGTGGAACTATGCTACCGCCAGAGGCACCTCGACCTGATCGTCAACGCCGACAGCCTGCCGCGCTTCCTGGCGCGCTCCCGCATGATCGCCTCCCTGCGCCGTTTCATGGGCGACGAGAGCTTCGAGGAGGTGGAGACCCCCATGCTCCACCCCATCGCCGGGGGAGCCGCGGCCCGGCCCTTCGTCACGCACCACAACGCCCTGGACCGCCAGCTCTACCTGAGGATCGCCCCGGAGCTCTACCTCAAGCGCCTGGTGGTGGGAGGCCTCCCGCGGGTCTTCGAGATCAACCGCAACTTCAGGAACGAGGGGATCGACACCACGCACAACCCCGAGTTCACCATGATGGAGTTCTACAGGGCCTACGCCAGCGCCTCGGACCTGATGGCCTTCACCGAACGAATGCTGGCCACGGTGGCCGGAGAGGTTCTGGGGACCACGGAGATCACCTACCAGGGAAGGCCCCTCTCCTTCGCCGCGCCCTTCCGCCGGATCTCGCTCAGGCCCGCCGCCAAGGCCGCCCTGGCCGAAAAGGGCGTCCCCGAGGGCGCCTGGCTGACACCGGAAGGCCGGAGCGAGTGGGCCCCCAAGCTGGGGATGAGCCCGGCCAAGGCCCAGAGCCCCGAACGGTTCCTCGTGGAGGCATTCGAAACCCTGATCCAGCCCGCGCTGGAGCAGCCCACCTTCGTCCACGATTATCCCCTGGAAGTTTCACCCCTCTCCCGGCGAATGCCGGGCTCGGAGGATACGGTGGACCGCTTCGAGCTGTTCGTGGCGGGGATGGAGCTGGCCAACGGCTTCTCCGAGCTGAACGAGCCGGAGGACCAGAGGGCCCGCTTCAGGGAGCAGGTCCGCGAGAAGGCCCAGGGCAATGACGAGGCCATGCCCTATGACGAGGACTACTGCCAGGCCCTGGAGTACGGGCTGCCTCCCACCGCCGGCGAGGGGCTGGGCATCGACCGGCTGGCCATGCTCCTGACGGACACCGCCTCCATCCGCGACGTGGTCTTCTTCCCCCTGCTCAAGGCGCTGCCCTCGGGCGCGGGATCATGAGCCTCACTACCTTCGTGGGGCGGCGGTACCTCTTCGCCCGCCGGCGGCAGGCGTTCATCTCTCTCATCAGCGTCATCTCCATTCTGGGAGTGGCCGTGGGGACCATGGCCCTCATCATCGCCCTGGCCATCTCCACCGGCTTCACCACCCGCATCCGGGAGAAGATCCAGCTTCTGAACGCCGACCTCAACATCCTCGGAGGCCCCGAGGAGCTCCAACCGGCGGACGTGAAGACCATCACCGAGGCGCTCGCCAAGGACCCCCGCGTCGCGGCCTACACGCCCATCGTCCTGGGCACGGGCTTGGTGAGCGGGCCCACCACGCGAGTCGGGCTGGTGGCCAAGGTGGTGGGGGTGGACCCCGGCACGCAGGCGCGCGTCGTGGATCTGCGGCCCTACGTGCGGGGCAGTTCCTTCCTCGGGAAGGACGGCCAGGGCGAACCGGAGGCGATCCTGGGGGCGGACCTCGCCGAGAGGCTGGGCGTGTGGGAGGGGGACACCATCCAGCTCCTGGCGCCCAAGCTGACCCTGTCGCCCTTCGGCAACTTCCCCAAGATCATCTCGCTCAAGGTCACGGGCATCCTCCGCACGGGGTACTACCTCTACGACACGGAGTTCGTCTACGTGGACCTGCCCCTGGCGGAGAGCCTCTTCACCGCTCCCGGCACCGTCAGCGCCATCCAGGTGCGGCTCAAGAACCCCAGCGACCTCGCTGCCGCCCACGCCGCGCTCCAGACGGAGCTGGGGGACCACTACCGGGTGCTCGACCTGGTGGGCAGCAACGCCGAATTTTTCAAAGCCCTCCGGATGGAGCGGGTGCTGCTCTTCCTCTCCATCGGGCTCATCGTCATGGTGGCCGCGCTGAACATCGTCTCCACCCTGATCCTCATGGTCATGGAGAAGGTGCGGGACATCGGCATCCTCCGCAGCATGGGTGCATCGCCCGCGCACATCCTGAAGATCTTCCTCTTTCACGGCATGGTCATTGGGATCGTGGGAACCGTCCTCGGCTCGGCTGCCGGCGTCATCGCCAGCACCATCCTGGACAGGACACACGCCATCCCCCTCTCGCTCGACGTTTATCCCCTTCCGTACGTGCCCTTCATCACGTCGTGGAGCCAGGTGCTGGCGGTCAGCGCCTTCGCCCTTCTCGTCTCCTTCGGGGCCACCCTCTACCCCGCCTACCGGGCGGCCAGGCTGGATCCCGTGGAAGCCTTGAGGTACGAATGATGATCACCGTCGACGCGCTGCGAAAGGCCTACCTCTCGGGCGGCCGCACCATCCACGTCCTCAAGGGCGCGGGCTTCCGCATCCAGGATGGGGAGGCGGTGGCGCTCATGGGTCCCTCGGGCGTGGGCAAGAGCACCCTCCTCCACCTGGTGGCCGGGCTGGACAGGCCCGATGCGGGCACGATCACGGTGGCCGGCCAGGACGTCACCCAACTGCGCGGGAACGCGTTGGACCAGTTCCGCCGCACCACCATCGGGATCATCTACCAGTTTCACTTCCTCCTGCCCGAGTTCACCGCGCTCGAGAACGTGATGATGCCGGCCGTGATCGCCGGCGTGAAGTCGCCCGAAGCGCGCGAACGGGCCCAGGGGCTGCTGGGAGAGGTGGGGCTGGTGGACAGGGAGCGCCATCTCCCGTCGAAGCTCTCGGGGGGCGAGCAGCAGCGCGTGGCCATCGCCCGGGCCCTGATGAACCGCCCCCGCCTCCTGCTGGCGGACGAACCCACGGGCAACCTGGACGAGGAGACGGCCGGCCAGGCCTTCGACCTGCTCATGGGCCTGAAGGCCAACCACGGCCTGACCATCCTCATGGCCACCCACAATCCAGCCCTGGCGGGGGGCTGCAGCCGAACCCTGCGCCTCAGGGACGGCAAGATCGAGTGACAGCCCTCTGGGCCGATGGTATAATCCGGCAGTTGGAGTAAGCGGATGTACGAGCGCTTCACGGAACAAGCACGGCGGGCACTCTACTTCGCGCGGTACGAGGCCCACCAGGCTAACGCACCGGTGGCTGATACGGAACACCTTCTCGTGGGCCTCGTGGCGGTGGACTCTCCTTTGCTCAAGGAGGTCCTCGGACGGGGGCGCGTGACCCTTGACGAGCTGCGAGAGGGTATCGCCGCAACCCGCCCGGAGGAGCCCGCCGCCGCGAAGCCGGCCACGCCGGGCTGGTCCCGCGACGTCCGGCTGATCCTGGAGAAATTCGCGCCCGAGGAGTTCGAACGGATGGCCGGACTGAGGATCGGAGTGGAGCACCTCTTCCTCGGCCTCCTCCACTTGGAGGATACGCCGGCCTCGCGCCTCCTTCAGGAGCGGGGCATCACGCTGCCATCGGCCCGCGAGCGCCTGCTGGCGGCCTCGCGCCGCCAGGGCCTGGAGCGGCGGAAGGAGGCCAAGCCGGCCCTCGAGGAGTTCTCCCAGGATTTCACGGCCCTGGCGTCGGAGGGGCTGTTCGACCCCCTCATCGGACGCGAATCGGAGCTGGAGCGCATCATCCAGATCCTGGCACGCCGCCACAAGAACAACCCCATCCTCCTGGGAGAACCGGGGGTGGGCAAGACCGCACTCGTGGAGGGACTGGCTCAGCGCATCGTCTCGGGCGATGTCCCGGCCGCCTTGAAGGACAAGCGGATCCTCTCGCTGGACCTCTCCCTCGTGCTCGCCGGGACCAAGTACCGCGGGCAGTTCGAGGAGCGTCTCAAGGCCATTCTCAAGGAGGCTTACGAGGACCGGACGGTCATCCTCTTCGTGGATGAGATCCACACCCTCGTCGGGGCCGGGAGCGCCGAAGGGTCCCTGGACGCCGCGAGCATCCTCAAGCCCGCCCTGAGCCGCGGGCAGGTGCAGTGCATCGGCACCTCCACCTTTCGCGATTTCAAGCGCCACATCGAGAAGGACCGGGGCCTCGTGCGCCGGTTCCAGCCCGTGAAGGTCCTGCCTCCCTCCGAGGAGGAGACGGTCAGGATTCTGGAGGGCACCCGGCGGCGCTACGAGGAGTACCACCAAGTGCGTTACACGGACGAGGCCATCCGGAGGGCGGTCCTGCTCTCCAACCGGTACATCACGGACCGGTTCCTGCCCGACAAGGCCCTCGACGTGATCGACGAGGCGGGCGCCAAGGCCCGCATCCTGGGGCACCGGGCGCCGGAGCCATCGGACGAGCGGCCCGGATCGGAGAGATGGGTTCCCGAGCGGCGAGGCGGCGCCTTAGCCCGCGAGGAGGAGGTCCCGACCCCGCCCGAGGTGGGACGGGAGCTCGTGGAGGAGGTGGTGGCCCTCTGGACGGGGATCCCCGTTACCGCCATTCGCGAGGACGAGCGGGACAAGCTCATGCGCATCGAGCAGATTCTGCACCGGCGCATCATCGGACAAGACAAGGCCATCTCGGCCCTGGCGCGCGCCATCCGGCGCTCCCGCGCGGGGATCCGCAACCCCGGACGTCCCATCGGCTCCTTCATCTTCCTGGGCCCCACGGGGGTCGGCAAGACGGAGGCGGCCAAGACCCTCTCGGAGTTCCTCTTCGGCGACGAGCGCGCCCTGATCCGCATGGACATGAGCGAGTACGCCGAAAGGCACTCCGTATCCAAGATGATCGGCTCGCCGCCCGGCTACGTGGGATACGAGGAGGGTGGGCAGCTCGTGGAGCGGGTCAAGCGCCGGCCCTACGCCGTCATCCTCCTGGACGAGATCGAAAAGGCCCACCCCGACGTCCTGAACGTCCTGCTGCAGATCCTGGAGGACGGCATCCTGACGGACAGCTACGGCGACACGGTGGATTTCAAGAACACGATCCTCATCCTCACGAGCAACCTGGGCTCCAAGTTCATCCTGGACAGGGGCGTGCCCGGGTTCGAGGGAGCG
Source organism: Acidobacteriota bacterium (assembly GCA_021787565.1). Taxonomy (GTDB): domain Bacteria; phylum Acidobacteriota; class UBA4820; order UBA4820; family DSQY01; genus DTPS01. The sequence goes on from JAJYLT010000028.1 coordinate 26,580, forward strand.
GCGCGGAGCGCTTCGGTGCAGAAGGACGAGGTCCATCGGCACCTGCGGCGGACCCTCCAGCCCGAATTCCTGAACCGCATCGACGAGATCATCATCTTCGATCCCCTTTCGAGAGAGGACCTACTGGCCATCGCCGTCCGCATGATCGAGGACCTGAACCGCGTCATGCGGGACCGGGGCATCGACCTGGCCGCGGAAGGGGGAGTCCCCGATTTTCTCGTGGACACCTGCTGCACCGATCCCACCTACGGTGCCCGCCCCCTTAGACGGGGAGTCCAAGCCTACATTGAGGATCCGCTCGCGGAGTGGCTCCTGCTCAATGACGTGCGAGAGAACACTCGAATCAACCTGGAAGTGCAAGGGGATCGGATCGCGCTGGCCAGCGTGGAGCCAGTGCCCGTATCCGGATAGGTGGAGCATGGCCCGAAGACTGTTGCCGATCCTGACCGTCCTTCTCCTCACCACGGTGGCACTCGCCGCCCAGAACCCACCGCCCGCCGGAGATCGGAGCGAGAAGAAACCGGCGCCCCAGGCGGAGCAACCCGCCAAGACGGCCCAGGGCCAGCAGTCCAAACAGCCCAAAATCGAGAAGATCGTGCTCGAGGGGAACGACCGGCTCACCCAGGACGCCTTCCTGGCGCTCACGAGCCTGCGGCCGGGAGACGTCTACGATGAAGCCCGCCTGCGGCTGGAGTTCATGAAGATCTGGAACTCCGGGCTCTTCGAGGACCTCTCGATCGACGAGGAGAATGGCAAGACGGGGAAGATCATCATCTTCCACATCAAGGAGCGGCCCATCGTGGCCTCCGTGGAGTTCACGGGCTCGAAGTCCCTTACCTCCAGCACCATCCTTGACAAGCTCAAAGAGAACAACGCCGAAATCAAGACCGGCACCGTCCTGGACTACACGAAGGTGATGCACACCGAGGCCGCCCTCCGGTTCATGGCGGCCGAGAAGGGGTTCCCGGAGGCCGACGTCACCTCCAAGGTCCAGACCATGGGCCGGTCCGAGGTGGCCCTCACCTTCAACATCAAGGAAGGCCCCAAGGCGCGCATCGAGAAGGTGAGGTTTCTGGGGGTTCATGCCTTCTCCCAGCGCAAGCTGCGCTGGACGCTGAAGAAGACTCGCGAGCACTGGTTTCTCTCCTGGGCCACCCGGCACGACATCTACTCGGAGGACCGCTACTACGAGGACATCAAGGCCCTGAGGAACCTGTATGAGTCGGAGGGGTACCTGGACGTGGACGTCGGAGACCCCATCGTGGACAAGAGCTTTAACAAGAGCCACACCAAGGAGTGGCTGAAGCTGACGATCCCTATCACAGAAGGCATCGCCTACAAACTCGGGAAGGTCTCGTTCGAGGGGAACACGGTCTTTCCAAGCGCCGACCTCAAGAAGCTCGTCTTCCTCAAGGAGGGCAAGCCGCTGGACAAGGTCGGCCTCGGATACGTCATCAAGGCCATCGAGGCCAAGTACGGCGAGAAGGGCTACATCTACGCCACGGCCACCCCCATCTTTGACAAGCACGCCAAGACCAAGACGGCGGACATCACCATCTCGATCACGGAGGACCAGATCTACTACGTCAACCGCATCGAGTTCCGCGGAAACATTTCCACCAGGGACTACGTCCTGAGGCGCGAGATGCTCATTTACGAGCAGGAGGCCTTCAATTACGTCCGCTACCAGCGGGGCCTCTACCGCCTCAAGGCGACGGGGCTCTTCACCATCAAGGACGATCCCACCATCACGAAGGTGCCCAATACCAACACGGTGGACGTGCTGGTGAAGGGGACCGAGGCAAGCAAGAACGAGCTCCTCTTCGGCGGCGGCTACGGCGGGATCAACGGCTTCTTCGTCTCGGGGTCCTTCAGGACCTACAACTTCCTGGGCATGGGCACGACCTTCTCCCTCAACGCAGACGTGGGGAAGGTGCAGAAGCTCTATTCGATCAACTATTCGGACCCGTGGTTCTTCGGCAAGAGGATAGGAGCCTCCTTCTCCATCTATAACTCCGACCTGACTTACCTCCAATTCGACCAACTGACCAGGGGAGCCTCCTTCGCCGTTTCCTTCCCCATCACCGACTTCTCCTCGTGGTCCGTGGGTTACCGGTGGGAGCGCTCCCGCGCTAACAATTTCACCACGACCTTCTCGACCCTCTATACGGATTACCTCAATAACTCCACCACCTCGGCGGTGTTTGGCGGAATCAGCTATAACTCGGTCAACAACCCGTTCCGGCCCATGCGCGGCATGCAGCTGTCTTTCAACACGAACGTGGCCGGCAATTGGCTCGGAGGACAGAACCAGTTCATCAAGTCCAACTTCGACGGCGACATCTACATCCCCACCTTCCGGAAACAGAACGCCGCTTTCCGTCTAAGTATCGGCTACATCACAGCCTACGGTGGCCAGCAGATTCCGCTTTGGGAACGGTACTTCCTGGGCGGCCAGGACACACTTCGGGGCTTCGGCATTCGCTCCGTTTATCCCCTCACGAAGGACGGGCGCTACTTCCTGGACCCCACGACCCAGACCATCGAGGGCGGCAACCGCTTCATCCTGACCAACTGGGAGTACGTCTTTCACGTCATCGAGCAGGTGGACGTGGCCCTCTTCATGGACGCCGGCAACACCTACCACGAGCGCCAGAAAATGGAGTTGAGCAACTACCGCGCCGACGCCGGCGCGGAGCTGCGCTTCTTCATCCCCCAGTTCAACGTGCCGCTGAGACTCATTTACGCCTACAACCTCAAGAAGCGCCCCAACGACGACTTCAGCAATTTCCAGCTCTCCATAGGACTGACGTTCTGATAGGGACCTCAAGGAGGAACGAACCATGCGGAAACTGACAGCCGCCCTCGCGGCCACTCTCACCCTCGCATCCCTCGGCGTGTTTGCCCAGACCCAGCTCAAAATCGCCGTGGTGGACACCATGCGCGTGGCCAACGAGTGCAAGGAGGGGAAGAGCATTCAGGCCGCTCTGAAGGCCTTCCACGATCAGAAACAGGCCCAGATCACGACCAAGGAGACCGAACTGAAGGCCCTGGAGCAGCAGGTCAAGGACCCGAAGATCAGCGAGGACAAGAAGGACGACCTCAGGGCCAAGTTCAATTCCAAGATGTACGAATACCAGGCCTACGCCAAGGCGGCGCAGGACGAGATGGAGGCCCGCAGCCAGAAAATGCAGGCCGAGTTCCAGCAGAAGCTTGCTGGAGTGATCACTCAGTACGCCCAGTCCAAGGGGCTCTCGGTGGTGTTCGAGAAGGGCATCTGCCTCTACAACGCGGATACCCTGGACGCCACCTCGGACGTCATCGCGGCCATGAACCAGGCCTACCCGGGCACGAGCGAAAAATAGGAATGAAGATCTCGGTCATCGCCGGACAGGTCGGAGCCCGGGTGGTGGGCGATCCCGAAATGGAACTCTTCGGCATCGCGCCCTTGGATTCCGCCACCGGCCGTGACCTCGCTTTCCTGGCCAATCCGAAGTACCGGGAGGCGGCCCGCATCAGCGGAGCCGGAGCCATCCTCGTGTCCGAGGGCGAGAGCCTGCCCGGAAGGACTCTCCTCGTCTGCAAGGACCCGTACGTCGCCTTCGCCAGGGCCATCGGACTCTTCCACAAGCCCCGCGAGTTCAAGCCAGGCGTCCACCCCACCGCCATTCTCGGGGAGCGGTGCGAAGTAGCCCCCGACGCCCACGTTGGCCCCTACGCGGTCCTCGGCGATGCAACCAGAGTGGGCGCGGGAAGCGTCATCGAGGCGGGTTGCGTGCTGGGGCGCGGCTGCGAGATCGGAGAGCACTGCCGGCTCTTTCCGCGGGTGGTCCTGTACGAAGGCACGATTCTCGGCAATCGGGTAATCCTCCATGCCGGCGTGGTCATCGGCTCGGATGGGTTTGGCTACGCTCAGGAAGCGGGAAGGCACGTCAAGATTCCGCAGATCGGCCGGGCGGTGGTGGAGAGCGACGTGGAGATCGGCGCCAATACCACCGTGGACCGCGGAGCCATCGAGGAGACCCGCATCGGCGAGGGCACGAAGGTGGACAATCTGGTCCAGGTGGCCCACAACGTCCGCATCGGTCCCCGATGCCTGCTCGTGGCCCAGGTGGGCATCAGCGGGAGTACGGTCCTCGGAGAGGACGTCATCTTCGCCGGCCAGTCGGGCGCCGTCGGCCACATCCGGATCGGCGACAGGGCGAGGGTGGGGGCCAAGTCGGCCGTCACCAAGGACGTCCCCGACGGGGGTTTCGTCACGGGCCACCCGGCGCAGGAGCACCGCCTCTGGCTCAGGGAACGGGCCCTCACCGGACGCCTGGAGGAGTTGTTCCGCCGACTCAAGCGCCTTGAGGAATCACTCGCCGGGTCCCCCTCCAAGGAGAGTCCGCAATGATGGACGTGACGGAAATCCAGCAGATCCTGCCGCACCGGTACCCCTTTCTCCTCGTGGACCGGATTTTGGAAGTGGAGCCTGGCAAACGGATCGTGGGCCTCAAGAACGTCACCGTCAACGAGGAGTTCTTTCAGGGACACTTTCCGGGGAAGCCCGTGATGCCGGGAGTCCTCATCATCGAGGCCATGGCCCAGGTGGGGGGGGTACTGCTCCTGAGGGAGGTCCCGGACCGGGATCAGAAGCTGGTGTACTTCATGGGCATCGACGAGGCGCGTTTTCGCAAGCCCGTGGTTCCGGGCGATCAGATCCGCTTCGAGCTGGAGGTCCTCAAGCGCAAGGCCACCACCTGCAAGCTGCAGGGCAAGGCCTTCGTGGACGGGACCCTCGTGGCCGAGGCCGTCATTCTGTCGGCCATGGTGAACCGCTGAGGCTGGAAGCGGGAGTGGGGGCAAAGACCTGGCCCGAAGGCCCGGCGGCATCCCGGACGACCACGAGGCGCAATCACCTTCAGAACAGTGACGAGGCATGAGAATGACGACTATCCATCCTTCCGCCGTTGTGGACCCCGACGCTAAGATCGGTGCCGACTGCACGGTTGGTCCCTTCACCTACATCGGGCCCGAGGTAGTGCTGGGAGCCCGCAACAGCATCGGCCCCAACTGCGTCTTGCACGGCCGCGTGACGCTCGGCGATGACAACCATCTCGTCTCCCACGTGGCCGTCGGCGGCCCTCCTCAGGACCTCAAGTACAAGGGCGAGCCCACCGAGGTGGTCATCGGCTCACGCAACACCATCCGTGAATTCGTGACGATCAACCGGGGAACGCCTGGGGGCGGCGGGGTCGCGCGCTTGGGTAACGACATCCTGATGATGGCCTACAGCCACGTGGCCCACGACTGCGCCGTGGGGGACTTCGTGATCTTCGCCAACGCGGGCACTCTGGCCGGCCACGTGCACGTCGGTCAGCACGCCACCGTAGGGGCCCTCTCCGCGATCCACCAGTTCTGCGTGGTGGGGGATTACGCCTTCATCGGAGGCGGCTCCATCATCACCCGCGACGTGCTCCCTTACATCAAGACCGTCGGGGCGCGCGGCGAGGGAAAGACATTCGGAATCAATACCATCGGCCTCCAGAGGAAGGGATTCAGCCCGGAGGCCATCGAAGCGCTCAAGTCGGCCTACCGCATTCTCTTCCAGTCCAAGATGTTGTTCTCGGAGGCGGTGGGCGTGGCCGATGAGAAGCTCGGGCACGTCCCCGAGGTGGCCTACCTGCTCCGGTTCATCCGAGAATCCAAGCGCGGCATACAGAGGTAGAGCCGGGGAGGGGCGAGCATGAACACAGACAGGTCTCTCCGTCTGGCCGTGGTGGGAGTGGGCTCCCTAGGTCAGCATCACGCCAGGATCCTCTCGGACATGGACGGCGCGGAGCTGGTTGGCGTCGTAGACGCCAACGGGGCTAGGGCGGCGGAGATCGCCCACAAATTCGGCACGAAGGCCTTCACCCGGCCCGAGGAGTTGCCGCCGGTGGACGGCGTGGTCGTGGCGGCTCCGACGAGCCTTCACAGGGCCCTGGCCGTGTCCTTCCTGGAACGGGGCGTGGGGGTGCTCTGCGAAAAACCCATGGCCACGACCCTTGAGGAGTGCGACGAGATCCTCGCCGCCAGGGATCGCGGCGACGCGCCTCTTCTCGTGGGACACATCGAACACTTCAATCCTGGCGTAGCGGCGCTAGCCCGGAACGTGGAGGCGCCGGGATTCCTGGAAGTGCACCGCTTGGGCGTCTTTTCGGGCCGCTCCCTGGACGTGGACGTCATTCTCGACCTCATGATCCACGACATCGAGATCGCCCAGAGCCTGGTGAGGCGCCCCATCCGGTCGGTGGAGGCCGTAGGGGTCCGGGTGCTCACCCCTTTCGTTGATCTGGCCAACGCCCGCCTGACCTTCGAGGGAGGATGCGTGGCCAACCTCACCGCCAGCCGCATCTCCAGGGACAAGGTCCGAAAGTTGAGGGTCTTCCAACACCAGGCCTATTTGAGCGTGGACTATTCCGAACAGGCCGTCGAGTTCTACCGCCTGGAAGAGCGCGACGGCCAGAGGGCCATCGTCCAGGTGCCGGTGGCCGTGGACAAGCGCGAGCCCCTCCGCTGCGAGCTGGAGCATTTTCTTCCGGTCCTTCGCCGCGAGACCGATCCCCTCGTGGGCGGCGAGGCCGCCCGGGAGGCGGTCTGGGTGGCTCGCTCCATTCTGGCGTGCATGTCTAGGTGACGGCGCACCTCGTGTCCTCCTTCTTTTCGGATCTTTCGCCGGCCCAGACCCCCGGCTACGCCTGGAGCGTGAGCACCCCGGCCGGCCGCCTGGCGGGGGGCTTCGGCGGCTTCAGGATCATGGAACCGATGCGGGCGCCGGTGGAGGAATCCACCCTTTTCGACCTGGCCTCCCTGACCAAGCCGCTCGCCACGGCGCTCATCGCGCTGCGCGCCTTCGACGCGGGTCAGATGGACCTGGAGGCCCCCGTCGCCGTGGCGGGTCCCCCGCCCTTCACCCTGCTGGATCTCCTGAGGCACGAGGCCGGGTTCCCCGATTGGCTCCCCCTTTACGGATGCGTTTCCTCCCCAGCCGCGCTCAAGACATGGCTGCTGCGGGATTGTCCCAGGGGGGAACGGGCGGGATTCCGAGCGGTCTATAGCTGCGCCGGCTACGTCCTCCTGGGAATGCTGCTGGAGGAGGGCCTGGGGGCTCCGATGGGCCAACTGTTCGAGCGCTACGTCTCGATCCCCCTCGGCCTGCCCTCGCGGGAGGCCTGCTTCTCTCCGCCGGAAGGCTGGCGCGATCGGTGCGCGGCGGAGGAGCTGGATGGGGGATACGAAGCCCGGATGGCGCGCCCCCTCGGCGCCACTCCGCCTCCCTTTCGCTCCGGCATGGCCTGGGGCGAAGTCCACGACGGGAACGCCCGATTTCTGGGCGGAGCGGCGGGCAACGCCGGCCTCTTTGGCACCCTCGCGGCGGTGGAGAGGCTGTGCCGCGCCTTCAGCCCCCAGGACCGATTCCTCTCGCCCGAAGCCCTGCGCCTGGCCTGGGAAAGCCCCCGCGCCGAGGGCCGGCACAGGACGGCCGGTTGGAAGGCGGTGGGCTCCGAGGGCTGGTGGGCCAACGCCCTCCTGCCCGAAGGGGGGATCGGACACGAAGGCTTCACCGGGACGGGCGCATGGATGGAACCTGGGGCCTTCAGAACTTATATCTTACTTACCAACCGGATCCATCCCCGGCACCCGGGGACGGACTTCGGACAGGTGCGGGCCGCCTTCCTGGAGGCGGCCAAGGAGCTCCAGTGAGAGACCGCTACACTCCGAGCCTCGCCTTCCTCATCGCTCTCGCGCTGCACGTCTTCTTCCTCCTCCTCATTTCGCGTCAGTACCTCGCCTCGGCCACCCATCCGAGGAGCCTGAACCAGACGGCCCAGCGTCTCACCACCATCAACGGCCGTCCGGTCCGCTTCATCTACGTCAAGGACATGGTTCCCGCGAAAGAGCCGCCCATGGATGCCTCACGCCTCTCGGACATGAACCGGCGCGGGGCCAGCCCCTACCCGAAGAAGGGAGACTCCCCCGATCCCACCTCCTTCGGCCAGAGTCCGATCCGCCAGTCCGGCGGCCCTGGGGGCGCCGCGGACAACAGACCATCCGTGCCGCCCTCACCGGCCTCCCCCAGCCCCCGCCCCGGACGCCCGGGAAGCGTCGGGCGCGAGATGGCGCAGATGGAGCGCCCTCGGAACCCGCGCGGCGAGAGCCGGCAGGATCGTCCGGCCAACAACCAGACCTCCAAACCCGCACCCACCAAAGGTCAGGGTGAGCTTCAGCAGGGGAAGCCCACCAACGCCGAACGCGGATTGCCCGTGGGAGGAGAGGCCGTCCAGGAGCCCGCGTCCTCCCTGCCAGGTTCGCCTTCACGGACACCCATCCAGCCTCGTCCGGGACTGGGCACGCAGCTGGAGAGGATGATGCTCGGCAGCCTCCAGGGGGGCTACAACAATCCCAACGCCAGCCAGCTCAATACGGGTTCCCTCTCCTTTGACACCGCCGCCTGGGACCTCGGCCCCTACGCCCGACAGGTGCAGGAGCGGGTCCAGGGCAACTGGCACGTTCCCCAGGCGCAGATGGTGTTGAGGCAGAAGGGCTGGGTGGCCATACGGTTCAACGTCCAGAAGGACGGCACCATCACGGACATGCAGATCATCCGGCCTTCCGGCATCCCCTCCTACGACCAGGCGGCGGTGGATGCGCTGCGTTCCTCCAACCCGCTGCCCCCCCTTCCCTCTCAGGTCACGGCGCCCAAGCTCGGCGCCGTCTTCCGGTTCTTCTACAACCTGCAGGACGAGGGCGGCTGAACGCCCCTCGTAGACGTGCATTCAAGCCATGTTTTGGGCTTTTGTCCGGGGAGATGAACTGGCGCGTTTCCCCCGGAGGCATTGGCATGCCCATTGCATATAATAATTCCTCATACCTCCCTCCATACCTCCGAGCCCCGACAGGGGCTCATTTATTTGGAACTCATGCCTGCCGAAGGATGAGTCCAAAAGGACACGCCGTGACTCACCCACCCCAGCAGTGCGCCCTTATGGCACATGCAGCCAAAATGGCACTGGCCACTTTTCAGGAACGCTATATATTTTCATGCTTCTTATATGGCACGGCCATTGCAAGGTGGGAGTATCCCCTCCTCCCTTCCATTCCTCCAGCGGGAGCCACACGCTCCCGCTCCTCTTTTTTCGGAACGGAAGGCGCGCGCCCAATGGGGGTCCAGGAGTTCGGCGGCCGCCGCTCCGCACCGGGCATTGGGGAACGGCCCCCGATCCGCGCCTGGCCGGGAGGGTGCTCCCGTCAGCTACTCTTCGAGGTTGAATTCCTGGAAGTCGAAGAAGTATCCCGTGCGGGTGAGCACGTCCACCTCGAGCTGGACGATGGCGGCGTGGCCATCCTCGATTTCGAGGAACCGCGAAAACATGGTCCGCCCGTCGGGATTGTCCAGCGTCTCCACGAGGTGCTTGTAGTAGTCGCCGACCTCATCCTCGATCTTGAGAGCCGTGAAGAGGCGGCGGTAGTCATCCTGGTAATCGCGCTTCCGCGCCGAGCTTTCCAGCATGGAGACGCCCTTGGAGAGCCATTCGGGGCTGGGCAGCGTGGTCCCCACCGGGTTGGTGTCGAGCCTCTTCTCCGCCCGCCATGTCTTGAGCCGAGACTCCAGGTAATCCACGTGGCCCTGCTCCTCCTTGGCCAAGGACTCAAAGAAATGGCGGCCCTTCGGCTCCTGCGACTCTTTGGCGGCCTGCAGGTAATGATCTCTGACCTTGGTCTCGTAGTTGAGCGCGGTGATGATGGCTTCCTCGACGTTCATCGGCGGCCCCCTTGTGCGATGCCTCCGGCTTTACCCATTTAGCGAGCCCCTGTTGAGCCTGAGCCTCCACGATAAGGCATCGGCCCTCCCGGGTCAACTTGCCGGGGCCTTGACAGGGGGGGCCTTTCACGGCTACAGTAACCCCTTGGGCGGGAATAGCTCAGTTGGTAGAGCACAACCTTGCCAAGGTTGGGGTCGCGGGTTCGAATCCCGTTTCCCGCTCCAGAAGAGAGCAGCGAGAGGGGCCGAGAGGCCCCTTTTGGTTTGCCCGGTCAGAAAGCTCAAGGGATTCGAAGCCGCGACCCGGCGAGGGGGCGCGGGGGACGGGGAGGTCCCCCGCCCAAAGGCCCGCCCGCGTGAGGGCAGGGAGGAGCAGGGCACGCAGTGCCCGCCGAGGAGGGGCGGCTGAGCCCCTCCTCGGGGAGCGGGAGCGACGGAGCGTGGTTCGAATCCCGTTTCCCGCTCCAGAAGAGAGCAGCGAGAGGGGCCGAGAGGCCCCTTTTGGTTTGCCCGGTCAGAAAGCTCAAGGGATTCGAAGCCGCGACCCGGCGAGGGGGCGCGGGGGACGGGGAGGTCCCCCGCCCAAAGGCCCGCCCGCGTGAGGGCAGGGAGGAGCAGGGCACGCAGTGCCCGCCGAGGAGGGGCGGCTGAGCCCCTCCTCGGGGAGCGGGAGCGACAGAGCGTGGTTCGAATCCCGTTTCCCGCTCCAGAAGAGAGCAGCAAGAGGGGCCGAGAGGCCCCTTTTGGTTTGCCCGGCCAGAAAGCTCAAGGGATTCGAAGCCGCGACCCGGCGAGGGCGCGCGGGGGACGGGGAGGTCCCCCGCCCAAAGGCCCGCCCGCGTAAGGGCAGGGAGGAGCAGGGCACGCAGTGCCCGCCGAGGAGGGGCGGCTGAGCCCCTCCTCGGGGAGCGGGAGCGACGGAGCGTGGTTCGAATCCCGTTTCCCGCTCCAGAAGAGAGCAGCGAGAGGGGCCGAGAGGCCCCTTTTGGTTTGCCCGGCCAGGTGGAGGCGTCCCCAAAATCCCAAGTGTGTTGACCCCAAAGCCTTGTAAATGGTACGCTTTGCTTCTTGCCTGCGAAGAATGCCGTGTCCGGCAGCCGCACATGCAAGGAGGTATGTTCCATGAAACCCCAGAATGTCCTCATCATGGGAGCCGCCGGAAGAGACTTCCACAACTTCAACGTCTTCTTTCGGGGCAACAATTCGTACCGCGTGGTCGCATTCACCGCCACTCAGATTCCCGACATCGCCGGACGCAAATATCCCGCCGCCCTCGCGGGCGAAGGTTATCCCGAGGGCATCCCGATCTACGACGAGAAGGAGATGCCCGAACTGATCCGCAAGGAGAAGGTGGACCTCGTGGTCTTCGCCTACTCCGACGTCTCCCACGAAACCGTCATGCACAAGGCCTCCACGGCCATCGCCGCGGGCGCTGACTTCATGATGATGGGCGCCGACCACACCATGATCTCCTCCAGCAAGCCGGTGGTCTCCATCTGCGCCGTCCGGACGGGATGCGGCAAGAGCCAGACGACCCGCCGGGTCTGCGAGATCTTGAAGGCCGCCGGCAAGCGCGTGGTGGCCATCCGCCACCCCATGCCCTACGGCGACCTGGTGGCCCAGCGCGTGCAGCGCTTCGCCACCCTCCAGGATCTGGACAAGCACCACTGCACCATCGAGGAGCGCGAGGAGTACGAGCCGCACATTCAGCGCGGCGTGGTGGTCTATGCCGGGGTGGACTACGAGGCCATCCTCCGCGAGGCCGAGCGCGAGGCCGACGTGATCGTGTGGGACGGCGGGAACAACGACCTGCCCTTCTACAGGCCCGACCTGGAGATCGTCGTCGTCGATCCTCACCGCCCGGGTCACGAGATCGCCTATCACCCCGGCGAAGCCAACCTGCGCCGCGCCCACGTGGTGGTCATCAACAAGATCGACACGGCCAACGGCGACGACATCGACGAGGTGCGCTTCAACATCCACCAGCTCAACCCCAAGGCCATGGTCGTGGACGCCGCCTCGCCATTGAAGGTGTCCGATCCCACCGCCATCACCGGCAAGAGCGTGCTCGTCGTGGAGGACGGCCCCACCCTCACGCACGGAGAGATGCAGTACGGCGCCGGCGTGATGGCCGCCCGGAAGTTCGGGGCGGAGGCGCTGGTGGATCCGCGGCCCTTCGCCGTGGCCTCCATCCAGGCCGTCTACGAGAAGTACCCGGACATCGGCATCCTGCTGCCCGCCATGGGCTACGGGGACCAGCAGATCAAGGACCTGGAGACCACCATCAACTCCACCGAGTGCGACCTGGTGGTGATCGCCACGCCCATCGACCTGGGCCGCATCATCCGCATCAACAAGCCCTCGGTCCGCGTCCAGTACGAGCTGCAGGAGATCGGCCAGCCCACGCTGGAGGTGCCGCTCAAGCGGTTGCTGTAGGCCTGCCATGAGGAAGAAGAAAGCGCTGGTGGCCTTCGGGGGCAATGCCCTCATCAAGGCCGGCGAAAAGGGCACGCTCCGCGAGCAGCTCGCCAACGCCGACGAAGCGGCCGGCCAGCTGGTTCCGCTGCTGGAGAACTACGCCTGCGTCATGCTGGTGCACGGAAACGGCCCGCAGGTGGGGCAGAACCTGATCCGGGTGGAGGAGGCGGTGACCAAGGTCCCGCCCCTCCCCCTGGATGTATGCGTGGCCGAAACGCAGGGCAGCATGGGATACCTCATCGAGAAGGCGCTCTCCAACGAACTCCAGCGCCGGGGCATCCAGAGGGACCTCATGTCCGTGCTCAGCCAGGTGGAGGTGGACGCGGAGGATCCCGCCTTCAGGAATCCCACCAAGCCCATCGGTCCCTTCTACACGGCCTACCGCGCCAAGCACCTCATGGAGGTGGAGCGCTGGCCCATGGTGGAGGACAGCGGCCGGGGCTACAGGAAGGTCGTCCCGTCGCCCAAGCCCAAACGGATCCTCTCGGTGGGCGCGCTGAAGGCGCTCTTCGAGACGGGCTCCATCATCGTCGCCGGAGGAGGCGGAGGCATCCCCGTGGTGCGGGAGCTTGACGGCACCCACCGCGGCGTGGAGGCGGTCATCGACAAGGATCGCACCTCCGTCCTGCTGGCCTGCGAGCTGGATGTGGACGAGATGCTCATCATCACCTCCGTCCCCTGCCTCTACGTGAATTTCGGGAAGCCCGATCAGAAGGCCCTGTCCGTGGTCTCTCTGCGGGAGATCCTCGGGTACCAGAAGGAGGGCCAGTTCCCGCCCGGCTCCATGGGACCGAAGGTGGAGGCGGCCGTCCAGTTCCTGGTCCGTAAGGGCGGCAGCGTCGTCATCACCGACGCCGCCCACCTCCAGGCCGCCTCCGAGGGCGGGGCCGGAACCCGCATCATCCACGAAAAGACCGAGAAGACCGAGAAGATCCACCGCATGGAGACGGCCAAGCGGGGCTGAAGGACGCGGCCGCTTTCCGGCATGACCGAGCCGTCCGCGAGGCCTTCGCCATTCAAGCGATAGGAGGCGCCCGTCGCCGCCGATCCAAGGAGGAGCCTGACATGTACCACAAAGACTTCATCTCCATTCACGATCTATCCCCGGCCACCATGGGCCACCTCCTCGAGGTGGCGCTCAAGGTCAAGGCGAGCCCCGAGAAATACGAGGATGCACTGGTCAACCACACCATGGCCATGATCTTCGAGAAACCCAGCCTGCGCACCCGCGTGAGCTTCGAGGCGGGGATGACCCAGCTCGGCGGTCACGCCATCTACCTCGGGCCCAACGACATCTCCCTGGGCAAGCGGGAGAGCGTGCCGGACATCGCCCGGACCCTGGACCGCATGGTGGACCTCATCATGGCTCGCACCTTCTCGCATGGTTCCATCCTCCAGCTGGCCCAATTCGCCGACATCCCGGTGATCAACGGCCTCTCCGACCTGCTCCACCCCTGCCAGGCCGTGGCCGACTTCCAGACCATCCTCGAGAAGAAGGGCGAGCTGAAGGGGCTGACGCTGGCCTTCGTGGGCGACGGGAACAACGTGGCCCACTCCCTCATGTTCGCCGGCGCCAAGACCGGCGTGAACGTGCGGATCCTCTGCCCCGAGGGCTTCGACCCCAAACCCGAGATGCTCGCGCTGGCGCGCGATGATGCCCGGGAAACCGGTGCCACCATGACCGTGACCCACGATCTGAAGGAGGGGGTTTCGGGCGCGGACGTCATCTACACCGACGTCTGGGCCTCCATGGGCCAGGAGGCGGAGGCCGAGAAGCGGAAGGCCATCTTCCGGCCCTACCAGGTCAACGCCGCCCTCATGGCCATGGCCAAGGAGGACGCCATCTTCATGCACTGCCTGCCCGCGCACCGCGGCGAAGAGGTCACCGACGAGGTGATCGAGTCGTGGCAGTCCGTGGTCTTCGACGAGGCCGAGAACCGGCTCCACGCGCAGAAGGCCATCATCCTGAGCCTCATGCTGGAGGGAGACGTGGAGTAGCCGCCCGGCTCCGGGTGGGGCTCCACGCTTCTCAGCGGTCACCGACCGGCGGCCCCCCGGCGAACCCGGGGGGCCGCTTGGCATACTTCTTGATCGGGGATTCCCAGGGTTGCTTTTCGAAAGGGGACGCCCCATCCTGGGGCCTGAAACGAAGGAGGAGGCCAGAACCATGGAGATCTCGAAAGAACGGAAGAAGGCCATCGACGCCGCCGTGGCCCAGATCGAGCGCCAGTTCGGCAAGGGCTCCATCATGAGCCTGGGCGAGCGCGGCGCCAAAGTGAAGGCGGAGATCATCTCCACCGGGAGCCTCAGCCTGGACCTGGCCCTGGGCATCGGCGGGTTGCCCCGAGGCAGGGTGGTCGAGATCTACGGGCCCGAATCCTCGGGCAAGACCACACTGGCCCTGCAGGCCGTCGCCGAGGTTCATCGCAACGGGGGCATGGCCGCCTTCGTGGACGCCGAGCACGCCCTGGACCCCGATTACGCCCAGCGGCTGGGAGTCAACGTGGACAACCTGCTCATCAGCCAACCCGACACGGGCGAGCAGGCGCTGGAGATCGCCGAGGCTCTCGTGCGCTCCGGGGCCATCGACATCGTGGTAATCGACTCGGTGGCCGCCCTCGTGCCCAAGGCCGAGCTCGAGGGCGAGATGGGCGACAGCTTCGTGGGTCTCCAAGCCCGGCTCATGTCGCAGGCGCTGCGCAAGCTCACCGGCATCGTCAGCAAGAGCAACACCACCTGCGTCTTCATCAACCAGCTCCGCGAAAAGATCGGCGTCATGTTCGGCAACCCCGAGACCACCACCGGGGGCCGGGCGCTCAAGTTCTACGCCTCCGTCAGGCTCGACATCCGCCGGATCGCCAACATCCAGAACGCGGCCGGCCAGGTCATCGGCGGCCGGGTCAAGGTCAAGGTGGCCAAGAACAAGCTGGCCCCTCCCTTCCGCGTGGCCGAGTTCGACATCCTGTATGGCACGGGCATCTCCAAGGCCGGCGACATCCTCGACCTGGGCGTGGAGCACAAGATCGTCGACAAGGCCGGCACCTGGTATGCCTACGGCGAGACCCGCCTGGGGCAGGGCAAGGAGAACGCCCGCCAGTACCTGGTGGAGAACCCCAAGCTCATGGACGAGATCGAAGTCAAGGTCCGCGAGAAGGCGGGGCTCACCGGGGCCGGGGCGGCCCCCGCGGAGGCCGCGGAGGCGGAGTAGATCGACCGGCCGCTTCTGGCCGATAATGAGCCCCGGGGAGGAGCTTCTCTCCCCGGGGCGCTTTCGTGCCCGGAGACGAAGGGCCGGATGGGCTCCATTCCCGATGATCGGAGGCCAAGGTGAAACGAACGCGGAGCCAAGATTTGCTGAAGCGGGCCATCCCGCTCATTCCCGGCGGCGTCAACTCGCCCGTCAGGGCCTACCGCTCGGTGGGCGGCGATCCGCCCTTCATCGCGCGGGCGGAGGGCGCGACCCTCACCGACGAGGACGGCAACACCTACCTCGATTACGTGGGCTCCTGGGGCCCCATGATCCTCGGCCACAACCAGCCGGAGGTCCGGGAGGCCGTGGAGCGGGCGCTCAAGGACGGCGCCTCCTTTGGAGCCCCCACGCGGCTCGAGGTGGAGATGGCCGAGTGGCTGACGAGCCGCCTCCCCCACCTGGAGATGGTGCGCATGGTGAACTCGGGCACCGAGGCCACCATGTCGGCTCTGCGCCTGGCGAGGGGCGCCACGGGCCGGGACAAGATCGTCAAGTGCGCGGGCTGTTACCACGGGCACGGCGACTCTCTGCTGGTGGAGGCGGGAAGCGGCGCCCTCACCTTCGGGACCCCCTCCAGCCCGGGCGTGCCCGCCTCCCTGGCGAAGGACACGCTGGTCATCCCGTTCAACAAGGTCCAGGCCCTGGAGCTCGTCTGCGAGGAGAACCGGGGGCGGATCGCGGCCTTCATCCTGGAACCGCTGCCCGGCAACATGGGGGTCATCCCGCCGAGGCCCGGCTATCTGGAGGCGGTACGGGCCATCACCGAACGGGAGGGGATCGTCCTCATCTTCGACGAGGTGATGAGCGGCTTCCGCATCGGCCTCGGCGGCATGGCCGAGCGCTCGGGGGTCCGCCCCGATCTGGTCACCTACGGCAAGATCATCGGCGGAGGCCTGCCCGTGGGCGCCTACGGCGGCAGGCGGGAACTCATGAGCCAAGTCTCCCCCACCGGACCGATCTACCAGGCCGGCACCCTCTCGGGCAACCCGCTGGCCATGGCCGCTGGCCTCGCCACGCTCAAGATCCTGGAGCGGGAGGGGGAGGCGCTCTACCTCCGCCTCGAACAGCTCACCACCAGCCTCGCCGCGGGCCTAGCCCTAATCGCCAGCCAGCGCGGGGTGCCCTTCACGGGCAACCACGTGGGCTCCATGTTCACCGGCTTCTTTCACGAGGGCCCGGTGACGGACTACGTGACGGCGACCCAGTCCGACACCCAGCGCTTCGGCCGCTTCATGCGGGGCATGCTGGAGCGAGGCATCTACCTGGCGCCCAGCCAGTTCGAGGCGGGCTTCCTCAGCGCCGCCCACACCGAGGCCGACATTCGCCGCACGCTCGATGCCGCCCGGGAGGTCTTCGAAGGGATTTGAGCGACGAGCGGCCGGTGGAAGGAAGCCGGGACGAGATGAGGAAATGGGCGCAAGGCGCAAGGCGAGCAGCGAGGGTTGACCGGAGCTCCCCCGGTCGCCCTGGTGCCATAGGGCTGCGCTTCGCGCTTCTCTTCCCAGCTCTCCAGCTCCCCGGCCCGATTTCTTCCCGCGCCTTCGTTCTCGCACGCTCTCGCCGCCGCCCTTCTCGGCCCTATCCGTTCAGCAGCCCCTCGCGGGCGAAGCTGAAGTAGCCGTTCCCGCCGACGATCAGGTGATCCAGCACGCGCACGTCCAGGTGGCCGAGGAGGCCCTTCAGCTCCTCCGTGAGCCTGAGGTCGTCGGGGCTGGGGCTGACGTGGCCGCTGGGGTGGTTGTGGGCGAGGATCACGGCGGCGGCGTTCTCCTTGAGAACCGCCTTCACGATCTCCCTCGGATGCACGGAACTGGCGTGGATGGAACCGCGGAACATCTCCCGGTAGCTGAGGACCCCGTGCTTCTGATTGAGGAAGATGACCGCGAAGACCTCGTGGGGAAGATCGCGCAGACGCGGCTTCAAGAAGCGGTAGGTCTCTTCGGCCCCGGAGAGGGTCTCGGCGAGCCGGACCTCCTCCTCCGTGAAGCGCCGGGCCAGCTCCAGGGCAGCGAGCAATTGAGCCGCCCTGGCGGGGCCCAGGCCGTATGCACGGGCCAGCTCCGAAGGTTCAACCGCGCTGAGGGCCCGCAGGGAGCCGCACCGCGAGAGCAACTCCGAAGAAAGATCGAGGGCCGTCTTCCCCCTCGTTCCGGTTCGGAGCAGGATGGCCAGCAGCTCCGTCGTGCTCAAGGCCGCCGGCCCGCACCGCAGACACCGCTCCCGCGGCCTTTCCGGTTCTGGCATCTCCTTGATTCCCAGACAATGCTCTCGCATGTTCCACCTCCGGCCGGGGGAAGAGCAAGCCCACTGCCAGCGGCCGGAGGCACTCCTGGATCGCACCCGTCGTGGCATCCGCCGAATATCCGCTGATGGATCAATCACTTAGAGAAACGAAGCGGAGTCGGCTTCCTCCCCCATCCTTGTCCAATCGGGATTGCATCGTAACCCACTGATCCTGCATGACATCTTCTTCCACTGTCCATTTTCCAGCGGGGCCATTTCAACTCGGTTCTCCTGGGCATGGGCTTTTCGGGCAGCTACTGAAAGGTTTTCCCCTGGCATGGAGCCGGTGGCACGCAGGATGCCCCTCAGAGATCGTCCCCGAAGGGGGCTTCGGGACAGGGGAACCCGGTGAGGGCCCCTTTCATGCGGCGGAGGCCGCGAGGAGGATCCCATGAAGGCAACGATCGGACGGTGGATGGTGGCACTGGCTGGGCTGATGGTCGCCGGAGCGCTCACGGTTTCGGGTCTTCCCGCTTCGGCCGCGGCCCCGGAGCGGCAGGCCACGGCCGTAAAGGTCCAGAAGGCGCAGCGGACGCCAAAGGCGCAGAAAGCTCGGCGCACGCCCAAGGCGGCCAAGGCCATCGAAGGGAAGATCAACCTGAACTCGGCCTCGGCCGAGGAGCTGGACGCCCTGCCCCGCATCGGCCCCAAGGTGGCCCAGCGCATGGTGGAGTACAGGACCGCCCACAACGGCTTCAAGACCGTGGATGAGCTCAGGAACGTGAAGGGCATCGGCCCCAAGGTCCTGGAGGCGATCCGACCCTACCTGACCCTGTAGGCCCGCAGGGGGGCGGCGGACCACGGACCGCCGCCCCTCGCCTGTCCGGCGCCGAGGAGGAGACCATGGCCGAAAGAATGGGTGCCACTCGCAGAGGGGAGCGGGGGATGAGCTGCGCCGACGTGCTCGTCGCGGCGGCCATCCTGGGTTTATGCGCGATCACGGCGGCCGGGGCTCTGGGACGCCAGCTCGAACGGAGCGCCCTGAAGAGCCTCGCGACGACCTTTCATGCCCTCGTGGTGGAGGCCTCCTCCACGGCGGTGATCCGGCGCCGGAACACGGGCCTTCTCTTCCGCGGCGGCCCTTCGGGGATCACGGCCCAGTTATATGCAGACGGAGATCAGGACGGCCTGTCCCTCTCGGACATCAGGGACGGCATCGACCGGGCTCTCTCTTCGCCCATACCTCTGGGGCAGGGTGCCGCGGAGCCGGGGCTCCCGCCTGGCGTGGATCGGGATCCGTCCGGAAAGAGCCTCACCGGACAGGACCCCGTCCGCTTCGGCCGCAGCGACCTCCTGAGCTTTACTCCCCATGCCACCGCCACTCCGGGCACGCTGTACGCTCGCGACGCCTCCGGCAAGGAGGGATGGGCTTTTCGCGTGGCCGGCATCGACGGGAGGGTCCGCGTGTACCGTTGGTGGGGCGGCTCATGGACGGAGATTGCCCACTGGTGAGCCTGCGACGGGGACCAGCCCTACTTCTTGCTGAGTTCGATGAGGACCTGCTTGGCGCAGGCCTTGAGCGTATCGAAGACGCCGATCCCCTTGGGGGCCACCGCCTCGAAGTAGGGCTCGCTCTTGATCCTGAGCTGGCGCAGCATCTCTTCAATGGGGATGGCGGTGGGGAGGTCCCGCTTGTTGAGCTGCAGCACGTAAGGGATCATCGCAAGATCGTAGCCGTGGTCCTTCAGATTGGACTCGAGGTTGCGCACGGACTCCACGTTGGCGTCCATGCGGGCCTCCTGGGAGTCCGCCACGAAGACCACGCCGTCCACCCCCTTCAGGATGAGCTTTCGGGACGCGTCGTAGAAGACCTGGCCCGGCACCGTGTAGAGGTGGAAGCGGGTCTTGAACCCGCGGATCGTCCCCAGGTCCAGCGGGAGGAAGTCGAAGAAGAGGGTCCGGTCCGTCTCCGTGGCGAGGGAGATGAGCTTCCCCTTCGCGCTCGGGTTGGTCTTCTCGTAGATGTATTGGAGGTTCGTGGTCTTACCGCACAGGCCGGGGCCGTAATAGACGATCTTGCAGTTGATCTCGCGTGAGGCGTAGTTGATGAAAGACATGCACCCACTTCCTTAGATCGTCTACTCGTTGAACAGAGCGTCGATATCCTCGTCGGTGATCTCCGCAAAGGGAGAATCGAAGGAGGATTCCCCGGCGGCCCTCTCGCGCTCGGTCTTTTCCATGATCTGCTGGAAGAGCCGGTTGAGCTCCTCCGAGCTCCGCTTGACCCGGAGGCGAACCAGCCCGAGGGAGGAGCGCTCGTCGAAGATCACGACCAGGATGACCTTCCCCCCGACGATGGAGATGTGGATGTTGTCCTTCTCGCCCTCGTGGAAGAGAACGGAGAATTCCTTCTCGCCGATGAGCTTGGCCAGCCCGTCGGTGGCCGCCACGTTGCCCGCCGTGAGGGAGGCCAGGGAGGTGGTGTCCAGGCGCTCGATGTCCCCCGTGGCGGCGATCTGCTGGCCGTTCTTGTCCACGAGAAAGACCACGTTGGCGTTGGCGTCGACCCTGAGCTTGCTGATGACCTCCTTGATTCTCTGGAATTCTTCCTCATACATGATGAGGTCGGACGCGCCCATACGGGTCTCCTCCAATCCTGATTCGTATACCACACAGTCCGGAAGGGATGCAATACGCTGAAAATCAAGCCCCCTCTGAACTACGGCCCTTCCGAAGCCCCCCCTTCGGGCCGGGCCTGGGGTTTACAGGAACCGCCTCCGCCCCGACAGCGCCCTGCTCAGCGTCAGCGTATCCACGTACTGGAAGTCCGTGCCCACGGGCAGCCCGTAGGCGATCCGGCTGATCTGGGCCACCCGTCCGGCCAGGTGGTTGGCCAGGTAGGAGGCGGTGGCCTCGCCCTCGGCCGTGGGCGGCGTGGCGAGGATCACCTCCTCCACCGTCCCGCCTCCCAGGCGTCGGTCCAGCACCTCCAGCCCCAGCTGCTCGGGGTGTATGCCCTTCATGGGGGAGAGGAGGCCGTGCAGGACGTGGTAATGGCCCCGGAACTCCCCCGTCCCCTCGATGAGCAGCACATCCGCGGCCGATTCCACGATGCAGAGCAGACGCCCGTCCCTCGATGGATCGCCGCAGAGCGCGCATGCCGCGCCCGCTTCCTTGAAGGCCCGGCAGTCCGGGCAGCGCTCCACGCGCTTCCCAAGGGCCAGGAGGGTTTCCGCCAGTTCGACCGAGGCTCCCGCCCCCCTCTCTAAAAGGTGAAATAGGATGCGCTGGGCCGATTTGGGCCCGATGCCGGGCAGTTTCTGGAGCTCCTCCAGACAGCGCCGGAGGCTGGGCGGATAGGCGTTCACGGCCTTCACCGGCCCTTCGTCACATGCCCGGAAGGCCCAGACCCGTTCCCAGGCCGCCCAGCTTGTCCTGGAGGGTCTCGTCCACCTTCCGCGCCGCCTGGTTCACCGCGGCCACCAGCAGGTCCTCGAGCATCTCTTTCTCGGAGGGGACCAGGAGGGAGGGGTCCAGCGTCACCTTCAGGATCTGCTTCTGACCGCTCATCCGGACGGTGACCATGCCGCCGCCGGCCGACTCCTCGATGACCAGCGCCTCCATCTCCTGCTGGACTTGCTCCTGCATCTTCTGGGCCTGTTTGAGCAGCTTATTCAGGTTCGGCATCGGTTCCTCCTGCTGGGGGCTCCAGCGCCACGGGCGTGACCTTCTGCACCTGGCCGCCCAGTATCTTCATCACGCGCCTGACGGCCTGTCCGTGCTCCCCCTCCGGGGCGGCCGTTCCTGTCCGGGCCGATTCGGCGGGTCCCGCCTCCTCCGCCTCGATGAGGACCGATCCGGCGAGTCCGAGCTGGCGAGCCACCTCTTCCAGTTGGAGCTTCCTCTCCTTGGAGTTGAGCAAGGCCGCCGCGGTGGCCGCCGTGGCGGGCAGCGCGACGTGGACCGTCCCTTCCGGGTCGAGCGAGATCCTCGCCGTGGAGAGGGCCGGGCCCGCCAGGGGCAGGCGGTGGCTCGCCTCCTCCCGAAACCGCTCCGAGCGTTCGTCCTCCGCTTCGAAGGAGTGGGCCTCGTGTTCGTCCATCCTCTGGAAGGGGATGAGGGCTCGGAACCGCAGCCCATCGCCCGCCTCCCCGGTGGCTTCCTGGGGATCGGGGGAATCGGCCATGGCCATCGGCCGCGAGGGGCCGGCGGGTTCGCTGGCTTCGCGCCTCCTCGATGGGGGCTCTTCCGCGGGCACCGCGGGCGCCGCGGCTACCGCACCGGCCAGGAGCTGGTCGAGGGGGAGAATCTTGGGCAGGAGCGCGGCCTTCACGAGCTGGAGCTCCAGGAGCGCGTCGGGGTCCGGCGCTCCCTTCATCCGCTGCTGGGTCGCGACCAGTAGGTCCCAGAGCCGCAGCAGGTCCTCCAAGGAAAAGCGGGACGCCACCCGGGCCAGGTGCGGGTCATTCCCAGGCGTCTCCTCCCCTCCCACCCGGATACGGAGCGCGTCCCTCGTCAACTCCGTGAAGTCGGAGAGGAAGTGCTCCAGGCTCTGTCCCCGTTCGCGCAGGCCGTCCACGAAGGCCGGCACCCCGCCGGCGTCTCCCGCCGCCAGCAGATCCAGCAATCCGAGGAGCGCCTCCCGCCCCACCACCCCCAGAACCTCTACCGCGAGGGCCTCGGTCACGGGCCCGTCGGCGTAGGCCATGAGGCGGTCCAGCAGGGTCAGGCCGTCGCGCACCGAGCCTTCACCGGAGCGGGCCACGAGCCGCAGCGCCGCCGGATCCACCTGGACGCCTTCGTTCTGACAGACCGCCTCCAGGTGACGGACCACCTGCGCCTCGGTCACCCGCCGGAACTGGAAGTGCTGGGCCCGGCTGTGGATGGTCTCCGGGATCCTGTGGGGCTCCGTGGTGGCCAGGAGGAAGATGGCGTGGGGCGGCGGCTCCTCCAGGGTCTTGAGGAGGGCGTTGAAGGCCGCCGTGGAGAGCATGTGGACCTCGTCGATGATGAAGACGCGGAAGCGGTCCCGCACCGGCATGTAGCGGGCCGCCTGCATGAGGTCCCGCGCCTCCTCGGCCTTGGTGTTGGTGGCGCCGTCGATCTCCAGGACGTCCATGGACCGTGCGGCCGCGATCTCCTGGCAGGAGGCGCACTTATTGCAGGGCACGGCGGTGGGACCCTTTTCGCAGTTGAGCCCCTTGGCGAAGAGCCTCGCGGCGGTGGTCTTTCCCACCCCGCGGATGCCCGAGAAGATGTAGGCCGGGTGGATCTTCTGGGACTTCAGGGCGTTGGTCAGGGTCCGGACCACGGCCTCCTGGCCCACCATCTCCTCGAAGGTCTTCGGGCGATATTTCCGAGCCAGCGCTTCATGGGCCATGGGCCACCACCTGCTCAAGCGGAGGTCTGGCGCGACCGGGTTCGGGTGCCGCCGGGGCACCGCTCCCCGCGTGGGCCGAGCCCCACAAAAGGGTATGGGGTTCAAGCGACCTGCGGCACACGGGCTTGCTGCTTACCGTTGCTCCCTTCCGGGCCTGGCGGGGTTCACAGGGCACGTTGCACAGGGCTCGAACCCCACAAAGGGACGGGGTGCGTACCCATCCT
>JAJYLT010000061.1 GCA_021787565.1 Acidobacteriota bacterium
ACCAACCAACTTCGCTCTCTCGTGCTCATCCGTAGTGTCTCCTCCACGGTGGCTCCTTCCACCACCAGTTTGAGGGGACATTTCTATCGAGCCCAAGAGGGGACATTATCAAAGAGTCACGACAGGGGCGCGCCCACGCCCTTGACCTCCTCTCCCCGAAGGAGTACAAAGGGTCCCGCCGAAGACCCCGTGCGTGCGGGGCGACGGGGACCCGAGTCACCGGGGCGAATCGCATCGGCGTAAGGCCACCTCAGCCTGAGCCCGTCAGCTAACCCGTTAGGCGGAGAGAGGATGTCCATGATCCACCATCACATCCAGCACACTCCCCCGGCTGAATGGCCGAGGCGGCATTAGGGCGGCTCTCTCATGGCCTCCCTCAAGCGGCTCCTCTTCGGAGAGCCCAGGGACCCCAACGATCCGCAGGTCTTCCACAAGCTTTCCCTGATCGCTTTCCTGGCATGGGTGGGCCTGGGCGCGGACGGCCTTTCTTCCTCCTGCTACGGCCCGGACGAGGCCTTCAGAGCCATTCAGGGGCACGTGTATTTGGCCCTTTACCTGGCTCTCATGACCGCCATCACGGTGGGCGTCATCTCCTTCGCCTACAGCCTGCTCATCGAGCATTTCCCCAGCGGCGGTGGCGGATACCTGGTTTCCACTAAGCTCTTGGGACCTAGGGCAGGAGTCGTTTCGGGGTCGGCCCTCATCGTGGATTACGTGCTCACCATCGCCATCTCCATCGCCTCCGGGGTGGACGCCGTCTTCAGCTTTCTTCCCGCCGAATGGCTCGAGTTCAAGGTTCCCACCGATCTTCTGATCCTGGTGGCGCTTCTCATCCTCAACCTGCGGGGCGTCAAGGAATCCATCAAGATACTGCTTCCCATCTTCATGATCTTCGTTCTGACACATACCCTGCTTATTCTCTATGGAGTCTCGGTCCATTTCTGGGCCCTGCCTCAGGTGATTCATGAGACTCATAGCCAGATGGCGCGAGACAGCGTCTCCTTGGGCTGGGTCGCCGTGCTTCTCATCTTCTTGCGGGCCTACTCTTTGGGCGGCGGCACCTACACGGGTATCGAGGCTGTCTCAAACGGACTTCCCATCCTGAGAGAGCCCAGGGTCGCCACGGGCAAGCGTACCATGCTCTACATGGCTCTTTCGCTGGCCTTCACGGCGGGAGGGATTCTGTTCCTCTATCTGCTCTGGGGCGCCGTTCCTGTCGCGGGCAAGACGATGAACGCCGTCCTCCTGGCCAAGGTCTTCGGCACCTGGGACCTGTGGGGATACCCGGTGGGTTCGTGGCTCGTGGTTCTTACGCTTCTTTCCGAAGGCGCCCTGCTCTTCGTGGCGGCGCAAACCGGTTTCATTGACGGCCCACGCGTGATTTCCAACATGGCCGTCGACTCTTGGATGCCCCACCGTTTCGCTCAGCTCTCAGACCGCCTGGTCACCAAGAACGGAATCCTCTTGATGGGGCTTGCGGCAGGTCTCATCATTCTGTATTCTCGCGGCGACGTCTCGATCCTGGTGGTTCTCTATTCGATCAACGTTTTCTTGACCTTCAGCCTCACCGAGATGGGCATGAGCCGCTTCTGGGTCCGCGAGCGCAAGCACCACCGCAACTGGCTGCGGAACTTGTCCGTCCACGCCACGGGGCTCACCCTGTGCCTCACTATCCTCGTCATTACGACAGCGGAGAAGTTTCATCAGGGCGGATGGCTCACCCTCGTTATTACCGCCTCGCTCATCGCCCTCTGTTTTCTCATCCAGCGTCATTACGGGTGGATACGCCGGGAAATCAGCAACCTGGACCAGGTCATGGGAAGTCTTCCCATATCAGCGGCTGCTGGCAGCGCGCCCCCCGCCCTTGATCCCTCCCAGCCTGTGGCCGCCCTCCTGGTTTCAGGGTACGGCGGGCTCGGAATCCACTCCGTGCTATCCATTCAGAGGCTATTTCCCGGCTACTACAAGAACATCCTCTTCATCTCCGTGGGCGTGGTGGATTCGGGGCACTTCAAAGGGGCCAGCGAGGTGGAGGCCCTGCGCCGCGAAACGCAGGAAAACCTCAACCATTACGTCTCCTTCGCCAGGCAGATTGGACTTAACTCGGACTCTCGCTACGCCATCGGGACGGACGTGCTGGAGGAGACGGACCGGCTCTGCCAGGAGATCCAGAAGGAGTACCCGCGCGCCGTCTTCTTCCTCGGCAAGCTCATCTTTGCGAAGGAGAAGATGATCTACCGCCTTCTGCACAACGACACCGCCTACGCGGTCCAGCGCCGCCTGCAGTTCGGCGGACTCCAGACGGTCGTGCTGCCCATCCGCATGACCATGCGCTAGACGCCCCTCCGCCGAGCTGCCCCGGGGCACCGGCATGCGCTACACTCTCTCGGAATGGAGGGGGAATTCATGCCTCACACCAAGATCGTCTGCACGCTGGGGCCCTCCAGCGACACCCGAGAACGCATCCGGGCCTTGGCCGAAGCCGGGATGGACGTGGCTCGCCTGAACTTCTCCCACGGCGATCACCGCCAGCACGGGGAGAGGATCCGGGCGGTGAGGGAGGTGGCCCGCCAGAGCGGCCGCCACCTGGCCGTGCTGCAGGACCTCCAGGGCCCAAAGATCCGGCTCGGCACCTTCCGGGGAGGCAGCGCCCAACTCGATGAGGGCGCTCCCTTCGTCCTCTCCACACAGCCCGTCTGCGGGTCGGCCGCCAGGGCCCACTGCAGCTACGAGCGCCTGCCCAAGGACGTGCGGCGGGGCGATCGGATCTTCCTGGCCGACGGGACCCTGGAGCTGCTCGTGGAGCGGGTGGCCGGGAGCGAGATGCGCACCACCGTGGTCCGAGGCGGCACCATCCGGGACCACCAGGGCATCAACCTGCCGGGCGTGCGCCTGAGCACTCCGTCGCTGACGGCCAAGGACAAGCAGGACCTGGCCTTCGGCCTGGCGGCGGGGGTGGACCTCGTGGCGCTCTCCTTCGTCCGGCGCGCCGCGGATGTCCGCTCGCTGCGGCGAAGGCTTGCCCAGAACCCCGATCCCCCCTGGATCGTGGCGAAGATCGAGAAGCCCGAGGCCCTGGACCACCTCGATGCGATCCTGGCCGAGGTGGACGGCGTCATGGTGGCCCGAGGCGATCTGGGCGTGGAGATGGGGCTGGAGCACGTTCCCCAGGCCCAGAAGACCATCATCGCCGAGGCCAACCGCCGGGGGAAGTTCGTGATCACGGCGACCCAGATGCTCGAGTCCATGGTGGACCACGCCCGACCCACGCGGGCCGAGGTCTCCGACGTCGCCAACGCCATCTACGACGGCACCGACGCCGTCATGCTCTCGGCCGAATCGGCGGCGGGACGCTATCCCGTGGAGGCCACGGCCATGCTCAAGACCATCGCCGAGCAGGCCGAAACGAGCCGCTTTTACCACCCCGTCCGGGAGCCCTTCACCGGGGTCACCGACTTCCATCAGGCCGCCAGCCACGCCGCGGCCTCGGCCGCCCGCGACCTCGATGCGTCGGCGGTGCTCTCCATCACCCCGACGGGGCGCATGCCGCGGCTGCTCTCCAAGTTCCACATGGCGGCACCGGTCATCGCGTGCAGCGCGAGAGAAGAGGTCCTGCGGCGCGTGGCCGTGGTGTGGGGAGTGACGCCCCTGGCCGTCGAGCACGCCGCCGACAGCGAACGGGCGGTGACCATGGCGCTGGACGCCGCCCTGCGGGCCCGTTTGGCTGGCCCGGGCCAGACCGTCCTCGTCACGCTCTCCATGCTCTCCGGCAACTCCGAGGTGACGAACGTCATCAAGCTGCACCAGCTCTAGAGAGATGAGAGAAGCACGGAGATGCGGCGCGGCCGCGAATTGCGTCTAAGCAGGTCTTGCGGGTCGGCAGGCGACAGGTGGCGAACGTCCGCAGGAGGCGTCTCCAGAGGGGGATCCGCCTTGCCGGTACTCATCGCCGCGCCCTGGAAAGAGATCCGGCTCCTTACGGGCGAACCGGAGGAATGAGGGACGGGAGTGGGAGGGCGCGCGGCACAGACTGCACGGGCTCCTCATGACTGGCCAGAGTAATTCCAGCACTCCTTAGAGCAGTTTGCCTTCCGGAGCGAAGCGGAGGAAGGCGCGTCCCGGCGCCGATGGGCCTCATGCGAGGAAGACGAGGCAGCCGCACCGCAAGCGTACTCCCTGTACGCTGAGGATGCGGACGCCGAAGGCTGACGAAGCAGGAGGTCCGTCGCCGCCGGCGCACCCGTGGAGGGTGGGGGGACGGTGTACACCAGGAAAGGCCGGGCCTGGCGCCCGAAGGGCGGCTGAGGGACTGCGGACGGAGCGCGGCCACGCTCGCGTGGACGCGCCCGGACCAGGCCCCCAGCGCCGCGCCATCGGCGCGGCCTAGGCCCGGCCGGGGTTCGGAGCCTCCAAGGCGGCCTAACTTGGACAGGCTCGGGGCCTCCTATCCATTTGCGATTCGCCTTTGCTACACTGTCCACGTCTTTCTCGGGAGGTCCCCATGGCCGGTGACGATCCCACCCTCGGACGCGGCGGAGAGCAGGCCCCATGAGCCTACGCTCCTGGGCCGTAGCCGTCGGCGTTCTCGTGGAGGCGATCTACATCGGCGCCTGGGTCGTGGGCTTCAGCCTGTTCGGCGGCCTCTCTCCCGCCAGTCTGCCGGGGGCCATGGTGCTCACCGGCGGACCCGTGGCCCTTCCTCTGCTCCTGGCCTGGGGGCTCAAGCGCAGCCGTGAGGCCGGAGCCGTGCTGTGGCTGGCGAGCGCCCTGGTCTCCGCGGGATTCTCCATGGCCAGCGGGGCCCACGCAGGCCAGTATTTTCTCTGCGCCGGGCTCACCCTGCTCCCGCAGGCCCTCGCCGCCAGCCTGCTCATGCTGCACGCCCGGCGCAAGGAAGCGCATACGCCCGTCCGGCGGCCGCGGCGATGAACCGTCGGCTGGAGCGCGGCCATTGACGAGGCGGCTCCCCGCCGCTAAGCTTGGGCTCCAAGGAGGCAGCCGTGGCCCACGTCCTCGTACCTGAAGCCGAAGCCATCCTGGACAAGGAGTTCGCCGTTCTCGACAAGGGCTTCGTGCGCCTGGTGGACTACCTGGGATCGGACGAGCGCATCGTGGCGGCGGCCAGGGTCTCCTACGGCAAGGGCACCAAGACCTCGCGCGAGGACCGGGGGCTGATCCACTACCTCATGCGCCACCAGCACACCTCGCCCTTCGAACAGGTGGTGCTGACCTTCCACTGCAAGATGCCCATCTTCGTGGCCCGGCAGTGGATCCGTCACCGGACGGCCCGGCTCAACGAGATCTCGGGCCGCTACTCCGTCATGAAGGACGAGTTCTACCTCCCCACCGCGGACACGCTCCGCACCCAGAGCACCACGAACAAGCAGGGGAGGGCGGAAATGCCCGTGCCCGCGCAGGTTGCCGAGGCCATGGTGCGGGAGATGGAGGCCGGGCAGCGCGAGGCCTACACCCGCTACGAGGCCATGCTCGGCAAGGACTTGGCCCGAGAGGTGGCGCGGATCGCCCTTCCGCTCAGCCTCTACACAGAATGGTACTGGCAGATCGACCTGCACAACCTCTTCCACTTCCTGGCACTCCGCATGGACGCCCACGCCCAGTGGGAGATCCGCCAGTACGCGACCGTCATGGCGGCCATGGCCCGGGCGGTGGCTCCCATGGCCTACGAGGCTTTCGAGCAGTACCGCCTGAACGCCGCCAGCCTCTCCTCGGAGAGCCTGGAGTGGATTCGCGAGCACGCTTCCCAGGGGGAGAAGATGCCCAAGGATCTTCAGGATGCCCTGGCCAAGGGCCACCTCGTGGCGCCGCCCCTCCCCGAGTCGAGGAATCCGTCATGAACCCCAAACAGATCTTGGGCGGCTCCATGAACCTCAGCCCCGCCTGGCTCTTCCTCTCCCTCATCGTGGGGGGCGTCGGCACGGCGCTGTTCATCTACGGAAAGAAGCAGGGGCGCCTCCCCCATCTCCTCGGCGGCCTGGCCCTGATGATCTACCCCTACTTCGTCCGGAGCATCGGCTGGTCGGTGGCGATCGCCGTGGCGATCATCGCGGGCCTCTGGCTGGCCGTCCGCCAGGGGCTGTAGGCACAACGGGCGCGGGTGACGCACTCCAGCCGATTCTGGTGCACACCCCGGGCGGCCCGGCGATGACCCCGCGCCGGCCCCGCATCCGGCCTCGCTCACGATTCCAGGAGGAAGCTGAGGTCCTCGTCGGGCCAGGCGCATGGATCTCGCCTCCGGGTTCCCGTGGGCCGGCCGCCGCCCTGGCAGCCTCCCGCGCCAGGGTACACCCGATCTCGGCGGGTCGTCGGAGGCCGACGATAACGCGGTACACGGCCGCCCAGCAAGGCAGCCCGGAGATCCTTCCTCCCTTGCCTTCGAGCCCGTGTCCGCACCACCACCCACCCCTTGTCTCCATACCGCGGTGATGCTAAGTTTGGAGGCTGATTGAAGTTGGCCTTCCCCGTGAAGGCCAACTCGAGCGAGGTTCGTGATGCAGGGTAAGCCGCTGACCGTGGGGTTTCTGTTCTTCCTCTTCCCGGTCCTTCTAGGCTTCACCCCTCTGGCCGAATCGTCTGCCTCCGCGCGGGCCGGATCCGCACCCGAGCGGGGTCGCGTGGTGCGGAGGGCGGGCTTCGTGCGTCTCACCGACAGCCCCTGGCCCCACCTCGACGCCGGAAGGCTCCGCCTTCGGTCCGCGGCGGCCCTGGTGGTGGATGGGAAGAGCGGACGAGACCTCTACGCGAAGAACGCCGACGCCGTGACCCCCATCGCCTCCATCTCCAAGCTGATGACGGCCATGGTGCTTCTGGACTCCCACCTCCCCATGAATACTCCCGTGACCGTCACCGAAGACGACGTGGACACCTTGCGCAATTCCCTCTCCCGCCTGCCGGTCGGCTGGACCCTCAGCCGGGAGGAGTTGCTTCAGCTCGCACTCATGGCCTCCGAGAACCGCGCGGCCAATGCCCTGGCCCGGACCTACCCGGGAGGGACGACGGCCTTCGTGGCCCGGATGAACGCCAAGGCCCTCGCCCTGGGGATGCAGCGCACCTACTTCCTCGACCCCACGGGCCTTCACAGCGAGAACGTCTCCACCGCCGGCGACCTGGCCCTCATGGTGCGCGAAGCCTATACCTATCCCGTCATCCGCCAGATGACGACGACCGAACGGTATGAGGTCCGCTCCGGCCTCTCCGGGCGCCCCCGCCTCTTCGGGAACTCCAACCGCCTGATGTACAACGATCACTGGTCCATCGGGCTGAGCAAGACGGGCTTCATCAACGAATCGGGCTTCTGCCTCGTGATGGAGACCTCCATCCTGGACAGGCCCGTTTTCATGATCCTCCTCGACTCCCAGGGCAAGTACTCCCGCCTCGGGGACGCCGCCCGCATCCGCTCCTGGCTCCAGACCGCCGCCGAGGGCCAGCTCCCGCACTACCGTCGCCACTCGCGCGGCTGAGGCCGGATCAGGACTCCTTCGGCGGGCTCCACACCGGCTCCGAGACCCCCCTCTTCGCGTTCACCCACCGGGCCAGCACAAAGAGAAGGTCGGAGAGGCGGTTGAGGTAAACCACCACCTCCGGATTCACGGGCGAGATCGCCTCCAGCCCGACGACGGCCCGCTCCGCCCGCCGGCAGACCGCCCGGCACACCTGCAGCGCCGCGGAGGCGGGGCTTCCGCCCGGGAGGATGAAGTGTTTCAAGGGGGGAAGCTCGGCATCCCATCGGTCGATGAGCCCCTCCAGGCGCACCGAAGCGCCCGGAGCGAGGCTGACCGTCCGGGCGGTGAGGGCGGCATCGAGACCCGGAGGGGTCGCGAGGTCGGCGCCGATTCTCAGCAGGTCGGACTGGATGGATTGGAGGGCCTGGTTGACCGCCACCTCCTCCAAGAGGGAGCCGGCCCACCCCAGATGGGCATTCAATTCATCCACGGCCCCGTAAGCCTCCACGCGCGGGTCCGCCTTGGAGACGCGCCGCCCGCCGAAGAGGCCCGTCTCGCCCTTGTCTCCCGTCTTGGTGTAGATCTTCATGAAGGCTCCCTCCTGAACGCCCCGCGGTGGCCCCGCCAGACCGATCCCGGGAGATCGCGCGCCTTCGGCGCCCGGTTACTTCAGTTCGTCCCAGCGCCGCCCGGTGGAGAGGCTGACCACCAGAGGCACGGCGAGGGCCATGGCCCCCTCCATGGCGCCCCTGAGGACCTGCCCCGCCGCCTCCGCGTTCGCCGCGTCCGCCTCCACGATGAGCTCGTCGTGCACCTGGAGCACCAGGCGGCAACCCCCGGGCAATAAGGGCTCCACCGCCACCATGGCCTTCTTGATGAGGTCCGCGGCGCTGCCCTGCACGGTCGTGTTGACCGCCTGCCTCAGCAACGCCGCCTGGAGGGGCTTGGGAGCCTTAGCGATACCGGGGAACAGGCGCCGCCGCCCGAGGATCGTGGTCACCTCCTCCTTCGCCAGCACGCGCTCCTGCACGCCGTCCAGGTAGCCCCTCACCTTGGGGAACCGGGCGAAATAGCGTTCAATGAAGGCCTTCGCCTCCTTCTGGCCCACGCCCAGCTCCCGGGCCAGGCCGAAGGGCCCCATGCCGTAGAGGATGCCGAAGTTGATCGCCTTCGCCTGGCGGCGCATGTCGGGAGTGACGAAGGGCGGGGCCACGTCGAAGACCTCCGCGGCGGTGGAGGTGTGGATGTCCTCTCCCCGCTCGAAGACCCGGCGCAGCGCGGGATCGCCGCACAGGTGGGCCAGCACCCGCAGTTCGATCTGCGAATAGTCGGCCCCCACGAAGAGCCCTCCCTCCCGGGCCACGAAGCCCCTCCTGATCTTGCCGCCCCAGTCCCCCCGTATGGGTATGTTCTGGAGGTTGGGATCGGAGGAGGAGAGGCGCCCCGTGGCCGCCACCGTCTGGTGGAACTGCGCGTGGATGCGGCCCGTGGCCGGGTCCACCCACGTCGGAAGAGGATCCACGTAGGTGCCCTTGAGCTTGCTGAGCATCCGGTGATCGAGGATCAGGGGGACCACGGGGTGAGCCTGCCGAAGCCCCTCGAGCACTTCGCTGTCGGTGGAGTAGGACTTCGTCTTGCTGGTCTTCTTGAGGACGGGCAGGTGGAGTTTCTCGAAGAGGACCTCCCCCACCTGCCTGGGGCTGGCCACGTTGAAATCCGCCCCCGACACCTCGCGGATCTGAGTTTCCAGCGCCTTCAAGGCGGCCTCCAGCTCCCGACCGAGCGCCTCGAAGTAGGGGAGATCCACCGACACGCCCGCCGCCTCCATCCGCGCCAGCACTCCGATGAGCGGCCATTCCACCTCGTGGTAGAGCCCGGCCATTCCCAGAGCCCGCAGGTGCTCCTCCAGGGGGGCCTTGAGGCGGGCCAGGCAGAGGGCGGCCCCTGCCCGATCTCCCTCGGCGGGCGCAGCGTCCAGGTGTCGCTGCGCGAGCTGTTCCAGGGTGGGCACGGACCCGGACGGGTTGAGAAGGTATCCCGCCACGGCCGTATCGAGTCCCGGCGTAGCCGGAAGGCGCGCCTCTTCGCCGAACCGCCTCAGGAGCCCTTTGAAGCCGTGGGCGCAGAGCGGGAGGCCGAGTAGCCCCTGTGCCAGCAAGGATTCCAGCGGAGCAGTCCAGACCCCTTGGCCCTCTGAAAGCCAGGCCTCTTCCCCTTCCCAGGCAAGGCCCACGGCCGCAGCCTCTTGCAGCAAGTGCCGTCCCGCCTCATCCAGCGCCGTGGCTTGGGCGCTGAGCACCTCGGTCCTCGGTCGGGCGCTTTCCTCCAGAAGCGAGGTGAACTCGTACTCGGCGAAGAGGGCGTTCAGCGCCTCCCGCTGGGGCTCGCCCACGCGCAGGTCTCCGGGTTTCTCGGAGAGGGGCGCGTCCTGCCGGATGGTGGCCAGGTCCCGGGAGAACCGCGCCTGGTCGGCGTGGGCCAGCAGCCCCTCGCGATAGGCCTTGCGCGAGACTTCGGAGGCGTGCGCCAGGACGCTCTCCAGGTCTCCGTACCGCCTGACCAGCTCCTTGGCCCCCTTCTCGCCGATGCCGGGGACGCCGGGGATGTTGTCCGTTGGGTCGCCCCAGAGGGCCAGCACGTCCACGACCCTCTCGGGCGGCACGCCGAAGAGCTCCTCCACCCCCTTCGCGTCCAGGGGGATATCCTCTTTCTTGGTATGGAGAACCCGCACGCCGGGGCGAACGAGTTGGAGGAGGTCCTTGTCGGCGGTCACGATGATCACCTCCATACCCGCCTCCACGGCCCTCTTGGCGAGCGTTGCGATGCAATCGTCCGCCTCGTACCCCGCCATCTCCACCAGGGGAAGCCCCATGGCCCTAAGGATCGCCTTGGCCGGTTCGATCTGCCCGGCCATCTCGGGGGGCATCTCGGGGCGATTCGCCTTGTATTCGGCGTACGCCTCGTGACGGAAGGTCGGGGCCGGCAGGTCGAACACCACGGCCATGTGGGAAGGGGCGTGCTCCTTGAGCAGCTTCTGGGCCATCTTCAGCGTGCCGAAGATGGCGTTGGAGGGGCGCCCGTCCCGCGTGGAGAGGTTTCGGATGGCGAAGAAGGCCCGGTAGAGGATCGAAGAGCCGTCCACGAGGTAGAGCGTTTCGGCCATGGCGGTTGCTCCTTAGGTGGCCATTTCAACACACGCGCTGGAGGGAGACAAATGAAGCGGCCGGCCCCCAATCCCGCGATGGGAATCGAAATGGCGGTGCAAATCCCTATGGATCTTGCCGATCGGCATAGCCGCACAGCCACCTGCCAAGGGATTGGGGGCATTCGACCCCGGACTTGATCCGGGGGAAGAATGCGCCAAGGGTGGGGTGAGGCTCCGCGGGCTTTGCCCGCGGAGCGCTCGTGTTTGGCCTTTAACTAGATAATCACCCTGTCGAATCTAGACAGGGAAGCGCCAGGGGTGTTTTGGGGCTTGACTTCGGTCGTGGGTTGCCCTATCTTGTAGTCTAGTCATATGACTAGAGATGGGAGGGCACATGGGTTACCCGACCAAAGTCCAGCTCATCAAGCGGGCCAACAGCGAGCAGTGGTACATCAACTTCCCTTCGGCCGTGGCGCAAGCCATGGAGTT
>JAJYLT010000062.1 GCA_021787565.1 Acidobacteriota bacterium
GTCTCACGAAGGGACGGATCAACAGGTGAGGGTTGGGCAGTCGCCCGCCGGCACCCGCGAGCCGACCGAGGAGGTGATCCGCCTCCGAGAGCACGGCCACCAGGTCCGGCAACCAGTCGATAGAGGGTGGAAGCGGCTCGGGGACGAAGGCGTTGTAGCCTTCGGCACATCGCACCCACCGGCCTGGAGCCTTCCCTTTCGTAGCCATGACGCCCTCCTTTTCCGGCGCGACCGCCCCTTATTATCGGTCGCGAAAATAGCGGGGCTGCTTATTATCGCCTTATCTCATAATCGCTAATAAGAAGTCAAGGTTCTCCCCCCGAGAGAATAGAATTCAAGGAAACAGGACGACTAGCAAATCAGCCATTAAGTGGTTGAAATTCAACCACTACTTGGCTATATTACTCTCTCGAGAGGTTAGCGATGATCAAACGGCACTTGAGCGCGGCTGTGGCCGAAGCGTTGAAAGATACGCCTGTGGTTCTTTTGGTCGGTGCCAGGCAGACGGGGAAGAGCACGCTCGTGCGCTCCCTCGATGGGAACCGTTCCGCACGGCGCTATCTCACCTTTGATGACCAAGGCGTCCTCGACGCGGCGCGGAGCGACCCAGCGGGGTTCTTGGCTGGACTGGAGGGTCCGGCGACCCTGGACGATATCCAGAAGGTGCCCGAGCTATTTCCTGCGATGAAGGCCGTCGTGGATCGGGACCGGATGCCCGGACGCTACCTCCTCACGGGGTCCGCCAACGTGTTGATGCTGCCCAGGTTGAGCGAATCGCTCGCGGGCCGGGTGGAGGTCCAGACGCTGTGGCCCTTCTCCCAGGGGGAGATGAAGGGACGGCGGGAGACCTTTGTCGGCAGGGTGTTCCAGAGCAAGTTTTCGTTCCAGTCTCCCCAGGCTGGGGAGGCAAAGACCTGGCTGGAGTGGACCTGTCTGGGAGGGTTCCCGGAAATTGCGATCCGCTCCTCGGCGCCCCGTCGCAAAGCGTGGTTTCGGTCCTACGTAACGACCGTCCTGTCCCGGGACGCGAGGGATCTAGCGAACATCGAATCGCTCGCCAGCCTGCCGAGACTTCTGAGCCTGCTGGCCTCCCGGACCGCGTCGCTGCTCAACTATGCCGACCTAGCCCGGGCTCTAACGATGCCGCAGAGTACGCTCAAGCGCTACATGGGGCTTTTGCAGGCCTTGTTCCTCTTCCACCCCCTGCCCGCCTGGTCCAGCAACCTTGGACAGCGATTGATCAAATCGCCGAAGGTTCTCCTTTCGGACACGGGCCTGCTCGCGTTCCTTACGGGAGCCACCCAGGACCAGCTCCGCCAAGATCCCGCGGCCGCTGGCCACCTCCTTGAGAACTTCGTCGCCATGGAACTGGTCAAGCAGGTCACGTGGTCCGAGGCCCAGGCCCAAATTTTCCACTTCCGGACCCTCGCCGGGGCCGAGGTGGACATCCTCCTGGAGGATGAGGCGGGGCGCGTCGTCGGGATCGAGGTGAAGGCATCGGCCACGCCCGCTTCGGCCGACTTCAAGGGACTCAAGGCCCTCTCCGAATGTGCGGGAGAGAAGTTCGTCCGGGGAATCGTGCTGTACACCGGCAACGAAGTCATTCCCTTTGGGAAGAACCTTACGGCCGTTCCCTTGCCGGTACTGTGGGAGTCGTGACCGATGGAAGACAAGCGCGAACTCATGGAACAGATCGCGCGAGAAGAAGAAAGACTTGCGGCCTTGTCCCAAGAACTGGAGAAGCGACGCCAGATTGTCGCATCGCTCAAGGCCAAACTGGACCGATCCGAGACTGAAGGCTTCGAGGCGAAGACGAGGGTAGGGCTGGCGGAATCAAGCTCCGGCCTCTCTACTCTCGAGAAGGTACACCTATTCCGGTCTCTATTTCGTGGGCGTGAAGACGTGTTCCCACGTCGCTGGGAAAACGCGAAAACAGGCCGATCTGGCTACGCCCCCGCCTGCGAGAACGAATGGGCGCCGAGGGTCTGCGCCAAGATTGGATCACGGGGCGGTAGCAAATCCGGCGGCGTGTGCGGGGAATGCAAGAACCAGCAGTTTCTTGCGGTCACCGACGAGCAAATCGCCAAGCATCTGAAGGGACTCCAGGTGATGGGAGTCTACCCGCTTCTCCTGAATGAAACATGTTGGTTCCTGGCCGTAGACTTCGATGGGGAGGGCTGGCAGGAGGACATCGGAGTATTTTCAGAAACATGCGCCTTCCATGGTTTCTCGGCATCCATCGAACGATCCCGCTCCGGGAATGGAGCCCACGCTTGGTTTTTCTTCGCTGAACCAGTGTCTGCGGCGGCAGCAAGAACCATGGGCTGCTTCTTCATCACCGAGACCATGGCTCGCAGGCACCAACTCCCGATGAGATCTTACGATCGTCTTTTCCCTAACCAGGACACGATACCCAAAGGGCGGTTCGGCAACCTGATCGCCTTGCCGCTGCACCGCGAGGCGCGCCTCCGGGGGAACATGGTGTTCGTAGACCACCGATTCCTTCCCCTTCCCGACCAATGGGCGCACCTCGCCGCCGTCCATCGGATCGAAAAGTCCTTGGTGCAAGCCATCGCGCAGGAGGCGGCCCACTCTGGCCGTATCATCGGCCTCAAGGTTGGCATCGAGTCGGCCGATGAAGAGCATGATCCATGGTATGCACCAATCGAGCAGGCCCAACGGAGGGCCAGTATCCCCGGGCCTCTTCCTCAACGGGTTCTGATCCGGGTGACAAATCGGCTTCATATAGAGAAGGAAGGTCTTCCATCTCCACTGCTGGATCAAATCAAGCGGCTCGCTGCCTTCCAGAACCCCGAGTTCTATAAGAAGCAGGGCATGCGGCTTTCGACCACCCTGACCCCGAGGGTCATCTGCTGCTTCGAAGAGAGCCCAAGCGCCATCGCGCTGCCTCGCGGTTGTCTTCCCGATCTCGAAGCCCTTCTCCATGATCATGGAATCTCCCTGGCCCTGGACGACGGACGAGAGGTCGGCGCCTCCCTGGACGCCACCTTTAAGGGCCGTCTCACTTCCGAACAGGAACGGGCCGTTCAAGCGCTGCTCCGTCACGAGATGGGGATTCTCGTGGCTCCACCTGGGATCGGGAAGACCGTGGCTGGGGTCTCTTTGATCGCAGCCAGGGGAAGGAGCACCTTGATTCTGGTCCACCGGAAGCCATTACTCGATCAATGGATTGCTCAGCTCGCACTCTTCCTGGGCATTTCGCCAGAGGAGGTCGGCCAGATAGGAGCGGGCAAGCGTAAACCTAATTGCCTTCTGGATGTGGCCATGATCCAAAGCTTGGTCCGGAAAGGGCAGGTTGATGAGCTGGTCGGCCGTTACGGCCACGTGCTCGTGGACGAATGCCACCACGTTTCGGCCGTCTCCTTCGAGCGGGTCCTGTCCGAAACGAGGGCGAGATTCCTCACCGGTTTGACCGCGACGCCCCGGCGCCGAGACGGGCACGAGCCGATCATCCATATGCAACTGGGGCCCGTTCGCCACGCAGTATCGCAGAGACATAGCACCACAGAGGTCCTCAGCCATAGGCTGGTTATCTGTGAGACCGGATTCGACCCGATGAACATCCCGGAGGGCGCAAGCATCCAGGAAATCTATGCCCTTCTCTCCAAAGATCCAGACCGGAACGACCTGATCTTTGATGATGTCATCACCGCTCTGGAAGCGGGCCGTTCGCCGATTGTCCTCACCGAGAGGCGTGACCACCTGGAGCATTTCGCCGAGCGGCTCAAGAGGTTCACCAAGCACCTGGTCATTCTCCATGGCGGGATGAAGGCTGGTGAGCGCAAGGAAGCCCTCTCGCGCTGCGCCGAGGTTCCCATGGGAGAGGAGCGGGTCTTGCTTGCTACAGGGCGCTTCTTGGGTGAAGGGTTCGATGACGCGAGGCTCGATACGCTCTTCCTCACGCTTCCCGTCTCGTGGAAGGGAACCCTCGTCCAGTACACAGGGCGCCTTCACCGAAGTCATAGCGGAAAGACGGAAGTGAGGGTCTACGACTATCTCGATGAAAAGGTACCCATGCTCAGGAGGATGTTTGAAAAGCGGCTGCGCGGGTATAGGGCCATAGGCTACGAACTCGGTGCGGCGGTACCCACTCCGGGCCATAGCCAACCCGGGAGGGCTGTCATCAGAGAGGCGGAGGGCGGTACAAGACATGAGAGCGATTAGGCTGTGATCATGGCTAGAGAGATGAAACACTCGGGTCAGAAACGCTCGGGGCCCTCAAGACCGCCCAAGAGAAGCTCCGTCAAGCTGAGTCCTTCCCGCCTCGACGAATTGATCGAAGAGGCCACGAAGAAGCCACTGTGGACTGCTATGGCGAATCAGAGGAACTTGGCGGTCTCTTCACCATGCTTGAAGAAAACCTCGCCTAGCCCTTCACCACGACGTTCACCACGACGATCTTGGGATCAGAGGCTGTAGAAAGCCTCCTGGCTTATGATCCCGTCACCGTAATGAAGAAGGTGATACAGATTGATCTGACCATCGAAGATCAAATCGTGGCGATCTGCAGGCGCTGGAGCGAGAGCCAGCGCATCTCCCTCTTAGATCTTCCGCTTCCGGACCCGAGGCCCGAGGGGTCCGAGTGGATTGATGCATTTAAACGGTGGACGAGGCGAAGATAATTGGAAGTCGGATCGAGTTCCCCCTCTTTGCCCTTCCCTTGGCGTCCCAAAAAGGAGCCCTGCGGCGCGGAATACCCTTAAGGGCCTCTCCCCCACCTGGGGTTTCGCGGGGCGGTTTCCTGTCACCCAGATAAAGATCCGAGGCGCCTCTTGATCCAGATAGGCATTGCCCTCCGCATCGAGAAACTGGACCCCCTCCTGGCGCAGACGAAGG
This sequence comes from Acidobacteriota bacterium, assembly GCA_021787565.1. GTDB lineage: Bacteria > Acidobacteriota > UBA4820 > UBA4820 > DSQY01 > DTPS01. The sequence continues at coordinate 4,858 of JAJYLT010000062.1, forward strand.
GCCATCGGGGGGGCCACATAAGGCGCAACCAGGAGGAACCATCGAACCATCGACCGTAAAGGGGGGGCATCGTCAATGAAAGACGCCGTCGCAGCCCTGCGGGAAATGGCAACATCACCGGAGCCGTTCCGCGAGCACATCCAAAGTGCCGCACGGCATCCCCTCTTTTCTCAGCGCCCTTGACCATACCCATATTGGGTTGTATCATACCCAATATGGGAACGAATACGGGGACGAAGTCTGACCGTTCCGCAGGAGGGCCCTCCGGGGAAATCGCTGGCGCTCTCTTTACCAAGGTGCAACAGCGAGTCCTGGCCGTCCTTTTCGGGAACCCGGGCCGGAGCTTTTATGCCAACGAGATCATCGCTCTCGCCGAGTCGGGCACGGGAGCCGTCCAGCGGGAACTCGCGCGGCTTGCCGGCGCGGGACTCCTCACGGTAAGCCGGTCGGGAAATCAGAAACACTACCAGGCCAACTCCGCCACGCCGATCTTCGAGGAACTCCGGGGAATCGTCCTCAAGACCTTGGGGCTCGTGGATCTCCTTCGCGCGGTCCTGGCTCCCTTCGTCCCGGAGATTGGGGCCGCTTTCGTCTTCGGATCCATCGCGAAGAACCAGGACGCGGCAGACAGCGACATCGACCTCTTCATCCTGAGCGATCGGCTCAGCTACTCCGACCTCTTTTCGGTACTGGAGGAAGGAAGCGAGAAGTTGGGACGCAAGATCAATCCTACTATCTACGCGAGCAGAGATCTCGTGGCCCGCCGCCGGCAGGGAAACGCCTTCGTCAATCGGATCCTCTCCCAACCGAAGCTCTGGGTCATAGGAAACGAAGATGGCCTCCCCGCTTGATACTCTTTCGGGTCCGGGAAAGTCCCTCAAGCGCGAGCCGCCCGATGCGCAAGAGTTCGAGGGACTACATCGCTCGGCTCTGGCGCGTCTTGCCGACGCGCAAAACGAACAGAATTCGCTGGAGAGCCGCTTCGACTTGGCCTACAACGCCGCCCACGCTCTCTGCCTAGCCGCCCTGCGCTGGCATGGGTACAGGGCCAGCAACCGGTACATCGTCTTTCAGGTCCTGCCGCATACATTGGGATTAGGGCCTGAGGTCTGGCGCGTGCTCGCAAAGTGCCACGACGTCCGCAATCTCGGCGAGTACGAGGGGGACATGGATCTAGACGAACGGCTTGTGACCGACCTGGTCCGCGCCTGCCGGGCAGTGGCGACCAAGCTGGCCGAACTCCCCCCGATCCCCCGTTGAATGAGGTTCCTCCGGCTCAGAGTGCCAGGGAGGAGGGCTTGCCTCGTCTTCCTCCTCTACGGCGGGGAGGTGTTCGGGAACGAGCACACGCACTCCCCGTCCTTCTACAAGGCCTGGCAGAAGACCGTGGCCGCGGCGAAGGCCGACGGACTGGACGGCCGGGACCTTTGCTGGCATACCCTGCGCCACACCTTCGCCTCGCGCCTCGTCGCCGCGGGCGTCGGACTCCACGTGGTGCAGCGGCTCCTGGGCCACCAGAGCATCGCCATGGTCATGCGGTACGCCCACCTTGGAGCGACCGACATGATCGACGCTGTGAAGCTTCTGGAGTCGAAGTTGCAATTTACTTGCAATCCCTCCCAACCGCACCAAAAGGAAAGTGCCCCATGAGACCCCGGGGCACCCTTCGCAACTCCCTATCTATCATTGGTTTGGCGGAGAGGGGGGGATTCGAACCCCCGGTCCAGGTTTAAGCCCGGACAACTGCTTAGCAGGCAGTCCTGTTCGGCCACTCCAGCACCTCTCCGCGCTCAGGTGGCAGAAGGATTATAGGGGGGGGCGGGGCGCAAGTCAACGATGACCCGCCGCTGGGATCGAGGCGGCGGACGCCGCGGCCGGACGTTCCTGGCCTGGTCAATGAAAGACCCGCAGAAAGCGCACGAGGAGTAAAACCAAGAGCAGCACCAGGTAGAACCGAAGAAAGTAGAGCGCGAAGCGCGTCATGGGGGTCATCTTCACGCGGGGCATGTGGCTACCTCCGCCTCAGGGTCGCGCCGCGTGAGGCCGGCGGCCGGGGCCACGCGCGAAGGCGCGGGTCCCGGTCCTCGCGTCCGTCTTTTCCAACTGCACACCCGCCTCGTGGCTGCGCCTTCCCATGAGCAACGAAGCCCGCATCGCCCGGTGGGTCCTGGCCCTTCCATCCGCGTTCTCCGATCTCGATCCGTCATCTCGCCTACACCTTCACCCGCGTGGTGAGCCCCTTCATGATCTCGTTGTAGCGCACCACGCCCAGGAGCTGGTCCTGGGGGTCCACCACGGGGATCATCCGGTAGTGGTACTTGGCGAAGAGCTCGGCCAGGTCCTCCCGCACGTCGTCCTTCTCGGCCGCCACCACGGGGGCCGCCATGACCTCCTTGAGGGTCTGGTGGTCGGCGGAGAGCAGCAGCTCGCGCAGGTCCACCACGCCCACGAGGGTCCGCCCCGTCTGGTTCACGATGTAGAGGTAGGAGATGCTCTCGGGCTCGGCGCCCGAGCGGCGGATCTTCGCCAGGGCCTCGCCCACCGTGAGGTCCGCCGGGAAGGTGGTGAAGTCCTGCGACATGAGGTTGGCGGCGCTGGCCTCCCGCTCGGAGAGGATGCTCCGCATGCGCTCGGCCTGCTCGGGCGGCAGGAGCTCCATCAGCTCCGTCATGTCGTCGTGCGGGAGCACCGAGAAGAGGTCGGCCACCTGCGGGACGGTCATCTCCGACAGGATGTTGCGGGCCCTCTCCTTGCGCAGGCTGGCGATGATCTGCCTCTGGGCCCGGGGCTCGGCCTCGGCGAGAGCCTCGGCGGCCTTCTCCGAGTCGAGGGCCGAGAAGAGCGCCTGCTGCTCCTCGCCCGAAAGCTCCTCCAGGGCGTCGGCCAGGTCCTCGCCGGGCAGTTCCTTGACCTGCTTGCGGGTGATCGAGAGGGAGACCCGGTCGGTGGCGACGGCGTCCTCCACCGAGAGGGGCTGGACGAACTTCCAGGAGATGAGCTGGTCCTTGATCCACTTCGCCCTGCCCAGCCCCCACTTGCGCAGGAAGCCGTTGAAGGAGATGTCCACGTGGACCACCAGCATCCGGCCGCGCGATTCCAGCAGGTGCACGTCGTTGACCACCTCCGTCCGCCGGCCGTCCATGTCCAGGATGGTGCGGCCCATGAGGTGCTTGTCCAGGAGGATCCAGCCCGGCTGGTCCACGAAGGGCGGGTAGCGGTCCGCCCCCTCGGCCGGCTTGATGAAGATGGCGTCGTCCTCGATCCGCAGGACGCGGTCCCAGGGCACGAACTGGGTCGGCTTGCCCCAGCCGTACTCCAGGTAGATCCCCACCGCCTCGGGGTACGGCTCCGTGAGGCGGAAGACGAGGTCCGTGAGCCTTCCGATGCGGTCCTTGATCTTGCCCGCGCAGACGGGCCGCTTGAGCAGTTCCGAGAAGTAGAGGAACCGGAAGCTGCCCACGCCCGGCGGCAGGTCAGGCACTTTGAGCGGAGTCTTGGGCACCGCGATCATGGGGACCTCCTGAACAGGGATTCGAGAAAGCCGGGAAAGAGGGTGGAGATGGCGAACAGCGTGGACATGAAGGTGACGAAGATCACGATGCCCCAGTTCGCGATATTCTCCCACCGCGTATTCACGTGCTCCCCCATGAAGGCTTCGTCGTTCAAGATCAGGATGAGGAAAACGAGGGCCGATGGCAAGAGGGTGACGGCCACCACCTGCACGAACATGGTGATGGTGATGAGGGGCGCGCCGGGGATCAGCACCACCGCCCCGGAGGTGAGGAGGATGCCCAGGTAGATCACGTAGAACCAGGGCGCGTCCCGCACGCTCTTGTTGAGCGAGTGCGCCCAGCCGAAGACCTCGCCCACGGCCCAGGAGGTGGAGAGCGAGATGCAGAGGGCGCCCAGGAAGCCGGCGTCGAAGAGCCCGATGGCGAATAGCGTCCGCGCCAGGTGACCCTGGCCGGCGGGCAGGAGGGGGACGAGGGCCTCCGCGGTCTGCTTTGCATCCTCCACGCTGATGGGGGGACGGTGATAGAAGAAGGCCGCTCCCGTGGTGATGATGATGAAGGCCGCCACCAGGCAGGTCGTTATGGAACCGATGAACGTCTCCAGCTTGCCGAACTTGATGTCGTGGATGTCCAGCCCCTTGTCCACGACGGCGCTCTGCTGGAAGAAGATCATCCAGGGGGCGATGGTGGTTCCGATGTTGGCCAGAAGCACGAAGATGAGATCCCCCGAGAGACCGCCGGCGAGGTTGGGCACGAGGAGTCCCTTGAACACCCCGCCCCACGCGGGCGCGTCCGGCGTCCTCATGGCCCAGAAGGCCGCCGGAATGTACACCAGATTAAAGGCGCAGAAGAAAAGGGTGAGCTTCTCGAAGGTCCAGTATTTTCCCGAGAGGACCACCAGAAAAAGGATCGCCGTGACGACCACAAAGGTGACCACCGGCGGAATGCCGAACATGCTCATGGCGGCCGTCATCCCGATGTACTCGGTGACCAGGGTCAGCCAGTTCGTGATGGCCAGATCGGACAGCGAGAACCAGCCCCAGAAGGGGCCGAATCCCTCGAAGATGGCCTCCGCGTGGCCGCGCTTCGTGACGGCCCCCAACCGCACGGTCATCTCCTGCACGTAGTAGGCCATCGGGATGAGGATGATGAAGATCCAGAGGAGGCTGAAGCCGTACTTCGAGCCCGTCACGGCGTAGGTGGAGATGCCGCCGGCGTCGTTGTCGGCCACCATCACGATGATCCCCGGCCCGAGCACGGCCAGGAAGACGAAGAGCTGCCGCCGGAAGCGGTTCAGCAGGTGGAAGCTCTTGCTGATCCAGTACATGGGCCGCCCCCGTCGAGGGTCACGCGCGGCCTCCCGCCCGGGCTTCGACCCGGGGCAGGCACTGCAGTTCTGGTGAAGTCTTCTGAACCATGGCGCGACTCCGTGTGCCGGCAAGGAGCCCGGAGCCGCGCCGCAGGGGGGATGATCAGGCGGGAAAAGCCGATGCGGCGGTCAACCAAGGCCCGCTTGCGTGGGGACGGGCGGAAGCCTCTTTTTCTACCGGTCCTGCTTCTGCGCTACTGGGCGGTTCCATCGGACCTTTCCTGCTGTGCGTTCCTTCTCCTCCCCCGAAGCGCGGTCATCGCGGGAGGCACCCTTGCGAGCCCTTATTGTAGGACATTCCGCCCGCCGATTCAAGGCTGTGGGTTGTCCTCGCCCCCCGGTGGGAAGATGCCCAGCTCCCTTGCCCGGACCGTCCCTAGGGCGGGAGAGGCCCCCTGTGTCCGTGCGCCCTTTCAGTCGCCCCCGTCCGCGGACTGCCGCCTGCCGACTCTTGGCGCCTCGCGCCCGCATTTTCCAGTCATCCTGTGGCATGCCCGCAACGGGCGGCTGGCACAGGATCCCGCCGTGCTGATGCCGGCGGTGGTCCCCCTTCCACGGGATCCTGAGCGAGCAGCCCTTCGGAGGGGTCCTCAGGATGACGCACCCATGGGGCTTTGCGCCTCGCGCTATCCCTTTGTACGGCGGGATTCCCCCGTGCCAGGGGCCCAATGGGGTGTGCCACGGGGCAGGCTAGGCCAGAGGCCCTTCGATGCCTGCCACGGAATGACGTGGTGGGAAGTGACCCGCCCCCCCCGCCTTCTCACGCCATCTGCGAGCGGACGAGGGCCTCGTAGAGGGCCGGCTCGCGGGAGGCCATGAGGCGCGAGGCGGCGGCGAGCAGGACCGCATAGATCAGCGCCCCGTAGAGGACCATGGCGGGCAGGGCCAGCGCCGCGAGCAGGGGCGATCCCACGTGGAGCAGGGCCACGCGGCCGAGGATTACCGGCAGGTCCACCGCCATCACGGCGCCGAGCATGGCGAACTGCGCCAGCATCACGAGGATCATCTTCCCGCCCGACACCTGCGGCACGAGCCGCCGTCCCCGCGGCGCCACGGGCATGGGCATGACGAGGGAGAGGAGGTTGCCCAGCCCGAAGTAGATCATCCCCCACTGCTGTCCGGTTATAAGTCGAATGGAAGCAGTGAGTTACGAATACCTTCTCCAGCATCCAAGGAGTCTTGATTCGTAAGTAGTTCATTTAGAGGGACTTTCTCGAAGACAGACGTACTGATG
>JAJYLT010000063.1 GCA_021787565.1 Acidobacteriota bacterium
GATCGATGACCATTCCGTACCGGGGCATGAGGTCCTCCTACGCTTTGCGGATCCGGACGGTGGTTCGCTGGAGGTTCGGCAGGTGCGAGGACGCATCCAGCGTGTCCTGGACGATGGAGAGCGGGTCAACCATGAGGCCGCGGGCGAAGCGGTTCCGAGAGGGGCCGGTGACGGCCATGGCCGCCACGCCGGGCAGGAGCCCCCTGAAGACGCGCGCCTTGGCCCGAAGCTGGCCCCTCGGGCCCTCTACGACGAGAGCATCGCCCTCCGCGACGCCCATGCCGGCGGCGTCGGCCGGGCTCAGCTCCACGAAGGCGCCCCAGAGCTCCCGCCCCAGGGTATCGGCCACCTCCAGGAGGAAGGGCAGCGAGCTGCCGTTGGCGCCGGCGAAGGCCATGGGCTCGTAGAGGTAGAGAGAGAGGGAGCCGTCGCTCCCCGCCCCCTGGCTCGCGGGAGCCGGAGCGCCCTGCACCGCGGCGAGGTTCCACCGCTCCGGCTGGGCGGGCTTGGCGGGCTTGGGCATAAAGAGGCCGCCCGCCTTCCTGGCGCTGGAGAGAGCCGCGGCGGGGTCCGGCGGGGCCGGTTCGCCGGTCTCGCCCATGGGCAGAGTCGTGAAGCCCTCCGCCAGGAGCGCGCCGGCCCAGCCCTGGAAGGCCTTGTCGCGATCGGCGCCGGGGGCCGCGTCCAGGCTCTGCCCCGTCTCGCTGGCCAGGGCGAGCGCCAATTCGGCCGGGGAGAAGGTCTCGGGAGGCGCCGGTAGCACGGGCTCGGCGTATCCCCAGAGGAGCCCGCCTTCCGGATCGGTGACGAGGTCGTCCTGGAAGGACTCGAAGGGATGCGCCGCCGGCAGGACGAGGCGGACCGCGTCGGTCGTCGGCGAAGCCTCCAGGGAGAGACAGGCGGAGAAGGGGAGGCTCTTCAGCAGGGCGCTCCACGCCTCGGGCCGCGTGGAGCGTCCCAAGGGATCGTCGTTCACGATCAGCACGCAGCGCAGGGAACCCGCGTGCGCGGTCAGGGTGTCCAGCACGGCGTCGTCCGAGAGCGGCGAGGCTGGCAGGATGGAGGCCGCGGCGGCGACCGGGTGAGTCGGTGCACCCGGCTGGCCGAGGAGGAGGTTCAGGGCCAGCACCGCCGCGGCCTCCTGGGGGGCGGACCACGGGAGGCTCACGCTTCCGCCGCCGACCACGGCCGAAGGCCGGTGGGCGGCGAGGCCGCGGGCAAGGGCTTCGATGGTGGCGGCGGGGATGCCGCAGATCGGGCTCGCCTTCTCGGGAGCGTAGCCTGCGAGGACCATCTTGGAGAAGGCGTCGTACCCGTCGGCGCGCTGCTTCACGGCGGTCTCGTCCACGGCGCCCTGGCGGATCAGGGCCGCCGCGAGGGCGAGGGCGAGAACCCCGTAGCTGCCGGGCGCGCAGGGGATCCACTCGTCGCTCTTCATGGCCGTGACCGAGAAGCGGGGCTCCACCTGGATGAGGCGTCCCCGCACCTCCTGACCCTGACGGAAGTGCCCATAGGCGCGCATGAGGGGGGCCGGGGCCGCGCTCGCCTCCAGCAGGGGCGCGCCCAGGGAGAGCACGTAGGCGCAGTGCGCCAGATCCAGCGTGATGGTGGCGGGACGGCCGGTCAGCAGGCAATGGGCCTGGACCACGTCGAGAGATTCCTGGCGGAAGGCGACGGGACCGGCCTTGAGACCCTGCCCGAGGGACTGCCAGAGCGTCCTCGTGAGGCCGCGCTCGGTGCCCGACAGGATGGCCACGCCGCCGGGGACGGAGGAGGCCTCGCGCATCTTCCGGGCGAGGAGGCGGACGGCGTCTCCCTTCTTCATGGAGCGCCCCTCGAAGGCGGCCCCGAGAAGCCGGTCGGGATGGTAGAGCCGCTGGAGGGAGGCCATCCCCTTCATGCAGAGCGAGTCGCCGTTGGTGGGGAAGCGCGGGTTGCCCTTCAGCCCCACCACCCGTCCGTCCACGCGGCGCGCGATGACGCCGCACGAGGCGGGACATTCGCGGCAGAGCGTGGGATGGAAGATGGAGATGCCGCTGGGACGCAGGAAGGCGGCCGGATCGGGCCTGCCCTGCAGGCCCAGGAGCCCCTTCACGGGCCGCGAGCAGCTCGCCAGGGCCGCGGCGGCGGCACCGCCCGCCACGCTGAGCTGGATGAATTCCCTTCTCTTGATGGCCATGGTCTCTCGGGCTCCTTCCCTAGCGGTGACAGGCGTCGCAGTCCGTGGCAGCGTGCATCTTCCGGTGGCAGGCGATGCAGCGGGCCATGGACATGGGCAGAAGGGGGGCCGTCAGGGCGCTGGTCTGCCGCTCCATGGGACCGTGGCACTGCTGGCAGCGGAGCTGGCCCAGCTCCGTGTGCCGCCGGTGGGAGAAGTAGACGTAGTCGGGCAGGTGCGTCACCCTCACCCATGGGACCTCGCCGTCCTTCTTGAAGAAGCCTTGAATGGTCCTGAACACGGCCTTGGTGCTCTGCCCGTGGCAGTTCATGCAGATGCGGGTGTGCGGTAGCGTCGCGTGGACCTCGGTGAGCGCCCCGTTGTGGCAGGCCACGCAGGGCATGTTCAGGTCATGGACGTGCTTGTAGTGATTGAAGGCGGCGGGCTGGACCACGTGCGGCACCATGATCGCGTAGGCCACCACCCCGGCCGAGACCAGCACGAAGAGCATGAAAACGATTCTCTGCCACACGGGGAACCACCTCCGGCCCGGTCCGTCGGGCAAGCGGCAAACCCTTTGCGCCAAGACCTAGCGAACGGGGGTCTCCGGCTTCGGCTCCTGCTCCGCCGAGAACTCCTTGGCCAGGGAGGTGAGGCCCGCCATGGCTCCCAGTCCCATGGTTTCGACTGCGGTCGAGGGGACGATCACCACCGTGGAGTTCTGTCGCATACCCTCGAGCAGGATGTTCATGGCCCTCAGGTGGAGCGCGACGGGGTTCCGGATGTAGGAGGAGGCGGCCTCGGCAAACTTGTCGGCCACCTGACGCTCCGAATCGCCCAGGATCACGCGGGCCTGCCGCTCCCGCTCGGCCTGCGCCTGCATGGACATGGCGTCCTGGAGGCCCGACGGGATCTTCACGTCCCGCAGCTCCACCGTCACCACGTGGAGGCCCCAGACCGAGGTGCGCTCCGCGATGATGTCCCTGAGCAGGGCGTCGATGTGCTGGCGTCCGGTCAGCATCTCCGAGAGGTCGGTCCGGCCGATTACGTCCCTCAGCGCCGTCTGGGCGGCCCACGCCACGGCCTCGCGGTAGTCCTCGACCTCGAGGGCGGCCTTCATGGGGTCCACGACCTTCCAGAAGAGGACGGCGTCCACGTCCACGGGGACGCTGTCCTTCGTCAAAGTCTCCTCGGCGGTGAAGGGGGTGGTGATGGTCCGCAGATCCATCCAGTAAGGGATGGAATCCACGAAGGGAATGATGCCGAAGAGCCCGGGGCCCTTGAGGCCCTTGAACTTGCCCAGGCGGAGCACGACGGCCCGCTCCCACTGCTTGCCCACGCGCACGGCCAGCAGGAAGAGGATGGCCACGACGGCGCCGGCGACCGCGATGAGCGGGAACTTGAGCGCCGCGGCCACGATAAAGCCGGCGGCCAGAAAAATCGCCGCGATCAGGATGGTAATGGGATGCAGACCCATGTGAGTCCCCTCCACAGTTCGGGGTGCTACCACGCCTCGCCCGGCTTCTCCGGGGGAAGCAGGCTGTCCAGATAAGCCACCAGGTCATCCAGTTGCCGCCGGGTGAGGCGATCCTTGAAGGGCGGCATGTGTAACGGGGGAGCGGGTCCCTTTGGGTCGAGCCTGTCGATGACGGGGGCGCCGGCGTCGATCTTGTCGAGGAGTTCGGACTTGGAGTAATCGCTGCCCACGTGGATCAGCTCGGGCACCTGCTGGCCCGTCTTGGCGTTCGCGTTGTGGACCTTGCCCTGGCCTTCGATGCCGTGGCACCCCGCGCAACCGTATCCGTAGTAGATGCGACGGCCGGCCTCCACTTCAGGCGTGCCGGGCTTGATCTGGGGCCAGACGGTGCTCTTGCCGAGGAGGGGGTGCCGGCCCTCGCGGGAGTAGCTCAGCCCGGGGTTCCAGCGGATGGCGTTGATGGCCAGCACGCTGTAGAAGGAGAGAAGACCCACCACGGGCATGGCCAGCAGGACGGCCAGCCGCCTCGCCGGTTTGTCGACCTCCCCGGGGGTGACCTTCCCCCGGGGAGTGTAGATGGTCTTCTTGGACATGGGTCCCTACTGCCCCTTCTCCATCTGCTGGATCTGCTCGTCCGACAGGGCCGGGTAGAACTCCTTCGGGTTCTTGTCCTTGCGGTTCTCTTCGTCGTAGATGAGGAACTCGAAGATCTTCTTGCCCTGGTCCGGGGAGATGCCGGAGTTGGGCTTGTGCATCATCCGCTTGACGTAGCGCTCCCAGGCGTCGTGGCTCATGGAGGTGTTGAGGGGGCGCGCCAGGGTGTGGCACTGGTTGCACTTCTCGCGGAAGATCTTGTAGTCCTTCTGGATGTCCTTGGGGTAGCCGGAGACGTTGAGCTTGTCGGGCCCCTTGTCCTGGGGCAGCGAGAGCCCACCCACCTGGGCCAGCAGGGCCAGGGACAGCGTGGCGCCGGCGGCCAGGGCGCTGAAGGCGGCGAGCGACGGCATCCGTCGTTTCTGGATCATGATCACTTCTCCTCGGGGACGAAGCCCCTTACCACGCGAGGTCCAGGCCGATCTTGGCCTGCTTGTCCTGGCTGAAGGCTCCCGTGATGTCGTTGCCCTTGGCGTTGATGAACTGGGCGTAGAGCTTGACGTTCCCGAGCCGGTCCACGGTCTTGATGACGCCGGCCATCCAGGTGGTGTTCTTGGAGGCGTAGAGGCCGAAGTCGGGCTGGTCGTAGTTGGACTTGTCGTAACGGCCGTAGACCACCAGCCCCTGCGAGATGTAGTAGTCCGCCTCGCCGAAGTAGGCCTTGGTGCTGAAGGTGTTCACGGGGCCGTTGAAGGTGCTCTGCCAGTCCTCGCGGCCGCCGATGTAGCCCGCGAGCACGTCCAGGTGGTCGAAGAACTTGTAGTGGCCGAAAAGGCCCCATCGCTTGGCCACGGGGACGTAGGTGAACTCCTGCGGCGAGCCCGCGTTCTGGATGGTGTCCTTGCGGCCGTTGTAATACATGGCCGATACGCTGCCGTTGTCGCCGATCAGGAAGTCGGCGTCGAACATCACGTCCTTGTGGTTGTAAGTGCTCCCGTTGCCGATGCCGTTGCCGTTCACGTCCAGGCCGTTGGCCACCTTGGCGGTGAGGCCCACCACGTACTTGTAGTCGGGGCTCATGAAGGTGTAGCCGCCCTCCACCATGCCCGTGCTCTGGGCGAGGTAGATGCCGTTGGGAGAGGAGGAGCTGAAGCCCAGGGCGCTGTCGTCGTCCGTGAGGCCGTAGAGGTCGGCGGCGGAGTAGCCCTCCACGAGGTGGGACTTGCCCAGGCCCACGAAGTAGGAGTTGCGGACCGTGCCGCCGGTCCAGTCGAACTTGGCGCGCTCCATGTCGGAGGTGCCGCCGTCCTGGTAGGCCACGTATTCGCCGAAGTAGGAGAAGCCGCCCGAGTCGGGGATGGCGCCGCCGAAGAGGATGGAGACCTGGTCCAGATTGGCGCTGGAGGCGCTCGTGCGGGGGCTGCCCGTGGCCGTGGTCGTGTCGTGGGAGACCGAGGTGCGCATGTAGATGGCGGCCGCGTCGGTGAGCTTCCAGGGGATGTTTTCGTCGAGGCTCGCCACCTTCTTGGGGGGCTTGCCCTTCTCGATGTCCGTCGGCATGCGGTAGCCGAGGCGCTTGAACTCGTAGCCGAGCTTGGTGAGCCGGGGAAAGACCGTGTGGCAGGTGAAGCAGGAGACGTGGTACTTGCGGGCAAAGGCGGGGATCGCCTTGGGGCTGGGCGCGAAGATGGCGAATGCCGCCGCCGCCGCGAACCCCACGCCCACCCATCTGGTCCAACGCTGAGGCTTGTTCTCCATGGTACGTCCTCCTCCTAAGTGAGGCGTCTTCCTTGCACTCGGTGTGCCAAGACCGCGAAGCCCCAGGAATAGGCATTTGCGCGGGAGCCAGAAAAAGAGTTGGGGAGAAAATGGGGCAGCGGTCCGGGCGAAGCCCGCAGCCATGGGGTTGGAGGGGCGTGGAATTCATTCCCCAGGGCGGGAACTGCGTTCATCCCCCAGCATGGCGTAGAAGGTCTTCCGATCCACCCCGGCCTCGCGGGCGGCGGCGCTCACGTTGCCCTCGTTCCGGTTCAGGAGTCTTTGGGCATAGGAGCGCTGGAAGCTCCCGAGGTACTTCTCGCGCGCCTCCCTCCAGCCCAAACGGCTGAGGTCCTCCGCGGAGCCGCGGGCCAGCCCCTCCTCTCTCTCCAGGTCCGAGGCCTCGATCTGCGTTCCGGTGCAGAGCACCAACAGCCGCTCGATGGTGTTCTTCAGCTCCCTCACGTTGCCCTTCCAGGGGCGCTGGAGGAGGGCCTCGTAGAAGGCCGGCGAGGCGCCGGTCTCCTTGCCGTACTGCCGGGCGAAGCGCTGGATGAAGAATCGGGCCAGGGCGGTGACGTCCTCCGGGCGCTGCCGCAGCGGAGGCAGCTTGAGGGTCACCACGGCGAGGCGGTAGAAGAGCTCCTCGCGGAAGGCGCCCTCCGCGATCTTCGCCTGAAGGTCCTGGTTGGTGGCGCAGAGGATCCGGCAGTCCACGCGGATGGGCTCCACGGCGCCCACCCTGCGAATCTCCCGCTCCTCGACGAAGCGGAAGAGCTTGGTCTGAAAATCCACCGGCAGGTCGCCGATCTCGTCCAGGAAGAGGGTCCCGCCCTGTGCCGCTTCGATGAGCCCGCGCTTGGGGGCAAGCGCGCCCGTGAAGGCCCCCTTCTCGTGACCGAACAGCTCGCTCTCGACGAGGGAGGCGGGAAGGGCCGTGCAGTCGATGGGAACGAAGGGGGCGCCCCGGCGCGCGCTCTGGGAGTGGATCCAGCGGGCCATCACCTCCTTGCCCGTGCCACTCTCCCCCAGGATGAGGATGGTGGCGTCGGTGGCCGCCGCCTGCCGAGCCTTGGCGATCTCGGCCTGCATGAGGGCGCTGTGGCTCTGGTAGGCATCGGCCTCCCCCAGCTCCTCGAGGCGGCCCCGCAGGGACTCGACCTCGCGCTCCATGTCCCGGCGCTCGATGGCGCGCCGGACGGCGAGGAGGAGATCCTCCCGCTTGAAGGGCTTGCGCAGGTAGTCGAAGGCGCCGCTGCGCATGGCCAGAACGGCCCCCTCGATGGAGCCGTAGGCCGTCAGGAAGACGACCGGCACCTCTGGATGCGCCTCGTGGAGCTTGGCGAAGAGCTCCTCGCCGGACATGCCCGGCATGCGGATGTCCAGCAGCAGGACGTCCGGCGGGCGCTCGAGGACGCGGACCAGGCCCGCGCGCGGATCGGTAAACGGCTCCACGGTGACATCGGGCAGGCGCAGCAGGCGCCGGATGTTCTCGCAAAGCTCGGGTTCGTCGTCGATGACCACCACCCGGCTCACGGGGCCTGCTCCTCTCTCTCCTCCTCCGGGAAGCGGGAGGCGAACCAGTGGTAGGGCTGCTCCTTGGTGAACCGTGCCCTGGGTATCTCCACGAGAAATCGGGCTCCGGCCTCCCCGCCGGCCTCGTAACGCACCGCACCGTCGTAGATCTGGAGGAGGCTCGCCACGATGAAGAGCCCCAGTCCCGAGCGACGGCGGTCCGTGCTGCGGGAGACGAAGGGCTCGAAGAGGTGGTCGCGCAGCTCCTGAGGAACGCCCGGGCCGTCGTCCTCCACCTCGAAGAGCACGGTGGGGCGGGCCGGGTGGCTCGCCTTGAGCCGGACGTGGACCGTGCCTCCCCCGCGCTTCTCCAGCACCTGCAACGCGTTGGCCACCAGCGCTCGGACCACCTCCTCGATGATGTGGCTGGGAAGGTTGACGCGCGGCGCCTCGACCCGGTCGAACCGGAGGGCGCTCCCCTGGGATTCGGCCATGGGTCTTAAGGAGGTGAGGGCCCGCTCGATGGCTTCGGCGGGCAGGGCGGGCTCGAAGGCGCTGTCCACCTGGGCGCGCCGGAGAGCCGGCAGGAGCGTGCCGGAGATCTTCTCGATGTAGCGCGCCTCGTGGAGGATGCGCTCCAGGTCCGCGCAGAGCTCCACGTCGGAAGCCCGCTCCTGAAGGAGCACCTCCACCCGGCCGGTGAGGATGGCCAGCGGGTTGTTCACCTCGTGGAGGAAGCCGGCGACGAACTGCCCGAGCAGGGTCAACTGGTGCGCGGTGCGGGCCTGGCTGTCGGCGGCGATGAGGTCCTCCCGCAGGCGCTTGACTCGGTAGCGCATGGCCTCGCAGAGCTGGTGCGCCTGGGCTTCCTGCGCGCGCGCCGCCTCCAAGTCTCTCTGGAGCGCCGCCCGCCGCTTCGAGCCGGCCAGAAGGGCCGGAAGGGGTGCCAGGAGGAACAGCGCCACGGTGGCCGCCGCGACCGGAAGACCTCCGGGCAGGAGCCAGCGCGCGGCCAGCCATAGAGCCGCCGCGCCGAGGCCCCAGAGAAGCGCCGCGGGCAGCGAACGAAAGGAAGCGGGAACGGAGGGATCGGACGTAGCGGCCTCCTCTTCGCCGAGGCCCCCCCCTCCGCGCCTAATCGGCTGTCGTCACTGTACACCACGGTGCGGGAGGACAGAAGCGGAAGGCGCCAGCAGGCGCCGCAGCCGATCGGGGGCTCGGGAATGCGCGCTCCCGCCGGTGATGGGGCGAACCCCTGCGAACCGACGAATGCCGCCGCTCTGACGGGGCGCCGGCGGAAGCGTCAACCCACGACGCCGGAGCCCGTCGGCGCTGCCCCGGAATCGTCCGGCGCCCGCCGGACTCTCCGTCCTACTCCTGCTGTTCGGTCTGGTCCGGCTGCGAAGTGCCGGCCTTCTGCTGCCAGGCTTTGCCCCAGTTGCTGCGGCCCGCCAGCCCGTCCCTGTGGGTCCGGTAGATGTCTTCGCGGACCCCGCTGGTGTCGGGCAGGGAACCGGAGCCGCCCTCCTCGGCGAACCGGCTGGAGCGGATGAAGGTGAAGCTGCCTTTCCGGGGGGAACCGGCCGGGACGTCCTGCGGGCGCCCGCCGTTGCGCTTGCGCTCCTTGCCGTCGCGGCCGTTGCCGCGCCGCTCCTGGCCTTTCCCTTCGGCCGGAGAGGCCTTCGGCTGGGCTCCGCCCTGCGGGTGGGACTGTCTTCGCCCATCCTGCCCTTGAGGCGGTGGGGCCTGGCGGCGGCCGCCTTCGAAGGGACGACCGCTGCCGCTGGCGTGGCGGCCGTTGTGCCTTCCGGCGCCGGTCGGCTTCGCCGCGCGGGCCGGCTGGGGGGCCCGGTTGCCATCGATCTCACGGGGAGTTCCCTGGCCTTCGGGGACGACCCGGTTTCCATCCACCTCGCGAGGCGCCCTTTCGGGCCTCCCGCCCTTGGCCGGCCTGCCGGGCCTCTGGGAGGAGGGCCGGCGGCTCCCGGCGGGGCTCTTCCCCTGAGTCTCCGGCTGTGAGCGCCGCTGCAGCTTGGCCTTGGCGCGCGCCCGCTCCTCGGCCTTCCGGGCGCGGATGACCGCGATCCTCTCCGCGAGGGGGACCTCGAAGCGCTCGTCCGCCTTCCTCGTGTAATCGAAGCCCTCCACCGTCTGCCGAGGCAGCTTCTTGCCCAAGTGCCGCTCGATCTCGCGGAACTCCGCCTCTTCCTGCGGTGAGACCAGCGTGTAGGCGTCGCCGGTGGCATCGGCGCGCGCCGTCCGGCCCACGCGGTGGATGTAGTCCTCGGGGAGGTTGGGAACGTCGAAATTCACCACCAGTCCCAGGGCCTGAACGTCGATCCCGCGGGCGGCGATATCCGTCGCCACCAGGACCTTGTACCTGCCGGCCTTGAAGCCGGCCAGGGCCTCGGTTCTCTGGGCCTGGCTGCGGCTGCCGTGGATGCGGGCGCAGGAGACCCCGCGCTTCTCCAGGAAGTCCGCCAGACGGTTGGCGCGGTGCTTGGTGCGGGTGAAGGCCAGGACGCTGCTGGCCTCCGGGCGCTTGAGCAGTTCGAGCAGGAGGTGGGACTTGAGCTCGTGGGGCACGGGGTAGGCCGCGTGGGTGATCCCTTCGGCGGGGGCGGACTTCCGCTCCACGTTCAGCGCCACGGGGTTGTCGAGCATCTCACGGGCCAGCTCGACGATCGGAAGGGGCAGCGTGGCCGAGCACAGCGTGGTCTGACGCCCGGCGGGAATCTGCTTGAGCACGCGCCGGACGTCGGGGAGGAATCCCATGTCCAGCATACGGTCGGCCTCATCCAACACCAGGAACTCCAGGGAGTCCAACCGCGCATAGGGGTACTGGAAGTGATCCAGGAGCCGACCGGGCGTGGCGATGATCACATCAACGCCGCGCTTGAAGGCCGCGACCTGCGGCTCCATGCCCACCCCGCCGTAGACGGCGGCGCCCTTGATCTGGGTGTGGGCCGCCAGGGCCTTCAGGTGCTCGGCGATCTGGGCCGCCAGCTCCCGCGTGGGAGCCAGGACGAGAGCCCGGGTCTTGCCCCTGGGCTTCTCCATGAGCTTGTGGAGGATGGGCAGCACGAAGGCGGCGGTCTTGCCGCTCCCGGTGGCGGCCGCGGCGAGCACGTCGCGGCCCTCCATGAGGGGCGGGATGGCCATCTCCTGGATGGGGGTCGGGACCTCGAATCCCTGGTCCTCCACGGCCTTCAGCAGCTTCGGGTTCAATCCGAACGATGAAAATTGCATGGGTATCCTTTTTT
>JAJYLT010000029.1:0-19908 GCA_021787565.1 Acidobacteriota bacterium
TCTCTAGTCATATGACTAGACCACAAGATAGGGCAACCCACGACCGAAGTCAAGCCCCAAAACACCCCTGGCGCTTCCCTGTCTAGATTCGACAGGGTGATTATCTAGTTAAAGGCCAAACACGAGGAACGGGGCCCCTCGGGGCCCCGTTCGTTTGGCGGTGTCGAGAATAGCCCGAGCCTCAGCTCGGCGGAAACACGAGGGAGGGCTGGAGCTGTCTCCCATCGAGTCGGCCCAGGGCAATGAAATGCTCGGCGGGGCTCACGATCTTAACCAGCCCCTCGTGCCCCTGGAGCTCCATGGGCGCGGGGATCTTGTGGCCGAAGAGGAGAAGCCTTTCCTCGCGGTGGTTGACACCGTGGACCGGGAAGCCCAGGTCCACCAAGTCGAAGGGGATAAATCCGGCGGCTGCGAACGGATCCCCGAGGGCATTGGCCTCCTGCACGCTGAAGCGCCCCACCTCCGTCCGGCAGAGCTGGTAGCAGTGGGCCGGGCTGCCCAGGCGCTCACCCAGATCTTTGGCCACGGACCGCACGTAGGTCCCCGAGGAGCAGCGTATCCGGAAGTGAAGGTCCCGCTCGTCCACGGGCGATACCTCGAAGCGGTAGATGTGCACGGGCACCGCCTCCAACTCGGGAGTCATGCCCTGCCTGGCCATCTCGTAGGCCCTCATCTTGCCCACGCGCTTGGCGGAGAAGGCCGGAGGCACCTGCAGGTGAGGCCCCACGAAGCCGTTGGCGACCTCCTGCCATTCGGCGAGGCTTCTCGCCGCAGGCGCGGGACCGGTCGCCACGACCTGCCCGTCCCGGTCGTAGGTGTCGGTGCCCTCCCCGAAGCGGATGACCCCTTCGTAAGCCTTGTCCATCCCCTGAAAAAACCCGGCCAGCCGCGTGGCCTTCCCAAGCAGGAGGATCAGCAGGCCCGTGCAGAAAGGGTCCAGGGTCCCGCCGTGGCCTACCTTGAACTTCCTCGGGCAGTTCCGCCTGACCTCTCGCACGCAATCGTGGGAGGTCATCCCCGTGGGCTTGTCCAGCAGGACTAGGCCGTCCCGTCCCGTCTCCTCACTCATCGGTATCCTTGTGCAGGGATCGAAGGAGCGCTTCGATGCGCTCCGCCTTCTCCTGCGTCTCGTCGAAGATGAACCGCAATTCCGGCGTCTGCTTGAGGCGAAGGTTGCGCCCGAGATACGAGCGGAGCCGCCTGAGGTTCTCGTGAAGGGCCGCCTCGGCCTCCTGCAGGCCCAGGTTCGGGGCCACCACGGTGTAGTAGAGCTTGGCCACCGAAAAGTCCCTGCTGAGCTGGACTTCGGTGATGGTGATCCAGCTCAGGCGCGGGTCCTCCAGTTCTCCCAAGAAGGCATTGGAAATGGCGTGGCGAAGCAGGTCGGCTACCTTGTCCGATTTCGCAAACTTTCGCATGGTGATCTCTCCGGGATCGGGAGGACCAAGGCAGGAGGACGCCCCGACGCGAACGTGAAAGTGACGGGGCCGGCGGCCGGGCGTCGTCTCTCGCCGTCCGCCGTCCCACCTGAGCCCCGGCGGTCGTTACAGGGTGCGCTCCTCGACCTGTATCTCGAAAGCCTCCAGCACGTCCCCCGGCTTCACGTCGTTGTAGTCCTCGAGTCCGATGCCGCACTCGATCCCCTCCTTGACCTCTCCGACGTCGTCTTTGAACCGCTTCAGGGACCGGAGCTTGCCCGTGTGGACCACCACCCCGTCCCGCAGCACCCTCATCATGGCGCTGCGCAGGATGTGGCCGTCCGAAACCATGGAGCCCGCGATGGTGCCCACCTTGGAGACCTTGAAGATCTCCCGTACCTCGGCATGGCCCATCACGACCTCGTGCTCGATGGGCTTCAGCATGCCCGTGAGGGCCTGCTTCATCCGGTCGATCAGGTCGTAGATCACGGTGAAGGTCTGGATGTCCACTCCCTCGGCCTTGGCCAGATCCACCGCCTTGCGCTCCGGCCTCACGTTGAAGCCGATGATCAGGGCGTTGCTCGCCGAGGCCAGCAGGACGTCGCTCTCGGAGATGGCCCCCACGCCCTGGTGCACGATGGCGATCTTCACCTCGTCCGTGGAGAGCTCCTTGACCTTCTGGGAGATGGCCTCCAGGGAGCCGTGCACGTCGGCCTTGATGATGATGGCCAGCTCCTGGATCTCCCCCTGCTGGATGGCCCCGAAGACGTTATCCAGGCGCACCTTCGTGGTCCGGAGGGAGCGGGCCTTGTCCTGCTCCTTGCGGAAGGAGGCGATCTGCCGCGCCTTGGCCTCGTCGTCCATGCCCTGGAAGAGGGACCCCACGGCCGGCACCTCGGAGAACCCCAGGACCTCGATGGGGGTGGTGGGCCCCGCCTCGTCCACCCTCTCGCCCTTGTCGTCGAAGAGGACCCTCACGTGGCCGTACGTGGAGCCGCAGAGGAAGAGGTCGCCGACCCTCAGGGTGCCGTCCTGGATCAGGACCGTGGCGACAGGGCCCCGGGTCCGGTCCAGCTTGGATTCCAGGACCGTTCCGCTGGCCAGCTGCTCGGGAGCGGCCTCCAGGTGAAGCATATCGGCCACCAGGGCGATCATCTCCAACAGCTCTTCGATCCCCTGCCGCGTCTTGGCCGAAACGGGCACGGAGACCACGTCTCCTCCGAAATCTTCCGTGAAGATGCCGTGCTGGGACAGCTCCTGCTTGACGCGGTCGGGGTTGGCCCCGGGCTTGTCGATCTTGTTGATGGCCACCACCATCGGAACCTTGGCCGCCTTGCAGTGGTTGATGGCCTCGACGGTCTGGGGCATGACCCCGTCGTCCGCCGCCACCACGAGGATGACGATGTCGGTCACCTGCGCCCCGCGGGCGCGCATGAGGGTGAAGGCCTCGTGGCCGGGGGTGTCCAGAAAGACGTACTGCCGCTCTCCGTGCCGCACCCGGTAGGCCCCGATGTGCTGCGTGATCCCGCCGTACTCCTTGCTGGTGATGTCCACGTCGTGGATGGCCTCCAGCAGGGAGGATTTGCCGTGGTCCACGTGGCCCATGACCGTCACGACCGGGGCCCTCGGGAACCGCTCCTCCTCGGGCACCTCGTCCTGCGTCAGGACCAGCTCGTCTTCATACGAGATCACCTCGGCGGCGAAGCCGAACATGGAGGACACCTGCACCGCGACCTGCGCGTCCAGCGGCTGGTTGATGGTGGCGAGAATGCCCCTCATCATGAGCTTGGCGATGATGTCCTTGACCTTCACGTTGAGCTTCTCGCTCAGCTCCTTGACCGTGATCCCCTCGCGGATGTAGATGGCCTCGCCGGACTCGGCCTTGGCCTGAGCCTCCGTGAGTTCGTGCTGGAGGCGCTCCCGGCGGTCTTCCTTGGCCTGAAGCTTCTCGATGCGCCGCTCGCGCTTGGTCTTCCGCCGGACCTCCAATACGGGGGCCAGGCGGGAAGGGGGCGGCGGGGCGGCCGGCCGTTCACCCGGCCTGGGCACGGCGGCCGGCGCGCCCGATGGGCCGGGACGGCCCGCCTGCTGGGGCTGTCGGCGTTCGGGCCCGTGCGCGGCAGCGGGACGATGAGGCGGATGTTCAGGACGCCTGGCCGCAGGGGGTGCCTGCGGAGGTTGGCCCTGTCGGACCGGCGCGGACGGCTGCGCCGCACGCCCGGCCATCGGTCTGCCCTGCGGTTGGCCTTCCCCTGAGGCCTTCGCCGCTCCCGAAGCCGGTGGCTTGGGGCCCCGAGGCGCATGGGGCGCCCGCGCGGCGGCGGGAGCGCTCTTTTCCGGAGGGGCCGGAGCCCGTTTCTCCTTGCCGGCCTCGGCTGCCGCCGGGGGTTCGGTCGGTTTGGCGGCCTTCTTGGCGGCCGGCTTGGCCACCTTGCCCCCCAGCTTCACCAGATCCGTTTCGTCCAGCGTCGAGAGATTGGACTTGACGTCGATCCCGAGGGCTTGGAGCTCCTCCAGGAGTTGGTTGGAGGGCACACCCATCTTTTTCGCGAGTTCGAAAACCCGGATCTTCGCCATGCCTTATACCTCCCCTCCCTCGGTCCCTGGAGCCCAATTTCTCAGCGCCTGGAGCGTCTTGGGGCCAAGCCCCGAAATGGCCAGGAGCTCCTCGTCCGATGCCGCGGCGATCGCCCCGGGAGTGGCCAGACCGGCCTCCCGGAGCGCCGCCATCACCCGTTCGGGGACACCCTGAACGGATCCCTGATCGGCGGGCTGCGGCGCCGGGGAAGGCGCTTCCACCGCTTCCGAAGGCGCCGCCGCGGTCTCTCCCGCCGCGCCTCCCGTTTCGACCTCGGAGACCTCCTCCGAATCCTCCGGCTCGCTCTCGCCTCCGCTCATCATGCTCGTCATGGCGGCCAGGATCTCCTGCTTCTTGGCCTCCTCGCTCTTCACGTCCAGCTCCCAGCCCACGAGGACACCGGCCAAGCGGATGTTCTGTCCGCGCTTTCCGATGGTGAGGGAGATCTGGTCCTCGGGGACCACCACCTCCATCCGCTTGGCTTCGGAGTCGGTGATCTGGACGCGCGTCACCGTGGCGGGTGCTAGCGACGCCTTCACGTAGTCGGAGAGTTCTTCTTTGTACGGGATGATGTCGATCTTCTCGCCCCGCAGTTCGCGAGTGACGGCCTGAACCCGCATGCCCCTCATTCCGATGCAGGCCCCGATGGGGTCCACGTCCCGGTCCTTGCTCATCACGGCGATCTTGGTCCGTTCCCCGGGCTCGCGGGCGGAGTTCCTGATGACCACGGTGCCGTCGTAGATCTCCGGCACCTCAGCCTCGAAGAGCTTGGCGACGAACTCCTTGCTGGCCCTGGAGAGGATGATCTGGCTGCCCTTGGTGTTCTCCCGAACGTCGATGATGAGAGCCCGGATCCTGTCGTTTTGCAGGAATCGCTCTCCCCTGCACTGCTCGCTGACGGGCAGGAGGGCCTCGGTGCGGCCGATGTCCACCAGGATGTTCCGCTTCTCGATGCGCTTCACCACCCCGTTGATGATGGTTCCCACGCGGTCCTTGTACTCCTTGTAGATGATCTCCCGCTCCGCCTCACGGATCTTCTGGGTGAGCACCTGCTTGGCCTGCTGGGCGGCGATGCGGCCCATGTATGGCGTGGTTTCGAGGGGAAACTCCATGGAGTCCCCCACGTTCATCTCGGGGTCAATCTGGCGGGCCTCCTCGAGGGTCATCTCGATCAGGGGATTCTCCGGAACCGGGGCTTCCACCACGGTCTTCACCTTGAAGAGGGCGACCTCGCCCGTCTCGTTGTCGAAGTGGCCCACGAAGGCTTCCTGGGAATGCAACACCCGCTTGGCTGCCGCGGCCATGGCGTCCTCGAGGGCCGAAACGACGATCTCGCGGTCGATCCCCTTTTCCCGGCCGAGGGCCTCGATGGCCTGCAAAAGTTCGCTGGACATGGTGTATCTCCTTGTTTATCCTATGGGAACTGGAAGACCAGGTGGGCCTTCTTGATGCGGTCAACGGCCACTCGGCGAGTCTCATTGCCCATGTCGAGGAGGACCTCTTCGCCCTCCGTTCCCGCCAAATCGCCCTCGATCACCTGGCCGGCCTCCGGCCCGCCGGCTCCCAGGATCAGCCGGGCCTTGCACCCCTTGAATCGGTCATAATCCTTCAGCTCCCTGAGGGGGCGCTCCACCCCAGGGGACGACACTTCCAACTCGTAGGCGTGAGGAATCAGGTCCTCCACGTCCAATTGCGCGGAAAGATGGCGCGAAACCTTCTCGCAGTCCTCGATGGTCACGGCGCCGTCCATCCGGTCGAGGGTGATGCGGAACCACCATCGCCGTCCGGCCAGCCTAGTCTCCAGATCGAACAATTCCAGGCCGAACAGGGCCGCGGCCTCCTGGGCGAGCGTTCGGAGCCTCTCCATCCAAGGTGCATCCATTCCCGTCCCTCAAAAAAAAAGTGGGCATAGTGCCCACTGTCACAAACTTAGCACAAAAAACATAAGGACGCAAGGTCCCCCAAATTCCGCGATGGAGGCGCAACCCCTCTGTAGGAGCGGCGCCTCGCCGCGATCCGGGGGAACCCGCTGAGACGATGCGGTTCCCGTGAGCGGCCATCGCGCCGGGGGCGGCGCTCCTACGCGCCAAATTCCATCGCGGAATTTGGGAGGACCCTCGGCGCCCACCGGCAAACCGGAGGGCGCGGCGCGAGGGACCCGGCGGCTGGCGCGCCCCGCTCGCCGGATGATACACTCATTTTGCCACAGGCCCAAGAGGACCGGAAGGAAGTCGGAATCCGAAGAAGGAATCGAGATGGAGCCCTTGCTGATCGCCGCGAACTGGAAGATGTACATGACCACCCGGGAGGTCCGCGAATTTTTTCGCCAGTGGGGCAACGATCCGCCCCCACCTGGGCGGGAGGTCGTCTTCTTCCCGCCGTTCCCCCTGCTTCCCCTGGTCCGGGATCTCATGCCGAAGGGCTCGGCCCTGGGCGCGCAAAACAGCCACGAGGCCCACGAGGGGGCCTTCACCGGCGAGGTCTCCTGCCGGTTGCTGAGGGACGTCGGCTGCTCCTACGTCCTGGTGGGCCACTCCGAACGCCGGCACCTCTTCGGCGAGAGCGAGGAGCGGCTGGCGGGCAAGTTCCGGGCGGCCCTCGCCCGCGGCCTCCGCCCCATCCTCTGCGTGGGGGAGACCCTCGCCCAGAGGCAGGAGGGACATACGCTTGACGTGGTCCTGGGGCAGCTCGCCGCGGGCCTTGGCGAGGAGCCGCCCGTCAAGGGCTTCGACCTCGCCTACGAACCGGTCTGGGCCATCGGCACTGGCCAGGTTGCCCGAAGCGAAGACGCCGAGTCGGTCCACGAGGCTCTCTGCGCCTGGTTGCGCGGGCGCGGAGCCGGAACCGACGCCCGCATCCTCTACGGCGGCTCCGTGAAGCCCGGCAACGCCGCGGAGCTGCTCGCCCAGCCCTCCGTTCACGGGCTCCTCGTGGGCGGGGCCAGCCTCGATCCGCTCTCCTTCCGCGCCATCCTGACGGCGGGCGCCTGATGATGGACGAGGGACGATAGAGCCTGATGATGGACGAGAAGCAGCCGGCGGTGGGCCGGTTGTCTTTCTCCTCACTCCTCACTCCTCACTCCTCACTTCCCATTCCTCACTTCCTCCGCCCCTAGTACCCGGCTACCTCTGCCGCTATGATGGGCGCCGGGGGCGGGCGGAGATCGGCCGGCCCCCATATCAGGAGGGATATTCATGGCGAAGATCGTCGAATGCGTCCCCAATTTTTCGGAGGGACGCGACAAGGCCGTCATTCAGCAGATCACCGACGCCATCGAATCGGTGGCGGGAGTGGTCCTCAAGGACGTGGACCCGGGCGCGGACATGAACCGCGTCGTGGTCACCTTCTTCGGCCCCCCCGAGGCGGCCGCCGAGGCGGCGTTCCGCGGGATCAAACGGGCCTCCGAGCTCCTCGACATGAGCCGGCACCACGGCACCCATCCCCGCATGGGCGCCACGGACGTCTGCCCCTTCGTCCCGGTGAACGAGGTCTCCGTGGAGGAGTGCGTCGAGCTGTCCCGCACCCTAGGACGGCGCGTGGGCGAGGAGCTGGCCATCCCCGTCTACCTCTACGAATACGCCGCCACGCGGCCCGAGCGGAGAAACCTGGCCAACATCCGGCGGGGCGAGTACGAGGGGCTGGCCGAGAAGCTGAAGGACCCCGAGTGGGCCCCCGACTTCGGCCCGGCCGCCTTCAACGCGCGCTCCGGCGCCACGGTCATCGGGGCCCGCGAATTCCTCATCGCCTACAACATCGACCTCAACTCCCGGAACAAGGACCACGCCACGGACATCGCCTTCATGCTCCGCGAGAAGGGCAGGAGCGTGCGCCGCGGCAACGTCCGTCCCTTCTACTACATGGGCACGCTGCTGAAACACGAGAAGGGGCGCTTCTTCTGCGGCTCCTGCGAGGCCGAGTTCCCGGCCCCCGGCGCCCTGTTTGGCCATATCCGCGAGGCCCACGGCTACGACGGCCGCAAGCTCTACCGCCTCAACGACGCGGACCCCGACCGCCTCGTGGGCGAGTCCGTGAAGCAGCCCGGCCTCTTCAGCCACTGCAAGGCCATCGGCTGGGAGGTGCCCCAGTTCGGGCGGGTCCAGATCTCCATCAACCTGACCAACTACCGGGTCACCCCCACCCACGCCGTCCTGGAAAAGGCCAGGGAGCTGGCCGGGGAGAGGGGCCTCGTGGTGACGGGGAGCGAGATCGTCGGCCTGGTGCCGCTCCAGGCCATGGTGGAGACCGGGAGGTTCTACCTGGCGCGTCAGGGGCGCTGCACCGGCATCCCGCTGGAAGACGTGGTCGAGACGGCCGTGCAGAGCCTGGGGCTTCGAGACGTGGCCCCCTTCGATGTCCGCGAGAAGGTCATCGGCTACCCCGAACCCGCCGAGGGAGCGCTCATCACCAAGCGCACCGACGCCTTCGTGCACGAGGTCTCCAGGGACTCGCCGGCCCCGGGCGGCGGCTCCGTGGCGGCGCTCGCGGGGGCGCTCGGGGCGGCGCTGGCCTCCATGGTGGCCAATCTCACCGTTGGCAAGCCGGGCTACGAGGGGGCCTTCGCGGCCATGAACGAGACCGCCGAGGCGGCCCAGGCCGCCAAGGACGACCTGCTGGCGGCGGTGGACGAGGACACCCGCGCCTTCAACGCCTACATGGAGGCCCTGCGGCTGCCGAAGAACACCCCTGAGGAGAAGACGGCCCGCAAGGCAGCCATGCAGGCAGGCCTCAAGCGGGCCGTCGCGGTGCCCCTGGAGACGGCCCGAACCTGCCTCAAGGCCCTCGCCTTGGCCAAGCGGGCGGCGGAGGAGGGCAACCGGAACTCCGTCTCGGACGCGGGTGTCGGCGCCCAGATGGCCTTCGCCGGCCTCAAGGGGGGCATCCTCAACGTGCTCATCAACCTGGGAGGCATCGACGACGCCCCCTTCGTGGCCGAGATGAAGCGGGAGTGCGCGCGCCTCGAAGGGGAGGCCGCGGCGCTCCTGGAGGAGACCACGGCCACCGTGCTGGGCAGGCTCGAGAGGAGGTAGGAGCGGCGCCCCGCCGCGACGCGGGGCGAGCGGTACGTGCGCTGCCCCTGCTCTGGAGCCCTATCGCGCCGGGGTGGCGCTCCTACACCGCAATCCGATCGGGGATTTGGGGGTATACTTTTCATGGACTTCAGAGGGGTGCACCATGCAGATGCCGATGGTCATCGTTGGGGGACAATGGGGCGACGAGGGCAAGGGCAAGATCGTGAACCTTCTCTCGGACGCCGCGGACCTCGTGGGCCGCTACCAGGGCGGGCACAACGCCGGTCACACGGTGACCATCGGGGGTAACCGCTACGCGCTGCACCTGGTGCCCTCGGGGATTCTGGCCGCGGGGAAGACCTGCGTCATCGGGAACGGGATCGTCATCGACCCGGAGGCCCTCGTCACGGAGATCCGGGGCCTGAAGGATTCGGGGATCGACGTCCGGGGGCTGCGCATCTCCGACCGCGCCCACTTCATCCTCCCCCACCACGTCCTCCTGGACCAACTGCGGGAGCAGCGCCGGGGGGCCGGAAAGATAGGAACCACGGGCCGAGGGATCGGCCCCTGCTACGAGAGCAAGTACAACCGGGAGGGCGTTCGGACGATCTTCCTGAAGAACCCCAAGCAGCTCGAGGCCGAACTCATCCGCCTCTCCGAGTCGAAGAACCGCCACCTGAAGGCCGTCTTCGGCCACGACGGCATCGCTCCCGAGGAGGTGGTGCGGCGCTTCCAGGAGATGGCCCCGGAGATCGAGCCCCTCGTGACCGACACGGCGGCGCTGGTTCAGGAGACCATCCGGTCGGGCAAGCGCGTGCTCTGCGAGGGAGCCCAGGGGACGCTTTTGGACGTGGACCACGGCACCTATCCCTTCGTCACCTCGAGCAACAGCACGGCGGGAGGGGCCTGCACGGGCCTGGGCATCCCGCCCACCCAGATCAAGACCGTCATCGGCGTCTACAAGGCCTACTGCACAAGGGTGGGCGAGGGGCCCTTCGTGACGGAACAGAAGAACGAGACGGGCGATCTCATCCGGGAGCGGGGCCACGAGTACGGAACCACCACGGGCCGGCCAAGGCGCTGCGGCTGGTTCGATGCGGTGGCCGCCCGCTATTCGGTGCGGCTCAACGGCATGGAGGGGATCGCCCTCACGCTCCTCGACGTGCTGGACGCCTTCGACGAGGTGAAGGTCTGCGTGGCCTACGACGTCAACGGCGAGCGCCTGACCGACTTCCCGGCCGCGCCCTGGATTCTCGAGACCGCCGTCCCCGTCTACGAGACCCTGGCCGGCTGGCGCCGGGAGATCTACGGCACCACCAACTGGGACGCTCTGCCCTCCAACGCCAAGTCCTACGTCCACCGGCTGGAGGCGCTGACGGGCGTGCCGGTGGCCATCCTGTCCACCGGCCCCGACCGCGCCCACACCATCGTGAGAGATGCCGGCCTCAGGGGCCTCCTCGGCCAATGAACCGCCTCCGTGCCGTCCTGACGGGCCTGTTTCTCGCGGCGGCGGCCCTCATCTCCCTTGACGCCGCCCCCAAGCCCAAGGTGGTGGTGCTGGGCTTTGACGGGGCGGACCCTACCCTGGTGCGGCGGTACATGGCCGAGGGAGACCTTCCTCACCTGGCCGCCCTGGCCCGAGAGGGCTCCTACCACGACCTCCAAGTCACCAACCCTCCCCAGACGCCCGTATCGTGGGGCACCTTCCAGACCGGCTGGAACCCTGGGCGGGACCAGGTCTTCGACTTCCTGGTGCGCGATCTCAAGGGCTACAAGCCGCGCTTCGCGCTCATGGAGGAGGTGAGTCGGCCGTTCCTCCTGGGCCGGTGGAACCGGTGGGCCTTCCCGGGCCTGCTGATGATCCTGGTCCTGGGCGTCGTGGTGCTCCTGAGGGGGGTGCTGCGACGGCCCTCCAAGCCCCTGCTGTTTCTGGTGGCAGGCCTCGGCGCCCTCCTGGCGACCGGGCTGTTCTTCTTCATCTCGACCTACCTCCCCACGCGCCTCCCGGCGCCCTACAACCACCTGAAGGGCAAGCCCTTCTGGAAGACGGCGGCGCAGGCGGGCGACCGCTGCCTGGTCTTCCGCGTTCCGGACACCTTCCCGGCCCGCCCCTTCCCCGCGGGACGGCTCCTGTCGGGCCTCGGCGTCCCGGACATGCGGGGACGTGTGGGAACGCCCTACATCTTCACGACCGATCCCAGTCTGACGGCGGGCGACAACGAGTTCTCCGTGGAGATCGTGCCCGTGCCGCCCCAGGCGGCCCAGCCCGTCACCGTCGCCATCAAGGGCCCCTTCAACAAGCCCTTCTACGAGTACGTGGTGCAGGACGCGGGTGCGGGGGCGACCGATCCCACGGTCCGCGCCGAGCTGAAGAAGAGGTGCGAGGCCAAGCTCCAGAAGGAGGGCATCCGCCCCACCGTGGACGTGCCCCTGAAGGTGTCGTGGGACGCCGGGGCGGGCACCTGCTCCTTCGAGGTGCAGGGCCAGCGGGCCACGCTCAAGAGGGGCCAGTGGTCCGAGTGGGTGGTCCTGGACTTCGCCTTCAACCGGATCCTCCACCTCAAGGGGATGGTGCGCTTCTACCTGCTGGACGTCTCGCCGTCCCTGAAGTTGTACATGTCGCCCATCCACTTCCACCCTGATGACGAGGGCATCCCCATCTCCTACCCGCGCGACTACGCCGAGCAGTTGATGAAGCGGTTCGGCTGCTACAAAACGATGGGCTGGGCCATCGACACCTGGACCATCTCCTCAGGGCTGTGCGACGAGGACCAGTTCCTCTCCGACATGAACCAGACCGTGGACGCCTACGAGCGCATGATGAACGGGCTGCTGAAGGACGGAGACTGGGACCTCTACGTCCAGGTCTACGAGTTCACCGACCGCATCGCCCACGTCCTCTGGCGCTACATGGACCCCGGCCATCCGCTCTACGACGCGGCCAAGGCGCCCAAGTACCAGGAGGCCATGCGCCAGGCCTACATCCGCATGGACCGCATCGTGGGCGAGGCCATGGCCGAGATTCCCAAGGGCGCCACCCTCATCGTGCTCTCGGACCACGGCTTCACCTCCTTCCGCCGCGCCGTGAACACCAACCGGTGGCTCATCGACCACGGCTACATGACCCTCAAATCGGGAACGGGGGTCCTGTCCCTGGAAGATCTCTTCGACGACGACCGCCTGCTCTTCAAGAACGTGGACTGGTCCAAGACCCGCGCCTACGCCCTGGGCCTGGGGAACGTCTACATCAACCTCAAGGGGCGGGAGGAGCACGGCATCGTGGCGCCGGGCGCCGAGTATGACGCCCTCTGCGCCGAACTGAAACGGGAGCTGCCCCAGATGGTGGATCCCGAGAACGGCGCCCATCCCGTCTTCGCCGTCTACACGCGCGACGAGCTCTACAAGCACTACGACCCCGATCTGACGCCGGACCTGCGCGTGACCAACACGCCGGACTACCGGGTCTCCTGGCAGACCTCCCTGGGCGGGGCGCCCGAGGCGCTCATCGAGGACAACCTCAAGGCCTGGAGCGGCGACCACTGCTCGCTGGACCCCTCCTTCGTGCCCGGGATCTTCTTCTCCAACCGGGAACTGAGCCGGGCTCCGAACATGATCGACATGGCCCCCACGATCCTGAACCAGTTGGGGGTCCCGGTGCCCGGCGACCTGGAAGGACGGCCCGTCCTGAAGGGGCCGGGCGCATGAAGCCCGAGGCGCTCGCCGCCGGGACCCTGCTGTTGTTCCTGCTCCCGGCCCTCGCCGCGGCGCCGTCCGGTCAGCCCGGAGGCCTGGAGGATGAGGTGCACAGACTGGCCGGCCAGGTGGCGGACATCGCCGGGAAGCAGTCGGGCATCCTGGACCGTCTGGAGCTGCTGCGGCGGCGGGTGCGCCTCGACGAGACCATGCTGCGGCGCATCGCGCAGAAGCGGAAAGAGAGCCAGGAAGCCCTGCAGGCGGCCGACGCCCAGGCCCAGACCCTGGCTTCGAGGGAAGCCGAGGTCCGGCGCTACCTCCTCCTCAGGATGCGGGAGCAGTACGAACTGGGCGTGCTCCAGCAGTACCGCGTCTACTTCGCCGTCCAGTCCACGCAGGACCTGCGGAGCGCCGGTCTCTACCTGCAGGCCCTCGCCGCCCGGGACGCCGCGAGCCTGAGGAGCTTGGCGAGCCTCCGCCGGGAGCAGGAGGCCAACCGCACCGAGCTGACCCAACTGAAGGCGAGCCTGGAGCAGGAGGCCAGCCAGGCCGAGGCCGAGCGCAAGACGCTCCTCGGGGAGCAGGGCCAGCTCTCGGCCATGCTCCGGGACCTGAGCCTGGAGCGCGCCACGGCCCAGAAGGCCCTGGACGAGAGGCTGGCCGCGGCGCGCTCCATGGACCGCTACATGAACGATCTCAGCTTCCGCAAGCGGATCGACCTCTACTCCAAGAACATGGCGCTGGCCGAAGGCAGTCTCCCCTACCCCTGCCGCGGCGTGGTGGTCCGCTCCTTCGGCGACACCATCAACCCGCGCTTCCTGACGCGGGTGCCGCACCCGGGCCTGGACATCGCGGCGGCGCTCGGGAGCCCCGTGCGCGCGGTCTTCGACGGGATCGTGGAATACGCCGACTGGCTCACCGGTTACGGATACACCGTGATTCTGAGCCATCCCGGAGGCTTCTTCACCATCTACGCCCATCTGGATTCGATCGCGGTCCAGAAGGGCCAGACACTCACCCAGGGAGCGCAACTTGGGACCGTGGGCGAGAGCGCCACTACCGAGACACCCGCGCTCTATTTCGAACTCCGCCAGGGGGGCAGGGCCATCGACCCGGCGCCCTGGCTGAAAGGAGACCACCATGGCGCTTCGCGCTGACGCCCTCCGCGGACTCCTCGTCCTGGTCCTTGCGGCCGCCCTTCCCCTGGCGGCCGCGGCACAGGCGAAAGAGCCCGCGGCCCCGCTGGCCCCCGAGTCCATCAGCCTCTTCGAGAAGGTCTTCGGGATGGTCCTCAAGGACTACGTGGACCCCACGTCGCCCGAAACCGTCATCAGGGGGGCGCTCCAGGGGGCCGCCTCCAGCGTGGGGCCCGAATGCGTCTACATCCCCCCCTCCGACGTGGCCGCCTACAAGGCCATGCGCCCGGACGACCCGGTCCTTCCCCTCTACGTCACGAAGGACCAGGATTTCGCCCGCGTGCTCGCGGTCTTTCCCGGACAGGACCCCTCCATCCGCCCCCTGGACGCCCTCCGCTTCATCGGGGACCGCTCCACCTACGACATGAACTACGCCCAGATCCAGGAGGCCATGCGCGGCAAGGCCGGGGACAAGGTCCCGTGCGTCTTCATGAAGTCGGACAGCTGGCAGTCCTACAGCCTCACACTCGTGCGGCAGGCGCCGCCGCAGCCCCGCTGGGTCGCCCTTCCGGGCGCCGGAGGAGCCCTGGTCCTGGCGGCGCTGGACGGCTCGCCCTCCGACGCCCTGGTGAAATCCCTCAAGGGCTCCCGAGGGACGGTCGTGGTGGACCTGCGCGGTTGCGCGCCCGCCGACACGCAGGATGCCCTGCGGTGGGCCGGCCTGCTGTTGGGACCTGGGCCCGGGCCTACCCTCAAGGGCCCCAAGGGCAGCCGCCAGGAGCGGCTGGAAGGACCGGGCTATCTGGCGGGACGGCCCCTTCGGGTCCTGGTGAACGGGACCACCGCCCGCGCCGGCGAGGTGCTGGCCCTCTCCCTGACGGAGAGGGGCGCGGTGCTGGCGGGAGAACCCACCTTCGGCTGGGCTCCCCTCTTCGAGGAGTTCCCCCTGGACAACGGCGGGCTCCTCAGGCTGACCACGGCCTACTTCCTGGATCCCGACGGCCAACCGATGAAGAACAGGCCCCTGCAGCCGGCCATACACCTCACGCCGGCGGCCGGACAGACGGACCTCCAGACCTACCAGGAGGTGCTCAAGGCGGCCCTCCCCGCCCCCCAGGTCAAGGCCCATGGCGCCGCCGCGAGCTAAGGGCCGGAGCCGGAAGGCCGCCGGCCTCCAGCTCCCCTTCTGGATCCTGCTGCTGATCGCGGCGGCGCTGGTGGGTGCGGTGATGCTCCGCCGGCTGGCCCCTGGATTCTTGATGCCCTGGCCCAGGCCGCCGGTGCCGCCCCCGGCGCCCATCGCCAAGGCGAAGCCGGAGCAGCCTTCCCTCCACCCGTCTTCTTACCCGCCGCAGCCCAAGGGACCGGAGACGCCGCCCGCCAACGGCACGGCGCACGTCCCCGCTCCCCTCGGGGGCCCGCCGGCCATCTGCATCGTCATCGACGACGTGGGATACCGCCTGGACCTGGTCGAGAAGGCCGCCGACGAACTGCCCAAGTCGGTCACCTTCGCCATCATCCCCTTCCTGCCCGAATCGGTGACCAGCGCCGAATACCTGCACGCCCACGGCTTTCCCGTCATCCTCCACGCGCCCATGGAGCCGGAAAACGCCAATCACTGGAGGGGCACCGCGGGCATGATCCTCTGCGGCATGAAGCCCTCCGAGGTGGAGAGGATCCTGGCGATGGACCTGACGGGCGTGCCCCACGCCGAGGGGGTCAACAACCACATGGGCTCCCTGGCCACCTCCGATCCCGACCTCATGCTCGCCGTCATGGAGTTCTTGAAGGGCCGCGGGCTCTATTTCCTGGACAGCCGCACGAGCGCCCAGACGGTGGCCTACGACATCGCCCGGGCGCAGGGCGTCAAGGCGGCATACCGCTCCGTCTTCCTTGACGATCGGGACGACGAGGATGCTATCATGAAGCAGTTGGATTCCCTGGTCGCGAGGTCGAAGAAAGAGGGCGTCATGGTGGCCATCGGGCACCTCCGTCCCAAGACCATCAAGGTTCTGGCAGAGAGGCTCCCCTACTACCGCGAGAAGGGAGTGACCATGCTGCCCCTCCGAGAGGTGGTCCGGTGACAAAACCTTCGCGCCCCGGCTCCACGCCGGAGCGCATCGGCAAGTACGTCATCGAGAGGGTGCTGGGAAGGGGCTCCATGGGCCTCGTCTATCTCGCCCGGGACCCCACCATCGACCGCTACGTCGCCCTCAAGACCATCGCCCTGCCCGACGGCCTGGAGGAGGCCAAGGTGCGGGAGTTCCGCCAGCGGTTCCTCCGAGAGGCCAGGGCCGCCGGCAAGCTCAACCACCCCTGCATCGTCACGATCTACGAGGCCGACGACGGCTCCCTGAGCGGGGTGCCGTTCATCGCCATGGAGTACGTGGAGGGCATCCCCTGGAACCTGAAGGTGCGGCAGGGCCGCAAGGCCGACCCCGACACGGTCCTCCCCCTCTTCCGGGAGCTGGCCTCGGCGCTCAACTACGCCCACAAGGCGGGCGTCATCCACCGGGACCTCAAGCCGGCCAACATCATCCAGACCCAGGACGGCCACCTCAAGCTCATGGACTTCGGCATCGCCAAGGTCCCCACCTCGGAACTCACCCGCGAGGGGCAGTTCCTGGGCACGCCGGCCTACATGTCGCCCGAGCAGATCATGGGGCGCGGGGTGGACGGCCGGTCGGACCTCTTCTCCCTCGGCTGCGTCCTGTACGAGATGCTGACCTGCCGGAAGCCCTTCCCCGGCGAGGACATCGCCACCGTCACCTTCCAGATCCTCAGCGAATCGCCGCCCTCCGTCCTCTCCTGCTGCCCCGAGCTCTCCCCCGACGTGGACCAGATCGTCCGCTACCTCATGGCCAAGGATCCGGACCGGCGCTACGCCTCGGCCGATCTGCTGGTCCAGGACATCGACGCCTACATGGCTGGCTCCGCCCCGCCCCACGCCGGAACGGGCGTGACGGCCGTCGTTTCTCCGCCATCCGGCCCGGAACACCTCGAAGCCACGGTGGTCCATCCCCCTCCGGAGCTTTCCCCGTCGGCCTCCCCTCCCGCGCCCGCCGCCAAGGCATCGGGGACGGTCCCGCGCCCGCCGGGTGCGGCCGCGGGAGGCGGCGTTCCCGCGGCGGCCCGGGCATCGGCGCGCAGGCCGGCCGTGGTCCTCCTGATCGCGGGCGGGGGCCTTTTCGTGGTGCTGCTCCTGCTGGGGGCCGTGGGCGGGGCTCTCTACCTCAGGCACAGAGCCGCCTCGGAGCGGGCGGCGGCCGCCCTGGCGGACAGAGTCGCCCAGGAGGTTCCCGCGGGCGAAGCGACCACCTCCGCCGAGCCAGCCGAGCCAGCCCAGCCGGTCCCGCCCCCCCCTTCCGCGGTGCTCCCCAAGCCCGCGCGCAGGCCGGTTTACCGTCCCCGGCCGCAGGCCCCGCCGAAGGAAGCCCCGCCCGCGCCTGTCGTCAAGCCCGTGGCGGTTCAGCCTCCTCCTCCACCTCCCCAGCCCTGCACGGTGACCTACAGCTTCACCTCCGGCGTGCTCCGGGGGGAGTTCTGGATCCGGGTCGACGGGAAGGAGGCGGCCCACGTCTCGATCCACCGGAAGTTCACCTTCAGATCAGCGACCTACACAGGGAGCTTTCCCGTCCCTCCCGGTCAACACACGATTACCTTCTCGATCCGCACGGAGGTTCAGGACATCTCCGAGACCCATACGGAGGCGGCCTCCTTCGCCGCCGGAGGAAAGCGCCACCTCACCATCGTCATGACCAAATTCAACAAGGAGTTGCGCTTTGAGTGGGCGCAAGGGGGGTAGCGAACTGCCCTCTGAAAAGGCCGGCTGGGAACACTTTCGGTGCGATAAGCGGACTCCGCCGCTTATCCCTCATGGCTCATCCCTCCTCATCCCTCATCCCTCATCCCTCATCCCTCATCGCCCCACCGCCAAGACCCTCCTGCTCCTGCTTCTCGCGCTCCTTATCGCCTGCGCCGTCAGAAAACCGCCCGCCGCCCTGCCCGCCGCCCCCGCCGCCGGGCCCTACTCCGCCTCCATCTCCGCCACCCTCCGGTTGGGCGGGAGGACCCTGGCCGCCTTCGGCGGCTGTGCGGTAGAGCCCGGGAAGGGCGCCCGGGTGGAGCTGCGCGACCCCTTCGGCGCCACGCAGATGCTCCTCCTGTTGACCCCGGCGGAGGGCACCCTGGTGGCGCCCTCAGCGGGCCTCGTCTACCGATGGAGTGAGGCCACCCGGGCCATGCCGTGGGACCCGGCCGACCTTCTTTTCCTGCTTCAGGGAGGACCCGTGCCCGGGCAGGCCGGACTGGAGCCCCGGCCGGGGGGGCGTCTGAGGGCCGGGTGGAGAAACGGGCTGGGCCGGTGCAGGGCCGATCTCATCCCCTCGCCCGCGGGGCCGTGCCCCTTCCTCCGCGCCGAGCTCCGGGGCCCCGGCCGCACCCTTCTCACGCTGAAGCTGACCTCGGCCCGTAGCGGCTCCTTCAGCCCGGCCATCTTTCAAGTCCCGCGGGGGATCGAGCTCCACTCCGCCGATCCGGCCCAGATCCTAGAGGAGGTCCAGCCATGAGCGCGCCGATCCGATACCGGGCCCACGCCAAGATCAACCTGGGGCTGGAGGTGCTCGGCCCCCGCCCCGACGGCTACCACGAGATCCGCACCGTGTACCAGTCCATCGGGCTCTGCGACACGCTCGAATTCCACCCCGCCGCTGGCGAGGTGGTCCTCACGTGCAGCGACCCGCGCCTGGGCGCCGGCGAGGACAACCTGGTCCTGAAGGCGGCCGGGGCCCTTCGGGCGGCCACGGGCTGCGGCAAGGGCGCGCGCATCCACCTCGTGAAGCGCATTCCCATGCAGGCGGGCCTGGGCGGGGGAAGCAGCGACGCCGCCGCGACCCTCCTGGGGCTCTGCCGGCTCTGGCGCTTGGCGCCTGCGCAGGAGCTGCTTCGCGATCTCGCCCTGAAGCTCGGCAGCGACGTTCCCTTCTTTCTCGTCGGGGGCACGGCCCTGGGGGCCGGAAGGGGCGAGGAGGTTTACGCCCTGCCCGACGCGCCTCCCATGCACCTGCTCGTGCTCCCGGGAACGGCGGGGACCCCCACGGGCGAAGCCTACCGCCTGCTGGACGAGAGGTTGACAGGGGCCGGAACGCCCCATAGAATAGAGGCGTTAGTCCAAGGGATCGTCGAGGGAACGTTGTCGGAGCGGCAGTTTTTCAACCGTTTTGAGGAGGTGTTCAAACAGCGAGGGGACGAGGGTTCGAGTGGCCGTCAGACAGCTCCGCCCCATGGAGCCGGGCGGATGCTCCTAGCCGGATCGGGCTCCTCCTGGATAGGGATCTTCCCGGACCGAAGCCAGGCTCAAGAGGCGTACCGTGACCTATCGCACCGGGGAATCAGCGCGGTTCTGACGAGCACGCTGACGCGAAAGGACTACTGGGAACTCACCGTACCGCGAGTGGGAAAGGAGACCCTGCCATGAAGATCACCGACATCCGGATTTTCCCGGTGGACGAGCCGAAGCTGAAGGCTTTCGTGTCGATCATCTTCGACCACTGCTTCATCATCAGCGACATCAAGATCATCGAGGGAAACAACGGGCTCTTCCTGTCCATGCCAAGCAAGAAGCGCCGCGACGGGACCTTCAAGGACATCGCCCACCCCCTCAACAGCGAGACGCGGAAAATGCTGGAGGACGCGGTGATCTCCGCCTACAAGGAGCAGGAGCACCACCCCTCGAAGTCGGGAGAGCCGGCCCTGGCCGCCGGCCTGGAGGCCTCCGCCGAGGAGGCTTCTCCGGAGCTTCCCGCGGCCGAACAGGAGGCCGCCGCCGAGCCCGCTCCATCCTCCTCGGACCGCCTGCTTGGGGGCACTTTCTGAGTTTTTGTCCTGCTCGAAGATCACACAGGGCGGGGCTTCGGCCCCGCTCTTTTGAGTGAGGAGTGGGAAGTGAGGAGTGAGGAGTGAGGAGTGAGGAGTGAGGAGTGAGGAGTGAGGAGTGAGGAGTGAGGAGTGAGGAGTGAGGAGTGAGGAGTGAGGAGTGAGGAGTGAGGAGTGAGGAGTGAGGAGTGAGGAGTGAG